>JAGQYI010000013.1 GCA_020436165.1 Cyclobacteriaceae bacterium | reverse complement strand
GAAAGCTACCAAACTATACCATTTCCCTTTCAAGAGGTTGAAACACCGCAATTTGTGAACACATTTAGCTGGACTTTTGAGCACTTTGTTGGTTACTTAAAAACATGGTCAGCTGTTAAGCATTTCACCAAGCAAAATGGCTATAATCCCCTGAATGAAGTTTACGATGATTTGAAGCTAAGTTGGGGTAATGCTGAAAAGCGGAAAGTAAACTACCCACTTTTGTTACGAGTAGGGAAATTATAATAAACTTCTCTGATTGCCACTAGATTTTCTTCCATACCAAAATGCTACTGAGCTCAAGAGAAAAGGTAACAAAATACTCCACTCACCAAGGTAAGTGTAAAGCGTAAATAGCTTTTTGGAAGGCACATCCGATAAAAGAAACCCCGCAGGTGTGTCGTAATCGCTGCGCCACCCTATTATTCGCCCTATAGGCGAAATAGTTGAAGAAAGCCCATTGTTGGTTGGTCGTACAATGGAATGCCCGTTTTCAATGGCTCTAATGGCCGACATCTGCGAATGAACGGGATCAATGCCGCGCCAGTCGCCCGATGGGAGAAATACCACACCAGCGCCTAGCTTGCCAATTTGATTGGCTATGGTGGGGAAATCATAGTCGTAACAAATAGCGGCACTGTAAATATTACCAGAATTGTCAGAAACAGCTTGAGGAGGTACGGTTCCTTTGCGCACAGGTTCAGCAATTGGCACTGGCCTGTTCTTTTCATATTCATGATCTATGCTGCCATCAGGCCTAAACCAAACAATTTTATTTGCCAACTGCAATGGCTTTGTACTTAAAGGGACTACATAAGCAGCAATTAAATGGATGTCATGGTCTTTTGCAAGGTTAGATAAACGATTCTTCCAGGCTGTTTCGTTTTCCTGTTGCACAATGGTTGAACCCTCTGTCCAGGCAACGAACTTTGCTCCTGCATTGGCAGCTTTAGTGGTTAATAAAATATCTGCCTCCTGCGATTTTTGAGAAAAGCTACTTGCTTGGGTTTGGTCAAAAGAGAAGCCTGTAACATCATGATCGATTGTGGCTACAGCTATGGTTTCTTTTGCAGTTCCTTCGAAAAGCACAATACGAATCCATCCGAATGTATATACGGAAAGCAATACCAAAATAATAGGAGCAACAATTTTTCTTTGTGTTTCTTTTGTGTATCCCTTTTCTGCCACATAGGTTATTGCAGTATTAACAAGTAGAATTACAAGGCTAATGCTTGACATTCCAAATAGTGAGCCTAGTTGGAGCAGGGCGGAATCTTCCACGCGTGCATATGCAATGGATCCCCAGGTTCCAAAAGGGGTTAAAACGCCAAGCAACCATTCTGATACAGCAAAAGCTCCGGCACCAATTATCCACCAGTTTTTGTTATTTCTAAATACCCGAAAAGCTAAATAACCGGGCAAGTGGAAGAGCGTAATAGGAATGGAATAGAGAAAGGCGAAAAACCAGGGCATATCACCCGTAAGTATTTTTAAAACTGCAAAAGACCAGCCTATAAAAACAAACAACATTAAAAACGAAAAGCTTTTGGCTCCTTTAGTACGCCTCAGGTATAGAAAGTAAGGCACGTAAGCAAACCAAGCCAATATCTCGATACTTAGATTTACATGTGCTGCAATCAAAAGAACGGTTCCTCCAACCAGGAACGTCAGGTTGTTGGTGTACCATTTAGTTGAGGTTTGTGTCATGATGTTAAAATTTAAACTTCATGACAAATCTGAATGGTCTTTGTATATAAAGCGCCTCAGCGTGTAGGCGAGGACATATTCGTATCAATTATAAATCCTGCACAACAGACTTAAAATATTCAGATGGTGTTGTGTTGGTAGCGCTTTTGAAATATTTGTTAAAGGATGATTTAGAATTGAACCCGCATTCATACGCCAAGGCTAAAATTGTATAGTTTCTCTTTTTAGGATCCTTTGCGAGAAGTTTGAATCTTTTTATCCTGTAGGAGTTAATAAAATCATAGAAATTTTTTTGAAACCGGTCATTAATTACCTGGCTAAGATTATTAGCAGAAATGCCGATTTGTTCGGCCAACTTAGGAAGCGTAATGTTTTCATCAAGGAAGAGTTCTTCTGTTTCCATTAGATGTTTTAATTCTTTTTCAATGGAATCCATATCAGCTTCTTTCAAACCAGATTTTGCATACCGTTTTTCAACCTGCTCATCTGTTTTGTTCTTTGAAGCAACCGGTGTAGACGTGAAGATATTTCCCTGTCGAACGCCAAAATACCCAATGGATAACACGAACAATACAACAGTTGTATAAATTACCTGTTCGTTGTTCAAGCCTGGAATATTAAGATTGGCTATAATCACAACCAACCAAATTACTGACATACCTATGAGCAGGTTTCTCAACCAGTGAAGATTTACCCTTTCATCATTAAATGATAAATTATTTACAATGTTTTTATGATGTCGGCTGTATTGAAAAAATGTAAGTATTAGGTAGGTTATAGCCGATGCAATCATTAAAACGGCTGCCATAGAAAAGAAAAGTCCAGCATTTCCTGCTTTTACTTTTTCAACAAATTCTATTTTTTCAGCTGTTGAGTAATTTAAATAGAAATTGATGTTTGCCAGATAAAATAGCGGAACAGGAATAAAGTGTAAGAATGTGATCGATTTCCATCGAGTTAAGTTACCTGCTAATGCCTGAGTATATAAAAATAAAAAGGGGCCATGCACAAAGGGTATGGGAGCATTAACTCCAAGTAAAAAAGGATACTTATAGGCTAGGGCTTCTGTATTGTTAACATAAAAAAGGAATAGGTTTAATGCTATAAAAAACATCCACACAGATAAAACATTATCAGCGAGAGTTTTTTGTTTTTTACTTAGTAGCAAAAACTCAAAAAATAAGGCAGCTGCAGCACCAAAAGCAAACACCATAATGCTACAATAATAGGTTTTTATAAATAGTTAATGGATACGTATTTGCTTTTCAGGGTTTCTTTTTAGCAAAAGCGCGTTGTGGTCACTGTCGTATCCTATGAAATCATAAATACGGGGTAAAATACTTGCCCCATTACTATCAACTACTCCGTACTTGTTGTTCTTTACTACAATTATCATTTCGTCAGAAATGTAGATAATGTTATCCAGAAGCGGGTGAAGAATTACTGCTCCTCTTTCATTATAAAGGCCCTTTTTGTCTTGTTGTGTAGCAAGCCATACTTTATTCTTAATGTGTTTCAGATCATCATAATTAGGCTTTAGCACAAAAGTCCCTCTTTTGTCAATTAGCCCATAATTCCCTTCTTTTTTAACTTTTGAGAGCCCATTGGAAAAAGAAGAAACCTCTGAAAAGCGCGGTTGTACTACTATTTGTTCGTAGCGATCAATAAACCCCCATTTTCCTCTGAGTTTAAAGGCGGCCAATCCTTCGTAATAAGGCAGCAAGCTATCATAGCGGTAAGTTACTTTTAAAAGACCATCGGGCCCTTCAAAACCATACTTTCCATTAACAAAGATAATGTTCCAATTGTCTTCGTCAGAGCTTAAGCCAACATACGTTTTTGTTTCATCTTCTGGTTTAATTTCTTTAAATGAACCATTTTCTATAACTATAGGGTTCGTAGAAAAGTAAATTATTTCACCCAGATAACTCTTTACAAAGTACTGCTCTTCCAACCGGGCAATGTAGAAATCATAAGAATAATCAATGATAGCATTGTATAAAGGTTTTACTACCCAATTACCTTCAAGGTCAATAATTCCTTCACGGCCAAAATAACGAATAACGGACTTGCCATTTTTGAATACAGCGGGTGTATCGTAAATACAATGAATTACCTCAACTCCCTGTCGGTTCATAAATCCCCATTTCCCCTTTCTAAGAATAGGGAACAAACCTTCTGTAGCTGTACCGATGGAATCGTAGGTAAATACTGTCTTCTTTGTTCCTAACGAATCGTACAAGCTCCAGTGATTGTTCTGTTTAGCATAAAGCAGCCCATCGGTTTCGTAAACATCCTGAAACTTAGTGGGTAATATTACTCTTCCGGAAATTGAAATGACCCCAAAGCTTTTGTTGCGTTGGGTTATGGCCAGATTGTCATTAGTTGGCCGGATGGAATTATAGGTTTGGCTCTTTCGTTCATTGTTCTTTTCGAGGTAATACAAATACCTGTATCCTTTAATAAGTGTACCATTGTTCCAAATTCTAATCGAATCTGCTATGTAGTGTAAGGTGTCCTTACCTTGAATTACTTCCCAGGTTGGGTAGGGAGTAGCCATCCATTTTCTATCAATCTTATCGATCTTAACATACCCCGGGGGGGATATTTCAGTTCCTGATGTGGTTAGCAAACCTACTTTGCCATCTTTATATGAGTATAAATAATTGTTGGTATTGGTTGGAGACAAACTGTCGGCATCAACTCCGCAAATGACTGTTCCGCTTTGATCGTATAATTTCAACTCGCCTGTTTGAGAAACCGCCTCCCATAAATTAAGAATGGGCTTTATACTTTTAAAGCGAATGCTTAATATGGGATCATTGGAGCTAGATAAAACTCCGCAACGGGTTTCTCCATTTACCCACTGGCTTACCAAAAAAGCTCCATTTTGGGGGGCAATAGTCAGGTATTCAAATGGAATAATTGCTTTGCCTTTTTCTGAAACAACACCTGTTGTGTTTACTAGGTAGGACGCCTTGTGTTTTCGGGCTATAATATCCGTGCTGTTTTCAACCTCAATAAGTGTGTCGTACGTAGCAGGCGTAATTGGGTTGTTGGCAGAGCCCAGTCCCCACAAATCGTTTTCCCTATAAAAAGCAGATTTTATTTCTTGCGAAAAAAGTATCTGAGGCAAAAAAAGAAGCGCAAGCAGCCATTTGTAAAACATCGCACAAAAGTAATTCTATGAACTTACGAACCAATAAATGATGTGGTTTAGTTGACTTTTTCATATGGAATGCCAATCTTGTTCGTAATGCATAAGATCAGGCAATTTTTTACTTCGTTGTTGGGGATCAGTTCAAGCGAGTTTTCAGGTTTTACATGGCTCATCGTTACGGCTGCGGTTTGTGCCTTCTCACTATTTGTGGTTGACAGAGTAACCCGAAACCCCTATAGCAATTACGAAAAGGACTCTCAATTGCTGGATAGCCTCGTACGGATAATGGGAAATGGTAAAGAAAGCCCAAAGGAAGTTAGTGCCACTACTGAATATTTTGAGTTTGACCCCAACGAGGCTTCACATGAGGACCTTATCAGGCTGGGGTTTCCGGATTGGTTGACCCGCCAATTGATCAATTACCGGGATAAAGGTGGAAAGTTTCAGGAAAAGGAAGATTTGCTTAAGCTCTATAATTTCCCGGATTCTTTGTACAAGAAAGTAGCTCCTTATGTTCATATAAGGCCATCTACGAAAGTGAATGAGGTAAAAGTAACTAAGAGTGAAAACGAGCAGAAACCTGCTTACGAAAAGGTAAAAAATAAGCCATTGCCCCAATTTGATTTAAACCTTGCGGATACCTCCATGCTTCAAACTATTAAGGGAATAGGAAGCGTGCTTTCCAATAGGATTGTCGTCTATCGCGACAAGCTGGGAGGGTTTATAAACGCACAACAATTGCACGAAGTTTATAACCTGGATTCTACGGCAATCTCTACCTTAATGGAAACCGCATTTATCAAACCTGATTTTGAGCCCATTAAGATTGATATCAATTCAGTGGATGAAAAACAGCTATCTGCTCATCCATATATTAGTTGGAAACAGGCAAAACTGATCGTTGCTTATCGCAACCAGCACGGTAAGTTTGCTAATAAGGAGGCTTTACTTAACGTTTATTCGATAAATAAAAAGTGGTTGGAAAAAATAGAACCCTATCTTGCCTTTTGAAAATCGAATTTCCTTAGTTTTATAAAATGCGCGATGTTCTAAAGTCGTATCAGAAGAGATTGGTGAATTTGTCTTCCAACAACAAGTCTTTGTTGCTGCGAAGGCTCTTGAAAGGACAGCACATCGATTTACACCGATTCGATTTTTTGAGTAAAGAACCTTCGTTCGGTATTGTTCAAAAGCTAATTGAAGGCAAAAAGCAAATAACGCTTAGCCCTGTTGCAGATAGCCGGGATGAAGATGTAAACAGGGTAAGCAGGGACTTAACACACCTTAGCAGGATAACCAAATTTCTTTTTGAAGAGCATGGCTCTATGGACCTGTACGTGGGGTGGCCGTACGTACGAGGCAAATTTTCTGATGGCACACACATTCATGCTCCGCTTCTGTTTTTTCCGGTTACGCTTCAGAATATGGGTAAAAAATGGGTGCTGAATCAGCGTGAAGACGTTAGTGTTACGCTCAATAAATCGTTTCTGCTGGCATACGGTTACTACAATGAGGTATCTATTGATGAAGAAATTCTGGAGCGAAGCCTCGATGATTTTGATACAGATCATTTGGTGTTCAGAACCAGCCTTTACCAGTTTTTCAAAGACAGCCCTGTTGAGATCAATTTTAATAGCGACAACTTTGCCGACCGGTTGGAAAACTTTGTGGAGTTCAATAAACAGTCGTTTGAAGAGTTGCACAAGGATGGAGAGCTTAAGCTATTTCCAGAAGCCGTTCTGGGCATCTTCCCTCAAAGCGGCTCCTACCTCGTTCCGGATTATGATACACTTATTAATCAAACCAACTTTACCGACTTAGAGGAGTTCTTTGCTTCCAGACATAGCGTAGATGAGGGCGCATCCAAATATGAATACCTGAATAAAGTAAAGGAAGAAGTTACTTACACCCCCTTAAAAATGGATGCCTACCAGGAGAACGCACTGAAGGCGGCTAAGCTGGGCAAGTCTTTAGTAATACAGGGGCCTCCGGGTACGGGTAAGTCTCAACTCATCTGCAATCTCATCTCTGATTTTGTTGCCCGTGGGCAACGCGTGCTCCTTGTGAGCCAAAAACGAGCTGCATTGGATGTTGTTTATCAAAGGTTTGAGGAGTTGGATATGCAGCAATTTATGGGACTGGTGCACGATTTTAGAAATGACCGCAAATCACTCTATGGTAAAATAGCCCGTCAGATAGACCGGATAGAGGAATATAAACAACAAAACAATAGCCTGGACGTGATCCAGCTAGAGCGATTGTTTAACCAGTATGCCCGTCAGATCGACAGTTTGACTGAAGAGATGGAAGAATTTCGTTCTGCTTTGTTCGATGAATCAGAATGTGGGGTTTCAGTAAAGGAACTTTATCTTACCTCTGAAGCAAAAGGTGCTTCTGTTAATGTAAAACAGGAGTACAAGTACTTCAATTTTTCCGATATGCTGGAACCTCTTTCCCGAATGAGGAGGTACAGTGAATATGCATCCACGTTCAAAAGTGAGGAATATCCATTGCTGGAAAGAAATTCTTTTTCTCAGTATGACATCACCTCCCTGAAGCGGATGCTTGAGTTTTTGGATGAAATACCGCGTGTAAAGGAAGCAGTAGAAGAGCAAACGAAAATTGTGGTAAATCACCCCATTCAATTGGAAGAATGTATCAGTATTTTAAGCAAAAAAGAGAGGGCCAAGGAGTTGCTCGCTTTGCTTCGCAATCCTGAAGTATATTCATTCTTTCAACAACTAATGCGGGTTCACACACAGGAAACAGATTATACCTGGTTGTCAGACCATGAACGAAATGTGATGACGTGTTTCCGTGAGGTGGGGGTTGAGGCAACTCTGAGTCCTGAACAACTGGGCCAGTTTCAGGCCTCGCTCCAAATAGCTATTCAATCCAGGAGGAATTTTTTGAAATACATTAGGTGGAGGTTGTTCTCAAAAGACAGGAAACGCGTTCGGGCTGTTTTGTTGGAAAACAATCTTAAGGCAAACAGGGCCGGCCTCAAAACACTAACCCAAATGGTGGATAACCGGTTGAATCTTGGACATAATTTGTCATTGCTTCAGGAAAAAGGTTGGGTTGAGCCTTACAGTGGCCGTTTGTCCAAGGGTGATTTGCAGAACTGGTACCATGGGCTTAAAGAAGCCTTTAAGTCCAAACTTATTTTTTATTCCTACAGGAATTTCACTGAGTATTTCAATACAGAGCAATTAGAATACGAAGAATTAATTGAGAAGATCGAAGCGCTTTACAAGGTAATAGATCATATTCCCGATGCATGGAACCGCTGGGCCATGTTCTTTAATGAAAGCCAGCTTAGAAAAATTACAGTTGATGATGAATGGCTGGATAAAGTTAAGACTACGCTGGAGCATGACTTTGATGAACTGTGTGATTTCGATTCACTTCGTGAGGAAATGCATCAATATGAAGTGGATGTTGCAAATACAGTACTTGAGATTTTGAAGGAATTCGATGCGGATGAATTTGAAAAGGTTTTGCTTAATAGCCTTCGCTTGCACTGGATCGACCATATGGAAACCAAATACCCAATTCTTCGGTCAGTTTCTTCGCGCAAGTTCCGACAAATGGAGGCCGATCTTCAAAATAACATTCGTGAAAAGCTAAGGATAAGTAATGAAATTCTTTTGGTTAGAGCCAGGGAGCGTGTGTATGAAAATATTGAGTACAACCGGCTTAACAACATGGTTACTTATCGTGAAATCAAGCATCAGGTAACCAAACAAAGGCGAATCTGGCCGTTGCGAAAATTAATAGCCCATCATTCGGACGAATTGTTCGATCTGATTCCGTGCTGGATGGCTTCACCGGAAGCTGTATCTGCTATTTTTCCAATGGAAAAACTGTTTGATCTGGTGATCTTTGACGAGGCTTCACAATGTTTTACAGAGCGTGGCATACCGGCTATGTACCGTGGCAACCAACTGGTGGTGGCCGGTGATAACCAGCAGCTAAGACCTAACGATCTGTACCAGGCACGGTGGGAAGAGGAGGAAGATGAGATTGCCCTGGAAGTGGACTCACTGCTTGACCTTAGTGAGCAGTATTTGATGAATGTTTCGTTGATGGGCCACTATAGAAGCAGAAAACCCGAACTGATTGCCTTTAGCAATACCAACTTTTATGAGGGCAGACTTAAACTTTTGCCAGATAAGGAAATGATCAATGAACCAATACCTGCCATTGAATATATTAAAATGGAAGGTGTTTGGGAGAATAATTCAAATCTGGAGGAAGCTAGAAAAGTAGTCGAATTGATACGGCACTATTCTCAAGAACAGCCCGAAAAGAACATTGGTGTGGTAACTTTTAATGCCCGTCAGCAGGATTTGGTACTGGATCTTTTGGATGAAGAAGTAAGTCAAAAAGGCTTTGCGATTCCTGATTCGTTGATGGTTAAAAATATTGAAAATGTGCAGGGTGATGAACGTGATATTATCATTTTTAGCACAGCGTATGCTCCTACCAAGGCCGGAAAGATGATGATGCAGTTTGGCAGTTTAAATTTGGAAGGTGGAGAAAATCGGCTGAATGTGGCTATTAGCCGAGCACGTGATCGCATACTAATGGTAACGAGCATTTGGCCGGATCAACTGAAAGTTGAAAATGTAAAAAACAGAGGTCCAAAATTATTGAAAGACTATCTTTTGTTTGCCAAAACGGTGTCGGATGGTAGCTATGTTTCAGAACCTGTAAAACCTGCTCATGAACGAGCTACATGGTATTTAAAGAACCAATTGAAGGAGTGGGCAAATACCACCTATCCTGAATTCGAGTTTACCAGTGAGCTTCCCTTTGCTGATTTAACAATAAAACAGACAGATAGCTACAGTGCTTTACTGTTTACGGATGACGATCTGTATTTTCAAAATCCGTCCGTGAAAGATCTTCATGCGTACACACCTTTTACACTCAGCAAAAACCATTGGCGATTTACAGGTTTCTTCTCAAGAGAATGGTGGCAAAACAGTGAGGACGTGCAGGAGGCAATCACACGATTTTTAAACCTTCATCTTATTTCTCAGTAGTCTTTTCCAGTCGATAACCTACCGAATATATTTCGGGTAGAGAATCGTAACGCATGTATTGTTGAAAGTCTATTTCATAAGGTCCGGAATAGGGAAAACGATAGTTGGCCAGCAGCTCGTAATCATGTTCAAAAAGATCGCCCACTCCATTGCCAAGAGGGTAGCCCGATTTGGGATGAAACAACTGAAAATTGACCAGTTCTGACTCTAGTACGGTTCCTAAACTATCTTTAAGAAAGTACTTGAAATAAAGATTTGAGTGTGGGAAATCAACCCCATTGCGTACGTAAAACAGCAAATTATAATCTTGATTTGAGTCGGGTACTTGAAACTCAAATCTGGCAACGGAATCAGCCAGCCAATACTTGTCAATGTCGTTGTGTTTTTCACTTACCCTGGCAGGGTCGCACGATATAAAAAACAAAGCCGGAATTATTAGCAGGACTAATTTTCTCATTTACCATCCCTGTTTTTTCTGTTTCCGAATTTCCTTTCCCTGTTCCTTGGTTTCTTGTTATCAGGTTTATTTTCAGGTTTGTTTTCAGGCCTGTTCTGAGGCTGATTTGATTGAGGAGCGTTTCCTCTATTCTTTCGTTTCTTTTTCTTCTTTTTCTTGTATTTCTCATCAAGGCGCTCCAGGTCGTTGGTAAGGGCTTGTGCTTCTACCAGCTTACTAAGGTCCTTATCCACCTGAAGTGTTTCGGGTATTTCACCTGCTTCGTTTAGCTTGATAATTTCGTTTACCCGCTCAATGGTAATGGGATGCCAGGTGTTTTCACCATCAAAACCAAACCACATTATTTTTCTAAAAATATCTGTTTTTTGAAGATTTGCTTCTCCATGTTTAGTCTTCAGATTACCTTTTAGTTTAGGTATATCCTTAAGTTCCTCAAGGTATGTATCAAGCTCGTAATTCAGGCAGCATTTTAATCGGCCACATTGACCGGAAAGCTTGCTTGGATTGAGTGACAGATTTTGATAACGGGCTGCACTTGTAGAAACACTTTTAAAATCGGTAAGCCAGGTGGAGCAACAAAGTTCACGGCCACATGAGCCTATTCCCCCAATTCTTCCAGCCTCTTGCCGCAAGCTTATCTGCTTCATTTCAACCCGGATTTTAAATTCCGAGGCCAGATCTTTGATCAACTGTCTGAAATCAACACGCTCTTCTGCCGAATAATAAAACGTGGCTTTGGTATTATCTGCCTGAAACTCAATATCTGTGAGCTTCATCTTCAATTCGAGCTTCTGTATAATTTCGCGACTTCTGTATAAAATAGAAGTTTCCTTGCTGGCTGCCTGTTCGTATTTTTCAAGATCACGCTCTGAGGCTACCCGATATATCTGGCGTATGTTTTCATCATCTTCAATGCTTTTTTTCTTCATTTGAAGACGAACAAGCTCTCCTTGCAGAGACACATACCCAATATGGTGGCCGTTAGGAACATCCACCACCACAGCATCTCCGGTGGTCAGAGGTAGTTTTTCCTTGTTTCTGTAAAACTCTTTTCGCCCGCTTTTAAAACGGATTTCAACCACATCGTATTTCTGATCGGCAGGAAGGCTCATGTCTGAAAGCCAGTCGAATACATTGAGCCTGTTACAGCCACCCGTAAGGCATCCCTTGCTGTTTCCACAACCGGCTGTTTCTTTATTTAAAGAGCATGTATTACAAGCAGACATTCCGTTTATTTATTCTAACAAAATACGAGTATGTTGGGCATAATACCAATAGATTTTGCCAGAGGTTAAGACGAATAGGCCAACAAGTCATCCGCTATGTCCCGCCTGTAGTAGATTCCCTTCCATGAAATATCTTTCAATCTATTGTATGAGAGGCTCTTAGCCTCCTGAATACTATTTGCCAATGCAGTTACGGCAAGTACACGTCCTCCGTTGGTTACCACCTTTCCTTCGGAAATCCTCGTGCCTGCATGAAAAACCATAGTATCATTCACTTGTTTTTCAGTTCCGGAAATCTCATTTCCTTTTTCATATCCTTCCGGATATCCTCCTGCAACCGCTACAACTGTGGTGGCTGTTTTAGGACTTATTTTTAACGAAAATGAATTTAGTTTTTTATTACCGGCTGCTGTAAAAAGCTCTACAAGGTCTGAGTCAATACGAGGCAGAACAGCCTGTGTTTCAGGATCCCCCATACGAACGTTATATTCAATAACATAGGGCTCTCCATCAACATTCATTAAACCAATAAAGAGAAACCCTGTGTAGTCAATACCTTCACTTTTCAAACCTTGAATAGTAGGTTTAACCACTTTCTCTTCCACTTTTTTAATGAATTTGCTTTGAGCAAACGGTACAGGAGAAACTGCTCCCATACCACCGGTGTTAAGACCAGTGTCCTGTTCGCCAATACGTTTGTAATCTTTTGCCTCCGGCAAAATAACATAATGCTCTCCATCGCTTAGCACAAATACCGATAACTCAATACCTTTCAAAAATTGTTCAATAAGCACTTTGTTACCGGCATCGCTAAATTTTTTATCAACAAGAATCTCCTTCAGGGCTTCTTTAGCTTCCTCTATGGTGGTAGCAATAATTACACCCTTACCAGCGGCCAGCCCATCTGCTTTTAATACAATGGGCAAGTCCTGAGATTCAAGATAACTTAGTGCTTCGTTGTATTGGGTTGCAGTAAATGTTTTTGCCTTAGCGGTTGGAACGCCATACTTGTTCATGAATACCTTTGAGAAATCCTTACTTCCCTCCAGCTGGGCACCATTCTGGTCAGGCCCGATAATAATCAGTTTATCAAATTCTTTCTGACCCCTAAAGAAGTTAACGATGCCTTTTACCAACGGGTCTTCAGGGCCAACGACCAGCATATTGATTTGGTATGTTTCAATGGCTGCTGCCAGCGCATTAAAATCGGTTACCTCAATGGGAAGATTGGTTGCAATTGTTTCTGTGCCGGCATTGCCTGGGGCCACATAAAGATTATCACAATGTCCGCTTTGTGCCAGCTTCCAGGCAAAAGTATGTTCACGCCCTCCTGAGCCTACAACCAAAATATTCATGTGTAATTGTTTTATGCAAATATGGGTTCACCACCTCTAATTTGCGTACTTCGACAAAAATTTTATTCGCATCAGGCGAATCTCTTCTTCAGAATAATCTTCAATATCCTCGTCTTCAAGAACTTCTTCCAGGTCTCCAGACTCTGTTGTCATGAAATAATCAAGCAAGTCTTCCTGCTTATCTTCATCTACCACCTGATCAATATAATAATTGAGGTTTAGCTTGGTTCCGGAAGCTACAATATGTTCTATTTCTTCCAATACTTCATCCATGGATAGGTCAAGGGCTTCGGCAATATCTTCCAGCTCCAGTTTTTTGTCTATTTGCTGGATAATAAATACTTTATTTTTCGATCGATTGGCCGTTGTTTTTACAGTAACGTCTGCAGCTGTAATAATATCGTTGTCTTCAACATATTGCTCAATCAGTGTTACAAACTCCTTTCCGAACTTTTCTGCCTTTCCTTGCCCAACACCCGTAATACTTGTAAGCTCTTCAATGGTGCAAGGGTAGGTGGTGGCCATTTCTTCGAGTGATGGCTCCTGAAAAATAACGTATGGAGGAAGTTTTTTTTGCTTTGCTACTTTTTTACGCAATGCTCTCAGCATTTCGTATAATTTCTCATCGTAGGCGGTAGCCTCAATTGGAGTAGAATCAATCTCTTCGTCTTCCTGTTTAAGGTCGTTGAAATCATGATTTTTATAGAGGGTAATGGAATAAGGGTTTTTGAGAAATTCTGCTCCTTTATCCGTTAACTTAATTACCCCAATATTTTCAATATCCTTTTCGATTAGGCCGGCCAGCATTGTTTGCCTAACCACGGAACGCCAGAAATCTTCTGTCTCCATATCACCTTTGGAGTAAACGTCCAGTTTATCATGGCTATAGCTTTGCACATACTCGGTTGGGTTTCCCTTGATTACATCTACAACATGTAACATTCCAAAGCGCTCCTCAATAGCTTTTACGGTTTTCAATACCAGCTCAACATGGTCTTTGCCCTGGTATTGGTCCGTTGGGTGCAGACAGTTGTCGCACTTATTACAGTTCTTTTTATCAAAGGCTTCGCCAAAATAATGAAGTAGCTGCACCCTTCTGCATACAGCAGACTCCGCAAAGGACGTCATCTCCTGCAACAAAATACGGGCGTTATCGCGCTCTTGTACCGACTTGTCTTTGTTGAATTTATCCAGCTTGGTGATGTCGTTGTGGCTAAAGAACATCAAACATTTACTCTCAATGCCATCTCTTCCTGCACGCCCTGTTTCCTGATAGTAGCCTTCCAGAGATTTTGGAACATCGTAATGCACCACAAAGCGTACATCGGGTTTGTCTATTCCCATTCCAAAAGCGATAGTTGCTACTATTACGTCAATGTCTTCATTGAGAAAACCATCCTGATTCTGTATTCTCACATTGGCATCCAGCCCTGCGTGGTAAGGTGCGGCATTTATATCATTAACCTTCAGGAATTCGGCTATTTCTTCAACTTTTTTGCGGCTCAGGCAGTAAACAATCCCCGATTTACCTTTTTGCTCTTTTACAAAGCGTATTAGCTGTTTTTTGATATCTTGCTTAGGGCGTATTTCGTAATAGAGATTGGTTCTGTTAAATGAAGATTTGAACAGGGCGGCATCCTCCATGCTCAGGTTTTTCATTATATCCAGCTGCACTTTAGGAGTAGCCGTTGCGGTAAGCGCAATAATAGGATGGTCGCCCAATTGCTGCACAATCGTTTTTATTCGCCTGTATTCAGGTCTGAAATCATGTCCCCATTCAGAAATACAGTGAGCTTCATCCACAGCAATAAATGAAATATGAGCGTCTTGCAAAAAGGATACGGTTTCTTCTTTGGTGAGCGATTCCGGAGCTACATAAAGCAGCTTGACTTTTTTGGCAATCGTCTCCTTTTTAACCTTATTGGCCTCACTCTTTGATAGAGTAGAGTTTAAAAACTGGGCATTTACTCCAAGTGATTGCAATTGATCAACCTGGTTTTTCATTAATGCAATCAATGGGGATATAACTATGGCAGTGCCTTCCATTACAACTGCAGGTAATTGGTAGCATAATGACTTACCAGCCCCTGTAGGCATAATAACAAAGGTATCCTTGCCGTCAAGCAAATTCCTGATAATGGGCTCTTGCGTGCCTCTAAAACCACTAAAACCAAAAACTTGTTTTAAAACTTCCTTGGCTTTATGTTCTAACTGCTCTGTCATCTCAACATCGTTTTAGTTACTCAATTCTATTAGAACATCTCTACGCGTGCATTTAGTAAATTTATTAACAAAGTTCATTTTAAGGTAATATAAAACAGGTTTTTTTAGAATATTTTCTTACTCTAAAGTATTGTTAAGATAATGCAACATCATTTAGGCAATTCGTATTTTTTGTAGAACTTTGAAGGCCCAACTAATAACAAAGTTGTAGCCATTCATACGATACGCGTATGTTGGCAAATGAAAGAACAAATACATGAATACGAATAATTACGTTGTAATAATGGCAGGAGGGGTTGGAACACGTTTCTGGCCGTTCAGCAGAACATCCAAGCCAAAGCAATTTCTTGATATTTTAGGTTGTGGTAAATCCTTGTTGCAGCTTACCTATGAACGATTCCTCGAAATCGTTCCGCCTGAAAACGTGTACATCGTTTCCAACGAACGTTATAAAGAGCTTATCGAAGAACAGATTCCGGGAATTTTTGAAGATCAAATGTTACTGGAACCTTTTCAACGCAATACGGCACCTTGCGTGGCATACGCTTCGTACAAAATTGCCAGTAAGAATCCGGATGCAAATATTATTGTTACCCCTTCGGACCATGCCATTTTTAATGAATCAAAGTTTATTGATACAGTCAGTACTGCTTTAAAGGCAAGCGAGTCGGGTAATAAGTTGATAACTATTGGTATTCAACCACACCGGCCGGAGAATGGATATGGGTACATCCAGTATGTGGACGAAGCTGATGAAAGTGTGAAAAAGGTGAAGACCTTTACCGAAAAGCCTGAGCTGGAGCTGGCTAAAAAATTTCTGGAAAGTGGCGACTTTGTATGGAATGCCGGCCTTTTTGTTTGGCAGGCAAGCTCAATTATTGATGCTTTTGAAAAATTTGAGACGGACATTGCTACTACTTTTAGCGAGATGTACAGCGATTACTATAAACCTTCAGAAAAGAAACGTGTTTCGGAAGCATACGCTCAATGCAAGAATATTTCTATTGACTATGCCATTCTTGAAAAGGCAGACAATGTGTGGGTTGTACTTGGAGATTTTGGTTGGTCCGACCTGGGCGCATGGGATTCCATTTATGATCTGCGCGACAAGAACGAAGATAAGAACGTGTTAGGGGGCAATATTACTACCTATGATGTAAAAAATTGCATTATTAATGGCCCTAAGGATAAGCTAATTGTGGTTGAAGGATTGAAAAATTACCTGGTGGCAGATAATGGAAATGCCCTTTTGATATGTAAACGTGGTAATGAGCAACAAATGCGAACCATCGTTAAGGATGTGAAACGGTTGAAGGGAGAAGAATACCTTTAATAATAAGTAAACTCATATTCTTCTATATTGTCATCGAAATAAGTCCTTTTTTCATATGTTGGGTATCCTATAAAGTTGTATTTGTATGACGATGAATATGACTTAGATGTTATAGTTTGACTATTTTCATCTTCATAAATGCGTTTAGTTATATTACCCAAATTTTCAGATCTAAAAAAGTAAGCGCGTGTTTGTTGAAGATATCCATGATTATTATCTCTGTAAATATATTCTTTAAACGATAAATCATTAATAAAATCATAACTGGTTACTTCAGAACTACAATTCAGGTCCAAGTCAATGAAATTTGACTGGTATGTTAATTCTTCAATTGGATTATAAATATCCATTCTAGAAAAACTACAGCTAAGTTCATCAAAAGTATAAAGTCTATAAACCCTTAAAGTATTATCTGAGTTGTAATAATTTATTCTAAATGACTCACTAGTAACTTCATAATACTTTGCTTTTTGATACAGGGAATTAATGTTATTAAAATAGTCGATAATTAGTGTATCATTCGCATAATTATAAACCCTTCTTGATTGAAAAGTACCATCGTCAAGGAAATAATCTATTTGTGATATCTTATTCTCCGAGTCGTATTTAAAAGAGCTTATTATTATATTATTTTTAGTTATTTCTTTAAGGAGGAGTGAGGAATTTTCGTCAACTGGATCTGGTCCTTGATTAGCGCATCCAAAAAGAGTAATTGAAATAATTATATAAATTATACTTTTCATAAAATATGTTTTAAATGAACGTAAGTTAAAGTAACTGATTTTTTACTTATTAAAAAATACCCGAAAACTCCGGATTTTGAATAAAATCAGGATCCGATAATGTTTTCATGAAAGCCACAAGCGCTGCTTTTTCTTCATCTGTCAGTTGAACGCCCCCTTTACTTAGTTGCTTCATGAGCGGGTCCACGGTTGGTGATTTTTCAAGACCTTCGCTGTAAAAATCAACTACTTCTTCGAGGGTAGCGTATCGACCATCGTGCATATAGGGTGCAGTGTATTCTATGTTTCTTAGCGTAGGAGATTTGAATTTTCCGTAATCCAGTGAATCGCCAGAGATGGCAAAATGGCCCGGGTCGGGGTTGGCATCCAGGGCATTGTTATGCAACAGGCCATCGGTAAAAAAGGCTGTGGCATGGCAGTGGAAGCAATCGCCCCGCTCGGTAAAGAACAGCTCAAAGCCCAGGTTTTCCTGGTTGGTAAATTGAGCTTCACCTCTTTGCACTTTATCGAACTTGGAATTACCGGAATTAACGGTGCGTAAGAATTGGGCTAAGGCCATTTCAATTCTTTTATAGGTTATTTCGTCTGTGCCAAACGCTTTTTTAAAAAGCTCAGGGTATTCCGTATCGCTTTTTAAGTTATCAAGGTTGGTAAAAAAGAAATGCTGAACCTCAAATTCCATGATGTCTTCCAAACTTCCTTGTACATCTCCTTTCCATAGCCAGTTGTATGTCCAGCCAAGATTTACATGTGGCAACACATCAGGGCCAGAAGTAAAAGAGCGCTGCTGCACATGGCAGGTAGCACATGCACGATCCTGATTTTGATCAAGAATAGAGTCGTAATAGAGCTTTCTGCCTAATTCTATTCCCTCAACTGTCATTGGATTGCCTTCAGGTATTTCCATTTCAGGAAAACCCTCAGGTATTTGAAGATCGTAAGAAGTAGGGGTATAGGCAGGTTGCTCATCCGATTTGCATGAAAGCATGGCTATAGCCAGCAAAAAAATACCGCCTGCTGTTTTATAGTTCATAATGTTGATGAAGGAAAGCTAACTGAAAATACATCAGTTCCATTTTTTTGTACAGTCGCCTGGGCATCAGCATTGCCCATAATTCCAGAACCCCAGTAAGCAAAATCCCAATCAACAGGGTTTTTAAACCAATTGCTTATTTCCATTACCAACCCAACATTCAGTTTAGAAGTGTTTGCATCAAAAGCTGAATTGGGAAGATCTACATGTATTGCGTAATCAACTCCATCCAAACTTCCCGAATGAAAATTGAAGAAATTACCTGCTTCGTTGTAATCACCTTCCAGTTTCATATAATGATAACCACCCCCCATAGGTACTGGCCATTCCATTAATCGGTCTATTTCCAGCCCAAGGCTACCCGTTACATTATCTTCAGGCACCAGCCCATATACAAAAGAAATGCCCGAATAGGATCCGTAAGGTATTTTTTCAGAAAGCTCATAGGTTAGAGTTGCGTCATCTCTTATGTCCACATAATGAATATCCGGAATCGTTATGTCTGCTCCATCAGTTCTATGAAGGGTAACCCTTGAGATAAAATACTTCACTGTTTTAATGCTATAGGTTTGACCAACTGCATTGGTGTATTTAATATTATCGAGTTCTAACGGATCACCATTTACATTGTGTAAAAACTGCAACTCTATTGCTGTTTCTTCTGGTTGAACAGTATTATTAGTACAACTGGTTGAGGCACCCAAAATTATAAGCAGGAAAAACTTAACAATTTTCATGATGATTGAATTTTAAGTAAAAATAACGGGTGGCAACTAATAAAATAGGATTTTGGTCACACAACCCAATCCTATATACGGATTTTCAGCAACTTAGGCTATTTAAGAGGCAATGTAATGGTGAAGGTAGTACCTTTTTCATACTCAGATTCCAGCTCAACTTCACCCCTAAGCCTTTCAGTGGCAGTTTTTAAAATATACAGGCCAAGCCCGGAACCCTGTACTTCTGAATTCGCTCTAAAGAACATATCGAATATCTTTCCTTTATATTCTTCCTGGATACCAATCCCATTATCCCTGACAATAATTTTAACATATTCTTTACACTCTGTGGAGGAGACATCTACTTCAACAAAGGGCGAATTTTTTAAGCTGGTATATTTTATAGCATTTTCTATTAGGTTTTGAATAATGCTATTTACCGAGCTCTTGTCAGAGTGAAAGTCAAGTGATTTATCTACATTGATTGAAAAATTAATTGAATCAAAGTTGGGCATGTAGTTATATGCATTAATGCATTGGTCGATCAACTGGTTAAAATCGATCTTGGATTTAACAATCTTAGATTCTTTAATTCGGGTTAGGTCAATAAAATCAAGGATAATGTTTTCGAGCCGCTGGATTTGGCTATGGTACATGCCAAAGTATTTAAGTGATTTTTCGTCCTTAATATCCAGCTTTACTACATTGTTGAGACCCATAAGCGAGGAAATGGGGCCTCTTAGATCGTGAGAAACCTTATAGACAAAGTTGTCTAACTCCTTGTTTTTCTTTTCAACCTCTTCTTTCTTCTCCTTTTGCCATTTGGCTTCCTGTTCCAGCATTTCTACTTTCGAAATGGCATGAAGGCTCCTTATCACATTCTTTACATCCCTTTTCTGAACCTTGTCTTTGTGTTCATTGTGCTTCTCAAGGTACATAAGTGCTTCTTCCACTTTGTTTTCATCTCTGGCAATTTGATGCAGTGCTTTGTAGGCCCTGTACAAGATTAGGTTATGATGTGAGTTCTTTCCTTTATCGACACATCGCAACAGTTTTTCTTTGGCCTTTTCTGTTTTACCCCATCGCTTGTATAACTGGCCTAATTTATTAAGTGCCATCATGCAGCCCACATGTTCCTGCAATTCTTCATGAATTTTCAGGCTTTCAAGATAGTCGACTTCAGCATTCTCGTAATCTTCAAGATAGTCGTAGATCTTAGCTCTTCCGTAAAGAGCGAATCCTAATCCTCTTAAATCTTCTGTTTGCCTTTTCAGTACAATGCTACGGTTTATAGTTTCAAATGCGTTTTCAGTATCTCCTTCTTTTAAGTATAGGCCCGAAAGCGGGTTTAGTGCATTCGAAATACCGTTTAAGTCATTTATCGAATCACTGAGCTTAATACATTGCCTATATGTTTCTTCTGCTTTTTCATAATCGTTAAAAAACTGATAAACGGTACCGATACTTTTTAGTGTTCTCGATTGGTTGATTACATCATCTATTTCTTTGAATAGATTGTATGCTTGCAAAAGATACTTAAGGCCAATATGATAATCATCGGTTTTATAATGGATACTTCCAATGGTTTTGTACGTGAAGGCCAGCCCATATTTATCATTGGTCTTTTTAAAGTATTCCAAAGCAGCATCTATATGAGGTTGCGCTTCTACATGTTCTGTTACAATCATGTAGAAGAAGGCAAGGTAGGAATGAGCATATGCCTGCCCTTTTTTATAGTTGGATTTGGTCGATTTTTCTAGTAACCTCTTTGTGTTTTCAATAGATTGAGAAATATCGCTTACCCTAAGATTTAGAGCATCTTTAAGGGAAAGATCAATTTGTTCTTCAAAGGAAACCGCAGTTTCTTGAGGTTGGGGCATTTTGTTAAATCATTGCTGCTGACTAAATTAATACATGAATATTTAAAATACCACCTTAGAACAATCGGGTTGTCTTTAATAGACAATTTTCTAAATGTTTTTTTCTTCTTGCTTACACGTCAACCCCAAAAACGTGTTTTATTAAGTAGCCAATTCCAAACGAAATAATTGCAACACCAATTGATATTAGAGCCATTTCCACAAACCGTTTTTTAAACGAAATGGCTTTTGCCACAGAAATGTAGTACGTATATGAGGCAATTATTGCAATTGTTACGGCCATCATTATGCCCATTGCCATGTAAGGATTGCTCAGCAAAAAATAAGGTAATACCAAAAATACAACTGTTATAATATAGGCGGAGCCTGTATAAATGGCTGAAGTTATTGGATTGGTTTCTTCTACTTCGTCTTCACGCGAAGCAAGATAACCCGATGCAGCCATGGAGAGAGAAGCAGCTACTCCCATTACCAAACCGGTGCTTCCAATAATCAGGTTATTGGCAAAGGCAAATGTTAATCCTGCAAGAGTACCTGTAAATTCGACCAGGGCATCGTTGAGCCCCAAGACGATGGCTCCGGCATAATTCAGCCGATAATCATTGAGTATTCCAATGAGTTTTTCTTCGTGGTTTTCTTCATCCTGCTTAATACGGAGTGCTTCGGGGTGCACGCCCGAAATAGAATCATAGAACTCCGAAGCATCCGCTTCTCCTCTTTCCATAAGTCGTAAAGCAAACGAAAGGCCAAAGGTTTTGGCCAATCTTTTGTATTTTCTAATCCGCTTTTGATCAGGCTCAGCTTCTTTGCCAGTTACTGTTTTCCAGAACTCATAGTGTTCCAACTCCTGCTCTCCAATTTCACTAAGTATTTTTTTGTTTTCCTCGTCCTTTGTTAAGGAGGCAAGCTCCATGTATATATAATGCTCTGTTAATTCGTGCTTTTGTTGTTTAAAGATCTTATCCATTTGAACCGTTATTAAAAAATATTCAACATTTAAAGTTAGAACATATGTAGGAATAGTTAAACTAAACCAAACTTCACTTTTTCTTAAGAAGAATCTTACATTCATTATTATTTGTAAAAACAAAAAAGCCATTACTCTTTCGAATAACGGCTTATGTTTTTTGTGATCGCGAAAGGATTCGAACCTTTGACCTACTGCTTAGAAGGCAGTTGCTCTATCCAGCTGAGCTACGCGACCAACGTATTTTACAATAAAAATTGGGGTACTTTAATTTATTAAATTTCTGTAACCACCATATGTTGTATTTTAGAAAACCGAAACAAGATATTGTTTAACAGTTTACATCTAAAGGCCTTAAGAAGAATAAAAACGCCCCATCGCCTTATAGCGCTGCAAAGATAGGTTTTCTAATAAAATAACACAGGTAAATTTTACTTTTCTTTAAATTACATACCACTTCAATTTATTGTTTTGAAGCATTATTTTACGTTAGTAAATTCGATTTTATTGTAACCCAGAAGACATCAATTGCTTTTTCTAACACGTGATAGCCAACTCCTTAATTAGCTTGCACAATTGACTATATATAACCATAATAATTTAGTCTATTTCATTGAATTATTTCAAACTTGGGCAAAGCTCAGTATCGCAAGGTTGCTTAAGGGTATCTGATCTTCTAAAAAGCAACAGGCCACCTTATTAATTTGAAGGTGGCCTGAATACTTTAAGTTTATGTTACTTTGCTCTAAAAATCCGTCCAAGACCTTACAGCTCTAACGTTACCTGGGTAATATTTTTGAAGTACTGATGCAATTTGGCCATCGATAAAAAAGTAGAGTAAAGCATTGTCTATACTAAAAGGATCTTCAGATGAACTCCATGTTATAACCGAAAAATTGGCTCCTCCATTTGCAACGGCCGTAGCATTTATAATATCGCGGTTGGTATACATTTCACCCAATTCATCAATTGAAGGCAAATACCAATCTGAATAACCATTTAGAGTTAAATCATCGCAAAGTGAGGCGGCATAGGTTCCGGCACCCTGACTGGTAACAATAGCAGTTGTATTTGCCTGCCCTGTTCCAATAGCTGTTGCGGTTGCCCCGGTTCCAATATTTGCACCGTTGTACCAAGTGGTAGTATTGCCACCATTGAGATCATTAATTGTGCATGCTAAGCCTTCATTACCTTCAGCATTAACCCAAAAAATCACACCGCCAAAGGCATATTCACCCACCTCATGCCTGTTGTTGATTTCAATTGTTACTGAGGCCGTTTCTGTGCTTACTGAGTTATCCACTAAGATTGTTGCTGTAACAGACGTATTGATTTCATAATCAAATGCCGAAGAATCGGCTACTATCAATTCTCCTGTGCTGGCATTTATACTCAAAGCACCTGCTGGTATTTGAGAAGTAATGCTATATGCTAGTGTACCATCACCAGTTGCTTGCACAGTACCAATGGGCTGTCCATTATTCGGATTTTCATCAATGGCTCCTGAGAAATCCTGGATGCTCAATTCATTCACATTATTCAGGTTGATAGTTGCAGTTAAGGTCTGAACATTACCGGAATTATCTACAGAAATAGTTGCTGAAATAGTTGGGGTGGTTTCAAAATCAAATAAAACAGCATCTGCAACCCTTAATTCGCCTGTACTTGTGTCGATATCCAATGCGCCTGTTGGTGTTTGAGATGTAATGCTGTAGGTTAATGTGGCATCTCCGGTAGCTTGAACAGTACCTATGGATTGTCCATTGATTGGGTTTTCATCGATGCTTGTAGAAAAATCCTGAACGCTGAGCTCATTGACATTGTTAAGCGTTATAGTTGCTGTTAAGGTTTGGGTATTTCCAGAATTATCCACCAAAATAGTAGCCGAAATAGCAGGATTTGTTTCAAAGTCGAATAATGCAGAATCTGCAACAGTTAACTCTCCTGAGCTTTGATTTATGTTTAGTGCACCTGATGGTGTTTGGGATGTGATGCTGTAACTTAAGGAACCATCGCTAATGGCTTGCACCGTACCAAGTGACTGCCCATTGGTTGGGTTTTCATCGATTGTTACAGAAAAGTTCTCACCGCTCAATTCGTTAACATTAGTAATGTTGATTGTAACGTTTGCTGTGTTTTTGGCACCGGAAGCAGCTACCGTAGCAGTAATAGTAGGATTGGTTTCAAAATCAAATAACGTTGCATTTGCGACACTTAACTCGCCAGTGCTTTCAATTATGTTTAAGGCACCTGTTGGTGTTTGAGATGCAATATTAAAGGTTAAAGAACCATTACTACTTCTTTGCACAGTGCCTAAAACCCGGCCTGCTGTTGGGTTTTCGTCTATGGTTACCTCTAAATCTTGTAAGGTTATAACAACAGGTTCTTTATCCTTGTTACAACTAAACGTTGTAACCATTAAGGCTACTACTATGGTAAGATTGAATAAATTTTTCATAAATATTAATTTTTAGTTTTCTTTATTTTTAGTAATCCATTTTTATTAAATCTCCGTTTAGCGCATACTGAAAAGTGAATGTCGTTTCCCCATTTTCGGGCTGAAGATTAATGATGTATTTGGTTTTAGAGATGTCGCCATTGTTTGGGAAATTTATGCTTGCGATACTCAAGATTGGATTTTCCATATTTTTTTCATCCTTTAATTTTTTTATGGATTGTTCTACTAAACTCCCAAGTGTGGATAGATTAATGGTTTCGCCCAATTGAAACATAAAGTCGGCCGCTTTGGTACCTTGAGGGGCTTCTATAGCAATATCTTGATTTTGCCTCCAGGTATCTTTGATTAAGTCCCATTGCCCCATTTTTAAGGACTCCGGATCTTCGGTAACAGTGGCTCCAATGATATTGCCAACAGAATGATTATAGGTAATACTTAAATCTGTGTAGTAGGCATCTGCACCAAATTTACTTTTCAGCGCTTGCTCCATAACAATAAACCCTTCTTTGTTCGTAGTTTGTTTGCTGGTTGACTCCCCACAGGAAACAAAAACAATAGTTAGTACTATGAGTGTACAGTGTTTTAGTGAATTCACTCCGGTATTTCTTTAATATACCAGCTAAACTACTTGCAAGAAGAGGGTTAAAAAATAGGAAATCTATTTCCGATGGATGAGAATAAATAAGTGTGAAACTTTACTAAATATCCGCTAAAACTGGAATCTAGTTATTTTCTTTACCTAAAAGGGCGTTTAAGAACTGCTCTTTTTTTCTTGAAGAAACTGGTATCTCTTTTCCATTTTTTAAATAGATAAAACCGGATTTATCGTATTTATCAATAAACTTTAAATTAACCATATACGATTGATGCGGGCGCACAAAATGGGATATATTAAGTCGTTCTTCAAACTCCTTTAAGGTTTTGGATACCATATATTTTTTACCTTCATTACAATAAAAGGTGGTATAGCCTTTGTCAGATTCGCAATAAAGAAGATCGTTTAGGTCTATAACCTGGTAACTATCATAAAGGGATAAGATTAATTTAGGTTCTTTATTGTGCAAAACCTCTTTTACTGTTTTTATTTGCTGCTTTTGTTCGGCAATGGGTAAACTTGATACTTTTTTTAAAGCTGTTTCAAGTTCATTAATATCCACAGGTTTTAGAATGTAATCTACCGCGCCTATTTTCAAAGCTTTTAAGGCGTATTCTTCATAGGCAGTTATGAAAATTATTTTAAAGTTGAGGTGCTCAGTTTGTTCCAAAAAATCAAAAGCAGTGCCATCGGTAAGATTAATGTCCAAAAAAATCAAATCAGGGTTACAGGCATTGGCAACCACAACCGCTTCTTTAACCGAACCACATTCGCCAATTACATCTACTTCAGTGTCTATTAGCTGCAATAAATTAAGCAAGCCTTTCCTAATATAAGCTTTATCCTCAACTAGTAATGTTTTCATTTTTCGGGGTTATTATATGGGGTATAACCAAAGTAACCAGTGTGCCTTGCTCGTTGAATTTTTGCCGGTTTTCAATTGTTACGTAACCTTCCATATTAAAGTCTTTAGATAAAACATTGAGGCGTTCTGAGGTAATAGTGGTAGCCAATGATCTCTTAGTTGTTTTAGTATCAACTTTAGAATTAATACCTACGCCATTGTCTGCAATAGTACAAATTAGCTTCTTATCGGAATAAGATAAGTTAATGTCAATTCTTCTTTCATCTTTTTGGTTTTTAAAGGCATGTTCTATGGCATTTTCTACAAATGGCTGTATAAGCATAGGTGGAATTTTAAATAATGAGGTTTCAATACTTTCTTCTACTGTAACAGTAAATTTATAAGTTTCATCTTCCAAATTTTGAAGCGTCAAATAATCTTGAACAGCTGCTAACTCCTGAGATAGCAACACTATTTTGTCCCTTGAGTTTTCTAAGGTTAAGCGCAACAGCTTTGAAAATTTGGATAAGTAATGAATGGATTTTTTCTCTTCCTTGTTCAAGATCATTCCTTGGAGGACAGAAAGTGAATTGAAGATAAAATGAGGAGTCATTTGAGAACGCAATAACTTTTGTTCCATTACTGCGTGTTTGGTTTTTGATTTTTCGTTTTTCAGTTTTTCGTAAAAAATGATAGACCCCAGAATAATGGAAATGGAAAGCACACCAATAATTGCCCATAGATAATTACGTTGTGACTTTTGTAAGTCTTGAGATGTTGCTTGAACTGTTTTTTTAAGTTTTAATTCCCGAATGCTAGCAGAATCAAGTGTTTGTTTGTATTTGTATTCGTATTCTAATTGCGTGATTTTTTTAATGTTTTCTTCATTGAATAGGCTATCACTGAATTTCTTGAATTTTTGATGGTTTTCGAACGCTTCCTTATAATTCCCTAAATTTTTATAAATGTTTGAGAGGAGTTCATACGAATTATTCAGAGCTTCTAGAAGATTAAGTTCACTTGCAATACTTTCTCCCTTCAAGGTATAAAAAAGTGCTTTTTTAAATTGTTTCTCATCATAATAAGATTCTGCAATACCTAAATAATTTAGAGCTAAAGAATGAGGAATATTATTTTCTAAACTTATCTCTATAGATTTTTCAAAACTTTGACGCGCCTCTTTGGTATTTTTTAATGATAAGTTCACTTCACCAATATCGAATAAACAATTAGCCATTTGCCCAAAATCATTTATTTCTCGGCTCATTTTTAAAGATTCGTTCATATAATAAAGAGCCTTTTCTAATTCACCTTTTTCTTTAAAAACAAGCCCTATGTTACCTTTATTAATGGCAATGAGATCTTTATTTTCAATTTTTTCAGCAAGTTCTAGTGACCTGTTGTGATACTCTAAAGATTTATCATACTTTCCAAAAGACCTGTACGTATTACCTATACTATTGAGGGAGATGGTTATACCTAAAGTGTCTTTTAATTGTTCTTTATAAAACAAAGCTTGATTATAATAATCAAAAGCAGCGGGTTGATTTCCCTGTTTGTTATAAACATATCCTAACCCGTTTAGCGCGTACGGTATCCCATATTTGTGATCTATTTCCTTGCTTAATTTCAATGTCAATTCATAATAATATATGGCTTCACTATACTTGCCAATATTTGAATGAATACTTCCAAGATTGAGAGCGTTTGATACAAGCTTATTTTTATCCCCTAATTCTTCATTTATTTTAAATGCTTTTTTAAGATAAATTAAAGCATCGTTGTTTTTAGACTGTTGTAAATAACTGACACCAATTGAATTAAAAGAAGATGCAATTCCTTTTTTATCATTTAAAGACTGAAATATCTCTAAGGATTGTTGGAAATAGTCTAAACCTAAATCATAGTTGGACTTTCTGCTTTCTATAATTCCTTTCAAGGAAAGAATGTATGCTTCTCCTCTTTTGTAGTCTAATTGTTTGGCAATTTTTTCCGCTTCCTGAATGTATGAATTGGTCAAATGGATGTCTTTTTGATAGAGAGAAAATGCTAAATCATATAATAGATTAACTCTGGTAGTGTCACTGATTTTATGATTGTCCAGTTCAACTTTAAGGCTATCTATTCTTTTGTTTTGGGCGTTTATATTCCCCAAAAACATGAAAAAAAAGAGTAGTACAAAAAGGTATTTATTAATTGGGTGCATAAAAAGTTTATAAAAATTCGAGTGCAAGAAATAAAAGCGAATCTTGAATCTAGCGATTTTAAAGTTTGAATATTCTGATTGAACCGTTTTTTATCATCTGACATAGTTTTAAGTTGGAGGGGCTTTTTCATAAATCTACAGAAATACTTAATAGATTCTGCGCCAACTTTTCCCGGTTCAAATCCTTTTAAAATAAAAAAGCCAGACAATTTTGTCTGGCTTTTAGTAGTCG
>JAGQYI010000012.1 GCA_020436165.1 Cyclobacteriaceae bacterium | reverse complement strand
CTTAATGAGTCGATCTCAGCAATGACAAACGGTCAATACCATAACCTTTCATTGCAATTTATCCTTGGCTATACATTTGCACCACTTATGTGGTTGATTGGGGTTGTCTCCCAAGACATCACCTTAGTGGGTCAGCTATTAGGCGAAAAGTTGATTGCAAGTGAGTTTGTGGGTTACGAAAGCCTGGCTACCATGAAAGCTGCCGGAACATTTGTATCCACCAAGTCAATTATTATGGCTACCTACATGCTTTGCGGCTTTGCCAACTTTGCTTCCATTGGTATCCAGATAGGAGGTATTGGCGGGCTGGCGCCCGGAAAACGAGTGTTACTTTCCAAATACGGGCTTAAAGCATTGCTTGCCGGTACGCTTGCATCGCTTATGTCGGCTACCATTGTGGGAATGATCTTAGGCTAGAACGCAAAGTTTCCAAGAAACTCCTTGATCTCCGTTTTCAAATCCCGTACTTCCGGCAGTTTCAAATGCTTGCTTAGGTTTAAATTGGTATCAAGAGTAAAATTGCGCATTTCCAGGTGCTGATCCAGAAAAATAAACTCCAGCTCTGGGATTAATTCTTTGTACACATCCACCAATTCCAAAACAGAATAATTGCTCAACGCCAGGTTGTACGTGCCTGAAGGCACATTAGCGAAAAGGATGTCCTTCAGGATTTTAGAAATAGCTTCAACGTGAATAAATGCCCTGGCCTGCTTACCTGTACCCTGTATGCTGATACGGTTTAAGAAGTTGGCATCGAAGGCAAACTTGTTAATAACCGCATCAAAACGCATGCTGGGACTATAGCCATAGACATTGCCGGCACGAATAATGATAGCTCTCCCCTTTTCAACCAATCGGTTCACATGCTGCTCTGCCCTTAGCTTTGAAATGCCATAAAATGTTTTGGGATTGGGTTTCGTATCTTCCTTAGCCTGTTGATCAGAAGCACCATACACACTGGTGCTGCTCATATAGATTAACCTACTCTCCTTGCTTTCCTCTACAGCCGAAACCACTTCGGCTGTACCCCAGTGGTTTACCTGTTCGTATATATGCGGATCGAGGTTGGCAAAGGGTGTAGTTACACGAGCTGCCAGATGGTAAACCACGTTAATTCCATTGTTCAATTGCTTTTTCAGCGAGCGAGAGTCAAGTATATCTCCCTTCACAAATTGAACCTTTGCCGCGGTTTTTAGTTTATTGCCCAAAAACACATTGTAATTTCCTCTGCTCAGATTGTCATAAATTACAATTCTGTCAATATCCTTGTTGGCCGAAAGCTCGCCTACCAATTGCGCTCCAATGTATCCGGCTCCTCCTGTAATTAGTACATTCATTTTTTAATCAGGTCAGTGTGTAATCCGCATTCGGTTTTGTTCATTCCGTACCATCGCGCTTCACGTTCCTGCATGTCAAGATCAAACTTTCGGGTACAAGGTTCACAACCAATGCTCATATAACCCTTCGCATCCAGTGGGTGTTCCGGCAGTTTGTATTCCTTTTGGTAGAGATACACTTGCTTGGACGTCCAATCGAGCATGGGGTGCAAACGGATGGAATTATGTGGTGCTTCCTGGGTCACGCTCATTTGCTTACGTGTTTCACTTTGGTCGGCACGTACCCCGTTAATCCACACATCATGGGTACGCAAAATGGCCTCCAGCGGCTCGGTTTTATTTATGTAACAGCAATGGTCAGGGTCAGATGTAAACAGCATACGTCCATACGAATCGATCTGCATCGATTTTGGCATAGACGAACGTAAATCCATCAAATTATCCAGCCCAAACTGGTTCATTACCTTATCCCTGAAATCAATAGTTTCAGGAAAATGGTACCCTGTATTGATAAAGACAACCGGAACGTGCTTATCAATACGGCTAAGCATATGCAGCAGCACCAGGCTATGCGATTGAAACGAAGAGGTAGTAAAATACTTTTTTCCTTCTTTTTGATAACCTTCTATATAGTTTTTGAGTGATTGAAAGTCCATTACTTTACATTGACTAGCAAGATTACTCTGTAAACTCGAAATGCAAAACTAATAGTTCCAACAATCTGTCCTCATGATAAAAATCATGAAATTGCCTACCTTTACGGCCTTGTAAATTTTGGCCGGATAACTACTAAAAAATGTATAAAAGAATAAATGGTCTTCAGCATGTGGGTGTAGGGGTTCCTAACCACGCAGAATCGTGGAAGTGGTATCGTAAGTTTTTGGGGATGGACATCGCCATGTTTAATGGCGAAGCGGAAGCACCACTCATGCAGATATATACCAAGGGCGATATTATCAACAAACGAGCCGCAATGATCCTGAACCTGCAGGGTGGCTTGGCAATGGAGGTTGTTTGTCCTATTTCTTTTACGGCAACCCATGCCGATGTTGAGTTTCAATTAGGTGACCTGGGAATTTTTGTGGCACAGATAAAATCTCCCAATGTAGCCAAGGCCTATATCTGGTTCAAAGAAAATGGAGCCGATGTAGTGGGTGAGCTACAAACATTACCTTATGGAGGTGATACTTTTTTTGTAAGAGACCCAAACGGGCTATATTTCCAGATCATTCCTGGAGGCAAATGGTACACTAAACTGCGCCATGTAACAGGCGGACCCGTGGGCAGTACCGTTGGCGTTTCGGATATAGATAAAGCCATGACGTTGTATGCCGACCTGTTGGGCTACGATAAAGTGCTGTTTGACGAAACAGGCGTTTTTGACGACTGGAAAAATACGCTGCCCGGTGGTGACAAGAAATTCAGAAGGGTACGCCTGGCACAATCCAACAAGCCGGGAGGTGGCTTTGCCAAGGTAATGGCCGACACCTATATTGAGCTTGCGCAAGCTATTGACTACACTCCTAAGAAAATATACGAAAACCGTCTGTGGGGAGATATTGGGTTTGTGCACCTTGGTTTTGACGTACTCGGCATGAAAGAACTGGGCAAAGACCTTGCTGAAAAGGGCTTTGGGTTTACCTGCGATACCGAAGATACCCTGGATATGGGCGGCACCACTCGCGTGCATTGCACTTACATTGAAGATCCGGACGGTACACTAATTGAGTTGATTGAAGTGTACAAAATACCGATTATTGAAAAGCTGGGCATCTTTCTGGATGTGCAAAAGCGTGACCCGCTAAAACCCTTGCCAGACTTTATGCTGAAAGCATTGCGGTTTGGGAGGATAAAAGACTAATAATTTGCATAAGCTCCCATGAGGTACACAATTTTATTTGCACTTACTTTAATGAGCCATTATTCAATGGCTCAAAAAGAACTTGGTATTGGGTTCGTGAAAATAAATTTTGAAGAAAACTCAGTATTGAAATTTTATCAAATACCTAACAGTAATAAGCCAATTAAAACAATAGAATTTTTCAATGATAAGAAAATCAACAGCATTTCTATTAGGAATTTAGAAGAACAAAATAAGTGGTTTTCTCCAGCTTCAATATGGTTAGATTATTATGATCTTAGATTACGAGCAATAGAAAAGAAAAACGATTGGATCAGAGTTGTAGTAAACGAAAAAGACTGGACCACATATTGGGTAAAAGAAGATCAATTGGCAAAATTTCTACCATGGGAAGATTTTCTTAAAAGTGTTTTTAACGTTGAGCGTATGGATCCTAAAAGCCAACCAATAAAAAGTGAACCAACCATTAATTCAGAAACCATCAACTATGATGGTGTAGATTGCTTCAATGTAAGGAAAGTTCAAGGTGATTGGATCGAAATATACAGTCAAAGTTGGTGTGAAGATTTCGATGATTGGAAGACAAAATTAAATGATGGATGGGTTCAGTGGAAGTCAGGTAATAAACTGCTTATTAAAATTTATACAACATCCTAGTACTTAAATTCATTCTGCTAACTGGTCGTAGCCTATCGCTGCGACCTACTAACAAAACTTGGTCTTAGTGAGATACTAAGACCATTTAGTTATGCTGAATCAAGTTCAGCATAACGGTTTTCTATTTTTATGCCAATGTAAAAATTTCTCTTTTTACTTTCACTTTTTCTACCAACTTCCCTTCCTATTTTTTAACTTACCGTCAAATTAAAATCCGTATGAAACGCCTAGCCTTATTCCTTCTGGCCACCGCTGGTCTGGTAGCCTGTGAGTCAAAAAAAGAGACCCCAAAAGATGATTTCAGCAGCCCCAAAAGCCTGTTCGTAGACCAGGTAAGCTCCTTTACCGGAGGGGTAATTTCCATTACCAGCCCTATTAAGCTAAAGCTTACCAAAAACATGGGCGACTCGCTTGCAGGCAGGCAGGTGAGCGATAAAATTTTCTCCTTTTCACCTTCAATCGATGGTACTACTGCATGGGAAGATAACCGCACCCTGATGTTTACGCCCGGCAACAACCTGAAAAGTGGCCAAAAGTATGAAGCTACAGCTTCGCTAAAAAAGCTGTTTCCAGGCATTGATAAGGACAAGCAGGAGTTTCGATTCGTGTTTCAAACCCTTATTCAAAATTTTGATGTGAGTGTTGGCGGGCTCCAGTTCTACAAAAAATCGGACCTAACCAAGGTGAAAGTAGAAGGCTACCTGCAAACAGCTGACTTCGCTCCTTTTGAATCCATTCAAAAAATGGTAAAGGCTAGCCAGAATGGCAAGGCGCTTGAGCTTACCTGGCAAAATGCTGCCACAGCCAATACCTACACCTTCAATATTGAAAATGTGGTGCGCGGAGAGAAAACAGGTGAAGTGGAACTAGAGGTTAGCGGTGAACCAATTGGCCTTTCCAAAACCGATGAGCTGGAAGTGGAGATTCCATCGCTAAGCGATTTCAAAGTGGTATCCACCCAAATCATTCGCGGTAAGGACAATTATATTTCTGTAGTATTTTCCGATCCACTGAACGAGCAACAAAACCTGAACGGCCTTGTAACCTTTAAAGATGTAAGCAGCCAGCCGCGCATGGTAATCAACCTGAATGAATTAAAGGTGTACCCTACGCGAACCATCAAAGACAGGGCAGAGCTGGTAATTAACAGCGCGGTTAAAAATGTGGCCGACTTCAAACTCAAGGAAGATTACATCGCACAACTGCAGTTCACGCAAAGCAAGCCTGAAGTTCGCTTTACTGACACTGATAAAAAAGCCATTTTACCAAGTACCAAAGGGCTGGTTTTGCCTTTTGAGGCTGTTGGCCTGAGTGCAGTGGATGTAACCGTGGTTCGCGTGTTTGAAGATAACATGCTGCAGTACCTGCAAGTAAACCGTATCGGTGGCGATTATCAGCTTACACGTGTTGGCAAACCCGTGGTTCGAAAAACCATTCCGCTGAATACCAGCGGGGTTACCGACCTGAATTCATGGAATCGTTTCACGCTAAACCTGGAAGAGATAATCAAAGCTGAACCTGGCGCCAGCTACCAGGTGCGCATTGGCTTCAAGAAAAGTCAGTCGCTCTATTTCTGTGGTGGAACCAGCGATATCGAAGACATAGATGAAGAACCCGAAAGCTGGGGTGCTCAGGAAGAAGAATCGTACTGGGACGATTACGAATACTACTACAATTCGGACTATAACTGGGAAGAGCGTGACAACCCCTGCAGCAGTTCTTATTACGGAAACCGAAGAAGCATCAGCAAAATGCTTTTTGCTTCTGACATAGGCATAATTGCCAAGAAAAGTGACAATGATAACCTGAACGTATTTGTCACTAACCTGTTAACCACTCAACCCATGAGTGGCGTTGCCCTGGAAGTGTACGATTACCAGCAACAGCTATTGGCAACCGGAAAAACCGATGGAGATGGTAAGGCAGAAATACGTCTGGTGGAAACTCCATTTGTAGTGGTTGCTAAAAAGGATAACCAACGAGGCTATCTGAAACTGGATGACGGTTCAGCTCTTTCACTAAGCAATTTTAATGTTTCAGGAACCAAGGTTAAAAACGGGTTGAAAGGATTTATCTATGGCGAACGTGGTGTGTGGCGCCCGGCCGACACAGTACATCTGAGCTTTATCCTCACAGATATGTCGAAAGACCTGCCAAAGCAGCACCCTGTGGTTATGGAACTGTACAACCCCAATGGTCAGCTTACCTATCGTAAGGTAAGCTCGAATGCTGTTGGCGACATGTACCGATTTGATTTTGTAACTGATTCAGATGCTCCAACAGGTAACTGGCAGGCCAAAGCCAAAGTGGGCGGAGCTCAGTTCTTCAAAACGGTGAAGATTGAGACCATTAAACCGAACCGACTGAAAGTGAACCTGACCTTTGATAAAGATAAATTTACAGCCAATGATCAAACGGTATCTGGAGATTTAAACGTACGTTGGCTAAGCGGGGCCAAAGCCAGCAACCTAAAGGCCGAATACGATCTGGTGCTGTCTCCCGTTAAAACCACCTTTGATGGCTACCCCAACTTCAGCTTTGACGATGAGTCAAAAGACTTTTATAACGACCGTACCACTGTGTATGAAGGTCGCGTGAATTCCGATGGCTTTGCACGCGTAAATATTGACTTGGGCAATACGAAAAATGCGCCCGGTGCCCTCAATGCAAAATTGTATGGCAAGGTGTATGAAGAAGGAGGCGATTTCAGCATCAGCAACGTAACCATTCCTTATTACCCATACTCAAGCTTTGTGGGCTTGAAAGCCCCCGAAGGAGACAAACGGGGTATTTTATTGACGGATAAGGATCATACCATCCGCATTGCCACAGTTGATGCAGAAGGCATTCCTGTTTCACGCAAAAATG
>JAGQYI010000078.1 GCA_020436165.1 Cyclobacteriaceae bacterium | reverse complement strand
GTTTCCGGACGGGATTCTGTATGACTTCAAAAATGACGATTATCGAACCACAAGAATAAATTCAATTTTCAGCGTAATCCCTTCATTATCAGTAAAAAATAAGCATAAAAAAAACGGGAATAAAACTGAAAATTCAGATTATTCCCGTTTAGTACCCAGGGCCGGGGTCGAACCGGCACGTCCGTGAAGACATTGGTGTTTGAGACCAACGCGTCTACCAATTCCGCCACCTGGGCATGGTAAATAATCCCAAATCTATCTGTAATCCAAATCCCGGTTTATAGAGAGTTAGAGCCAACTGCCTGCCAGCCGAAGCTTGCGAAGGCTGGGGCATTATTTGGGAGCGCAAACATACACAGTTTTCTACAATTTGTGAATCAAATCTTATCAAAAAAACTATTGACCAGAATCAGTCAACTTTGGTGTGTTCTTTTAACGAAAATGCAATGGGTTTTGCACTGAATAAGGCCTTGGTTCTGGCCCATACATCTTTGAATACCTCCGAATCGCGGTAGTTGTTAAGTGCCGTTTCGTCTTGCCAAATACTGTAGGTGCTAAAGCTATTGGGCAGGTTGTAGTCCTGCATAAGCTCCAGATGCGAGCAGCCTTCCATTTGGCGTATCTTGTGTTTGCTTTCATTAAAAATGGCTAAAAAATCATCGACTTTCGCAGGGTCGAAGGTCATTCGTACAATTCGTATCAGCATAATTATTCGTCAAATTTAATCCACACAGGACTGTCGAACTTAAGCCCTAATAATTGGGAGGCGTTACCGTTTCGAATGCCAATTTCGAGCAGCCCCAAATGGTTGAAAAGCACAAACCAATCGCCAGGCTCTGCTTCATTGCTTTGTTTGTTCAATGAGGTGGCTTCTTGCCGCCCAAACTTAATGGTGTAGGTCTTGTCTTTCGACAAAAAATCAAAGTCTTTCTTGTTAATACTTGTGATCAGGTTTCCGTAGTGGTCCACCTTAATTACAGTACCCGCAATTTCTTTGCGGGTAGCCCGCACGCTACGGCCGATCATCCGTTTGAAATCAGCCAGCTCGGGTCCCAGATCGGAAATGGATATACCATAGGCAAGCTTTACTGCGGCTTCAGCAAACACGTCACGGGCCGGGAAACTGCTCTCTTCTTTGTTTATTTCAACAACTTTGGAAGGGGCCATATCCGCCACCAGGCTCAGCAATCCGTTATTCGTTCCAATAAAATAATGGCCATTCAGCTCAACAGCAATAAAGGCATCTCCTTTAGAGCCCACCGAATCAACCGCAGCAATATGTACCGTTCCTTTAGGAAACTGGTTATAGGTACTTGCTAGCAAAAAAGCGGCATCTGGCAGGTTGGCCGGTTGAATCATGTGGCTGATATCCACAATGGTGGCGTTTGGTTCAAGAGATAATATCTTCGCTTTCACAATGGCAACATACCCATCCTGGAGTCCAAAATCGGAAGTAAATGTGATGATGGCCATTCGTTATTTTAAGGGAAGAATTATGTAGTTTTGTTTGAGGCAAAAGTACATATTTGCTTATTAATACTATAAGAAAGTAAGAGACGATACACTTGGTAGAAAAACTTATTTCACTGGAAGACATTTCGCTGCCCGACTTTTTGGGTGTTGAGAACAAAAACATCGAAGTCTTAAAGGAGAGCTTTCCCAAAAGCAAGATCATATCCAGGGGCGATGAAATTAAGCTGAAAGGCACTACTCAGGAGCTTATCAAGATCAGCGAGATTATCCAGGATTTGATAGGCCACTACCACAAGTATGGAAAGGTTACGGAGGAGAATGTGAAGAATTATGTAGCCGAGGAAGCCTCCCATCATCTTTCGGACCATTCGGAAACACCTTTGGTGTTTGGCATTCATGGCAATGCCATTAAACCAAAAACGGTTAACCAAAAGGAATTGGTAAATAAGGTATTTGCCAACGACCTTGTTTTTGCACTAGGGCCTGCGGGAACCGGTAAGACTTACATATCGGTGGCACTGGCAGTGCGATCACTCAAGAATAAAGAAGTTAAAAAGATCATCATCACCCGTCCTGCGGTGGAAGCAGGGGAGAACCTGGGCTTTTTACCAGGCGATCTCAAAGAAAAGGTGGATCCTTACCTGCGTCCGATTTACGATGCGCTGGACGACATGGTGCCTAAAGAAAAGCTAAAATATTACCTTGAGAATGGGGTGATCGAGATTGCACCCCTTGCCTATATGCGTGGGCGCACCTTGCACAAAGCATTTGTATTGCTGGATGAGGCTCAAAACACCACACCCATGCAGATCAAGATGTTTTTGACCCGTATGGGGCCGGAATCGAAAGTGATCATTACCGGGGACACTACCCAGGTGGATCTGCCACATAATCAGAAATCAGGACTTTCGGAAAGTATTTCTATTTTGAAAGACATTGAAGGAATTGGTGTTGTGCACCTGGACGGCCGTGATGTAGTACGCCATAAGCTGGTGAAAGAGATCATTAAGGCGTACGAGGCGAATAGTTAACGAAGTCAAATATGAAAGTCATTCTGAACTTGTTTCAGAATCTTTTTAGACCCTGAAATAAATTCAGGGTGACGTATACTATTTTATTTACCTTGACTTAAAAGCTGCAACTTCCTATCTTGTATGATGCAGCCTATGTTTTTTTGGTCACGGTTCCCGTTTGTGCGCATTGTCGTTTTGTTCATGGCAGGCATTGTACTTTCTGTGTTTGTACCAGGCTACCAGGCAATGACTACAGTTACGGTTATTGCTTTAGGAGGCATCCTTGTCCTCTTTCATTTCGCAAAAAGAAAGCTCTTCTTTCATTACAACTGGCTCTATGGTCTGCTAATCGTAGCACTAAGCTTTTCATTGGGCTACCTGCGACTCTATGTTGCCAGGCAAAATACCTTTTCTAACCACCTGATCAATCAAAAAGACGTTACAGCTTATAAAGCTGTTGTGGTATCGAAGCCGGTGCAGAAAGGTAAATTCTTTAGAAGCACGGTTAAGCTGGAAAGTGGCAAAACGGAGAAATGGCAACCGATTACAGGTAATATAAACCTTTATGTAAAATCTGCTGAAACTCCTTTTAACTATGGTGATGAACTATTGATTACAGGCACCCCGCAATTGGTTGCCGGGCCAATGAACCCGGAGGAGTTCAACTACAAACGCTACCTCAGTTTCCTGAATGTATTCCACCAGCAGTTTGCTGATAGCTCCCATGTATATGTGCTTTCACATAATAACGGCAACCCGGTTATTGCTGCTTCGCTGAAGTTGCGCGCCTATTTTTCATCCGTATTGTTGCAAAATGTGCATGGCACAAAAGAGTTGGCTATTGCTAACGCATTGTTGCTGGGCAACAAAGACGAGCTGGACGATGACATCAAAGACACCTATGCTGCTTCCGGAGCAATGCATGTGCTGGCGGTCTCCGGTCTTCATGTAGGCATCATCTATTATATTATTCTCACCATCCTCAAGCATACATTGCGCAAACGCAGGAAAGAGTGGATGGTGGCTGTGGTAGCTATACCCTTACTTTGGGGCTATGCTTTTGTCACCGGTCTTTCCCCATCCGTACTCAGGGCAGTTACGCTGTTTTCTATTTTGGCATTGGGGCGTGCCACAGGCCGCTCCGGGGGTATGGTAAATATGCTGGCTGTAACTGCTTTTATAATGCTGGTTTTCGATCCATTCTTATTGATGCAGGTTGGTTTTCAGCTGAGCTTTGTGGCCGTGCTGGGCATTATTTATATCTATCCGCTTATCCGAAAACAAGTAATGCCCTCAAAAAGGGTTTGGATATTTATTTGGGATGTGACGGCTATTTCGCTGGCAGCACAATTAGCTACTTTTCCGCTAAGCGTGCTTTATTTTCACCGGTTTGCCCCTTATTTTCTGGTCTCCAATTTATTGGTAATACCTGCCGCTACGGTTATGGTATGGTTGGGTGTTTTTCTCTTCTTTTTTTCAGCAGTTGGCGCAACTTTTTTAAGTGGTTGGCTGGGATTTGCACTTGAATGGCTAATTCGTTCTGTCAATTATGTACTAAAGGTGATTTATCATTTACCCGGCAGCAATTGGGATAGCTTGTATCTCAACATCCCACAAACCTGGCTCTTATACTTCGTTATTCTTGGATTTATTGTCTTTATCATGGACCGCAAAAAAGCCTGGGCGCAGGCCACCAGTGTCTGTATGATCTTACTTACGGTCTCAATCGGTGTTCGATGGGTGCAGAACAACCAAACCCAGGAAATTGCCATTTACAACGTGCCTTCTCATTATGCCATTGATCTTATTCAGTCGGGCCAGCTATTTTCAATTCAGGACTCGTCCTTAATGAAAATGGAGGATAATATTCATTTCCACATCAAGCCCAATCGATTGTTAAAAGGAGCAGTTTTTAATGAACCAGCTAAGCTGGCCTGGAAGCAAATGTCGTATGGGAAAGTTGTGGTTTGGAATGGCGTTTCAATTCTTATCAAAGAACAAAAGGTAGAAAACAAAAAATTGCCTTTTGATGTGATCGTAAGTGAAAGTGCTACCAGAATGATTCAGTTGCAAGACAAAGGCCATGATTTGACTAAAAAGGGAGCATTGCGAATTGATTTGAATGAGTTAAATTAGTTCTTAAAAGAAGTCCTTCTTTTCCATATCTCTCGCTTGGTTCGTAAGTTTGATAAAAATCACTGCCATGCAATTTGTTACATATAAAACGCACAAGAGAATAGGGTATATTACCCTGTCTCGTCCCGAAAAACGAAATGCCCTGAACGACCAGGTGGTCTCGGAACTGAAACAGGCCTTTCAGCAGGCTGAACAGGATGAAGAGGCGAAAGTAATTGTGCTCAAGGCCGAAGGGGATGCTTTTTGTGCCGGTGCCGATCTGGCCTATTTGCAGCAGTTGCAGGAAAATTCGTATTACGAAAACCTGGCTGATTCTACGCATTTGAAAGAGCTCTTTTACCAGATATATACGTTGCCTAAGGTAGTGATTGCCTCTATTCAGGGGCATGCCATTGCCGGGGGCAGTGGTTTGGCTGCCGTATGCGATTATGCCTTTGCCGTTCCTGAGGCCAAATTCGGCTTTACCGAAGTGCGTATTGGGTTTATACCCGCTATTGTGATGGTATTTTTGCTGCGAAAGGCAGGCGAGCAAAAAGCAAAGGATCTGCTTCTTTCCGGTAGATTGATCTCGGCCAAACAGGCAAAAAAATATGGCATTATAACAAACCTGGCAGAAGGTAATTTAGTGCAGGAGGTAGAGGATTTTGCACAGGAGCTGATTGAAAAGAACTCGGCTCAAAGCATGGCGGCCACCAAACAAATGATTGCCCATGTGCAGCATTTAACATTGGAGGAAGCGCTGGATTATGCCGCTGCACAAAACGCCAAGGCCCGTGCTACCGAAGATTGCAAAAAGGGAATTGAATCTTTCCTGAAAAAGGAACCTGTTCAATGGTAATTGGTTACTAGCTTGACGACACCAGAGCTCATTTTAAAAAAATACTGGGGTTACGAATCCTTTCGCCCTTCGCAGCAGGACATCATAAAATCGGTATTGGCTGGCGAGGATACGCTTGCCCTGTTGCCAACAGGTGGAGGTAAATCCATTTGTTACCAGGTGCCCGGGTTATTAAAGGAAGGTATTTGTATCGTTATCACTCCCCTCATTGCTTTGATGAACGACCAGGTGGCGGGCTTGAAAAAACGAGGAATAAAAGCAATTGCTATTCATTCCGGGTTGGATATGCGCGAGATAGACAACGCCTTGAACTCATGCATTTATGGAGGCATTAAGTTTTTGTATTGTTCTCCTGAACGGGTACAAACCGAGCTTTTTAAAGAACGTGTTCGTGAAATGAATGTGAACCTGCTGGCTGTGGATGAGGCGCATTGCATTTCGCAATGGGGGCATGATTTCAGGCCATCGTATTTACAACTGAAAGAGCTAAGGGGCCAATTGGAAGAAGTGCCTGTTTTGGCATTGACGGCCACGGCTACGGAACGGGTGCAGCAGGAAATACAATCAGAACTTTTGTTCAAAGAAAAGCACGTGTTCAAGAGCAGTTTTGCTCGCCCTAATATTTCGTTTTCAGTGCGATGGGTGGAAGACAAGGAAGTGAAGCTGCTGGAAGTGCTTGAAAAGATAAAGGGGAGTGCCATTGTCTATGTGCGCTCGCGTAAAGGTGTTCGCGACCTTGCCAAACTGCTCAATGCGCACAAACTTTCATCTACTTTTTTTCATGCAGGGCTTACCCCCCAGGAAAAAGAAGATCGGCAAAAAAAATGGCTCAACAACCAGGTGCGCATTATGGTGGCAACCAATGCCTTTGGTATGGGCATTGATAAGCCCGATGTTCGTTTAGTGGTTCACTTTGAAGCACCTTCTTCCCTGGAGGATTACTACCAGGAAGCTGGCCGTGCAGGTCGCGATGGCCGCCTGTCATTTGCTGTGTTGCTTATGTACAAAGCCGATGCCGATCAAATGCGACAGCAGTTAGAGCAAAGCCATCCTTCCGTTGACTTTTTGAAACGTGTGTATCAGTCAGTGGCCAACCATTACCAGATGGCTGTGGGCAGTGGCTACATGGTGTCGCGCCCATTCGAGTTGTCCGAGTTCTGCCACACCTTTCAGCTCGATCCTATTCCAACGTTTCATGCATTCAAACGATTGGAAGAAGAAGAATTGCTGCAGTTAACCGATTCCAACATGCGGCACAGTCGCTTAAAGATTGCGGTAGACAATGCCGAGTTATACAAATTTCAGGTGGCCAATGCCCGCTTCGATGCGTTTATTAAAGGCATTCTTCGGTTATATGGTGGTGGGCTTTTCACCGATTTTATGGTTATATCAGAAACCAAAATTGCCAATTTTATTGAGCTTGAGGTTAAGCAGGTATATGAGTTGCTGGAGAAGCTGAATACCATCGGCATTATTGCTTATGTGCATGCTTCCGGTAAACCGGAAATACTCTTTCTGCAACCCAGGGAAGACGTGAACCGACTATTCAAAGACAGCAGTCGTTTACAAACGCTAAAGAAGAATGCAACGGTTCGCTTGCAGTCCATGCTCTCCTACACTGAAAATGATGCCAGTTGCCGTATGCAGCAACTACTTGCCTATTTTGATGAGCAATTCAACGATTGTGGTAAATGCGATGTGTGCCTTGATAGGAAGCATTCGCATGAAGAAGACTATTTTGACCGCATTCAGAAAAGGCTGAAGTCAGGGCCGCTCTCAATCGAGAAAATTCTGGAAAGTGCCGGTGATAAGCAAAAAGAACTTATGCTTCATACGCTGCGGGCAATGCTGGATTCCGGAGTGGTTATAAAGAATGCCGAAAACCAGTATAGATTAACTGTTCGCTAAGTTTTAAATGCACAAAATAGGTTGTAATTTGCACCCTCATTAAACCGGAAACCATGAAAAAGTTAGTTTTTATTTTATTACTTTCAGTTGTTGGAACATACACCTTTGCGCAGTGCAATGCCTATTATGAATTAAAAAAAGGCACCGCTTGGCAGGTGTCAAATTTTGATGGAAAAGGTAAGTTTCAGGGAAAAACCATTCATTCGGTAAAGGAGTACAAAGCCACTTCCGATGGTTTTGAAGCAACGCTCGAAGTTGTTTCAGAAGATGATAAAGGGGAACAATACATTTCAGGAACCACTACAATGAAATGTGAGAACGGAATTATTTACTTCAATCTTGAAGACCTGCTTCCTGACGAAACCATGAAGTCAATTGAGAATTTTGACGTTTCGGTAGATGGTACAAACCTCGAACTCCCGGATAAACTGGAAGTGGGGCAAACATTAAAAGATGCAGAAATGACCATGCATGTTGATGCTAGTCCTTTGAAAATGAACTTTATTATTTCAGTGACGGATAGAAAGGTAGAGGCAAAGGAAAATCTTAAGGTACCTGCTGGTTCTTTTGATTGTTTTAAGATAAGTCAAAAAATGTACACCAAAACAATGATGAAAATTGAGACAAGTGCAGTTGAATGGTATGCAAAAGGAGTGGGAATGGTTAAGTCGGAAACGTACAACAAGAAAGGGAAATTAGTGGGCTACTCATTGCTCACTGCTTATAATGAATGATAAATGTTAGATTAACAGCACACAGATGAAAAATAGAATTCAAAGACCGTTTGTTTATTTATTCCTGCTGGTTTCGCTCTACGGATTTGGGCAAACCATGCAAAAGGATATGGAGTACCTTGCCAGCGATAAACTGGAAGGTAGGGAAGTTGGTACAAAAGGCGAGCTGATGGCTGCCAAATATGTGGCCAAAAGGTTCAAACAAATTGGGTTGGAGCCCAAAGGAACTGACGGGTATTACCAGGAGTTCTCGGTGAAACCTAAATATAACCCGCATGCCAAGGTTCAGAAAGATACTAGCAAAGCCATTGTGGGAAGAAATGTGATCGGTTACATCGATAACCAGGCACCGACCACAGTTGTTATCGGAGCGCACTTCGACCATTTAGGATATGGAGATGAAGGTTCACTAAGTGGTGAGCATGCAATTCACAATGGGGCCGATGATAATGCCAGTGGTGTAACTGTTTTGTTACAAGTGGCCGACTGGCTGAAAGGAAAGTACACGCACAACAATTACCTCATCATTTCTTTTTCCGGTGAGGAAAAGGGCCTTTGGGGCTCCAATTGGTTTGTGAAGCATTCAACCATTGACCTTTCTACCGTTAATTACATGCTGAATATGGATATGGTAGGCCGCTTGGATAAGGAACGTAAACTTGCCGTGTATGGAACAGGAACTTCACCAACCTGGGATACCATTTTGGATGAAATAGCCAAGAAGAACAATGTGGACATGATCAAAAAACCCAGTGGCGTTGGTCCTTCGGATCACACTTCGTTTTATCTGGCCGATGAGCCTGTGTTGCACTTCTTTACTGGTCAGCATGACGATTACCACAAACCTTCTGACGATGCCGATAAGATCAATTATGAAGGGATGAAAACGGTGCAGTCATTTGTAGAAGATGTGATTGCGGCAGTAGATGACAAAGGTAAACTGGAATTCACTAAGACCAAAGATGAAAACTCGCGTAAAGCACCTGCTTATTCGGTTACATTGGGTGTAATTCCTGATTATATGTTCGAAGGACCCGGTATGCGCATTGACGGAGTGCGTGAGGACCGACCTGCTGAGAAAGCCGGCATGCAAAAAGGAGATGTGGTAATTAAAATTGACGACCACGAAGTAGCCGATATGATGGGCTACATGAAGGTGTTGGGCATGTACAAAAAAGGCGACCAATCGAAAGTGGTTATAAAACGCGGAGAAGAAGAAGTTATGCTGGATGTAACCTGGTAGAAATAGGGAAACGTCATTCTGAGTGAAGTGAAGAATCTCCTAATGGAGAGACTCTTCGGACATAGTCCTCAGAGTGACGTTTTATTTTTTTGGATTACCCTATCATACAGAGCAATATTTATGTCCTTCTGTCCTTTTTTTTGAATCATTTTAGTTTTTTATATTGTAGCAATGAAGTCTGGCATATCACTATTAATACTGTTTTTAATTATTTTACCTAAAGATTCTTTTTGCCAAATTTTAAAAGAACCCAGATATTATCATTTTGATCAGGGTAAGTTTGATTCTTATGACAAATATGAGGTTGCCAAACAGATTGATTCAATAACAACAATAACAAAAATCGATTCACTTTGGAATCTTTTCCATGAATTGAATAAAGATGAAAATAAGTATGTTGGCTTGAATATGAACTTTGGATGGCAGAATAGTTACCTTGATGAATTAAACAGCACTCTTGAACAATTAGGGATTTCGCCTGTTAAGGAGGGCATGTTCACCTTAGGTATTGGGATATTTTTCAGGAATAAGAATATTATCCATTCATATGATCTTGGATTTTCTTCTACCAAAAATGATGGGCAGAGTGACTTATGGGCTCAAGTTAATGAGGCTGATTTGAAACTAATTTTGGGTTATAACTTGTTAAAGAGCACTAGGCGATTTTTTTACCCTTTTTTAGGTTTGAAATTAGGAGGGACTGATTTATCGATGAGGAGAAATTATTTTTCGAGTGATTTTTTGGATACCATAGATACATTAAATAGTAGTTTTAATTCACTATCGATTCATAAAAATAATATTGGATACGTGCTAGGTTTTCAATTTGATGGTTTTTTTAAAGCCCCTACGGACGGTATTGGGTTAGGATTAAAATTTGCATATAGTCAGCCCTTTTATGAGTCAAAATGGAGATCGGGAAGTGAAAAATTCTATCTTGATGAAGAGATTATAACAGGAGTGTTTTCAATATCCCTTGTTTTAAAATTTGGAGGGAATCCAGAACATAAGCTCTAGATAAAATTTTATTTAATACGGCTTCTGCACCCTCCAGTTCCCAGGAGGGTCGTAATTGCAAACCCAGATGTCATTTCCATCGCAATCTATTACTTTGGCACAGCCCACGCGTTTAGTGGTTTTCCAAACCACCTGTGTATAATGGCCACAAACCCCTGAGCAGGAGTTTTTCTCGTAGTTGTAGTCTTTCACTTCGTTACCCCAACCATCTACCACATCCTTTGCGCCATAAAAACCGGTAGTGCCCATAAACAGGTTTTCGCCATAATTGGGGTTGTGGCTATGCTTAAAGGCGCAATCTTCGTTCTTCAGCTGCTTTGCCCATTTCAATGCTACTTCGGCCAGCTTATCCGACCATTCCAGTGGCGGAACGCCTACTTTAGCGCGCCATTCGTTGTGCAGTGCAACAGTCTCTTTAATTTCTTGCTGCGTGAGTTTTGTCTGGCACCAGGCTGGGACTGACCCCCAAACAAGTACTAAAAGCCAAAGTATTTTTTTCATGCTACTGGTTTATAAAAATTCTACCAGGGTTTCTAACCCTATGCCTCTTGAGGCTTTTATTAAAACGGTAGAATTGTTGATTGGGTTTGCCTGCAGATAGTTGGCCAGGTCTTCCTTTTTCTCAAAATACATGCAGCCAATACATTTTTTAGCAGCACTTCGCATTTCTTTTCCACAGAAAAAGGCAGCATTAAAACCCTTTTCATACACCAATTGTCCAATGGCAGCATGTTCTTCTTTACTGCTTGTTCCCAGCTCCAGCATATCGCCCAGAATCACCGTTTTGCTATCGGCTTTCATGCCGGCAAAGTTCTCTACCGATGCTTTCATAGATCCGGGGTTGGCATTATAAGCATCCAGGATTAAGGTATTGCGTTCTGTTTTTTTAACCTGTGAACGATTGTTGCTTGGAATATAATTGCAAACAGCCTCTATAGCTCCTTGCAAAGGCACGTTAAAGTACTTGCCAATTGCCAGGGCACCGGCAATGTTGTTGTAATTGTATTTACCAATAAGCTGCGTAGTATAACTGGTACCATCAACCTCAAAAACCACATAAGGGCTGGCCTCTACAAACGAACAGGTAAAGAAATCGCCAGGCGCAGGAAACATAACCGGGGCTTTGAATCGCTTGGCCATATTGCTCAATACCTTGTCTTCAGAATTGATGAATACCGTTTCACCCTTTTGTAGTACATGGTCATATAGCTCGGTTTTACCTCTCAGCACGCCTTCATAGCCTCCAAACCCTTCGAGGTGGGCTTTACCAATATTGGTGATAATTCCATGGGTTGGTTCAGCAATTTTGCACAAAGCAGCTATTTCTCCCACATGGTTGGCGCCCATTTCAATAACGGCTATCTCGGTATCAACAGGCGTAGAAAGCAATGTGAGTGGTACACCAATATGGTTATTGAAATTACCCTGCGTGAAATGAACTTTCAGAGCGCTTCCCAGCACAGAGGCAATCAATTCCTTGGTGGTGGTTTTACCGTTGCTTCCGGTAATTCCAATAACGGGTATGCTAAACTGCCTTCTGTGATAGGTGGCTAAGTTTTGTAGGGTTTCTAACACATTTTCTACTTTGATAAGTTTACCGGTCGGGCCCTCTGTTTCCTCATCGACAACTGCATACGAAGCGCCCTGTGCAATGGCCTGGGCTGCAAATTGGTTCCCATTGAAATGCTCACCCTTTAAGGCAAAGAATATGGAATTAGTCGTGATTTTTCGGGAGTCGGTACTAACTCCTTCACTTTCCTTAAATAGCTTGTACAGTTCTTCGATTGTCATACGGCTAAAATAATGTGCTTATACCTATTATGGTTATCGAACAGGTATTCTTATTAAATTTTTTCATATCTGCTCTTCTGCATCTTTTCTTTGCCTACTTCGTATTTTTGAGTATGCGATTTTTAGCAGGTGTATTCTTATTTTTTCATTGGGCTGCCATAGTGGCGAATGCTCAGCTCAATTACACGTTTCCAATGGACGTGTCTGTATCCATAGAAGATAATAAGCTTATGTTACCATTTGCAGGTGGGTTTGTGGCACCGCAGTTCAGCGCTATTGACCTCAATAACGATGGAGTGGAGGATTTGTTTGTATTTGACAGGGCTTCCAATAAAATATCTACCTACCTCTATCAGGAGGGAAATTATGTTTATGCACCTCAGTACGAAAATGCCTTTCCTGCAGGGATGAAGAGTTGGGTGCTGCTGCGTGATTTTAACTGTGATAACAAACCGGATATTTTCACATCTTCCATTTTTGGAATGAGCTTGTTCGAAAATACCTCTTCGGGTGATAATTTGAGCTGGGAATTACTGCATCAAACTATTTATACCGAAGGGTCCAACGGACAGATCAACTTGCAAGTGAGCAGCTATGACATGCCCGGTATAGTAGATGTGGATGGCGATGGAGATATTGATATTTTGAATTTCAATTTTGCTATTGGTGGAGGTGTTGAGTTTCATAAGAATATGAGCGTTGAGAATACAGGCTCTTGCGATATGGACCTGGTTCGTATTACCAAACGCTATGGCGAGTTTGAAGAATGTACTTGTGAGGATTATATTTTTGGTAGCGAGGAATGTCCCACTATAGGAGGAAGGCTGAAGCATTCAGGAGGGAAAAGTATTTTAAGTTTTGATGCTACGGGCAGCGGTGTTCAGGATATACTTATTGGGCAGGAGTATTGTGTGTATCCCGGCTTTCTCAAAAATACGGGTACTCAGGCAACTCCTTTAATGTCTTCCGTTGATTTCGATTTTCCTGTGGCTTCTGATCCGCTCCGCATGGAGTATCCTGCATTTTACGAAATAGATGTGGATCATGATGGCACAAAAGACCTTATTGCTGCTCCCAATACATATTTAACGGAAGGAACCCAGGATTATACCTTATTACTTGCTTATTACAAAGGTGCTGCAGGTGGTCAGTACAGTCATATAACAGACAGTTTCCTGAAAGATGAAATGATAGATGTGGGCTATAAGGCCAGTCCTGCATTTGCTGACATAGATTTCGATGGGGATGAAGATTTGTTGATAGGCACCGGAAAGATTGGTTCGGGTGCATCCGTTTGGTACTTTGAGAATACCGGCAATTCTTCTGCCCCTTCCTTTAATTTAAAGAACACGGATTTTCTTGGTTTATCATCAGAAGGTAACGAAAGTATCCGGCTTCAGTTCCTGGATGTGAACAGCAATAATGAACCGGATATGGTTGTGTACAAAATTAAGGAGGGCGCGCTGACAGCGGTTGCTTACCTGAATACAGGTAATGCCAATGTGCCGTATGAATTAACTAATTCAATTGCTTTGCAGTTGCCTGTTAATTCAGTTTGGGATGCTCCTCATTTGTTTCCACTGGGCAATAGCTATGGGTTATTGATTGGCAAACAAGTGGGCAATCTGGAATACTACCTTTTATCTGGATCATTAGAAGGAGGAGCCTGGCAGTTGGTCTCTGATACTTATCTTGGGTTTGGTGAAGATTTTAATAAAAGGAATCCTCGTGTGATTGTAGGAGATTTTAATGCCAATGGTACCCAGGATATGCTTTCGGTAAATGATTCCGGTGAAGTATTGGTTTTTGAGAACTTTACTTCAGGCAATACTCCTATCGAAGTAAATGGCTTCGATGAGGATAGCGGGCAGCTGTTTGGACTGGGGTTTGGCTCACAATCCAATCCTTATGCTGCAAACCTGTTTGGTACCCGGGAGCCAGCTATTGCATTTGGTCTTTTACAGGGGGGCATTCAGATACTAAAAAATACAACGAGCACTCCCGGAGGTAATGAATTGGCATTAAAGGTAAGTGCGTATCCGGTACCGGTTAAGGCTAATCAGCTTGTGCTACAAAGCAACAAAGATTGCCTGGTGCGCCTTATTGATTCCATGGGGAAGCAGCTTACCGAAAGTTTTACACTGCCAGCTGGGAGCGCTCAAACAATAGATCTCATCGTTGTTCCCGGTGTCTATTTTGTAGAGTTTGCTTCCTTCAATGAGCGCAAAATAATTCGAATTGCGGTAATTGATTAAGCTTTGATATTGGGTAATTCAAGAGTGAAGGTAGAGCCCTTTCCAGCTTCGGAATCCAGTTTAATTTTCCCTTTTAGCTTATCGGTTGTTTCTTTTACAATGAACAAACCCAGACCAGAACCCGTGTTTTGGTCGTTGGCTCTAAAAAACATTTCAAAAACTTTCTTCTGATACTTTTTTTCAATGCCTATTCCATTGTCTATCACCTCAATTGTGGCCTCCTCTTTTTTCTTTCTTACTTCTATTTTTATGGAAGGCTTTCGTCTTGTTGACCTGTACCGTATGCTATTAGATATTAAATTGCTTAGTATGAGCCTTAATCTGTCAACATCTGAGTAGAAATCGTAATTTCCTTTGGTTGATACACTAAAGTCAATTTCATCGGTACTCATGTACACCAGCGAATTGAAAATATCGGTTGCCAGTTCTTTGAAATCAACCTTTTGATTATTGGTTTTAAGCCTTAGATTTCTTGAATAATCAGTAATATCTGAAATAAAACCATCCAGCTTAACGATACTCTTGTCCATCAGGCTCAGATATTCTTTAAGTGCAGGATTCAACGGTTCTCTTTTAGAAAGATCAATAAGGCCGAGTAAAGAAGCCAAAGGAGCCCTTAAATCATGTGAGGCACTGTAAACAAACCTGTCAAGCTCTGCATTCAATTTCTTAAGCTTTTCATTTTGAGCCTTGAGTTGTTTCTCCGCCTTTTTCAATTGGCTTATATCGATATGGATAACCGTTACCTGCTCCACAACTCCATTTACTTTAATTGGGGAGGCAATGCTGATCAAGTTGTAGTGTTTTCCAAGGATCTTTACATAGTTTTCCCCCTTTATGGTTTCACCTTTTAAAACCCGTTTAAAAATATCTTTCCATTTTTTTGCCGATTCTTCATTTACATCTGAAAAGTCGATATCCTTCCCCTCATTATTTCCCCAGACCTGCTTGCCTACATTGCTTTGCATAAGCATTTTCAAAGACTTATCCCTAACAGAAAAATCAATAGGAATCTCTCGCAAAAGTGTATCAAGCAGTGCCTGATTTTTTCTCAGGTAATCTTCGTATTCTTCGCGCTCCAGATTAGAACCTATCCATTGGGCAATGATCTGGACAAAATCCGAATCAGCCGAACGGAAAGCGTCAACCGGATAGAAGGAAGAAAAGGAAAGGGTTCCTCTTAGTTTTCCGCGAACCCAATAGGGTACTCCTATGTAGGATTCAAATTGCAAAAGCTCATAGGCTTTCCTTTTTGAATATTTCGATTTTTTGAAGTTGGGTATTGCTACCAGCTTATTTTCTTCAACAGAAATGGCGCAATAGGTTTGGGAAAGATAGTGTACATCATCTGTTGAAAAATCGGATATATTGCTGTAGAAATTATTAAACGTAAATTCTTCCCCATTAATTTCAGACAAAGCCCCAATTTGCATACCCAGCGACTGGGTAGCCATTTTTAAAATTTTTGAAATCTGTTCTATAAAAGGCTTAGAGGTATCTGAAGTAAACTCATACATTTTTTCCATTCGCATGGTCTGCTCCTCCATTTCCTTTGACGCCTTCATCTTTTCAGAAACATCACGTACGATGGCCTGAATGAAGAGCTCATCTTTAATATAAAAGGCGTTCAGGCTTACTTCGGCATCAAATAAATCACCGTTGTACTTTTTATGTTTCCAATAAAACGTTTGAGGCACACCACTTATAGCTGCATTTATTTTTTCAAGTGCTTTTTCTTTTGAGTTGCGTTTATCGGGCTGCCTCACAGGCGAAAATAGGTAAGGAGGCTTGCCAATAAGCTTATCGCGGCTGCTACATCCAAACATTTCAAGCGCTTTGGGGTTACAGTCTACAAAAATGTCATTGCTCATTAACAAAATGGTGTCATTCGCTTTTGTGAATAAGGTGCGGTATTTTTCTTCATTAATTTTTAATGACTTTTCCGCTTCTTTCATTTCGGAAATGTCCTGAATAACACCCACAATGCCGGTTTGCTTTCCCTCTTTATCTATAATCGGAGACCTGATAACGATGGCATTTTTTGCGTAATTTTTATTCGTGATCAATGAGGTTTCAATGCGATTGGTTCCATGAATTTTTTCAAGCTTTTCCGTAGCTGATAAAATTCGATTTGCGGTTATCTGATCAGGCAGCCTGTTAACCGGTTTGTTCAATATGTCTTTATCGGATATGCCAAAAAACTCGAGATAAGCGTCATTGCATGTTTCATAGACTCCATTATTGTCCTGACAGTAAACCGGATCAGGCAACGACTGAATGATGGTTCTCAGTTTTTCTTCCTGTTCTTTAAGAAGTAGATCATTTTTAAACCATTCCATTTCAATTCCTATCCTGTTGGCAAAAAAATGAAGCTTGTAAGCATCTTCCTGCGATATACTGGTAGGTTTAGTATCCATTACCACAACCAAACCAAAGGGGGTGCCATCCTTGTAGAAAATGGGCGTGCCTATATATGATTTAGCACCCAATCTACTCAGACCTTTGTCTTTTGGATAGAGATCTGCTACCTTATCGTGTACAATAAGTTGCTTCCTATCTACAACATTTTCGCAGGGCGAACCTTTAAGGTCGTACGTGAAATTTGGTTTGAATTCATTTTTATCCCAAAAGGCAATGGTGGTAACGATTTCCTTATTTTGCTCATGGCCTAATTCACCAATAAGGGCGTACCTCATATGGAGTGTTTGTGCCAGCATTTTAGTAATGGATTTGAAGAAATCTCCACCAACTTCGTTGTAAGTGCCTTTTAAGATTTGCAGGAAGGTTTCATCCCAATCTTCCCTGGTTCTTATGGCGTTTCCAACGAGCAAATGTCCTTTCGTAAAAGGGTTAAGCAGGATTGGAGCAACATTAAACCTAAAAATGACTTGTAAATTTTCTTTAAGCGTTAAGTCAATAGTTGAGCTTTTTGACTGGCCATTGGCTATTCTCTTAAGCGAAGAAATACCCTTAAAGAAATTAGAAACCGGTTGCTCAATGGCTTGCTTTTTAAATATCTTGGTTTCCTTCGTAAAGTTTTTATTGCACCCTACAATTGATAAGTTTTCATCAATAGCGAAAACAATGGAATCTGTTATGGATTCCATTAAATGGTTAATATGGTAATTTGCTGGACTAATAAGTAACTGCTTTGCTCATTAAATTTAGGAATTATAAGTTCATGCAAAGAAATTCTTTCAAAAAAACTTCAATAAAGCCTATTTAAGAATCTTGAAAGTATCTGAATCTAAGTGTGCCGGAAACTTTGTTCTATACTCTTCTAATTCCTTTTTAGAAACACGTATTAAATAAATTTCCTCGTTTGCTGACTTCTCCAGTAATGATTCGCCTTTGAAATTATAACATGCCGATTGGCCGTTATAAATTATTTCCACTCCGTCAGCGCCTACCCGATTCACTCCAATTGAATAGCACAGGTTTTCAATGGCTCGTGCTTTTAAAAGGGTATCCCAGGCTTCAACCCTGGCTTTTGGCCAGTTAGCAACATACAAGAGAATGTCATATTCTAAGGCCACATTTCTGCTCCAAACAGGAAACCTCAGGTCGTAACAAATCAAAGGTTTCACTTTCCATCCCTTTACTTCCATAACAGGGCTTTTATCTCCTCCTGAAAAGTACTTCTCTTCATCGGCCATTCTAAACAAGTGGCGTTTGTCATAGCTGTTTACCTGCCTGTTTGGTTCGACCCAATACAAACGGTTAAAGAACTTCCCATTTTCCTCAACAATAATGCTTCCGGTTAGTACGGCCTTTGTTTCGGAGGCTAGTTGTTTCATCCACTCTAATGTGATACCATTTGGTGGCTCTGCATTGCCTTTTACGTCCATTGTAAATCCTGTGGTAAACATTTCAGGAAGCATCACCACATCAACCGATTTGTTAAGGTTTCGTATTTTGTCGCCCAGCATTTTTCTGTTGGCATCGGGGTTTTGCCAAACAATATCTGTTTGCACAAGTGCCAGTGTTAAATCTTGCATAATAATTCAGCTGCTTGTTCCAGTGTTTCGTCTGACTTGGCAAAACAAATACGTATGTAATTGATGTGTTCTCCATTTTCATAGAAAACAGAGGCAGGAATAGTGGCCACACCATGCTTCTTGGTCATCCATTCTGCCATTTCAGTATCAGGCTTATTGCTTATTTTATCGTAACTAAATAATTGAAAGTAAGTGCCGTAACATGGATGTGCCTCAAAACGAGAAGGCGCCAGCAATTCAGCAAAACGATCCCTTTTTCTTTGATAAAACTCTGGTAAGCCACTATAGTTCTTCTTGTTTTGCATGTAGTGGGCAATTCCATACTGCATTGGGGTGTTGCCACAAAAAACATTGAATTGGTGTATTTTTCTGAGCTCCCTGGTTATAGCTTCAGGTGCCACCATATAACCTGTTTTCCAACCGGTAGCATGAAAGGTTTTTCCAAAGGAGAATATAGCAATGCCATTTTTGTAAATGCCTGGGTATTTCAGAATGGATTCGTGAGGTTTATTTTCAAAAATTATATGTTCATATACCTCATCGCTTATCACATACAAATCATGTTCGTTTACCAGTTTTTCCAGTTTAAGCATATCCTTATTTGTAAGCACAGAACCGGTAGGATTATGAGGGGTGTTTATTATGATGGCCTTTGTTTTGGGAGTGATGGATCGCTCAACTTCATCCCAATCTATTCCGAAAAAAGGAGCTTTCAATTCAAGGTGAATGGGAATTCCCTTGCTCAAACGAATAGTAGGATCGTACGAATCGTAGGCCGGATCGAACATAATTACTTCATCGCCTTCTTCAACAAGAGCTGTTATGGCAACAAAAAGCGCTTGTGTGCCTCCTGCAGTAATCGTTATTTCCGAGTCAGGACTTACGTTTAGTGAATAGGTACGATCAATTTTTTCAGCGATAGCCTCTCTTAAAAGCGGCAACCCGGGCATTGGAGAATACTGGTTGAGCCCTTTTTGCATACCTTCATTTACGAGCGAAATCAGCTCTTCGGATACAGGAAAGTCAGGAAACCCCTGTGATAAGTTGACCGCTTTGTAATCGGCTGCCATTTTTGACATTACAGCAAAAATACTGGTGCCAACGCTCGGTAGTTTGGATGAAATGGACAAAGTATTTGTTCTTTGGTTTTCATCAAATCTACGTATTCAAAAAATGAATAGATAGTTTAGAATCGCTTAATTACTTTGCCAGGGGTGCTTTTATTCTATAGCTGGTTTTTACATTCCCTTTGCTAATGTTTTGCAGCTTACCTTTTAGTATTCTTCTTTTAAAGGGCGTAAGGTGATCGGTAAAAAGAACTCCCTCAATGTGGTCATATTCATGCTGAATGATGCGTGCTTTAATGCCATCAAAGGTGTCTTCGTGTTCTTCCCAGTTTTCATCAAAGTAATGGATGGTTAGTTCCTCTTGTCTGTCAATCACTTCTCTGATGTCAGGAATACTCAGGCACCCTTCTTCAAAACCCCATTCTTCGCCTGTCTCATTCAATATCTGTGGATTAATAAAGACCTTTTTAAAATCATTCAATTCTTCCTCATCATCCTCTTCATCCGACATGGAAGTAGCATCCACCACGAACATTCGTATGCTCATTCCAATTTGTGGAGCCGCCAGTCCCACACCATTGGCGTTTTCCATAGTTTCAAACATGTCCTCGGCCAGTTGTTTTACATCAATTGCGCCTTTTTTGATGTCTTTACCCTTCTTTTTCAAAACAGGGTCTCCATACACTACAATGGGATATATCATCTTCCAAAACTCTGCGACTCCATGAACGATTGTAAAATTATTGTGGCGCTCACTTTGTCAATATTTTCTTTTTTTCTTCTGTCTTTTTTTGTTGAACCACCCCGTATCATGGCATCCAATGCCATTTTTGAGGTAAACCGTTCGTCATGCAAATGTACGGGTTGATTGGGAAAAGTCTTTTTTAGTCTGTCCACAAATTTTAAGACAGCGTTGGTTGAGTCAGTTGTATTCAGGTTGAGATCCAGCGGTTTACCAACAATAAAGGCTTCGACTTCTTCCTTTTTGCAGTATTCTCGCAAAAAAAGGAAAACATTTTGAGCAGGCACAGTTTCAAGGGCAGTGGCTATAATTTGTAAAGGATCCGAAACTGCTAAACCCACACGTTTAAGGCCATAATCAATTGCCAGCAGTCTGCCCACTAGTTAAGAATAGAATATTTTGAAACCATTTTTTGAAGCTCTTTTTCCATTAATAAAGCCTTAGGAAAAAGTACTTCATTTTCGATTCGAGCATGAATAATCAGGTTTTTTTCAAACGACTGGAGCTCAGAGAAAATCACTTTAAGAAGTACAGGCGCCTCTTTTTCGTGGTAATAATTATTGGTTAATTCCCGTATTCCAAGCATTACATCGTCATGTGACTGATGCTCATGTGCGATGGCCTTAATTGAATATTTTCTCAGGTCAAAAAATAGTTTGGAGAATAATAGTTCGCCTTTTAATGCTTTGTCTATTTGAAGAATGTGCTGAAAAACAGAATCTTCTTCTTCGTGCATGTGGTGAATAAAATCCTCAACAAAAAGTGGGAAAAGCCACTTAATATCGTTAATAACCGTGTGCCCTCCCTGTCCGGGATAGCAATTGATGAGTTTTGCGAGGTATGGCAACGTATGCTTTACAAATGAGAAGTGCTTATGTTTTAGATAGGCTATTACTAAATCTACAGGCAGGCCCATCAAATACTGGAGGTGCTCCTGATCATCCTCAATTACGTCTTCAAGACTGGCTATAATGAGTTCGGGCTTTAAACCTTTTTGCTGACAAACCTCCGCAAGGTTTTGCTCTTGGTAATCATAGAAATCAATACCAAAGTGGTGAAGAACTGAAGCAAACACATAGTTTTCTTCTACCAGGTCCAATATTCTTCTCTTCTTAAGGCCCACAGGCTGAATTAAGGTTTAAACAAATATAACTAATGGCACTTTCGTTCTGTACAAAATAATAACAAATAATTTGCGCAAATTTTGGTGTGCTTTCATTGAAATAATGAAATTCTGAACCTTACTATTACTTTCCATTACATGAAAATTTACCGTAATTTGTCTCCATGACAAGAGCGCAGCTTGTAAAGCAAATCAAAATCAAGAACTCTTATTTGTGTGTTGGATTAGATACGGATATTAATAAAATCCCCAGGCATTTACTTTCTTCCGATGACCCCATATTCGAGTTTAACAAACAAATAATTGATGCAACGCACGAATATGCGGTAGCTTATAAACCTAATATAGCCTTTTATGAATCGATGGGACCCAGGGGTTGGGAAAGCTTACAAAAGACCGTAGAGTACATTCCTGAGGAGTGCTTTACCATTGCAGATGCTAAAAGAGGAGACATTGGTAATACATCAGCAATGTATGCCCGTGCTTTTTTTGAATACATGGATTTTGATTCTATTACAGTTGCTCCGTATATGGGTAAGGATTCTGTTGAACCTTTTCTGCAATTTGAGGGGAAATGGGTTATTCTCCTGGCTTATACATCAAATGCAGGAAGTGCTGATTTTCAAAAACTTACGGTGGGTGATAATAAAAGGGCTCTTTATCAGGAGGTAATTGTTGCCTCGCAAAAATGGGCAGGGCCTGATCAGCTAATGTATGTTGTTGGGGCTACCCACCCCGAGGAGATGAAACAGATTAGAGAAATGATACCAGACCATTTTATGCTTGTTCCGGGAGTTGGTGCCCAGGGAGGCAGTTTGAAGGAAGTTTCCACTGCCGGATTAAACAAAGATGCTGGTCTGCTGGTGAACTCGTCCAGAGGGATTATTTATTCTTCTGCCGGAACTGATTTTGCCCAATCGGCTGGTGATGCAGCCAAAGCACTCAGAGATGAGATGAAGATATACCTTGATCTATATTGCTAACGTTTACCGCCATGCGGGAAAACATTTTACACTTTATATGGCAGCATCAGTATTTTACTCCAGGCGGAATAAAAACCACCGGAGGAGAAACCATTCAGGTTTTAAAGCCAGGGTTTATCAATACAAATGCGGGCCCGGATTTTGAACAGGCAAAAATTAGAATTGGAGAGGTTGAATGGAATGGAGATGTGGAAATACATGTTTCGGGTTCAGATTGGCTGGCTCATGGTCATCAAAATGACCAAGCCTACAATAAGGTGATTTTGCATGTGGTTTGGGAAGACAATGGTGATATGTTTCGCAAAGATGGAACGGTAATGCCAGTACTTGAATTAAAAGAAGTAGTGGATTCTGCATTGTTGGAAAGAGCAAGCGCCTTACTCGAAAGTATTGAAACTATTCCTTGTGCTTCACAACTACATTTGGTGTCTGATTTGACCGTTGTTGAAACCGTTCACAGAGCATTGATCAGGCGCCTTGAGCGAAAAGCACAAACTGTTCTTAATGAACTTTCTGCGAATAAGGGAGATTGGTCCGAAACAGCCTATAGGTTGTTGATGCGTCACATGGGTATGAAGGTGAATGGTGACTCTTTCTATGAACTCGCAAGGGCCGTTCCTTACAAGCTGATAAGAAAGTACAAACATTCGCAAATATTATTGGAAGCGCTGTTGTTTGGAGCAAGTGGTTTGTTGGAATCGCAAAAAAATGAAGCATATGTTGATAGGCTAAAGGAGGAATATAATTTCTTGATCCATAAGCATGAATTGGAAAAACGATTAACTCCGGAGCAGTGGAAATTCATGCGTCTTAGGCCAGCTAATTTTCCTACCCTGCGAATAGCTCAGGTTGTGTCTATTTTATCAAAGCCTGTTGATGTTTTTGAGATGTTTACAGAATACAATAAGTCAGATGCACTTTTCAAATTTCTTAAAGCGGATACATCAGACTACTGGAAAAGCCATTATCGGTTTGGCCCGGAGGCCAGGAAAAAAATTCCAGCACTTGGAAAAGCAAGTGTGGATATTCTTGTTTTAAATGTGGTAGCGCCTTTGCTGGCTGCTTACAGCATCTCTATTTCGGATAATGCATATATGGAAAAAGCTATTTCAATTTCCGAAGTTTTGAAACCTGAAAACAATCGTATTACAAGGCAATGGAGTGGGTTGGGAGTGCGCGTAGGAAATGGGGCGGAATCGCAGGGTTTAATAGAGTTATACAATGAATACTGCAAAGAAAAGGCCTGTTTATCGTGTGGCATCGGGTTTAAAATCCTAAATTTCAAAGTGTGACCTGGGCTGGTTTAATCATATTTATTCTTTTGGTGCTTTTCCATTACAGGTTTTACAACGGAGGGCTATACTATTTGTATTGGGTTTCACTGTTTGCCAAGCTATTGGGGGTAATGGTGCTTAGCTGGATGTACCTAAATTATTATGAAGGAGGTGACACCTGGCATTTTTTCCATGGAGCAGTGAGGTTCAATCAGGTAGCAACTGCGAACTTTTCTAATTTCTTTAAGCTCTATCTGTTCAATCATTATGAATTAGTGAACAACTTTGAATATGTGCACCAGCCTCGTGCTGCTCTCATGCTTAAATTGGTCGGTATTGTTAATATTCTTTCCGGAAATAATTACTGGGTAACAGGCATGTACTTTTCGCTTATTTCATTTTCAGGTGTTTGGGTTTTTGCTAAATGGCTGAAAAGCCAGTTGAACTTTGGAACAGTTGAAATGTTAATATTTCTACTATGGCCTTCATTCGTGTTCTGGACATCCGGAGTAATGAAAGAGTCAGTAGCTATTTCAGCTTTATTATGGGCTGTTTACTGCTATATGCGTATAATGGATGGCAAAAAGAATTGGTTAACCATTGGTTTTATGGGAGTAAGCCTGGCCTTTCTATTTGCAATTAAGTACTACTATGGTGCCGTTTTAATTCCAATTTTGGCCTCTCATTTTGTCGTTTCCAAAACGCGCTTTGTTAAACAGGCTAATTGGAAATGGATGCTTGCATGGGCGGTCGTGCTCTCTGGTTTTTTGATAATAATAAGCACGCTTCATCCCAACTTTTACTGGAGTAGGTTTTTGGAAGTAATAGTTGACAACCACGATAAATTCTTAGTTATTTCCGATCCTGTAACATTGGTTCATTTCGATAATTTACAACCCAACTGGGTTTCATTTGCTTTAAATATGCCAAAAGCATTGTTTGCAGGTATATTTCTTCCCCTGGATTTCAAAGGCAACTGGTTGTATGTGCTGGCATCTTTAGAGAACTGGCTATTAGTGGTTTTGATGCTATTTGGCCTATTCACCTGGAACTTCAAAATTGATGAAAGGTATAAGCTTTATGTAGTGGCTGCAATAACGTTTATTGTTATTCAGTCAATTTTTTTGTCTCTTTCAACACCAAACCTGGGTACCTTACTAAGATATAAATCTGCCTTTCAACCATTTTTACTCACTTTAATTGCCTCAATGATCAACTTCAGGAGAAAGAATTTGAACCTGCAATGGCTCGATCGACTTGAGGCCAAATTCTGATTGGTAATTTGCTTAAACATGACCGCCTGTTTTACCTTTGCAGTAAAAGATTAGCAATGGATAAACCGGTAATAATTTTTGGAGCGGGCTCAATTGGGCGAAGTGCCATGGAAATATTCAATAGCAACAAAGTGTTGGTTTATGGGTTTTTAGATGATGACGAATCGCTGCAAGGAACTGAAATTGATGATGTGGCCATATTGGGTACTACCGACAATGAATCCATGCTGGACATTATTGGTAAAGATTGTGAAGCTTTTGTAGCGGTAGATGAAAACGAGCTGCGAAAAAGCATTGTAGAAACCTTGAATACTTCAAGAAAATCAATGCCTGTAAATGCGATACATTCGAGTTCTATAATGGCCGAGACTGCATCCATAGGTCATGGAAATTTTATAAATGCCGGTGTTATCTTGGGTGCTGGAGCAAGCATTGGTAATCATTGCTTATTGCATTCAAAGGTGGTTATTGATCACGAAGCCAAGCTTGGCGATTATGTGCAGGTGGGGGTAGGTGCCAATATTAATGCCGGTGTGGTAATTGAGGACGAAGTGTTTATCGGGTCCGGAGTAACTATTGTTTCCGGTATAAAAATAGGTAAAGGAGCCAGGATAGGAGCTGGTTCCGTAGTGGTTGAACATGTAAAAGAAAATGCGGTTTTATTTGGTAATCCGGCATCGGAAATAAAATAATTCTTACATTTATTTTTTTAATGAATCAGTAATGTCGAAAATCCCTGAGTCAGAACTGATCCTTACCAAGGATGGAAGTATCTATCATTTAAATTTAAAGCCCAAGCATATTGCCGACACGGTAATTGCTGTGGGAGATCCAAGTCGTGTTTATTCTATTAGTCAGCATTTTGACAAAATAGAATTTGAAATGAACAAGCGCGAGTTTATAACTCATGTGGGAAAATACAAAGGCAAACGGCTTACGGTTATAAGCACCGGCATGGGAACAGACAATATCGAGATTTTTATGACCGAACTCGATGCACTTGTAAATATCGACTTTAAAACACGTGAGATTAAAAAGGACAAGAAAAAGCTAAACATAGTTCGTATAGGCACATCGGGTTCTATTCAGGAAGATATACCGGTAGGTTCGTTCATTGCTTCCGAATATGGTTTAGGGTTAGATACTCTGGCATATTTTTACAATTTTAAGCAAACGCCTAAAGAGCAGGAAATAGCAGAAGAAGTGCAGAAAAGCACGGGTTTGGGTTTTACTCCCTACCTTGCAAAATGCTCTTCCAAGCTTATGAAACAAATAGGGTTTGACATGATCAAAGGTAATACGATCACCAGCCCGGGATTTTATGCTCCCCAGGGAAGAAAAATTCGACTACCATTAAGACATCCTCAACTGGTTCGCGATCTATCTCAATTTCATCAGGGCGATTTTTGGCTGACAAATTTTGAAATGGAAACAGCTGCGTACTATGCACTTGCTAAATTAATGGGACACGAAATGTTGAGCCTTAATGCTGTTATAGCAAATCGTAGCAAAGAGGAGTTTTCTAAGAACTATACTAAAGTGGTAGATGAGTTAATAAAGACCACACTCGACAGACTTTAGTTGATTAATCGTAGTACCCCTCCTTCACATTAAACATTCGGTCAACCTTTTTCTCTGCGGTGCCATTTATAAGCATTAACAGGTAATCCTTAGGAGCAATGGTTATAGGTGTATCCGGGTTCTTTATTAGCTTTCTTTCTCCGTTCTCGCACTTCACAATACCAACAAGAACAGCATTGCATTCTTTTTTCAGGTCGTAGAAAACTTTTTCGTAGTACATGCCTTTGTACGGGTTATCTTCAGTAACAAGGTATTGTTTCATGTCGTACATGGTTTCATTTTCAGCAACAGCTATAATCTCATCGTTGAAAACAGCCACATCCGGTTCAAACATATACGAAGCCAGCAACTTGGCTGCAATATCGGTTTTTGATAAGGTGTAGGTTGCACCTGCATCCAAAAGCGTAGCTTTAAGGTCGTGGTTGTCAAGCGTAACAATATAGTTAAGATTGCTGAAGCTTTTCTTGGTATTTAGGATGAAAACCAGCTTTTCCGTGTCGCTGTCAAGATTCACAAAAACCGCAGAGGACTCTCCAATATTTACTTTGGCAAGTACCTCGGGAGTTTTAAGCTCTGAGTACATAACAAAGACATCGTTGGGAGAATAGTTTTCGTGAATAAAGTCTATGCCATCTTTCTTTTTAGTTACAATAACCACCTTTTTGTCAGCTCCCGTAAGCTGATCTGTTACAGCTCTGGCAAATTTGTTCCAGCCAACAATAACCGCATGATGTTTCCATTTTACACCGTAAATGCCAAGTTCTTTGTCTTCCCTTATTTTATTCATGATACTAGAGATTTGTCCGATTATAAGTGCATAGAAGGAAAAGCTTCCTATTAAGAAAACGAAACCAATTACCCTTCCAACAGTGGTAATGGGTACCAGATCGCCATAACCCACGGTGGTTAATGTTGTTACTGACCACCACAAGGCATCGTGCCAGGAACGTATGGTTGCTTCAGGATGAAGTTCTTCGTTTAAAATAAGCACATGCAAGAGCACAGTGTAGATAATAATGCTGATTACAGCAATTATTATGTATCGTTTGTACCCTGTGTAAAATTTCATTTATCGTAATGATTTTTGTGATAGCTTGGCCACCGAAGTTAAAATATCGGTACCAAGAAATGAAGAATCCTGGGCCGTATACCAACTTCTGGATTTCGGGATTTGCAGACCGGTAACTGATTGTAAATCGCTAAGAATTACATATTCGCCCTTCCCGTTTCCATTGTCATGAAAGAACTTGTATCCAACTAATTCATAGGTCGTTGGGTCAAAATAAAAGTGCCAAAGGTCACTTCCAACATCTTTGTCATAACTAACCGTTACTTCAAACGATTCCTTACCATTAAAAGCCACTTGCTTCACAGTTTGATCAATATGTGTTCCAGGATCTTTTAATTTCATGGGTAAACCCCACAAATACAGGTAGTAGTTTTTTAACAAATTTGAATACTCCGCATTAAGTTTGAATTGCTTGATCTCTTTTTCTGAAAAAGCATTACGTTCATTGATGGTGTAGTAACACGAATCTGCAACAAAGTGCCGCTGGACCGGATTTCCGTCCATTTCTCTGGTGATGCAAAAGGATCTGTTTCTATTATCTATATCATATGAAGTATATCGTGTGTTTCCGTTGGGTCTGGTTTCTGAGAAGTTGAGTCTGGCTTGCAGGGCAGGCCAGTTGTTTTCAGGGTCATGAAATTCAATCGATCGATTGATAATGGTATCGCCATCAGGAACAGAAAAATTCTGATAGCTCAAAAGGCCAACAAATAGAATAATGTTTAAAAACATAGATGTTTTTGGCTATGGTAGGAGTAAAAATAGCACGAAAAGAGATAGCAAGAAAGAAGTGTGAAGCTATTCTCTGTAGAGCTCAAATTCCACTCTTCGATTTAATTTTTTCGCTTCTTCGCTATTATCTTTCAATATTGGCTGAGAACTTCCATACCCTTTGGCAGTAATTCTGTCCTCATCGATGTTGCCAAAATAGATAAGGTATTCCTTAATGGCGTCTGCCCGCTTTTGAGATAGTTCGAGGTTAAAATCTTCGCGCCCATCGTTATCTGTATGGCCAGAAATGCGCAGTTTAAAATCAGGGTTATCGAGCAGAAAATTGGCCACCTTATCAAGGTCGTCATACATAGCCTCGGTTAGCTTTGACTCCCCGTTGCCAAACACAATAGACTCGAACTTTATCTTGGCAGAAATTGGTTCGATCTTGGTCGATATTTTTGTGTCGTTTTCAAGATGTACAATTTCTTCGATCCTGAAAAACTTTTCTCCTTGTACAATTACCAGATAATGATTGTTATTGATCAGTTTGAACTCGAAGCTACCATCAGGTCGTAAAAACTGTGGTGCTACTTCAATCCCGTTATCCAGATCAATAACCGATACAATTCCTTTGAGTGGTTTGCCAGATTCGGTATCGCTTATTGTTCCTGCAAGTCGCGTGGTGGCGCTTGGTTGTGCCTCCATAGGAAGTGGGAAGGAATAAAGGTCAAGATTATCCATGTTATTCTCTGCCGACCGTGAATAAAACAGATTTTCCGATTTACTGTCGATAGTGAAATAGAATTCACTTCCTGGGCCATTTACCAGGGGGCCTATGTTTTTGGGCGAAGACCAAACCCCATTTATTTTTCTTGTTTTGAAAATGTCAAATTCACCAAAATTGAGAATATGTCCGTTGGAGCTAAAATAGAGCACCCCGCTTTTGTGATGATAAAATGGGCTCAATTCATTTTGACCTGTATTTATTATTGGCCCGGCATTCATTGCAGCTTGCCATTCCCCATCTTCGTCACGTGCTGAATAGTAAATATCAGATAATCCGAACCCGCCAATTCTGTCAGAAGCAAAGTAAAGGGTATCGTCCGATTGATTAAGGGTAGGGTGGGAGTCCCAACCCCTACTATTAACGTTTGGCCCAAGATTATGAATATTTCCCCATTTGCCATCTTCCTGTTTTGTTGCCACATAAATGTCGCAATTACCAAACCCGTCAGGTGCTTCGCATCGGGCAAAGTACAATTCTTTGCTATTATGACTTAAAAAACCTGAACCTTCATTTAGCTCGGTATTAATTTCTTCTAACGGTTGTGCGGTTTCCCAGGTAAGTCCGTCACCATTGCTGTAATACAGGTTTTCAATATGCTTTCGTTCCAAAGGATCTTTTGACATGTCCCTTTTTGTTGTAAAAAGCAGATAATTGTCTTCGTTATTTAACGCAGGAGCATAATCGGAGAAGTCTGAGTTTATCCAACGACCCATGTTGAGCAAAACGCCACGAGGTGGGCGAAGAGTATCTACTTGTTTGCGGTATTCAACCAACTCATAGTAGTAATCAATAGGTACATATTCAATTTTATTTTTTTGATTAAGCGAATCGTAAGTCAGCTCGATGGTCTTAATATCGAGATTACTTCGGTAGTGGTTTATAGCCAATCGGTAAAGAAGAATAGCCTCGTCCTGGTTGCCCATTGATTCGGCAAGTTTAGCGAGTCTCCAAATCCAGTAGGTATTCTTGTAAAAATTCTCGATACCAAATTTGGAAACATAGTCTCTAAGCAATGGGTACAACTTATCCCATTCTTTCTTTTGGTTGTACTGAGTTATCTTTTTGTATTCCTTTTTGTTGTAATAAAATGGAATGCGGTTTATGTTTTTGAAAAGGAATAAATCAGAATTACCATAATCGTATTCTTTCTGAAGTGTATCTTTTACAGTAACTTGTCTTTGCTTTCGCCTTTGGGCTATGGAGTTGCCACTTATAAAGACAAAAAGCAGAACCCAAACAAGAAAATTTGATACTCTGGCAGTCATTAGCATAAAGTTGCATCAATTCTAAATTGTAAGCAAACCTTACCAAGATAGTAATTTGTTTGGCATAGGTATTGAAGTATAAGGGCACAGTTAATTTAAAGATGGCATAAGAAAAATCAATGTGCCATAATGACATAACATATGACGTACAAGAAAAGACCAATACTGGACACGTTTGCGCTCTCTGAGCTCAATCAGGATGATAGTGATGATTTGATTCAATTGGTTTCGTTGGATGATGAGAAGGAAAGTCATGATGACCTTCCTGACATAATGCCCATTTTACCTATTAAGAATACCGTACTTTTTCCGGGAGTTGTAATACCCATTACGGTTGGAAGGAAGAAATCGATCCGACTGGTTAAAAAAGCATACGATGGGGATCGTTTGATTGGTGTAGTGGCACAAAAGAATAATGTGGTAGAGGAGCCAGGTATTAACGATTTGTATAAAGTAGGTACGGTTGCTAAAATCCTGAAAATGCTGGTTTTGCCAGATGGGAATACGACCATCATTATCCAGGGCAAAAAACGTTATAAACTCGAAGAAGTTATAGAAGAAGAGCCATATATGAAGGCTCGCATACGCTATCTGGAAGATCGAAATGTGTTGGTGGCCAAGCGTAAAGAATCAGTGGCGCTGGTTCAGTCGTTGAAGGAATCGGCCACCCGCATCCTTAACCTGAATCCCGATATTCCGCAGGAAGCCCAAATGGCGCTTGATAACATTAGCAGTCCTTCTTTTCTAACTCATTTTCTTTCTTCCAACCTTAATGTAGAGGTTAAGGATAAGCAGAAACTGCTTGAAATGAACGATGGAAAGAAACGGGCAGAAGAGCTGCTTCAGTTTCTTTTGAAGGAGATTGAGATGCTGGAGTTGAAACAGGAAATTCATAAAAAGGTAAGCACAGATATAGACCAGCAGCAACGCGATTATTACCTGCGCCAGCAAATGAAAGTGCTTCAGGATGAACTTGGCTACGATGGCCCTGATCAGGAAGTAGAGGAGCTGCGGACAAAAGGAGAGTTAAAACAGTGGCCACAGGAAGTAAAGACGCACTTCAACAAAGAGTTGGATAAATTATTGCGAATAAATCCGGCAGCTGCAGAATTTCCAGTGGCTATGAATTACGTAGAACTAATGCTTGAGTTGCCCTGGAACGAATACACCAAAGATAACTTTGATCTTAAGCGAGCCCGAAAAATACTCGACAAAGACCACTACGGACTTGAAAAGGTTAAGGAGCGCATTATAGAATACCTGGCGGTTCTTAAACTGAAGAACGACATGAAAGGCCCTATTCTTTGTTTATACGGCCCTCCGGGTGTGGGTAAAACTTCGTTAGGAAAGTCAATTGCCAAAGCATTGAAGCGAAGCTATGTGCGCATGTCGTTGGGAGGCGTGCACGATGAGGCAGAAATTCGTGGCCATAGAAAGACTTATGTGGGGGCGCTTCCTGGTAAGATCATTCAGAACATTAAAAAAGCAAAGTCATCCAACCCGGTATTTATCCTTGACGAGATCGACAAGGTGAATTCGGACTTCAGGGGAGATCCATCTTCTGCATTGCTGGAAGTACTGGACCCTGAGCAAAATAGCACCTTTAATGATAATTATCTGGAGATGGATTACGACCTGTCGAAGGTTTTATTTATTGCAACGGCCAATTCTTTAGATACCATTCATCCTGCCTTGCGCGACCGAATGGAAATAATTGAGTTGAGCGGTTACACACTGGAAGAAAAGGTAAGAATAGCTCAAAAACATTTGGTTCCTAAGCAATTGGGAGAGCATGGTCTGACTACCAAAGATGTTAAGTTCCACAAAGATGCAATAGTAAAAACGATCGAAGGATATACACGTGAATCCGGAGTACGTAGCCTGGAAAGAAGAATTGGTAGTTTGGTGCGTAATGTAGCCAAATCCATTGCGATGGAGGAAGACTATAGCAAGGTGATGACCTCTAAAGAAGTCATTGATATTTTGGGAGCAGAGATTTTCGATAGAGAACTGTACCAGGACAACAAACTGGCAGGCGTGGTTACAGGTCTTGCCTGGACACAAGTAGGTGGTGAGATTTTGTTTATAGAATCAAGTCTGAGCAGGGGAAAAGGCAAGTTGACGATTTCCGGCCAACTAGGAGATGTAATGAAGGAATCGGCTGTGGCAGCGCTTTCGTATTTGCGTTCCAATGCCGATCGTTTGGGTATCGATTATCGCTTGTTCGATCACTACGATTTGCACATACATGTACCGCAAGGAGCAGTTCCAAAGGATGGGCCTTCGGCCGGTATTACCATGCTTACTTCGCTGGCTTCTATTTTTACCCAACGTAAGGTGAAAAAGAAAACGGCTATGACCGGAGAGATCACGCTTAGAGGCAAGGTACTACCTGTGGGTGGAATTAAGGAAAAAATACTGGCGGCTAAACGAGCAGGAATTAACGAAGTGATATTGTGCAGAAAGAATCGAAGGGATATTGAAGAGATAGACGAACAATATTTGAAGGGTTTTACGGTTCATTATGTGGATACCGTGGATGAGGTACTTGAACTTGCTCTGCTTAAGGAGAAAGTAGCGAATCCGATGGATCTAACCGTACCTGAAGACTGTAAATAACTTGAACATACGATTAGGTTTACTTTTAGTGCTAGCTATGGCAGCATTGCAAACATTTGCCCAGCAACCCGGAACCACGGCTTATTCTTTTCTGAATTTGCCCTACGGAGCCAAACTGGGAGGTGTTGGTGGTGTTAATGTGAGCCTTTTGGCAAACGATCCCAATTTGTTCCTGAGCAACCCTGCCCTGGCTTCGGATAGCCTTGCAAACCGGCCGACCGTAAATTTTACAACATTTCCAACAGGCATTGGGTTTAGCTCAGCTACCTATAGCCGCTCGTTTGGAAAAGCGGGCTTATGGTCAGCAGGAGTACAGTATCTTTCGTATGGCAAGATCGATAGTTATGATGCAACCGGAGTAGCAACTGGCAGTTTTACACCCAAGGACTATGCAGTAACCATAAGCCATGTGCGTTCTGCCAATAACTTTCGATTTGGCGCTTCGCTTAAAGTTGTAGGTTCTGATATAGCTGGTTATAGAGGTAGTGCGGCTTTGCTGGATATGGGAGGTCTGTTTGTGCACCCAAACCAACGATTCACTGTTGGACTATCCATTAAGAACTTTGGTTTTGAATGGCAGCACCAGTCGGATGTGGTGGATACACAATTGCCGTTTGATGTACAGGCAGGGGCCAGCATCAAACCCGAGCATATGCCTTTCCGGTTTTCTTTAACGCTGCACCACTTGTATCAGTGGGATTTGACCCAACCTAATGAAACCTTAACCAATGCTTTTGCGGATAACCTTATGAGGCATGTGGTTATTGGGGGCGAGTTTTTATTGAATAAACACATAAACGTGCTCTTTGGCTATAACCATTTGCGAAGAAGAGAGCTTAGACTGGAGAGCTCAGGTGGGTTTTCCGGGTTCTCCATCGGAATGGACATAAAAGCCAGGGCATTTGAACTGGTGTATGCATATGGTGGTTATCATGTGGCTGGTAATGCCAATATGTTTACCCTTTCGATCAACCTGAACGAGATGATTAAAAACTAAGAATGACAACGAAGAAATTTAGGATATATGAATAACCAATCGAACTTAACTCCCCAGCAAATAGTAAAGGAGTTGGATAAATATATAATCGGGCAGAAGGATGCGAAGAAAAATGTGGCAATAGCCTTGCGTAACCGCTGGAGGCGTATGAATGTAGAAGGCGACCTGAAGACGGAAATCATGCCCAATAACATTTTGATGATAGGTGCTACGGGAGTTGGTAAAACCGAAATCGCCCGCAGGTTGGCCAATATTGCTGAGGCTCCCTTCGTAAAAGTAGAAGCTTCCAAATTTACAGAGGTAGGCTATGTGGGTCGTGATGTGGAAGGTATGGTGCGTGACCTGGTAGGCCAATCGGTAGCGATGGTTGAGGAGAAGAAGAAGGCGGAAGTTAAAGAAAAAGCGGAAGCCATTGTGGAAGATATTATCCTCAATGCACTGATTCCACCTGTGAGAAATAATGGAACGCCCAATGTTTCAAATACGCTGGAGGTTTCGGAGGCTGAGCCTAAATCGGATGCTGAACTGAACGAACGCACCCGCGAACGCTTCCGTGAAAAGATCCGCAATGGTGAATTGGAAGACCGAAAAATTGAAATAGACGTTCGCCAACCTTCTGCCAATGGAATTGGTATGATTGGCGGAGGAATGATGGACGAAGCATCCATGATCAACCTGCAGGAGATGCTGGGCAATATGATGCCCAAGCGTGCCAAGAGACGTAAGGTTACCATAGCCGAGGCTCGTAGGTTGTTAATGGAAGAAGAATCAGCAAAGCTGATCGATATGGATGAGGTGAAAGAAGAGGCATTGCTGAAAGCCTCTAATTCGGGTATCATTTTTATTGACGAGATCGACAAGATTGCCAGCGGAGCTGCCAAAAAAGGTGGAGGAGCCGATGTGAGCCGTGAAGGCGTTCAGCGCGATCTGCTTCCTGTAGTAGAAGGCTCGGCTGTGAACACCAAGTTTGGAATGGTTAAAACCGACCATATTTTGTTTATTGCTGCTGGTGCGTTTCATGTGTCTAAGCCTTCAGATCTGATCCCTGAGTTACAGGGTCGTTTCCCGATTCGTGTGGAACTCGAAAGCTTAACAAAGGACGATTTCTATAAGATTTTGAAAGAGCCACGTACGGCCTTAACCAAGCAATACGAAGCGCTTTTTAAGTCTGAAGAGGTGCAATTGAGTTTCACGGATGATGCCCTGGAGGCAATTGCCGAAACCGCTTTCGATATCAACGAAGAGGTGGAAAACATTGGAGCGCGTAGGTTGCACACGGTTATGAGCCATTTGCTCAATGATTTCTTGTACGATGTGCCGGAAGAAATTGGGCCCAATGCGAAGATCTCGATCACTAAGGAAATGGTAGATGCCAAGCTGGATGGCCTGGTGAAGAACAAGGACTTGAGCCAGTATATTTTGTAAAAGCTAAAACAAAACCGTCACCCTTAACTTGATTCAGGGTCTGGGTTTTGTGAGATTCCGAAACAAGTTCGGAATAACTTTCTTTTTTCTCGACATTACCAAGTTAAACCTGGTAATCTCAACAAAGTTTATGGATACATCTCAAATAGGAATAATAGCACTGATCGTAGCCAATGTACTTTTCTCGTACAAAGGCTTCCAGGACAGGAATTTTTTCAGGGCCAACCTGTTTAGCCCGGGTGCTATACTGGTCAACAAGGAATACAAACGCCTCATTACTTCTGGCTTTCTGCATGTGAACTGGACACACCTGTTCTTTAACATGTTTACCCTGTATTCTTTTGGCGGACTACTCTTTCAATTACTGGGGCCGGTTAAATTCTTCCTCATCTATTTTGTGAGTTTGATCGGGGGCAATTTATTATCGCTGGTAATCAATAAAAACGATGGGTATTATACTGCAGTTGGTGCCTCCGGGGCTGTTTCCGGTATTCTTTTTAGTACGGTAGCTATTCATCCGAGCATTGGTATTGGCATACTCTTTATTCCTGTTTCCATACCGGGCTGGTTGTTCGGTATTCTGTTTATGTTGTATTCGGTATATGGAATGCAAAGTGGTAACGATAACATCGGCCACGAGGCGCATATAGGAGGAGCCATTCTTGGTCTGTTGACTACTCTGGCATTGTATCCTTATTTGTTTAGTAGCGAGCCTTTGATCATTCTGGCTATGCTGGTGCCTGCCATTATCTTCTTGTTCTTTACGATACGAGGAACTTCGTTTGGTAAAGAAGTATCTAACGGAACCACACACCACCCGAATAACCAAACCATTGACGATGAATACAATGCCAAGCGTGAGGAAGAGCGTAAAGAGATTGACCGCATTTTAGATAAGATCAACTCCAAAGGGCGTGATAGCTTGACTAAGGAGGAAGAGGTGAGGTTAAAGGAGTATTCGGAGAAGTGAATGAAGTAATAAGTTGGATGAAAATTTTTGTAATAATAAAGCCATCGCTGTCAGCGATGGCTTTATTATTTGATTTAGCATAAGGTTAATTAATTGTTCCGGTGTTGTCATCAAATGAATATGTAACCGTTTGTCCAGTACTAACTGCTACAGCGGTTGGATCGTTTTGGTTATCATTTCTATATTCAATTGCACCGGTATTTAATACGAATTCTGCATTCCACCAGTCTGGTATCCATGCATGGTGCACATAAGATCGCAGACTACCGTCAGCTACAAAGGCGGGAGAAGTAATTGTTTTATTTACATCATCAACTGTAAATAAGTTGCCCGCAACGTCTTCATTCCAGCTGCCAAAAGCTTCGCCAATGCCGTAAACCTCCGGGGACTTTATAGACAATTTCACCATATCACTACGAAGGTCCAATACAATCATATACATACCACTTGCACTTATGCCCATATTACCTGAGTTATTTGAAACAGTCACACCGTTTGCATCAAATTCATCAACTTCTGCAAACCCAATGTTAACGTCCCCCCATCCGGTTTCAGCAATTTTAAAATCTTTTCCAGTTTCCAAGTATGCAATCTTCCAGAAAATACCTTCGTTTGTATCTCCTCCTGCTAATTTATGCATAATAGCATCTGCGTTAACTCCGGGAGCTGCCCATCCGTAGGCAGTTGCATCTCCCGATATATATATAGCATCCGGGTATAGTGGTAATGGTTCTGCCTCTCCGGTTTTAGTAAGGCTGGCTGTCCAACCATTTGTAGCATCCCACATCAAAGTCACAGTATATACGGCTCTTTCGCTAATTGTAAGATTTGAGCCTTCATTCCCTGACACTAAATGACTAAATGAACCACCAAATTGGGTATAAAATGCATATCCGTTAGAATTGTCGTAATTCTGTGAATTATCTATCCTTCTGTCAATATTCCATCTGCAGTTTAACCTAAATCTTGCAGCACCCTCATTTAAAGTAATATTGGATATGGACCATGTAGCTCCATCGTTACTAACAGAAACATTTTCACTCAAATTTGTATCGTCTCCCCAACCATATTCAGTTGCGTCACCAATAAGACTAGCAGATGTGATCTGATCAAAAATGATTTCACTAAGAGTCTCATCATAAGTCATTACATAAAAACCATCTACAGAAATTGCAAAGCTGTTTTCGTCTTGGTTAGAAGAAATAAGTGAGTATCCTGACTCATCACATTCCTGTTGAGTTTCATTATGGGCTATTTCCATAGTTCCTCCATAAGAAGCCTCAATTTCTTGAGAAGTAATTTTTACTAAATTGTATTGGCCAGCAGTAAAGTATGCATAACCTTGATAGAAACCTTCTCTATCTATAGCAGTCAAACTTGGTCCCTCAACTTTGGCTGAAACAAGCTGGTATTCCTGTTTTGCGGCTTCTCCTACTTCAAGGAAGTAATAACCATCTGTAACATTATAGTCACCCATAATATGGATTGTGAAAGCACTTTCGAATGTTGCACTACCATCTTCATTTTCAACTGTAATATCAAGTATGTAGTCGCCTATTTCAGAATTAGTGCCATCAATTGTTATTGCTCCTGTCTCCGCATCAATACTTACAAAAGAGTGCACGTTTGTACTGCTTTGATACGAAAATGAATAAGGAGAGGCTCCATTAAGAGTTGGAGCATCAGAGGTTTCACTTTCTCCTTTTTTCAATGTAAGTGAATTGGGGTTATAAACTAAATTTCTGGGTAGATCGAGAGGAATGATGTTAATGGTAAAAGCACCTTCAAATACTGAGGATCCCGCACTGTTGCTTACAGATATATCCAATACATAAGTGAGGCCAGAGGCAAGTTGGTTTCCCTCCGAAACAGAAATAACTCCTGTTGTTTTATCGATTGATATACCATCAAAATTGTCATTGGAAACACCTGCAATTCCAAAAGTAAACCCTTCATCCCCTTCAACTGTTGGGGTTACACTTGTAAAAGCTTCGCCTACTTTTAAGGTAACATTATTTGTATTGTATACAAGATTTTCAGGAAGCTTTGGACTTATTTCCTCCTGACATGCTACAACAATTAAAATGAGTGATAGGAATATTAAATTTAATTTTCTCATGATTTGTTAGTTTGGGCTTAAAAGTATGTAGAAATATAAATATTTGGTAATTGATGGTGATAAAATATGATAAATATGATAAAAATCATATTTGTGCATTACTATTATTTTATCATTTGTGTTATAATCAAATCAAAAGATGTAAGTAGAAAAAGCCAATGAAAAGGACAACTTGAACAGGCAGAAATTGAAAAGGTTGTGAGAATATGAGGGTGGGGTACGGATATTGAAACTCTTACCATTATCACCTGATTTAGTAGGTGAATCTAATTTTTATATGTTCCAGGTACATATACCCACTTGTGTCAAGATAAGTGCAATAGGGTGATAATAAGAAGTGAAAATACTTAAATTTTTTTAAAACGAGTATCGGTAAATTACAGATTGTGGTTTAGAATAATTATTTGAATAGATAATCAACCTATGGTTATTAATAAACTTTGCTCTTTCTGTGGGAACTGGAACATTCTTATAATGGGATTGGTCAATTATTTTAAAAAGTCCACCCCACCCTAATGCAAGTGTCCCGTCAGGAGATGCATCCAATATTGTTACTTCATTTCCATTTTTGGTAAATGTACCTATCCTTTCTAGATTTGAATCATATAAAGCATAATCCCAAAAAACCTTTCCATTATTATAGAATATATACTTGGATGTATTACTCCAACCACCTTTTCTTATTTGATCTGAAAATATATCATTGTTAGTTGAAAATTTAACAAGTGTAGGTGATGACAAATCGTTACCATGGTAAACAGTATTTGTTTCAGGGTCTATTGTAAATTCTCCTTTATAATAATCAGCATATGCTGCTCCAATTTCTGTTATAAAGGGCAATACCTTATTGTTTTCAGTATCAACAATTCTGAATTCGGAATCACAACTGCAATATTGCCCGGGAAAAATATGATAGTATAATCTGTTGTTTTTCCCAACCTCTATTCCATTGATTGGATTATTGACTGTCATAGAGGATACTTCATTTAGGTTGTTCAAGTCTATTTTAAATATTCTATTTCTAGTAGCTGCAAATAAATATTTGTTGTCTGGCGAAATATCAATATCAACAAGTCTCTCAGAATTTAGAATTCTATGTAAAATTTGAAGATTTTCTCCATCTATTATGGCTATTCCATATTCATCTAGTTCGTCATTTAAATCTTTCGGAGCCACAACCCCATAGATCAAATCTCTTTCTCTATCTACTTGAATTTTCAATAAAGGAAAATCTAAATCATTATAAATTCCTGGTCTTACAAATAGTATATTACTTGGAATACGTAAATCTTCATTGAAAAGTACCCTTACCTGATAATGGTATTCATAACCCATAATGGCTGTCGTGTCTTTATAAACGGTATCATTTACATTCATAGTTGTAAAGAGCAGATCATCTTCAGTTATAGTGTAGTTGTCTCTTGATCTATATAAATTGTACCCGCTAGCACTATCTAAATTTACTTTAGACCACTTAAATGAGAGGGAGTTATCAGTTCTATTAAAAGTATCAAGTTTGATGATGTTATATACTAAAACATCATCCGAAATAATTGAATCTATCTCATTGTATATGTTGAGGGTAACAATATGTATATTTTTGGAGAGGCCATCTGTCTCAAATAAGGTCTTAAAATCTGAATTGATTTCACCTTCATACAAGATTCCATCGATTGAACTTTTCCAGACAGCTCTTAATCCTTTTGTAGGAAGTAATGTATCACCATAAACTGTTGCTTCAAACTTAGCTGTATCCCCAGGAATAAGTATTGTTCCATTTTTTGGAGTATTTATATGTACATACAGTGAATCTAATGAAGTGAATAGAGGGCTTGGGTTATGGTTATCGCAAGCAAAAAATGAGAGTAAAAAAAGTGCAATAATTGAGTTATTGATAGTTTTCATAGTTTTATTTTATTCCACAATATGTAGAATAGAAAAAAATCGTTACAAATATTTAAAATTAAATAAAATTAATCTAAAATAATAAGTAATTGCGATTACTCCACAAACCCCTCCCAGGATTTCATATACTCAATAAATGTGGGGGAGAGCCCCTCATTGCTTAGGTATTCCTCACTAACCGGGGTTTGTACTTGTTTGAACTCTGGGTTTTCCATTACCTTAACCGGAAAGTCGTGGTGGAGGATGGCTGCTTTGCCTATGGTTACAAAGTGAACGCCCGCATCCAGCACTTTCTGTACTGCTTTCCCTCCGGTTATTTTACCGGCAACGGTAATCTTCACATCTTTCTTGTCAAGGTCGGTGGTAAACTCCAGCAACGATTGCTCAGACACTTCGCTGGATTTAAAGACGTCCCACAGCGATAGGTCAAGGAAGTCGATATTGCCCGAATCAATAAGCTGCTGGCTAATGGTTCTTATTTCACGAATATCCATGCCAAAGCGTTCGGGCGATAGCCGTACACCCAGCAAAAAAGTTGGTCCGCAGGCTTTTCGTATTCCGTTTACAATTTCAAACAACAATCTGGCGCGGTTTTCTAAACTACCTCCATACTGATCAGTTCGGTGGTTGGTATCCTTGCTTATAAATTGAGTAATCATATAGCCATGGGCGCCATGCACTTCAACACCATCGTAACCAGCTTTTTGTGCCCGTACGGCTCCGGCAATAAAGTCATCGCGCAATTGTTCTACCTCTTGGGTAGTAAGTCCACGGGCATTGTATTTTTCAATATCGGAAGCAGAAACGGGCTGGGTTCCGGTTAGTTTCTCGTCACTTCGTAAACCACCATGGTGCAATTGCACCACAGCCAGGCTGCCGTATTTCTGTATCTCTTTCGCCAGACGTTTGTGCCCTGCAATATGCACATCCGAATGAATGCCCAACTGGCCGGGCCAGCATCGGCCACCATCCTGTATGCTGGTTGCACATGTCATCACCAGGCCAAACTGGCCTTTGGCCCTTATGGAGAGCCAATGAAACTCATCGTCTGAAAGTGTTCCGTCTGCATGGCTTTGTTTATTGGTGAGTGGAGCCAGCATGAAACGGTTTTTCATGGTTTTGCCACAGGCAAAGGTTACAGATGTTTTAGGATCTAACTTTTTTTTGTCGGGTGTGCGCATCTTGATTGGGAATAGGTTAAAATTCTTGATAACATCTCCTATTCATTGCTTTTGATAAAAGCTACAGCTTTATCAAATTGAGATGCATCAAAATAACGCTCTTCATACCCTTTCTGTATCCGTTCGAAGAAGAACTTGTCAATAGGAACGAGTGCTTTTACAATATTGGAATGTGCAACAATGGCAATATTTCCTAATTTTTTATACTTGCGTAGTACCCAAATGGCATCTTCCATGAATGCCTTTATGCTACTGCTTCCAATTTTTGCCTCATCCATTTTAATGAGCATGTTTACTACATCGTATCCCTGGTCAAGTTTTTGCTGAAAGAATTTTTCAGCCAGTTTTTGATCTGTTTCTGTAAATCCGTCTATTATCTCAAAAGCCAAAGTATTGGTATCGAATTTTTCAATTTTTTCAATCATTTCCTTTTAATTTAAATTGTCATATACAACAAAGCGGGTACCTTAAAAGCACCTAATTGCTCTCAGACAAATTTAATGGGTAGTGTACTTCAAAGATCAAAAAAAGGAGATTTCTACCCTCATTTAAGTGACTTACCTAGGGATAACAGTTTTGGTTTCTTTCAGCAGACTCTGTTATTGGATTTTCTCAAAACAAATAAAAAAACTGAATCATTCCCTGGGTTACCACACCACTTGCCCTGTCCAGCTCTGAGCCAAACATTGAGTGTGGAATTGAATAAACGAGAAGGCCAACCACTGCTGCAAGAATAGTAAGGTAGGGCCTCTGTTTTTTTCTGTTCCCAGCTACTGCTGCTAACCAGAACAGGAAGGCAATGAGCGTTTTGTTATCTGTTAAATCCCATCCAAAAGGCACGCCTGTCCATAAATCGCCAAATGCATACAATTGAACTATTGGGCCTAAAATCATGCCGCCCAACAGCAGAAATATAAAGGTAAGGTTGGTATAGATTTTATATCGTTCGATACCGGCAATTGCAAATAAGCCAGCCACATTGGCCAGCATCATTGAAAAGAACATGAGAAATATATGAGGAATCAAAATTAAGGCTGGCACATCTCCTTTAAACCGGATCACCACGGGGTCTTCCTTAAAAATACTAACAATACCCTTAGAAGTGGCAACGTCTATATAATACATTAATTTACCAGCGGGTGGTTGATTGGGTAAATCAGCTACCAATTTTTCTTCCATTTGTTTAAAGTCAATGGCTTCCCATTCTTCATTTTCGAGGTTTGGGAAAAACTTATAATAAAGCGTAGCTTTAAAACCGGGGTCTAAGTTAAGTTCAACGGGCGCATCGCTTGTGCCACCATGGCTTCGGATCAACTTGAGTTTATACTCTTTACCATTGAGTTCAACCCTTGCTCTTTTGGGATAGGTAGGGCCTGTCATCCTTTGGTAAATAACTGCTGCTAGAGTTATAACCACAGCCAGAACCCACAATGCTACTTTTTTCATAATGTATCTAATAAATGCTTTGTCTTTTGTATTGAAAATATCTAGGACAATTCTCTTACAACTGCTCTGGCAGCTTCCTTTGAAGCCACCTTATCACCAATAGCTTTTGCAAGTTCCTTGTAATCTGTACCATTTGCCAACAAATGATTCACTTCGTCAGTAATGTTTTCCACCGAACAATTTTCTTGCACAAGTTCTTTTACTAATTCTTCACCTACAATTAAATTAGCCAGGCCAATATAGGGTACCCTAATGACTGTTATAGCGATACGATATGAAAAACCGCTGGTTTTGTAAACGATAACCTGGGGTACATTAAAGAGTGCCGTTTCAAGTGTTGCTGTGCCTGAACAAACAATGGCTGCTTTGCTGTTTGCGAGCAGGTCATAGGTTTGGTCAAAGACCAATGAAACGTGGCTGAGTCCCGTTATTGATTCGTAAATTTCCTTCGGAAGATTATTTACTCCTGCCACTATTACTTGATAGTCAGTATAGTGTTGCGCTACTTTGGCAAGAACGGGTAGGATGCGACTTACTTCCTGTTTACGACTACCGGGTAATATGGCAATAATTTCTTTGGCAGAATCAAGGTGATTGTCCTGGTAGAAGTTTTGGTTTGCCTTATGGCTTTTTACCGCATCTAGTACAGGACTACCCACGTATTCCACGTCCCAGTCAAATTTTTTATAGAAGTCAACCTCGAAAGGCAATATGCAAAGCATTTTATCCACCCGTTCTTTGATCTTATTTGCACGCTTTTGGTTCCATGCCCACACTTTGGGTGAAATGTAATAAATAACCTTATGGCCAACCTTTTTTGCATGCTCAGCAATCTTCAGGTTAAATCCTCCATAATCAACCAATATCAGTGCATCAGGCTGCCAGGTATCAATATCTTTTTTACATTGCTTAATGTATTTTGAAATGGTTCTGAGGTTTACAATTACCTCCCAGAAACCCATAAAGGCTAAATCTTTATAGTGTACCACTAATTCACCTCCAACTGCCTGCATATAATCACCACCAAAGAAACGAAACTCAGCAGTGGCATCCTGCTGCTTAAGCGCTTTCATGAGGTTGGAGGCATGTAAATCACCGGAACGCTCGCCTGCAATCAGGTAGTATTTCATAGGAGTGAACTAATGGAGTCACAAGTTTACTCTTATGTTATCTAACGAGCGTGTGTTTTTAAATACTTTTTAAAGTATATACTTATAAGTGTTAAAAAATTAATTTTAGAAAGGAAACCAAATAAATCTCAAGTCTCCCTTTTTAAATCTCAATCAATAGTAATTTATGTCAAGTGTATAGTAATACCATAAATCTTGATTTGTCCAATAAATTGAGCCGAAAGACTTAATATCTTTTCCATTCAGTGATAAGTCAGAGCTACTTAAACGATAAAAATTCCAATTTGGGGTATAAAAAGAGCCATAGAAATACTGATTAGTCTCCCCCATTGGGCTAACAAGAACGTTTAAAAAATTTGTCTCACTTATAGGGGTACCTAATACTAATTCTTCATTAGTATAGTCACCACCATCAGCAGCAAAATAAACTAGCCAATCATATAAATTTGGGTCAACAGTATAGCCTTTAAAGTAGTCTTCCAGTTCTTTCATGGTAATACAGACAACCATATTAAACTTATATAATTTGTCATCAAATTGTAATTTAGCATTCCCCTGACTTTGTTGTATGCGATACGGGTCAAGATCAGAGAAGTTAAATCCTCCATCAATTGATGTGAAATGAGTACTATTCATGTTGGTGTATGCCTTAGCGGAAGTGAAATTTATTATTTGGCCGTTGGGCATTGTTACCTCAAAGTTTATTCCACTTACAAATTCTTTTAAATCCTCAACAGTTGAAATAGTATAAACAGATTTAGGTAAAATTCCCTCACCTTTCTTGCTGCATGACAGCAAGAAAGAGATGAGAATGGTAACCATTAAAAAGTATAAGAAATTTCTAGAATACATAACCGAGTCTTATTTGTGCATTTACATTTGGGCCTATGTCTAATGAGCTCCCCCTTTTGGTAGGCTCTGGTTCAGTAAAACCAGGTAAATCACTTTTTACTTTTACAGAAAGAAGCTTGGTAAAACTGACACCAAAGCCAAGTTCAGTGCCAAGGTAGAATTTTTTGGATAGATAGAAGTCGACTCCAGCAATAGCATTTGCTCCCAATCTAAAAAAGCCATTGTCATTTATTGTCTTTATATAATTAACATCAGTTCCATTTTGAGATTCAGACTTGTAAATCGAAGATTGGTATGCTATATCTCCTTCAAAACCAAAATAGGGTGAAAGTCTATTAGTACCTTTTAGATGTTTTTCAAAACCAGGTCTTACATTTATTGCATAGGTAAGTGATTTGTCCTTCAATTCTTCAAGGCCATTATCTGCTTGTTGAGTAATCTGCGTATCGGAATTAGCTCCTACAAATAGGTTCAGGCGAAAGGCAGTATTCCGTGAAGTAAACCACCGTGCACGTATGCCATTAATACTAACAGGAGTATTGCCAAATGGAGTAAATTGAAGCTCAAGAGTATTTTCACCGCTTTCGGGTTTATATTCATTTGAGCTAATTACATTGTTTTGAGGAGATAGATCTTTTCCTGTTTGTTGCACATTTTGCCCCCATGAATATGTTGTAAGCATGAAGGCTGCAGAAAAAAGTAGTAATGTATTTTTCATTTTTAGTAGTTATTTAAATTGTATTTATATTCTAATTTTCTATATAATAATAAAGCTTACCAGAACCATCAACTGCAATAAGCGAGCCATTGAAAAGTCCGTAAGAGAAATATCTATAGTAAGATTCTTCACCTGGGAGAGGATAAGATTTGCTATCGAAATTTGCCCCATTCCATGTTTTTACAATGGAACTATTGGATAGTACACTAATTTCCCCTCCTGACTTTACTAGTCTATTGCTTGAACCACTAACAGTAAAAGTTGTGGCTATATCATTATTTAAGTTTAAAACAATTACACTATTTGTTGAATATTTGCTCATGAGAAACAACTCGCTTCCAGAAGCTTCAAAATAAAAGTTTGGTAGACTGGTATTAGATGACCAATAACCTGAATTAAATTCATGAATGGCAGTATCGCCATTTGAAGCATCAATTTCAATTACTCTTTTATTATTAACCAAGACATAAACTTTATTTCCTTCAATGGTTATAGCTTGCGGATTATTGGATGACCCACCGGTAATGTCCCAGATATCTAGGTATTCAGTCCAGTTTGATGCATCTTTACTACTGTAGATACTACTATAATTGTCCCCTACAATAAAGTAGGTGCCATTGTTTGTGATATCAATATCTGTATAGTTTCCACTATAGAAAGGAATATTTATAATCTTCCAAGATTTTCCATCTTTTGATGATATGGCAACATCACTATAGTCAGCATAAAATATTTCACCAGAAGATAGCATATTATACCTGCCATTTTCATATTGAAAGGGCAATGTAGCATATTCCCATGTTGAAGAAATGGGGTCCGAAGTACTTATTAGTTGTTTATTAACTTCAATGGCTATCCTATTGTCATTAAAGAGGAAATAGTTATAATAATACACATCATCAACACGACAAGGAGAATACCATCCTTCAGATATTTCTTCAGAGGCGCTAGCCGTCACATTGAAAATATTTACTTCAATACATCCGGATTTTGCAATTCCACAAACATTAGGATCCTTAATCAGAATTTTTTGTTCAGTATCCAAACAGCCTAATTTCCATTTTATGTTTAATGTATCTTCATAATAAGAAGAGTAATTCGATAGTTCACCGCTCTCATCAGATAGTTCTAGCTCTAAATTTTTTCTGATTATTTGTCCTTGAAGATCAGTTACAACGATTTTTATTGGCTCTTTTAGGTATTGTCCTGCTGCACCTTTTTGATTATTTCCACTAATCACCCTATAAATGTATTCGCCCACCACTTTTGAAACAGTATCTGAATTTGGTGAAGGGTCGTTAGGCTGTTGACAAGACGAAAAAATATAAAATACGATCAGAAAGTAAACTAATTGTCTCATTATTAAAAAATTAAAAACATAATAACCTTATATTTTTATATATTGATAAAAATATGACATATTTTGCCAAACTGAATCATTGGTTGTATAAAAAAATAAAATGGTGTTCTTAGAGAAACTTTTCTTACAATTACTTTTTTACATCGAATAAAGATGCTTTATTACTAACGATCATTGTTAGCATGCCCGTATTTTAGAACTGATACAAATACAGCACCCCCGATGGCATTGCCCAAAGTGGCCCAAATCTGAAATTTTAAGTAGCTGTCAAATGTGATTGAACTGCTGGTTAAAAAACCTGAAAATACTTCAATAGAACCAACAATACAGTGATGAAGACCTGTAAGGCCAATAATAAAAGTTACTAGAACAATAACCAGTATTCGGCTAATGGTTTCCTGACTAGAAGTTACTAGCCACCCCAGCAATCCCATCATCCAACCTGCCAAAAGAGCGCTTAGGAATATGGTTTGCCATTTGTAATCGACCAATTCGTGGGCAATATGATGGAAAGCATCATAATTAATGAACCCCACCGCAGGAGCGATGTTGGTAATTATTAAACTAAATATATAACCGCCTATCAAGTTACCTGAATACACTAGTCCCCATAGGGTAAGGAGTTCTTTTAAACTTGCAGATTTGTCTAATACAGGTAAAATGGCAAGCGCAGTATGTTCTGTAAAAAGCTCTGAGCGACCAATAATTACAAAAATAAACCCAACGGAGTAGCCAAGTCCCAGGAAAAGTTTCATTTGCTCTGCTGAAACATCTCCATTGAAAAGTGTAAAAATGCTTCCCATAAAAAGGAGGCTAAAGCCAATTTCCAGACCGGCAGCAAAGGCAGAAATAAACAGATGAGAATGCGATCTTTTAAATTCTTTAAGACCGGTATCAAGTTGCTCTTCCAATATTTCGGTTACCTCTTTAGGCCTACCTGCTTTGGTTGAACTAGTACTGCTATTCTTGTTTATTAGCTTTCGAATCAGGTAATTCACGTATGTATATTTTGGTTGGATGAAACTTCACCTTACTTATTTTAGTGTCAGAACGTTTGGTTAATTATCTAAACTAGGAAATATTAAAGTTGTTTAGAAGGATAAAGTAAGAAAGGTGACCTTAATTAGGTGAAGTTGGAATAGGGATATGTACAAATAAACAAGGCCACCAAAATGGCAGCCTTGTTCTATTTATGTGGGCCCTGCCAGATTATCCTTTAACAATATTCCAATACTAGCAGGGACTTTAAGAAAATCAACGATAAAAAAACTGTAGGTTTTAGTAGAAATGGTGTTGCATTCATTGAAAATAGAGCTGAACATAATGTTTCTCATAAATTACACGAATCACTACATGGTATATTTGACAGAATTAACGGTCAGTTTAATACTTTTCTTGATTATAGATATTTTAGGATGAGTAAGTGGAGCATGAATCCTTACGATAGATTTTATGAAAGATTAATATATCATTATGATTAAATTATTTATTTGTTTGATTACTGGCCTTCCAATATTGGCCAATCTTCAATTAGATTACCGTGTTTTTTCAAAGAGTTTGGATGCGTTTTCTGGTCAAAATATATATATCATGCCGGATTCAGTTGTTATCACTTCATTTGTTGACGAAATGAGAATACCAAAAATTTCTTATTATGGAAATTGGTATAAAAAAGAAAGAGTAATTTATCTTCAGCAAAATAATGGTGATATAAAAACTTATACTTTGGATACACTAAAAAGAATTTCATTTCTTATAGAAAAAAATGAATTGGGCTACTGGGAAGAAAATAGGGATAGTTTACTAAACTCAATTCAAGATGATCCAGAATTAGTAGAAGTATTTAAAGACGCCTATGAAACTGGAGATCCAATCCCATTGGAAGAGCAAGAGGAAATATTATTTAGGAAAAAATTTCTTAAAGTAAATGATGTACTTAGGGGAAGGGATATTTTTATAGAGGAACCTGATCATATGCTTAATAATAAGTTAATGAAGAAGGTAGAGAGATTTTATTATAAAGCCGTTCCTGGAAAAAATTAATTTAAGAAGCCCTAAACTGGTTGGTGTATTTATGGTGCAAATTAAGTTGGTCTTAGTGTCTCACTTAGACCAGTTTTTTCCATTATTAAAGTTTCAAGAACCTCCGGTTTCGAACCGGAAATTCTCATCTGGAAACAAAACCTTGTAAACAAAACAAGGCCACCAAAATGGCAGCCTTGTTCTGTTTATGTGGGCCCTGCTGGATTCGAACCAGCGACCCCCTGCTTGTAAGGCAGGTGCTCTGAACCAACTGAGCTAAGAGCCCTTTTTTCTCTGAACTTCCCTATAACTATCGGGAGAGCTAAGAGCCCATTTCCTCAATGGGACTGCAAATGTAGTATAGAAATATTAATAGCCAAACAGAAAATATGTAATTGAAAAAATATTTTTCAACTGATTATATTGCGCCAAAAACAGGCATGGAATTGGCTGTTAATTTTGAGTAATTTTGATCAAAATAATAGGTTTTTGAAGCTGTTTAAAAGAATATTTTATTATCTAACCGTTCTGGTTTTGGCCATTTTGTTTGGTGGGGCTCTCGGGATATACATTTACAAAGATGATATCATTGATTTGCTCAAAGACGAAGTAAATAAAAGCCTGAAGACTGAGCTGGAGGTAGAAAAAATTGATATTGATTTTTTTAAGGGGTTTCCTAATCTGGCAGTGGCATTCAAAGGAGTAAGATTTCACTCTGCTTTTTCCAATGAAATGTTGTTAACTGGAGATAGGGTTTTCTTTGTTCTCAATATTTGGGACTTACTTGAAAAAGATATTGTAATTCAGAGGCTGGAAATTGATAACGGGGAGTTAATACTGCATACAGATAAAAAAGGTAAGCATAATTACGATGTTTTTGTAAAGTCTGATTCTGCATCTACTGCTTCTGGATCGTTGGATATTCATTCTGTTAAACTTTCAAATGTAGCCGTAATCTATAAAGACGAGGTGGGTGCGCTTGCTATGGATTTTAATATCAATACGCTTTCAGGTTCGGCACAATTTGAAAATAAAGGAATTGAATTCGTAGTTCATTCGATTTTTTCGATAAACGATACAAATACAGGTAGTATAAAATGGGCAATTGGTCAAAACTTGATTTTAACAACTAAAGTCATTTATAATGATCAGTTGCTAAGCATTTCTCCAAGTGAGCTCGAGATTAATAAAGCGCATTTTAATTTTAATGGTGACGTGAATCTTGAAAATTCTACTCTAAGAATAGAGCTTTCAGGTAAGCAAAATAATTTCTCCAGCCTTGTTTCTGTATTGCCTGAAAATTTCAAAAAGAAACTAGCTCCGTTTAATGGTAAAGGCCTGATCGATTTTACGGCAGGATTCAAAGGAACTATTACAGAAACCTCGTGGCCGGGAATAACAGCAACCATGCACTTAAAGGATTTTGAGATTAATCATGAAAAGTTAAAAGAGGTGCTCTATCTTAAAGATGTTGAAGGCAACCTTAGTATCAAAGACCTCAAAAAACCTGAGACAGGGAAATTTACACTAGAACATATAGATGCTCGTGTGAAAGACAAAGAGATCATGATAAATGGTGTTGTTCATAACTTTTCAAATCCATCCATTCAAGGCGAAATAGCTGGCGACTTTGATGTGCCATGGATGTTATCGCTAACAAATGCTGACCTAACAATGCCGGCCGAAGGTTATATACACATAAATGCTACTATTAAATCCCAGGTTCTGAAAAAGGACAACTCAGAAGGGCTGGATCTGCAAAATGTTGATGCTACCTTCAACTTTAATGACGTGAGCTTTAGCCTGGTCGATTTTCCTACGGTAAGCCATTTGAAGGGTGAGGTACAATGGAAAAATGAAAATACATCGCTTTATGATATTAGTGGCAGTTTAGGTGAGAGTAATTTTATTCTTAATGGACATGTGGAACATCTTGGCTATTTCGTAGATCCTCTAAAGAATGAGGGAGTTACAGCTACTCTTAATATGCAAAGCTCGTTTATTAACCTCGATGAAATAGTTGATTTTCTTACTCGTTTACCTGCCGATTCCATTGCTGACGGGTCAAGTAAACCTACAGCAGATTTGTTTGAATTTAATGTTGGTCTTTCTGTAGATTCCATAAACTTTAAACGTTTTAAGGGTGCAAATCTTCATGCAACCCTACAAGTAGAACCCAAGCGCATCCTTATTGAACGAGCCACTTCCAGTGGAATGGGAGGTAAAATGGCTATTTCAGGGAGCATTTCAAAACAGTTTAATGGTGATTTTTATATTGTGGCAAATGCACAAACCAAGACCGTAGAATTAGATAGCCTTTTTTATGTTTTTGATAATTTTCAGCAGGATTTCATAACAGATAAGTATCTGAAAGGACAATTGAACTCCAGTATTTACACCTATATGTATTTTGATGAGAACTGGAGATTCAGAAGGAATTTACTGTATGCAGAGGCCTTGCTTCAGATAAAAAAAGGAGAATTGAACAATTTTGAGCCCATGATGGCGCTTGCTCCCTACCTGAACAATCAGGAAGAAAAATTGTCGAAGCTTAAATTCTCGGATTTGAATAGCCATATTGATATTGCTAACGATACCGTTTATTTATCGGACATGTACATAGGCAGTAATGTAAGAAATATTAAAATAGGTGGTTACCATACGCTTAATCAGCATATAGATTACAGATTATCTGTTCCTGTGATAAATGATAAGCGTGATAAGGATCAGGAGTTTGGTGAAGTAAAAACGGATAAAGAGGGGAGGCTTTACTGGCCATTCAGAATTCGTGGAACCACCGAAGATTATAAGGTTACATATGATCTTGGGAAAGCAGGTTCTAACATTGTAAAAGGGGTGAAAAGGGAAATTACCGAATTAGGTAACACATTGATTGGTAAGAAGAAAGAAGTGAAAAAAGATACACTTCTCCTTGATGATGATGAATATTTTGATTGGGATAATTAATAAATTTCTTCAAAAACAGATATCGATTGTAGAAATTTTTACGTTTGTTAAAAAAAAATTTGAATTTAAGGTTTAATCCATATACCTTTATAATATGAAAAAAGTGGCTGTTGTACTAGCATTTGTTGTTCTGGTGTTTGCTTCTTCGTGCACATCATACACGTGCCCTACCTACGCTAAGGTAGATGTTAAGAAAGACATTAAGCAAAACACTGAGCTTGCTGAAGAAGCTCTATAAGCTGTAAAACCATATTTATAAGCTGTAGAGTATCTGTATGTTGCGTACAGATACTTTTTTATTTCCTATACTTTCTTGCTAACTATGAATTCACTTTAAAGTGAGAAGATATGGTTTTTGCAATTGAATCCATTTCTTCTTTTAAAGGTGAAAGCTTAGGCCTGCTAAAATTCATGTCATCCATTGAATTTATTGGAATGAGATGTATATGTGTATGTGGCACTTCAAGTCCAATAACGGTAACACCTATTCGCTCACAGCTAACAGATTCTTTAATTGCACCTGCTACCTTTTTTGCAAACAAATGCAATTCTGCCAGTTCGCTATCGGGCAGGTCATATATGTAGTCTACCTCATTTTTGGGAACCACCAATGTGTGTCCCATAACCAAAGGGTTAATATCTAAAAAAGCAATATGCTTTGTGTCCTCAGCCACAATGTAAGCGGGAATTTCACGGTTTACAATACGTGTAAATATGGAAGCCATCACAATCCTATTTCAAGTACCTCAAATGACATGAGTCCTCCGGGAGTCTCAATTTCGGCAACTTCGCCTTCTTTCTTACCTAAAAGCCCCTTTCCAATAGGAGATTTAACGGAGATTTTTCCAGCTTTTAGATCAGCTTCTTCTTCTGCTACCAAAGTGTAAGTAACAGTAACTCCCATTTTCAGGTTTTTAATTTTAACCTTCGATAAAATACTAACTTTTGATGTATCGATACTCGATTCATCAATTTCTCTTGCATTGCCCACTGCCTGTTCCAGCATAGCAATTTTAGCTTCTAAATGCCCTTGGGCATCTTTGGCCGCATCATATTCAGCATTTTCACTCAAATCACCTTTGTCGCGTGCCTCTGCAATTTGTTTGGCGATGTCAGCCCTTCCTTTGGTTTTAAGCTCGTTTAGTTCTTGTTTAAGCTTTTGTAACCCCTCTTTCGTGTAATACGATATCTCTGCCATAATTCTCCTCTTTAAAACAAAATAACGGCTACAATAGAGTGCAGCCGTTATTCCACAAAGTGTTTATAACTAGTATTCTTTTGTCTGTATTGAAGTTAAATTTTCCATTATCTGATGCAAAATTAAGTGAATTTTATCAAACCTGAAACGAAAAAGACTTATCCGATGAGGTCAGGAATATGTTCCTCCAGTTGCACTTTCATGTCCGGGTCGAATGTGGCCAGGTAAAGCGATTTGGCTTTAGAAAGCTGATCTATAGTTAGGCCGGTAGCTCCAACGAAATTGGCCTTGTACAAGTTGGCGTTTTCAAAATTGCATTCCGCAAGAGAGCAGTTGCTCAAATTAGCTTCCATTAAAAACCCATTTTGAAAATCAGCTTTAATTAAAAAAGCGCCTTCAAGATTAGCCTTGATCATAAAAGCATCTTTAAAATTACTTCCACTTGCATAAGTGCCTTTTAAAATAGCATGGTTAAGGTTTGAATTTTCAAAATTGGTTTGATTCATTCTTGTCTCCGACAAGTTCGCTTCAATTAATATAGCGTTAGAAAGATTGGCAGTATTAAGATTGCTGCTTTTCAGATTAACACCGCTAAGGTTCGTTTTCTTTAAATAGCAGCCTACCAGCTCAATGTTGTTTACTCCGTGCCGGTTAAGTCTTTTGATATTCCCTACATTCCTGAAAGCTGCTTCTTCCGATTCCCACATTCTAAAGTCATCGATCTCGTCAATGTATTGACGAACACGCTGCTTTTCTTCTCCTACCTCCCTGAGCCAATAAATTAGTATACCAATTATAAGAATATCGAAAAGCATTCCATGTGCCTCTGCAAGCACATTCAGGTATATATTATCAAAATCATTTACATAGTAATGCCAGCTTAACCCCAAAATCAAAATGGCCAACAGCACAAATACAATGAAGGAGGTTAAGAAAGGCTTTTGAATCAGCTCTTCAAAATATTTCTTTAGCTTGTTGGTCATAAATGGAGATACTTAATACAAAAATGATTTTAATTAAAAATATGACTAATTTTTCGAACTAGTACTTCATTAATTCTTATATAGCTCTCAGTTGTCCATCCTGCAACATGTGGAGTAAATATAACCTTACCGGTATTCTTTAACCAGTTTAGGTTGTCAAGCTGCCCGGGAGTAAGTGTTTTTAACTTTTCGTTCTCCAGCACATCAAGTGCGGCTTTAGCAATTTTACCACTTTTTATTGCGTCAACAATCGAATCAAAAGAAGCTACCTCACCTCTTGAGGTATTTATAAATATAATGTCTTTTCTAAAACTTTCGAAGAAACCATTATCTGTCATTTTAAAGGTTTCGTCAGTCAAAGGAACATGGAGGCTAAGAATATCAGTTTCTGACTTTAGTTCTTCCAGGGCTACAGACTTGGCGTATTTGGTATTGAAATCCGGCTGGTATTTATCGTAAGCAATAACCCTGCACCCGAAGGATTGAAGTTTTTTGGCAACTGTACTTCCCATGTGCCCATACCCAATAATTCCAACTGTTTTGGAGCCTAGCTCCTGCCCCCTGTTTCCTTCTCTGTCCCAAATATTTCCTAATACCTGAGAGTGACCCTGGAAAAGATTGTGTAATAAACTAAGAATTAATCCGATCGTATGTTCACCTACTGCATCCTGGTTTCCTTCAGGAGCATTTATTATTTCAATACCTCTTTTTTCAAGATAATCAACATCAAGATTATCTATACCAGATCCGGCCCTTCCTACAAACTTTAAATTACTTGCATGCTCCAATAATTCTTCATTCACAAAAGTTTTACTACGAATTATTAAACCTTCAAAATCTGAAAGGGTTTCTATTATTTCACCTCTATTAATATCCGGTTTATAAAATGCTTCTATACCTATGTTTTTAAGCATAGGCAATAGGCTTTCGTGCATTTTATCAACAACCAGACACTTCATATAAGGAAAAGTTTAAATAAGAAAATAGGCAACAGTAAAATAGACGGCAAGGCCAAGGATATCATTCATAGTGGTTATGAAGGGTCCTGAAGCTGCTGCTGGGTTTATGCCCATTTTGTCCAATACAAGTGGGGTGATGGTGCCAGACAAGGAGGCAAGAATAACGACACTCATTAATGCGGTGGCCACAACAATGGACACATCCATGTCACCTCTTCTAAAATAACTGATGGTAAAGGCAAGTAAAGAAAGAAGAATACCATTTATGAGTGCTACCAAAATAACTTTGGCCAATCGTTTCATGGCTGTTTCCCTAAATGCGCTTTTACTGGCAAGCGACTGCACCACTAACGAAGAAGACTGAATGGCCACGTTACCTCCGGTAGCAGTAATCAAAGGAATAAACGAGGCCATAATTGGGATAACTGCAATTTCATTTTCAAAAAGGCCAATTACTTCAGCGCCAAAAAAGCTACCCATCAAACCAATTACCAACCAGGGAATCCGGGCACGTGACAATACCCACACACTGTCATCTTCCTCTACGTCCTCCGAAATACCGGCCATGAGTTGACGTTCTTCATCTGCCTGTTCGGTCATTACATCCACGATGTCATCAATGGTAATTCGTCCCATCAGCTTTTCCTGCATGTTTACTACAGGCACCGATTCCAAATCGTACTTTCTCATTACAGCCACTACTTCTTCCTCGTCATCGTATGTTTTCACGGAGATCACATCCGACTCATAAATATCTTTGATTCGTGTACCTCTTTTGGCAAGAAGCATTTTTTTCAATGAAACAATGCCCAAGAGCTTGTTTTGATCATCTACCACGTAAATGGAATATATTTTAGATACGTTTTCAGCCTGATCGCGAATCTCTTCTGTTGTTTGTTCTACCGTCCAGTTGAGGTTGGCTTTAATGAGCTCTTTGGCCATGATACCGCCAGCCACATCCTCATCGTAGCGCATGAGGTCAACAATGTGCTCTGCTTTTTCCTCATTTTCAATAGATGAAATTACTTCCTCGCCAGTCTTGGTTGGAATTTCATTCAAAATGTCCGCAGCATCATCGGAGTCTATGTACTCGATGTATTCGGCAATCTCTTCCGGCTCAAAAACCCTTAGAAAGCGTTTACGGGTATCTTCCTCGAGCCCGCTTATTACATCCGCACCAATTTGCGTATCAAGCAGGTTAAGGATATACTTCGATTCATCGGTTGTAAACTCTTCGAGTGTTTCCGTAATATCGGCAGAATTAACCCCTTCGAGGCTTTTAATGATGTACGCATCATTGCCCTGTTCAATAGCTTGTTTCAGGCTATCGGCAAATTCTCGGGTTAACTCAAATGGTTTTACGTCTTCCAACCTTCCTCAATTTTATTGGTTAGTTCAACAAAGTCAGTTACGGCTAACTGTTCGGCTCTTAAATCTAAAAGTGGATTTTCGTTTACAACAGTTGGCAAATTTATAGGTTTTAATGCGTTGCGCAATGTTTTCCTTCTGTTTTGGAACCCTTGTTTGACAATTTTAAAAAATAGTGCTTCATCACAATTTAAAGAGACTATTTCATTTCTTTTCAGGCGTATAACGGCTGAATCGACTTTTGGTGGCGGATTGAATACTCCCGGCTTTACAGTAAAAAGGTATTCGATTGAGTAATATGCTTGCAAGAGCACACTTAAAATGCCATAGGTTTTATTGCCCGGAGGACTGGCAATACGCTGGGCAACTTCCTTTTGTATCATGCAAACAACTTCTTCCACAGACGAACGCATTTCCAGCACCTTAAAAAAAATTTGAGAGGAGATGTTGTAGGGGAAATTGCCAATAATGGCAAAATGTTCTCCAACATTTTCCTGCCAGTTGATCTTAAGAAAATCACCTGTAAGTATGTTTTTATTTAATTTAGGAAATTCTGCTATTAGATACTCTGTTGACTCTTTGTCGAGATCTACCACAATAAGCTCCCATTCGGGTTTGTCTAATAAAAATTGTGTTAGCACACCCATTCCCGGTCCAACTTCTATTACTTTATTGTATGCATTATGCCTACTAAGAGCATTTACTATTTTTTGAGCAATGTTGGTATCTTTTAAAAAGTGCTGCCCTAAATGTTTTTTTGGTTTTACTTTTGCCACTGCGCTTTCTTTGAAAGCTAAATTCCAAAAAATAATATTAATTGAAGCAATTCAATTGTTTTAAAACATATGGCATCTAAGCATACACCCATTATTGGAATAACATTAGGCGATGTAAATGGTATTGGTCCTGAAGTAGTGATAAAAGCGCTGGCAGACTCCAGAATACTTAATTTTTTTACGCCTGTTATTTATGGTTCGTCCAGAGTTCTTTCTTATTATAAAAAGTTACTGGACATAAATGACTTTAATTATGCCCAGGTTAAAGAGGAACATAATTTTCTTCCTAAAAAAACCAATGTGGTCAATTGCTGGGAAGAAGCCGTAGAGATAACACCTGGTGTTGAAAATAAAGTTGGAGGAGAAACGGCATGGAAGGCTCTTAAAATGGCATCTGAAGATCTGAGAGATGGGTATATAGATGCCATCGTAACTGCCCCTATAAATAAGGCCAATATTCAATCCGAAGAATTTAAGTTTCCGGGGCATACAGAATACTTTGCGAATTTATTTGAGGTAAGTGATGCACTGATGTTTATGGTAAGCGAACAACTTCGGGTTGGGGTTGTAAGTGGCCATGTGCCTTTATCGGAGGCTACCGGTAAAGTTACTAAGAAAGCCCTTGAGCATTACTTAACGGCAATGGAACAATCCCTTAAACTGGATTTTGGAATTGCAAAGCCACGAATTGCTGTTTTGGGCCTTAATCCTCATGCAGGTGAAGAGGGCTTGTTGGGCGATAAAGAGGAAAAGGTAATCAAGCCTGTGGTAACGGATTTTAAGAAACATGGAAAATTATTCTTTGGTCCGTTTCCTTCCGATGGTTTCTTTGGAAGCAAAGAATATAAAAAATATGATGCTGTTTTGGCGATGTATCACGACCAGGGGCTTATACCTTTTAAAAGCTTAAGCTTTGGAAACGGAGTTAATTTTACCGCAGGTTTACCCGTAGTACGCACTTCACCAGATCATGGGACTGCCTATTCCATTGCTGGTAAAAATGAAGCATCGGAAGATTCGATGCGCACTGCAATTATGACTGCGTTGGATATTGTAAAAAACCGAAGAGAAACAGCTCGATAACGATTTCTTAATTCGGTAACGTTAAATTAGTTAATACTTTATATCTTTGCGCACTTGAGTGAAAAAGGGTGGTTAGGAGAGTAGATTATAATATTGATATCTTCAAATTGCCAAATGGGGCACATCAATACGAGTTCGATTTTGATGATGCTTTTTTTGGTTTGTTTGAAGAACCACTGGTTGAAAAAGGCAGCGGAAAAGTCAATCTTAATTTAACCAGAACCTCCTCTTTTATTGAGCTCAGCTTTGACATTGTGGGTAAAATAGAGTTGATCTGCGACCGTAGCCTTGACCCGTTTTGGTTTCCTCTTAAGTTAAGCGATAATCTTATGCTTAAGTTTAGCGACCGGTGGGAAGAGATAAGCGATGAGGTAATTTTAATGCCAAGAGATGAACAAACCATAAATGTAGCGCAATACATTTATGAGTTTATCGGAGTAGCAGTTCCGATGCGTAAGCTTCATCCGAGGTATAAAGATGAGGAAGGTGAAGGCGAAGATTTATACTATTCTTCGAGTGATGAAGAAAAGAAAGATGATTCTATAGACCCAAGATGGGGAAAACTAAAAGATTTAAAATAAAGAAATAGAAAAATGGCGCATCCTAAAAGAAAAACATCGAAAGCAAGGAGAGACAAAAGGAGAACGCATTACAAAGCAACTGCGGCTACATTCATGGAATGTTCAAACTGCGGAGCTCCTGTGTTAATGCACAGAGTATGCAGCGAATGCGGATACTACAAAGGTAAACCGGCTATTGAAAAAGAAGTAGCAGTTTAAGGCTAACGAGAACAGGCTAGTTCAAATAGCTTTTGGCCTTATTATACCTTATGGTTTATCTCTTACTAGATAATAAACAACAAAGCTTGGTACAAACCAGGCTTTTTGTGGTTATAGCCAAGGCTGTTTCAAACAGACTTTTGTTTTTATAAACCAACGATACGATTAACTTTGTGTCTTGTTTTGAAATGTTTAATGCAACAAACAAATCCAAAAAAATAAATAGTATCCTAATTTTTTTACAATGAGCAAATACAAAGCAGCAATAACCGGAGTGCATGGATACGTACCTGATTATATCTTAACCAACCATGAGTTGGAAACAATGGTTGAAACGAACGATGAGTGGATCGTAAGCCGGACCGGAATTAAAGAAAGAAGGATACTGAAAGGGGAGGGTAAAGGAACTTCCGTAATGGGTATTGAAGCAGTTAAAGGTTTATTGAAAAAAACAAATACAGATCCATTGGATGTTGACCTGGTAATCTGTGCAACTGTTACCCCGGATCATGTGTTTCCCGCAACAGCCAATTTAATCTCAGATGGAGCCGGGTTAACCAATGCATTTAGTTTTGATATAGGTGCTGCCTGTTCAGGATTTATTTATGCATTGACTACCGGAGCTATGTACGTTCAAAGCGGTATGTATAAAAAGGTAATAGTAGTGGGCGCAGATAAAATGTCTTCAATTATTGATTATACGGACCGAGCTACTTGTATTATTTTCGGAGATGGTGCTGGAGCTGTGATGTTAGAGCCGACTGAAGAAGAAGTAGGTGTTATGGATTCAATTCATAAAAGTGACGGTAGTGGCGTAGAATATTTGAGAATGAAAGCAGGAGGCAGTAAACACCCTGCTACAATTGAGAGTGTGCAAAACAGAGAGCATTATGTATTTCAGGATGGAAAAACAGTGTTCAAGTTTGCAGTGACCAATATGGCAGATTATGCCGAAAAGATAATGCAACGTAACAATCTGAAAAGTGAAGATGTTGCTTGGCTCGTTCCTCATCAGGCCAATAAGCGAATTGTAGATGCTACTGCAAACAGAATGGGCATTGGTGATGAAAAGGTTATGATGAACATTGAAAAATACGGAAATACCACTGCGGCTACCATTCCTTTGCTATTGTGGGATTATGAAAACCAGCTAAAAAAAGGTGATAACCTGGTGCTGGCTGCATTCGGAGGTGGTTTTACCTGGGGAGCAGTTTATGTAAAATGGGCATACAATCCTGAATAGAACAAATTATTTAGTAATTTTCCATTAACAAGTTTATGGCTACTACAGCAGATATTAAAAACGGACTGTGTATAGAGTTTAATAATGGACTCTACACAATTGTAGAGTTTCAGCACGTGAAACCGGGAAAAGGCCCAGCCTTTGTGCGCACCAAAATGAAGAATGTGGAAACTGGGAAGGTAATTGAAAATACCTTTACATCAGGACATAAAATCACAACAGCAAGAATTGAGCGTAGACCTCATCAGTACTTATATAAAGATGACCTGGGTTATCATTTTATGGACAGTTCCACATTTGAACAAGTTTCTTTGAATGAAGATTTAATAGTAGGAGCTCAGTTTTTAAAAGAAGGCCAGGAAGTAGAGGTGGTTTATCATGCAGAACTAGAAAAACCTCTCACATGTGAACTTCCTGCATTTGTAGAATTAGAAATAACCTACACAGAACCAGGCATAAAAGGAGATACAGCAACAAATGCTACAAAAGCAGCAACACTTGAAACAGGAGCTGTTATTCAGGTACCATTATTTATCAATCAGGACGAAAAAATAAAAGTAGACACTCGTACAGGTTCTTATTCAGAACGTGTTAAATAAACAACCTTAATATGAAGACAAAAGAAATAAGAGACCTCATTGACTTTATAGCGGAAACAGGGTTAAATGAAGTAAACATTGAAACCGAAGAGCTGAAACTGTCTGTTAAAAGAAGTGCTGATATTCAAACGCAGGTAGTGGAATCTGTTGCACCTTCAGTTATTCAGGCAGCCATTCCTGCAACACCGGTGGCTCCTGCAACACCAGCTGTAGCCGCCCCAACTCAGGCAACTCCCGATGCTGGTGCAAAAAGCAACTATGTTGAAATAAAATCTCCAATGATTGGAACGTTTTATCGTTCGGCCAATCCGGAATCGCCACCATTTATTAGTGTTGGAGATTCTGTTTCTGCAGGTCAAACGGTGTGCATTGTAGAAGCTATGAAGCTTTTCAATGAAATTGAATCAGAAGTAAGCGGAACTATAGTTAAAGTTTTGGTGGATAATTCAACTCCTGTTGAGTACGACCAACCCTTGTTCCTTGTAGATCCTTCTTAACTAAACCCAAACATTCGTGTTTAAAAAAATATTAATTGCCAATAGAGGCGAAATTGCCTTACGTGTTATTCGTACCTGCCGAGAAATGGGTATAAAAACCGTAGCGGTTTATTCCAAGGCGGATAAAGATAGCCTCCACGTAAAATTTGCTGATGAAGCTATTTGTATCGGGGAGGCGCCCAGCCGTGAGTCGTATCTAAATATGACAAGGATAATTTCTGCGGCTGAGATAACGAATGCAGATGCCATTCACCCTGGCTATGGTTTTCTGTCTGAAAATGCCGAGTTTTCAGAAATTTGTCGTGAATATGGTATCAAGTTTATTGGTGCTTCTCCTGAGATGATTGATCAAATGGGAGATAAGGCTACGGCTAAGGCAACCATGAAAAAGGCAGGTGTGCCAACAGTTCCGGGTTCTGATGGACTTTTGAAATCAGTTGCCGAAGGAAAAAAACTTGCCAAGAAAATAGGTTATCCTGTTATTTTGAAAGCAACTGCCGGTGGGGGTGGTCGCGGTATGCGTATCGTAAAAAATGAAGATGGCTTTCAAAAGGCCTGGGACGATGCGCGCCAGGAGTCTGGTGCTGCATTTGGAAACGATGCCCTTTACCTGGAGAAGTTTATAGAGGAGCCTCGCCACATAGAAATTCAGATTGTTGGAGACAACAAGGGCAGAGCGTGCCATTTATCTGAAAGGGATTGCTCAATTCAACGAAGACACCAGAAATTGGTAGAAGAAACACCATCCCCGGCAATGACACCTGAGCTTCGTGAAGAAATGGGGAAAGCAGCGATTGCAGGTGCCGAAGCCATAGGCTACGAAGGAGCGGGAACAATTGAGTTTCTGGTGGATAAATATGGTAAGTTCTACTTCATGGAAATGAATACGCGTATTCAGGTAGAGCACCCCATTACTGAAGAGGTTACAGATTTTGACCTGATCAAAGAACAAATTAAAGTAGCTTGGGGAGAGCCAATTATTGGAATAAACTATACTCCTAAATTGTATGCTATGGAATGCAGGATCAATGCTGAAGACCCAGCTCGTGATTTCAGGCCTTCGCCAGGAAAGATCACGAATATGCATATGCCCGGAGGGCACGGGGTACGAATCGATAGCCATGTATATGCCGGCTATGTAATTCCACCCAATTACGATTCTATGATCGCTAAATTAATTGTAAGTGGGCAGAGTCGCGAAGAGGTGATTACCCGAATGAAACGTGCACTGGAAGAGTTTGTAATTGAGGGAATAAAAACTACCATTCCATTCCATATCAAATTAATGGAGGATGAGCAATTTAAGAAGGGTAAGTTTACAACTGCTTTTCTCGAAACGTTTGACTTTTCAAAGATTCAAGGCTAATTAAATTAACTGCAACGATAAACAAAGCCCATCTGCTTTCTGGCGGATGGGCTTATTGCTTTAAATATGCTTTTTTGAAGAACGCTATCTTTGTTTAAAATTCCTTATCCAGGAATGATTTTACTTCTTCTTTGATATTTTCCCAGTTTCGTTTGTCGCCTTTGGCTGCTTTTATCACCTCTTTAAATTTAGAAAGCGCAAAATTTTTGGCCATTCCTACATTTACATGAGAAGGCATGGATAGCTCTCCTTCTGTAACATTTGCTGAGATAATAAACGGTTTTTTTGATTTTTTTGCCTTTTCAATAGCCGGAATCACATCTTCCACCGAGTTAACTGTAATCCCTTCACCACCTACCAGGTTGGCGAATTCGGCAAAGTCAAAATTCTTAACAGCCAGCGCATCATAATTAGGTGCGAGGCCAGCTTCTTCCATCTCAATTTTCACAAAGCCAAGCTCATTATTTCTCAAGACCACCAATTTAATTGGCAGGTTGTATTCCACAGCCGTTGAAAAATCGTGCAGGGTCATATTAAAAGCACCATCGCCAATAAGTGCCCAAACCTCTCTTCCCGGATATTGAAGCTGCGCGCCTATGGCCGCTGGCAGTCCCACTGCCATAGAACCATGGTTAAACGAACCTATCATCCGTCTGTCGGAATGAAAGTTCATGAAATTACTTGCCCAGATAGCAGAAGTGCCTGTATCCACTACTACCACCGCATCATCGGAAGCAACATCGCTGATCTCCCTGGCAAGTATCTGCGGATGAAGAATTTTTAAATCACCTTCTGCATCTGAAGATTCACAGTTTTCTTTTAACCAGGAAGCAAATTCCTTATTCAGGCCATTTACCCAGCTGGAATCTTCCTTAGGTGTGCAATCCTCGCGGAGGTAGCTAACCACATGCTTTACGTCTCCATGAATTCCCAAGGTAACGGGGGTTCTGTTACCAATATTTTCAGGCCTAATGTCCACCTGAATGGTCTTGGTAGTCTCGGGTAAATACTTGTCGTACGGAAAATCCGTGCCAAGCATTAGCAGCAGATCGCACTCCATTACTCCCTTGTAACCCGAAGGGTTACCGATCAGGCCAGTAAGCCCAACTACATTTTCGGTGCTGTGGTCAAAAACATCAGAAGCACGCACTGTATGTGTGATCGGTGCTTTCAGTAATTTAGCAAATTCAACCACTTCGTCTTTTGCATTACGGCAACCTGCACCTGCAAGTATTCCTACTTTTTTAGCATTATTGATCAGGTTTACTGCGCCATCTAATTGCTGTTTGGATGGCGAAACAGTGGAATCGGAACGGAAAACAGGGTGAGTAAATGCGGAATCTTCAGCTTCCATTTGTGCAATATCTGCAGGAAGCTCAACCCTGCACACGCATTTTTTATTAATGGCTATGCGAATGGCCCTTAAAATTATGTGTGGAGCTTCTTTAGGCGATCTGATAATGGCCTGATATTCACATATATCATCGAATACCTTTTCAAGGTCAACTTCCTGATGGTAGTCGGTGCCTATATGCTCAGTGGGCACCTGGCCGGTTATCGCCAAAACAGGCGAACGTTCTTTTTTCGCATTATATAGTCCATTGACAAGGTGTAACGCTCCCGGACCAACTGTACTGGCACAAACTCCCAGGTTTTCTCCCAGTTCGCCTTGTGCAAAAGCTGCGTAGGAAGCATTACCCTCATGCTTCATTTTTACCCACTTAATTTCATCCTGGTCGGCTAATGCAGAGACCAATGGGTTCAATGCGTCTCCGGCTACGCCAAAAATATGTTTAACATGCTCGTTTTTTAAAATCTCAAGAAGTTGTTCGGATACATTCATTCTTAAAAGTATTTATAGGTCGATAATCGATAACTTCAAAAATACCGAACCACTTACTCCTAGAAATGATTTTTCTCTGTTAGTTTACTTCACTATTATTTTCTTAGTAATTGGAGTAGGAGTATTAATATGAAGTAGATAAATTCCTGAAGGAATAGTTTTACTGAAGTTTATTTGACCGTAGAATGCTTCGGTGTTATCCAGGCGGACTTGCTCCTCATGGACTACTTTGCCATTTAAGTCTGTTAGATTCAAACTAACCATTTGGATTTTATCAAAACCAGTAAGTCGTATGTTGATCGTTTTACCATCGGAAGGGTTCGGATAAATATAGGCTTTAATAGAAGCAGATTGTGGAACATTAACCATTGCCGGTGCAAACGATTTTGATGTGCCATCAAAATCCACTTGTGTTAATCTATAATAAGATATGCCTCCAAAAGGTGCGTGATCTTCCAACTGATACCTGGTTTTTTCGGTAGTAGTTCCATTTCCTTGGATAATAGCCACCTGTTCAAAATTTTCAAAATCCAATGTGCGCTCTACTATAAAATAGTCATTATTGATTTCTGAGGCAGTTTCCCAATCTAATGAAACAATGCTTGAGTTGAATTTGGCATTAAAATCCAATAACTCTACAGGTAATGGAGTGGAAGTGGCATCTTCAATGGCAAAAGGAGAAAAACCGGTCACTCCGGATACTGATGCAGTGTAAGGATTGGCTCCTGCTGCAGATGTATTTACAAGGGAAACCCAATCTGTTCCATTATAATGGACAATGTTGAGATTAGCTCTGTTGAAACTTCCTAATTCATTGGCCCCGTTCCACTGAAATGTTAAATCGGCATTTGAGCCACCGGCCACTGCTTCATTTATGAACCAGGTACGATCAACTACACCATCCGACTTCAAAATGCCTGTTTCGCATCCTCCTTCCTGATAGGTGTTAGAACAAACTCTAACACTATAATTATCGGCTATTCCGAGGCTATTATCTATGGTTAGGGGAGTATAAGCAGAGGAAATACGTCCAATTGGAAAAACGATGCTCCCGATACGACCTAGAAGACCAAGATTATTTTGAGTTAGTTGACCACTCCCGGAAGTAATGACAAAACTGGAAGAGCCTCCGTTGGAAATACTTCCTGTGGAAGTAATGGTTAAGTTTTGATCGGCAATATCAATGTTTCCTGACGTGAGGTCCAGCACATTGCTCACTGATACATCACTTCCAGTAGCGAGATTAACCTGGCCGCTAGCTTTATTAATAGTGAGATCATAGAAAGTCTCACCACCTGCATAGGTTATTGTTTGGTCAGTAGTTCCATTTAACGTAACCGTTTCCTGGCCTTCAAGAAAAGTATCTGCATTGGCACTTGTATTCGTCCAGTTACCAGATAAAGTGATATTATCATTCCCCGAGTCAACGTCTAGTTGTGCTGTTCCTGAAATAGATAGGTTTCCACTTATATCGAGATTCCCCTGAGAGGTTTTGGTCCCCGAATTTGAAAGTGAAAGGTTGGAATATGCAGTATTAATAATTACCTGATTGCCAGCTCCATTATAATTAAATGTATTAGAGCCATTCGTGCAATCCAGATTTGCATCTACTGACGTGTCGTATCCTGTATTGGGGGCGAGCGACCAATTCCATACACCTCCATCAAGATTAAAGAAATCACTACCGTTATCGATATTGGTAAAGGTACCTGCATGGTTAATGGTACCTGAGTTATTGATTGTCATATTACCATTAGTTAACGATATGTCACCTCCAATTGTAAGCGTTGCACCTGAAGAATTAGTTACCAGATTACCATTATCTCCCGTACCTGAAAATAGTCCGCTAGTAACGCTAATAGTACCATTATTGGTAAGTGTCTGGTTATCATTATCAAAATAGATATCTCCACCACCACTAATTGTTCCATTATTTACAAGTGTTGAGCCTGAAGTTATGTAATATATCCCACTGGCTATTGTTCCTGTAGCATTGTTTGTTATTGTTCCAGTATTACCAAGAATAAGGTAGGTAGCGGTTAAAGAACCAGCTCCAAGAAGTTCCAAATTATGCGTTCCAATATGATAGATATAATCAATATCAAAAGTTCCGGAATTAACTGTTAACGTACTTGAGCCTGAGCTTCCCTGAAAAATAAGGTACGCCAGAAACCCGTTCTTATCCAGGGTTCCACCATTGAGAACGAAGTCTGCATTGTCTGCCATCCATATATAGGCATTGTCCTTTGTATACCTTAATATACCTGTGGCATCAATAGTCAAATCTTCTGAATAGATTTCACTTGAAACATCAATGGTATTGCTATTTCCAATATTAACAACGGTACTTTCATCAGGTGAACAGGAACATGAGGCCCCTCCATAACCTATTGTTGACCAATTACCCGGATCGGTCCAGTCCCCACTTCCTGTACTATAAAGGGTTGATCCTGAAAGTGCCTTTACTGTTACATTTCTGAAATAGTGGCTTCTAAAATCTGAATTATTGTCTATTATGATAACAATTTGAATATTAGACCCTGTTATTGTTCCTGAAGTTATTGGGATGAATGTACTCCCAAAATCATTGAAAGTTTCATTTATCGTATTATCAGCTCCCTGACCGCCATCTGTATTGTAGTAAATGCCTATATACTCGCTTGCCTGCAAATTACCTGTTTCGGCAATATCATAAGAAATGGTTACACCACCGGGGTACCCGGAAATATCAATTACATCGGAATACCATTTTACCGGCCCTCCTGTATTTTGGCCTTGGAAAAAATCTAAAGATGCCTGACTCTGTTTGGAGAAAGTAGTGGGAGAGCCTGGAGATGTATCAGTATTCCATCCATAGGTTCCTACATCTGATGTCGCTCCATCAGTAATGCCTGAAAATGTTTCAACGTAAACTGTTTGCGCCTTCAGAGAGCCAACACCTAAAACAATAATCAAAAAGAATAAATATTTAATAGCCTTCATAACCATAAATTCAAATCCATTTCAACCAGATACTTTTCAAAATAGTTAAGCCTGATGGTTAATACCTTTTAACTACTAATAAGTAATTGAGGATAATGGATTCTTTGAATAATGAAATGCAAAAATACTAAGGAAAATTATGGTTCGGACTCCTGTTTTATACGTACATCAGCCAAATAACTCAAGATATTTTTTCTTGTTAGCTTCAATACTATAGTGTTTTTCAACGGTTTGTCTTCCGGCTGCTCCCATTTTCTCTCTTAGCTCTTTTGATTCGATCAGTTGAGAAAGGCAATCCACCCATTCCTTAATGGTAGAAGCCAGGAAGCCATTTGTTCCATGATCGATAATTTCTTTGTTCACCCCCACAGGTGACATGATTGTGGGAATAGCCAGCCCCATATATTGAAGCCCTTTAAGACCACACTTGCCACGGGTCCAGTCGGTATCGGGCAAAGGCATAATACCAATGTCTATATCCTGCAAATCTTGCACCTCAGTTTGACTTTGCCATTTTTGGCCGATAATGCCCAGTGATTCATTTTTGTAATTGGTATCTCCAATTACTTTAAATGCCACCATGTCTCCATATTTTTCTCTAATTACTAATAGGGCATCAATAGCACTTTCAAAGTGCTTAATGGTACTAAAACTGCCACTCCAGCCAATAATTACTTTTTCCCTGGCAGGTTTGGGTTTGGGTGTGTACCAATTTGTGTCAATAGTGGTTGGAATGATAACCACATTCTTATTAAACTGCCTGGCATAGTTTGCCAGGTATTCGTTTCCTGCCACAATGGTATTGCATAGCCTAATGATATCGACAGTTTTAGAAGGCCTTTTCAAAAAGGAAAGCTTGCTGTTGGCTTCGTTTTTATCTTCCAGCCAAATAGAATCGTCAAAGTCAAAAATGAGTTTCGCTTTACTTTTAGCAAATCGTTTTTCAAAATAGGTAGTGCCCGTCATAAAGGCTTCACGTTGAATAAAAATATAATCGAACTCATTAGCACCCTTCACATCTTTTGTGCGAATTATCCAGCTCTTTAAAAAGATACCTAACTTACCTATATAGTTACCTTGGGAATAAAGTACGTTGTCATCTTTTTCAGATATTAGAGGTGAAAGCACACATTCAATCCCATTGGTTTCCAGGTATTTGAAGTATTGCTCAAAGCGGTAGCGCTGCGAGGGTGACCGGTCGAACCGGTGCATGCCTATAAATAAAACTCTGGTTTTATCCATCAGTTTTTATAAGGCGGGTAAGTTGATTATACCATTGCTCTCCATACTTGCGTATAAGTGGCTCTTTCAAAAATTTATATACCGGAACACCCAGTTTTTTACCCAAAGCGCAAGCAGGGTTGCAAATATGCCATCGGTCGTAATTAGCGGCATCAAATTTTTCGTATTTAGTAATGCGAATGGGGTACAAATGACAGGAGATTGGTTTTTTGTACGATATCTTACCATCCAAATAAGCCTGTTCAATTCCGCATTTTAAGATACCACGGTCATCATAAACAGCATACGCACATTCTTTACCACCAATGGTAGGGGTAGAAAAATCTCCATCGCTGTCAAAAACGTATGGTCCCTGTACCTCAATGGTGCGTAGCCCAATGGGAGATAAATAGGGCTTAACCTCTTCCAGAATGGAACGTAAAACAGGCAGCTCGTCCTCTTCCAGAGGAGCGCCCAGGTCGCCTTCTACACAACAAGCCCCTTTGCATTTTTCCAGGTCGCAGACAAAGAACTCGTCTTTGACATCATCCGATAGAATTACATTCCCAACCTCAAGCATGGTACATTATTTCTACAAAAGTAGGGCTATTCAAATAACCTTTCATTGATCGTGAAGATTTACTCAAAAGTTTATTTTCAAACTACTAATTTAGCAGGTCAGTTTTAATGGGAGAAAGCGCACGCAGTACATGGAATATCTGGAGAGTTTAAACGAACCACAACGAGAGGCAGTAATAAATACCGAAGGCCCGATGATGATTATTGCCGGGGCCGGCTCGGGTAAAACGCGCGTGCTTACCTACCGGATCGCACACCTTATAAAATCAAAAGATGTTGATCCTTTTAATATTTTAGCCTTGACCTTCACAAACAAGGCCGCAGGAGAAATGCGTCATAGGATAGAGGGAGTTGCAGGCCATGAAGCACGTAATATTTGGATGGGCACTTTTCACTCTGTGTTTGCCCGTATTCTTCGAAGCGAGGCGCACCATATTGGCTACCCGAGCAATTTTACCATATACGACACAGACGACTCCAAGTCGCTTATTCGAACGATTGTAAAAGAGTTGAACCTGGATGATAAGCTGTACAAAGCTAATGTGGTGTATAACCGCATTTCGGGTGCTAAAAACCGGTTGGTTTCGTACCAGGAATACAACAGCAATCCGGTTTACCGATCGGATGATGAACAAAACAGGCGCCCGGAACTAGGCAAAATATACAGGATATACAGCGAGCGTTGTTTCAAGGCCGGTGCAATGGATTTTGACGATCTGCTCTTTAATACCAACGTACTTTTTCGTGATCATATTGATGTATTGAACAAATACCAGCACCGGTTCCGGTATGTAATGGTGGATGAGTTCCAGGATACCAACGTTTCGCAATACCTGATCACCAAAAACCTATCGGCAGTAAACGAAAACATTTGTGTGGTGGGCGATGACGCGCAGAGCATTTATGCCTTCCGCGGAGCGGATATTCAGAACATCCTGAATTTTGAACGCGATTATCCCAATCTGCAAATTGTTAAGCTGGAGCAGAACTACCGTTCCACAAAAAATATTGTGCATGCCGCCAACAGTGTGATTGGCTACAATAAAGCCCAGCTAAAGAAAAACGTGTGGACTTCCAACGAAGAAGGCCAGCTAATAGAGTTGATTAAATGTGCTTCGGATAATGAGGAGGGTAAGCTCGTTGCCACTTCCATTTTTGAGGAACGTGCCCAGCACCAATTAAAAAACAGCGATTTTGCTATTCTGTACCGTACCAACAGCCAGTCGAGGGCGATGGAGGAAGCGCTTCGTAAATTGAATTTAAAATACAAGATCGTTGGAGGGCTCTCTTTTTACCAGCGCAAGGAAATTAAAGACCTGTTGGCGTATATGCGCTTTACGGTAAATCATAATGATGAGGAATCGCTCAAGCGAATTATTAATTTACCCAAAAGGGGAATTGGAGATACAACAGTTAATAAATTGATTGTTACTGCCAATGAAGTAAATATTTCACTTTGGGATGCCTTGCAGCAAGCCAATCAGATTGTGCCCGGGCGAGCTGCCACAGCTATTGCCGATTTTGTGAACCTGGTCAAGCGATTCAAAATTGAGGTGGATACGAACGATGCGTACGAAGCAGCCAACGCCATTGCCAAAGGCTCGGGCTTACTCCGTGAGCTTTATGCCGATCGAACCGTGGAAGGATTGAGCCGGTATGAGAATGTGCAGGAGCTTTTGAATGCGATCAAGGAGTTTGTAGATAACGATGAGGCAACTACGGGGGGAGAGGAGCCCAAAGACAAACAGTTGGGAACCTTTCTTCAGGAAATAACGCTGCTGACCGGGGTGGATCAGGACGATGACGAAGACAATGACAAGGTTACGCTCATGACTATTCACATGGCCAAAGGACTGGAATTCAAGAACGTGTACATTGTGGGAATGGAGGAAGACCTGTTTCCTTCGCAAATGATGCTTAGCTCACGAGCCGATCTGGAGGAAGAAAGAAGATTGTTCTATGTGGCCATAACTCGTGCTGAACAAAAACTGTTTTTAAGTTACGCTTTGAACCGTTACCGTTTTGGGAGACTGAAGAGCTGTGAACCCAGCCGATTTATTGATGAAATTGATCCAAAGTTTATAAAGATTAGTAGCAAGCCAACGCCATCGGCTGGGTCAGTGGGTGGCAGCCAATATGCGAAGAATCTGATTCGAAGTGCCTCAAAGTCTGCACCACCTGCAAATGGAGCACCTCAACATACTCCATCAGCTAATTTTGCTCCCAGCGATACTTCCAAACTTGAAACCGGCATGCGTGTGGAACACCCTAAATTTGGGTTTGGTGAGGTAACAGAGATCGATAACTCAGGTACCAACAGAAAGGCAAAGGTGGTATTTGAGAACTTTGGGGAGAAGACATTATTACTTAGCTTTGCTAAACTAAAAATTCACTGATAAAAACATACATATGTTTGATTATAACACCGGCCGTGAGGACCTGAAATTGAGAGAGTTTGGCCGAAACGTACAAAAGCTGGCAAATCATTTACTTACTATTGAAGACAAAGAAAAGCGGTCACGCTATGCTGCCGGCTTAATGGAACTAATGAAACAAGTGGTTCCAACCATTAAGGATACACCTGAAGACAACCAGCGTTTATGGGACGACCTTCATATAATGACCGATTTTAAATTGGAAGCGGAGGGCCCTTACGAGTCACCTGAGCCTCATTTGCAAACAAAAAGACCGGGTAAAGTAGCATATAATCATCACAAAATTGGTTTCCGTCATTATGGGCACAACCTTGAATTAATGGTTGAAGAAGCTATAAAAATGGAAGACCCTGAACAAAGGGAATCAGCCATTGTACACATTGGCAAATTGATGAAGAGCTACCATGCAACCTGGAATAAGGAACTAGTGGATGATGAGGTTATTGTCAAGAATATAGGCATCATGTCTGATGGAGCTTTGGCTATTGGTATTGAAAAAGTGAAAGAAGAGGGACTCTTCGAACCCTTGTATAAAGAAAAAGCTAAACCTACTAATACAAACCGCTTTAAGAAAAATAACGGGCACAAATCTCAAAACAGAAGAAGAAGAAACTAATGTCCATATTTAAAATTCAGGGAGGCGCCAAACTCTCTGGTTCTATTGAGGCCCAGGGAGCAAAAAACGAAGCACTTCAAATTTTATGTGCAGTTTTACTAACCCCTGAAGAAGTTACCATTCACAAGGTGCCCAATATCAGGGACGTAAACAAGCTTATCGATTTGCTGGGTTCCATGGGTGTAAAGGTTACACAACTTTCTGAGGAGTCCTACAAATTCAAGGCATCGAATGTTGATGTAAATTACCTTGAAACCGCTGAATACACCCAAAAGGCAGCTTCACTTAGAGGTTCTATTATGGTGCTAGGACCACTATTGGCACGTTATGGAAAAGCAAGGATTCCTCAGCCAGGTGGAGACAAAATTGGTAGAAGAAGGCTTGATACCCACTTTTTAGGTTTTCAGAATTTGGGTGCCAAATTTAATTTTAATGCCAAAACCTCCTTTTACGAAATTGACGCCTCTAACCTACATGGGGCCTATATGCTGTTGGATGAAGCTTCTGTAACAGGTACTGCCAATATTATAATGGCGGCTGTGCTAGCGAATGGGAAAACCACTATTTACAACGCAGCTTGTGAGCCTTACATTCAGCAATTGTGCAAAATGCTCAACCGAATGGGGGCAAAAATTACCGGTGTGGGTTCTAACTTGCTCACCATTGAAGGTGTAGATTCACTGGGCGGTACGGAGCATACGATGCTTCCTGATATGATCGAGATAGGTAGCTTTATTGGAATGGCTGCCATGACACAGTCATCGTTAACCATAAAAAATACCTCGATCGAAAATTTAGGAATGATTCCCACGGTCTTTAAACGAATGGGTGTGCATCTGGAAGTAAAAGGTGATGATATTTTTATCCCCGAGCAAGAGCATTATGTGATCGATTCATTTATTGATGGCTCTATACTTACTGTTGCAGATGCTCCCTGGCCTGGGCTGACACCTGATCTGTTGAGTATTGTGCTTGTAATGGCCACGCAAGCTCAGGGGACGGTACTTATTCACCAAAAAATGTTTGAAAGTCGTCTGTTCTTTGTGGACAAACTCATAGACATGGGAGCCAAAATTATCCTATGCGATCCACATAGGGCTACTGTTATTGGACTTGATCGCCAAATACCTCTAAGAGGCATAAAAATGACTTCGCCCGATATTCGTGCCGGGGTAGCTTTGCTAATTGCGGCACTATCTGCCGAAGGCGAAAGTGAGATTTCCAACGTAGAGCAGATTGATAGAGGGTATCAGAATATAGATACGCGATTGAAAGCGCTTGGTGCGCAAATTGAGCGAATTTAAAACTCCCGGTTGGCAGGGGGTAGGGCCGAATCGTCTCCTTTAAATGGGTTCATTATTTTGCCTATGGAGCGGGCGCCCATACCCGAAGCACGCATTACAATGCGCTCGCCATGCTTGGCACGAATAAAGTCCATGGCATTGTAGAGGTTGATCATCTCTTCCACATCGTCAAACAGGTTGATCTGGTGGCCACCACCCACCAGGTGACTGAACCGAACGCCTACCAGGCGGATAAGCAACCGCTTTTTGAAAAGCCGGTCGAACAAATCAAGCACTCGGGGGATGAGCAGGTGGTCCGCTGAGGTATAGGGGATGCTGCTTTGCATGGTGTGCGTGGTAAAATCCGAGTAGCGGATCTTTACGCTAATGTTCTCGGTAAGCTTATTGTTTTTTCTGAGCTGGAAGGCCAGGTTCTCGGTCATGGCAATGAGGGTGTTTTTCAGCTTCTTCAGGTCGGTGGTATCCTCCTGGAAGGTGCGCTCTACCGAAATGGACTTACGCTCGGTATAGGGCACCACGGGGCTGAAATCAATGCCATTGGCTTTCTTCCAGATGCTTTCTCCGTTTTTGCCCAGTGCCAACTTCATCAGCTTGCGAGGCATTTGCTGCACGGTGGCTATTTGGGCAAGGCCCAGCTCGCACAGCGTTTTGTAGGTTTGCTCACCCACCATGGGTATTTTCTTGGTGGCCAGCGGAGCCAGAAAAGCTTTTTCCTGGCCGGGTAATATTTGCAGGCTGCCTCGGGGTTTACCTTCGTTGGTAGCCATTTTGGCTACCGTCTTGTTGGTGGCAAACCCGAAGGAGATGGGCAAATGCGTTTCCTTGTAAATGCGCTCCTGCAGGTCTTTGGTAATGGTGTAGGCATTAAAGAATTTATCCATGCCGGTCATATCAATGTAGAACTCGTCAATAGACGATTTTTCATACAAAGGAACAGTCTCGCGGATAATCTCCGTAACCATGTTGGAGTACATGGAGTAGTTGGCTGTATCGCCCCGTAGAATTACTGCCTCGGGGCAGAGGTTCATGGCTGCACGCATGGGCATACCTGAGTGCACGCCAAAGGTACGCGCTTCGTAACTACATGAAGCCACTACACCCCGGCCATTGGTGCCGCCAATCATCACAGGCTTGCCTTCCAAGCGACTGTCAAGCAGGCGCTCTACAGAGACGAAGAAGGTGTCAAGGTCCATATGAACAATGGCGGGTGTAGGCATACCAATAAGGAAAAATGGAAGTAAACAAATGTAACAAAATCTACGCGAAAAGTTGATTTCAATAGGTAGGATTAATAACTTGCTTAAATTGATTCACACAGCTGGTGCGCGTTTCTCAACGCGTGCTAGCTGAGATCGTTGTACGGTAAGAATGTTATCTGGATACCGATTTCAATTCTATTCCTTTTTATTGTTTTTACTACCCTATTCGGAATATTGCTAAGTCTAATTTTCAGACCTAAAAGCAAAGAAATAACAAATCATATTTTTGCTAAGAACGATGACCAATCCTACCATCGTGCCTATTATTTTTTTCTCCCTTTATTATTTGTTGCAACCGGAGCCTTTGTATTTTGGTTGCTTTCAGGATTTAAAGATTCATTTAATGAGTATATGTCTCATTATTATGAAAATGATAATAAATACATCCGAAATTTTATTGTGGGACTCGTTGTAGTATTTCTTATACTAGGTTCAGTTTATCAGATGCTTTAATAAATGAGATTTGTTTACAATAACCCTTCCCCCTACCCCTAAAAAAATCAATCCTTTATTGTAATATTGTAGAGTAATGGAATGGATAGTTGTCATATCTTTAATTGTGATCGGCCTGGCGCTGATCGTCATTGAAATTGTGTTTGTTCCTGGCACCACAGTAGTAGGAGCGTTAGGGCTTATAAGCATGGTTGGAGGGGTTTTTTATAGCTTCAAAGCTTTCGGAAATCCTGTGGGTTGGGGCGTAGCTTCGGGTACGTTCATTGTGTCGGCCATTGTTATTGTAATAAGCCTAAAGTCGGGAGTATGGAAGCGGTTTGCGCTCGATAAGTCCATACAAAGCAAAGTAAATGATAATAAACCTATAGCTGTTAAAATTGGAGATACGGGTCTTACACTTTCAGCATTGAGACCGTATGGAAACGTGGAGTTTGGAGAAGATAAGCTGGAAGTAACCACCCTGGGAGAAATGATAGAGAGTAATACAGAAGTGAAGGTGGTTAAAATTGAAGGAAGAAAAATATATGTTGAACAACTAAATTCATAAACGTGGGAGCATTTTCAGGAGTAACCTTATTGGTATTGATATTCGGAGCGATCGTCTTTTTGGTGATCTTCCTGTACTTTGTACCGGTAAACCTTTGGAT
>JAGQYI010000077.1 GCA_020436165.1 Cyclobacteriaceae bacterium | reverse complement strand
GTATTCTGGCGTCTGCCATGACCAACAACCAGGTAGTTGCGTTCATTATTGCTACCTTCTTAAGCTTTATTTTGTTTACAGGCCTTAATTCCCTGGCAGGAATAAATGTATGGTCGGCTATTTCGCTGCCCCTTTCCAAAATGAGCCTGGAATACCATTACCATGCCATGAGCAAAGGGTTGTTAGATAGTCGAGATATTATTTACCTTATTAGTGTGAGCGCATTGTTTCTATTCTTTTCCAAACTAATTCTTGATTACAAAAAATGAGTTTTTTGGAAAGCAAACGGCTCACATTGATTCTGCAGGTTTTTCTTGCCATTGCAATTACGATATTTGTAAACGACCTGGCTTCCTTCTTCTTTTTCAGGCTCGATCTAACCGAGGAAAACAGGTACAGCATTTCGGATGCCACCAAGAAAATGCTGGAAAACCTGGAGGACGATATTTATATAGAGGCCTATCTGGATGGTGAATTGCCGGCAGGATTTAAGCGTATGCGCTCTTCCCTGGAAGAAACGCTGAATGAATTTGCTATTTACTCAAATGGTAAGGTGCAGTTTCAGTTTGTTGACCCCGACCAGGCAACCAGCACTAAATCGCGCAATCAGTTTTTGATGTCCCTTGCCCGCAAAGGAGTGCAGCCAACGGATGTATTTATAAATGAAGACGGGAAACGCACACAAAAGAGAATTGTACCGGGAGTAGTAATATCCTACGGAACGGCAGAAAAGGGTGTCCAACTGTTTAAAGGAAATAAGGCTGCTTCTCCGGAGCAACGCCTCAACCAATCGATCGAAGGAATTGAGTATGAATTGGCTAGCGCCATCCAGGAAATAACCACGATGAGCTTGCCTAAACTGGGTGTTTTACGTGGTCATAATGAGCTTGACTCAGCCGACTTTGCGAGTCTTAACAACCAATTGCATGAGAACTTCATTGTAAAAAACATTGACCTTACCCAGATAGATAAAATTCCTGACCTGGATGCCATCCTCTTGGTTAAGCCCACCGAAAAATTCTCCTTTTACGATAAGTACAAAATTGACCAGTACCTGATGAATGGTGGCAAAGGCCTGTTTTTACTGGACAAGGTGGCTGTAAACATGGACAGCGCCAATGTGGGCACGTACAGCTTCCCCTACGATTTGGATCTGGATGATCTTCTTTTTAAATACGGAGTACGTATCAACAACGACCTGGTGCAGGACTTTGTGTGTGGCACCTATCCTATTGTGGTAGGCAATGAAGGCGACCAGCCTAAGATCCAGCTTCTGCAGTGGCCCTATTATCCGGTGGTGAACGAATATAGCGATCATGTTACCGTGCGAAATCTGGATGCAACCCTTACCCGCTTTGCCAGCAGCATTGATACGGTCAAAGCTCCCGGTATTCATAAAACATTGCTTTTCACCTCATCGCCCTATTCACGCCAAATCATGAGCCCGGCCTATGTAAGCATTAACATGATGCAGCAAGAGCTTGATCCACAAAAGTTTACTACCCACAATATTCCCATGGCCTGGTTGCTGGAAGGGAGCTTTACCTCCTTTTTCAAAAACAAATTTTTGCCGGATGAAGCAGATCAGAGCTCCTTTTTAGATTCAGGAGCATCTAAACTAATCGTGGTAGGGGATGGAGATATTGCCAGAAATGACCTCGATCCTAAAACAGGCCAGCCCCTACCCCTTGGGTACGACCCTTTTACGAATCAGACCTTTGCCAACCAGGAGCTGGTTATGAACTTCCTGAATTACTTAACCAAAGGCAACGGCCTTATCACCGCACGTTCAAAAGAAGTGATTATTCGGCCGCTGGATAAGGTAAAACTGAAAGAAAGCCGATCGAAATGGCAGATCATTAACCTGCTGCTGCCGGTAGTGCTGGTAATACTGTTCGGATTGATCCATTTCTGGCTGCGCAAACGTAAATATGCCCGACACTGATGCAAAAGAAGAAAAACATACAGCTACTTTTTGCTTTGGCTATGGTTATTGCCCTTATTGCCCTGCTTCCTTTGCTAAAAAAGAAAGGCAGTGGGCTTGAGGTTGATCGCCACCTCTTTACGCTGGGTGCCCAAACAGTGATCACCGATGTAATTCTGAAAACAGATTCTGCAACTAACAAGCTATGCTATGTAAATGGTAAATGGAGGGTAAACGACAAATATGACCTCGACCTCAGTATGCGCGATGTTTTCTTTTCAGTCCTTAGCCAGCTGGAAATTAAACGACCCGTGGCCGAATCGCAATCCGATTCTATTGCTGAAATCATTCGAAACAAAGGCGTTGAAGTAACCATACTCAACAATGCAGATACAGTGAAGTCGTACTCTATTTGGGGTGATAAAGACAGTGAATCGTCTTTTATTATGGGAGCCAAAAGCCAGCCCTACCTTATCCATATACCGGGATATCGGAGCTATGTAGCTGGCATTTTTGAGGTGCCCGAATCGGATTGGCGTACACGCAGGGTGTTTTCAACCACGTACACTAATTTGAATGAACTGAAACTGGAATACTCAGATGGAAACTCTCTTACCTATCGTTATAAAAACAGCTTTTTTGAAATTGAAGGAGTACATGCCGACAGCACCCAACTAATCAACTCGCTTGAGAATTTATTGTTTCTTCAAACCGACCAGTACCTGCTTCCATCAGAAATGCACAATTACGTTGATGCCAATTTTAATTCCAATCCTTTTGTGACAATAGCAGCTATTAAACTTTCAGGTTCAATGGAAAAAACAAGGCTTTACGACCCAAGGCCTGACAAGCCATATTACCTTGGAATCACACCCGATTCGAGCTTCTGTTTGTTCAATAAAAAGCGAATGAAAAGAATTTTGGTAAAAAAGAAAGATTTTGAATAGTCCCTGTATTTTAGTGCTGGTTTGAATAGGTAAATCTTTATAACTTTACCACATTAAACATATCTGATCTGTACTACTTATGAAATTCATCGTTTCTTCATCCGTTTTATTGAAACAGTTGTCCAATATACAGGGCGTAATTACAACCAATCCGGTTGTGCCTATTCTTGAAAATTTTCTTTTCGAAATTAATGAAGGAACCCTGACGGTTACCGCCTCTGACCTACAGACCTCAATAATTACGGAATTGCAGGTGGAGTCGAGCGAAAGCGGAAGCATTGCCGTTCCGGCAAAAATTCTTTTGGAAACATTAAAGAACTTGCCTGAGCAGCCTGTAACCTTCTCGATTGATGAAAGCTCGTACAGCGTTGAGATCAGCAGCGACAACGGACATTACAAACTGGCCGGTGAAAATGCTACCGACTTCCCTAAGGTTCCTACCGTTCAAGCCGATTTTACAGTCAACAACCTTTCAACGGAAGTGCTTTACCGAGCCATCAACAATACTATTTTTGCGACCAGCAGCGATGAGTTGCGCCCTGCCATGACAGGTGTGTACATCAATTTCTCAGATACCAACACTACGTTTGTGGGAACCGATGGACATAAGCTAATCCGTTACAGACGAGTGGATGTAGCAACCGATAACGGGCACTCCATTATTATCCCTCGCAAAGGACTTACCCTACTTAAAAATATTCTACCCTCTGAAAATACGGATGTTGAGCTGGACTTTAATGTTTCCAATGCATTCTTCAAGTTTGGCCACATTAAAATGATATGCCGCCTGATCGATGAGCGTTACCCCGATTACGAAAACGTAATTCCGTTGGATAACCCTATCAAAATGACCATCGACCGAATGGAAGTGCTGAGTTCATTAAGACGTATTTCCATCTATTCTAACCGCACAACGCACCAGGTGCGTTTGAAAATTACCGGTAGCGAACTGCTAATTTCAGCCGAAGACCTTGACTTCTCCAACGAAGCCAACGAGCGTCTGGTGTGCGAGCACGTAGGTGATGATATTGAGATCGGATTCAACGCACGTTTCTTAATCGAGATGCTGGGCAATATTGAAGCCAAAGAAGTAGAGCTTCATCTTTCGGCCCCTAACCGTGCCGGTTTGATCATCCCTAAAGAGCAGGAAAAAGACGAAGACATTCTGATGCTGGTAATGCCGGTAATGTTGAATAACTACGTGTAGCTATAAGTTGTCCCCTTGAGGGGACTCACAGGGGTGTTCATTAGGCTATATCTCATTAAGAGTTATGAAATACTTTTTGTTAGTCATTTCAACTTTTCTGCTTTTGTCATTAAAAGCAAGAGCCCAAGAGATAACCATTGAAAAAGAAACTTCAAAGGAAATAAACTCTTTTGCCCAAAGTATTCGAAATATTGAAACTTTCTATTGTAAAGAAGGAATGCCAATTTACATCCGGTTGTTTGAATGCAGTAGTACGATAACAAATTTGGAGGGGAAAGATGTTGTACAATACAATCTTTATATGATAGTTAAGCAAGCGACTGGCAAAAACTTCGGTGGCGAGTATGGCTGGTTCTGGATTAAAGGTGATTTTATAAATCCGAGAAATTATAGTTTCGATCCTAAATTAAGAATTTTGTCTTTCAATAGTGGAACTGAAAATATGCCATCAACCACTTCATTGAGTATTTCCTTTGAGCAAATCAAAATAAATTAAAACTATGTGGGATGCTGAATCAAGTTCAGCATGACGATAAATCCTACGCCTGCTTAATCTTCAGCTTATTCTTCAGGTCGTCAATAGAATTGCGGAAGTTGGCGTTTACATCCATGGTATCGTTTACCGCCTGCACCGCATGAATAACCGTGCTGTGGTCACGCCCGCCAAAATGGTAGCCAATAGATTTTAACGAGTGATTGGTGTATTCTTTAGAGAAGTACATAGCCACCTGGCGTGCAATCACAATTTCCTTTTTACGGGTCTTAGCCTTCAGGTCGTCCTGGGTTAGGTGGTAGTACTCGGCAACTGTTTTTTGGATGTAATCAATACCTACCTCCGCCTCAATATCGTGCACAATATTCTTCATGGTTTGCTTGGCCAGCTCCAGATCAATATCGCGCTTGTTCAGCGAAGCATGGGCAATCAGCGAAATAAGCACTCCTTCCAGTTCACGCACATTGGTATCTACTGTATAGGCCAGGTATTCACACACATCACCGGGTATCACAATGCCTTCGGCTTCCATCTTGTTGTGGATAATGGCCATCCGGGTTTCAAAGTCGGGTTGCTGCAAATCAGCAGTAAGCCCCCATTTGAATCGGCTAAGCAAACGCTCTTCCAACCCTTTCAGGTCTTTGGGCGGACGGTCGCTCGTCATAATAATCTGCTTACCCGACTGGTGCAGATGGTTGAAGATGTGGAAGAAAATTTCCTGTGTCTTTTCCTTGCCACCAAAAAACTGTACATCATCAATGATGAGCGCATCCACTTGCAGGTAAAAGTTCTGAAAGCTTTGCACCTCATTGTTTTGCACCGCCTTTATAAACTGGTTGATGAATTTTTCAGACGAAACATAGAGCACAAATTTATCGTCCAAATGTTCCTTAATCTTATTGCCAATGGCATGCACTAAATGAGTTTTACCCAAACCTACCCCTCCGTAGATCATCAACGGATTAAACGAAGTAACTCCGGGTTTTTTGGCTACTGCATACCCGGCAGAACGTGCCAAACGATTGCAGTCTCCCTCCACATAGGTATCAAAACTGTATATACTATTCAATTGAGAATCAAATGCCTGATCCACGGTTTCCAGTTCAAACGGATTCGTCATCCGTCTGGGCTTCTCCGCCTTATCTATATTGGTTTTAATGTTCGGCAGATTGATTGTGTAAGGTGAGCTGTTTTTATTCCCCTGATCCACCACAACCGAATATTCCAGTTTAGCCTGTTGCCCAATGGTAGCCACCAGTGCCTTTTTCAAAATATGCACATAATGCTCTTCTATCCACTCGTAAAAAAATTGGCTTGGCACCTGAATGGTCAAAACACCACCATTAAGCTTAACAGGTTTTATTGGCAAAAACCATGTAGTAAAACTTTGCTCTGGCACCTCATTTTTTATGAGCTTAAGACATTGCTCCCATACCGACACACAATCCGTTTGCATTAACCAAAAATGGAATTAAGGGTACTTAATACTTTTAAGCAGGGGTTCAAAATTGGAGAAAAATTATGGAACTTAAAAGAAGCTTTCTAACTGAGTTTTAGAAAAATTTTTCAAATTCAATTTGCTTTGATTTTAGACAGCTTTCTCACCCCTAAACTCATGAAAAAACCAGTTATATGCTAACTTTGATTTAACCAAGTAAGCATCCATGAAGAACCAAGAACACACCCGTCTTTTGTCTGATTTTGAACAAACCACAAAAGAGGATTGGATAAAGAAAGCCGTAGCCGATCTGAAAGGCAAAAACCTGGAATCTTTGAATACCCATTTGGAGGACGATATTGAGATTGCCTCTTATTATACTTCAGAAGATCTGGAAGGAATTGAAGAAACGCTAAAATACGATAACCTGCTTGCAAGCAAGAATACTCCCGATGGTCAACCCAGAGAGTGGATCAATTATCAAAAAATCAAAGTTGAAGATACAGAAGTTGCTAATAGAGCTGCACTAGATGCCCTTAACATGGGAGCCACCGGAATTATTTTTGAAACTAATGATCCGGTCGACTTTGCTCGTCTGCTAAAGGGCACCAACCTTGATGCATGCGCTGTTTCTTTTGAAGGTTCGAATGATTTGGAAGGCTACCTTAACTATGTCAAAAACGACCATTATTCTATTGAAGAGCTCTCAGGTTATTGGAGCACGAACGAGGTAACAGACGGCAGCCGGCTCCAAACGCTGGTATTTGAAGCAAAAGATAAATCTGTGGTTCAGCAGCTTATCTTTTTGATCGAAAAAACCATCGAATTCTTAAAAAACAACCCAACCAAAGAGTGTCCTGCCCATAAAACAGTTTATAAGCTACCCGTTAGTACCAATTATTTTCTTGAAATAGCCAAATTCAGGGCTCTACGTATCCTCTTGTATCAAACGCTTACCTCCAGGGGTTTTATTTGTGCTCCTGAGGATTTCGAGATCATGGCAATTTCGGATAACTGGAAAAATGAAGAGCTGGGTCCGCATGAAAATATTCTGAAAGGAACAACCGCTGCCATGGCAGCAATTATTGGGGGCTGCGATGCCTTGTATGTTGTTCCTGAAAAGCCAAATGAAAAACTAAGCACAAGAACCTCCAGGAATATCTCTACTATTCTGAAAGAAGAATCCTTCTTAAATAAAGAAGTGGATCCTGGTGCTGGTTCATTTTACCTGGAAACCCTTACCTATCAATTGGTTAGAAGAGTGCAGCAGGCAGTTGGCATAAGTTCGGTTAATGGACCAGAAAAAATTGAAGCCAGCCCTGTGCATGGCTGGATGAGCAATGAGCACATTGAGGTAATGCCCTGGTACACCAAGGCCGAGGTTGCCAAAATGGAACACCTTAACTTCCATGCCGGTATTGCCCCTTATTTGCGTGGGCCTTACACCACGATGTATTCCACCCGTCCATGGACGATTCGCCAGTACGCAGGTTTTTCAACAGCTAAAGAATCGAACGCGTTCTACCGCAGAAACCTGGCCGCTGGCCAGAAAGGCCTTTCCATCGCCTTTGACCTTGCTACGCACCGAGGCTACGATTCTGACCACCCAAGGGTAGTGGGCGATGTGGGCAAAGCAGGTGTCGCCATCGATTCTATTCTGGACATGGAAGTACTTTTCAAGGATATTCCGCTCGACCAAATGTCGGTTTCCATGACTATGAACGGAGCCGTAATACCCATCATGGCCTTTTATATTGTAGCTGCTGAAGAAAGCGGAGTTAAGAAAGAGCAACTGACAGGTACTATTCAAAATGACATTTTAAAAGAGTTTATGGTGCGTAACACTTACATCTACCCCCCGGCCCCATCCATGCGCATCATTTCTGATATTTTCGAGTACACCTCGAAACATATGCCTAAGTTCAACTCCATTAGCATAAGCGGCTACCACATTCAGGAAGCCGGTGGAACGGCCGATATAGAATTGGCCTACACACTCGCAGATGGGTTGGAATACCTTCGCACGGGTATTAAAGCAGGGCTTGATATTGACTCCTTTGCTCCCCGACTCTCGTTCTTCTGGGGCATCGGCATGAATCATTTCATGGAAATTGCCAAGATGAGGGCAGGTCGATTGCTTTGGGCTAAGATCGTTAAGCAGTTCAATCCTAAGAATTCAAAATCGATGGCTTTGCGTACCCACAGCCAGACGTCAGGCTGGAGCCTAACCGAGCAGGACCCATACAACAATGTGGTGCGCACCTGTGTGGAAGCGATGGCTGCCGCTCTGGGGCACACGCAATCGTTGCACACCAATGCGCTGGATGAAGCCATTGCTTTACCAACCGACTATTCTGCACGCATTGCCCGAAATACACAAAAATATTTGCTGACCGAAACAGGAATTACCAAAGTAGCTGACCCCTGGGGAGGCTCCTACTATGTAGAAGCCTTAACTCATGAGCTTATGCACAAGGCCTGGGCGCTCATTCAGGAGATAGAAGAAGCCGGTGGCATGGCAAAAGCCATTGAATCGGGCCTACCAAAAATGCGCATTGAAGAAGCCGCAGCCAGAAAGCAAGCAAAAATTGATTCCAAACAGGATATAATCGTTGGTGTAAACAGGTATCAGGTAGAGGACAATACTGAGCTTGAATTGCTTGAAGTAGACAATACAGCTGTGCGAGAAGAACAGGTGGCACGACTCCATAAGCTAAAATCTGAAAGAGATAACGAAAAAGTTGCTGCCGCCTTGCAAGCTCTGGAAGATGCAGCTAAAAATAATACAGGCAACCTCCTTGAATTGGCCATTGAAGCAGCCAAGCAAAGGGCCACCCTGGGAGAGATAACCCAGGCAATGGAAAAAACATTCGGGCGTTATACCGCTTCCATTAAATCCATTTCGGGTGTATATTCGAGCGAAGCAAGTATGGACGAACACTTTAAAGAAGCGCAGGAGCTCTCCAACAAATTTGCCGAAATGGAAGGCAGGCGACCTCGTATTATGGTAGCCAAAATGGGCCAGGACGGGCACGACCGTGGCGCCAAGGTTATTGCTACCTCCTTTGCCGATCTTGGTTTTGATGTAGATATCGGGCCTCTTTTCCAAACGCCTGAAGAAGTAGCCAAACAAGCAGTGGAAAATGACGTGCACATTGTGGGTGTTTCCAGCCTGGCTGCAGGCCACAAAACTTTAATACCACAACTCATAAAAGCATTGTCCGGCTACGGAAGAGGAGATATTATGGTAGTTGCCGGTGGCGTTATTCCGCCTAAAGATTATGATTTTCTCTACAAAGAAGGAGTGTCGGCTGTATTCGGCCCCGGTACCGTAATTTCGTTATCGGCAATCGAAATTCTTAACAAACTACTTAAAGATTAAGCAGTTATTTCAATTAGGTCATTACAAATTTTGGTAAATGTGTTCTGAATTATAGTAAATTTAGCATATGAAAACTTACAACCTCAAACCATCGCTACTTATCCTGGCAATTTTATTAGTTACAAGCCAGCTGTCCTACGCTGTTAATTGGGACAAAATGCTGCTTAAAATAAATGATACCTACGAAACCGGGGACTATATAAAAACAGAAAAATACCTGATAAAGCTTCGGAAAAAGGCAACCAAAAAGCTAGGTTCAGAAAACAAGTATTTGGTTGAATACTATATTCTTTCAGCCCGAAATAAACTGGCTCAGGGATTATTGGCTGACTTTACATCGGATATAGATAAGGCCATTACTATGAGCCAAAAAGTGTTCAGCGAAACTTCTGAGGAATATGTTGATTATTTGAACAGAGCTTCCGCCCTTCTGATACAGAATGGAGATATGCTCAAAGCATACCAATATGCCCAAAAAGCTCAGGAACAACTGGATAAACTGGAGGCCTCGGACCACCTGAAGGCGCTAACCAACCTAAACCTTGCATCTGTATATTCCGGAATGGGGTTTTACGCCAAAGCCATTGCCTTTATGGATGAAAACAATGATTATTTCCTTGGCAGGGCGGTTAAAAAAGAGTCTTACGTGGACGAATCGGGTAAGTTAAAAACCAAGCGTCTGGAGCAATCAGATATTGACCAGCGTTTTGATGAATATGCTCAGTTGCTTAACCTCAGGGCCAATACCTACCGCTTAATGGGTGATTTCCAAAAAGCAGATACGGAGTTTGAACTGGCAGCAAACTGGATCGATCAAAACATAGGCAAATCGAACATTCGGTATATTGAAAATGAATTTCTACATGGCGACATGTTATCGGAAAACGGAGCCAATGAAAAAGTAACAAGAGAATATTATGAAGATGCCCTTTCGAAATTGAAGAAAGACCACAGCGAGGCACACTATCTGGCATTGCAGATCTACGAAAGCCTTCTGAAGAACTACCTTGCCAATGGCGATAATGCACGTTTCAAAAATCTGAAGGCTGAATACGAAAGAGTAATTAAAAAGTACTTCAATAAAAAAAGCCTGGTGTACATACGCCTGGCAACAATAGATTTCTACAATAAACTAGACAGAAGGAATCCAAAAGGAATTGAGAGCGCCTGCCTGGGGCTTTTAGCTAATTATGACCGTATTCCTGAATTCCATAAGTGGAGAATTGAATTATACCAGTTTGCTTACAGATCTTCATTGCAGGAAAAATACTTCAAGAATGCAGATGGATATCTTACCAAAATCCTTGATCAGAAAGTAGCGTTGTATGGAGAAGATGCACCTGAGTACCATTTAACCAAAACAGAAGTTGCTAACTTCTATATAGACTATACGGATAAACTTGGTGAAGCAGGTGATATCTATAAAAACAGCTTTGAGAGTATTGTAAAACCTCAGATTAAACCAGGGCATATCAGCTATGTTCGTACACAAAATCATTTGGCAAAATATTTTGAGCTAACCGACAACCTGGAAGGTGCCAAGCAGGCCCTGGAAGATGCCCTATTGGCCACACGCGCAAAATACAGCGACACTGATCTAAACTTTGGTGATGAGCTTGTAAAAATTGCTGACCTGCAAATAAAAATTGGAGAATATAAAGGAGCTGAAGAAAACATCAATAATGCCCTCAATATCCTTGATGAAGTTAAACGGGATAAAGAAAACACCGTTCGGTATGTGATGGCTCTGGAGGTGGAAGCCAAGCTTAGCGCCATGAAAGGAGATTTTGAAGATGCCAAGGATTTGATCATGAGTGCTCAAAGATTCCTTTACAAGGCCACCAATTTTCTTAACTATGATGAGTTTGCCTCAAACGTAAATCTGGCAGATATCTACGTGAAATATGGTAGCATTAGTAAAACAAGGGATTTGTTAAACGAGGCCCTTACTGAATATGAAAAACTTTTCGGCAAACAAAGTCGCAATCTCATTGAACCGCTGTTGAGCCTTGGTTACCTCCATCTTTTTAATGGAGAATATACCGATGCCGAAAAAACTACCCGCAGAGCTCTTGATATCTCAGAGGCCCAGTTTGGCAATAATTCGTCCAAAACAGCTTTTTGCAAAAAACAACTGGCTGATATTTACACAGCTCTGGGAGATTACAGCAAAGCCCTCGACAATATTAATTCTGCTATTAGCATTCAAAAAGCAGTTTATGGCACTGACCACATTGAAGTTGCCAAGTCATTGTCCCAACTTGGGCTTATTAAGTTTTACAAAAACGAACCACCCAAAACCATTGAGCCAATTTTTGACGAATCGAAGCGCATAATAGCTGAAAAAATTGGAAACAGAACACCTATGTATGCAGACGTGATCAAGAACCTGTCTGTGCTTTACATTGAGGAAAACCGCTTTGACGATGCGTTTAACTCGCTTTCCTTAGCCGAAACAATTTGGAAAACACGATTGAAAAGTAAGAAGAATGTAAACCTCGCCTCAATTTATACACTTACTGGCGATGTGTACTATCAGCAAAAAGATTATACCCATGCCGAAGAAAAGTACAACGATGCCAAAAAACTTTATGAGGACTATTTTAGCAAGGACCACCCCGAATATGTACACCTGCTTTCTAAACTAAGCAAGGTGTATTACATGCAAGGCGATAAACGCAAAGCCAAAAAGACCATTCAACAGGTTATCAGTAACTACGATGCATTTATTAAAACGTATTTCCCTGCCTTGAGCGAACGAGAAAAGTCTGAGTTCTGGAATACCATCAAAACCGATTACGAATTCTTTAACACCATTGCCATTGAATTTAAGGATGAAGACCCCTCGCTTATTGAACAAGCCTTTAACAATGCGTTGGCCACCAAGGCAATCCTGCTAAACTCTTCTATTAAAATACGTGAGTCAATACTTAACGGAGATAATGAGGATCTGAAGAAAATGTACCTCGACTGGGTAGCCAAGAAGGAATTCCTGACTACGGTGCTCTCGATGAGTACCGACCAGCTGATCGAAAATGAAATAGACCCTGCCCTGCTTATTGATGAAGTGGAACAGCTTGAGAAACAACTAAGTGAGCAATCGGATGCCTTTGGAGCCGATACGCAAAAGAACCGTATTGTTTGGGAGTACGTTCAAGATGCTTTAAAACCTGATGAGGTAGCTATTGAAATGGTTCGTTTCCGTTACTTCGATCATATTTTCACCGACTCGGTGCTGTACATGGGCCTTTATGTGAAAAATGACAAAGTGCAGAAAAAACCGGGTATGTTCCTTATAGAAGATGGTAAGGAGCTTGAAGGCAGGTACTTTAAAGTGTACCGCAATAGTATAATCTACAAAATACACGACAGGTACTCCAATGAAAAATACTGGCAGCCTATTGTGAGTGTTGTTGGTAATACATCCACCATTTACTTATCGGCCGATGGAGTATACAACCAAATTAACCTGGAAGCGATACCGACCTCTGAAGACAAGTATGTGCTCGACAACTCCAACATTGTACTGGTAAGTAATACAAAGGATATTTACCTGAGCGCACTGAAGAAGAAAGACGACAAACTGGCCAACAAGGCTTCTATGTTTGGCAATCCAACCTATTACGTAGATGCACGGCCACCTTCAAGAGGAGCCATTGGAGAGTTGCCCGGAACAGAAAAAGAGATCAACGCACTTATACAGTTGCTCGACCAAAAAGGATGGGCTACCACTGAGAAATTAGAAAAGGATGCAACAGAAAACGCTGTTAAATCGGTAAAGAGCCCTAAGATATTTCATATTGCAACGCATGGCTTCTTTACCCCTGCCAAGCAAATAGAGCAAAATGCCGCAGCCGGTCAGAAAGAAGTTACGGCACTGGAAAACCCACTGCTGCGCACCGGTTTGTTGCTTACCGGAGCTGGCGACCTGCTTAAAAAGACCGAATACAACTACAATGAGGAAGACGGTATACTAACTGCCTACGAAGCCATGAACATGAACCTGGACCAGACCGACCTGGTAGTACTTAGCGCCTGCGAAACAGGGCTGGGTGAGACAAAGGTTGGTGAAGGAGTTTACGGGCTACAACGTGCCTTTATGGTGGCAGGTGCCAAAACGCTTATCATGAGTATGTTTAAGGTGGACGATACTGCCACCCAAAAACTAATGGTTAATTTCTACCAGAAATGGCTGGCAACCGGCAACAAACGTCAATCGTTTGTAGAGGCTAAGAAAGAGCTACGCAACGAGTACAACGATCCAATTTATTGGGGAGCGTTTATTATGATTGGACTGGAATAGAACCAATGAAGAGGGAATTAAAAGTTTTAGAATTCGATAAAAAACAAAAGCTTGTTGACTATGTCAATCTCAACTCAGATAAAATAGAAATTGTTTCTATATCAACGAGTCAAAGTACGATTGAATTCAAGCACTTTTTATGGTACTATGACAAGTAGTGAGAGCGTGTGAAAGTAAGTCTATATGTACGTTATTGTCTTATTGAAAATCTTATTAAAAACGGCATAGAAAGAATAGACATGAAATATATTCTTGCTCTAACATTTACTTTTTGGGGTTTTAAACCGTTTGCTCAAAGCAAGCAAATTGAAAAGCCTGAATACGTAATAATTGCCAACAATGAAATTATATCAAAAGAACGGCTCGAGGAACTTATGCAAGAAGGCTATGTTAAATCCATGAACAAAGGTGTTTCTCAAGAGTACAGAGATGGCCTGGCTGGAACTTTTGGGAACAAAATAGGAGACAAAGAATTTATAATTATTGTTGAGCTGTATAAAGACGCAGAAAAAAATGCAGTAAAACAAGCTACTGTTAAGGAAAACAATAATGTTGATGAGTTTAAATTACATATCGGTGATTTGGCAAAAGATTTTACTGTAACCATGCTTGATGGTACAAGTACAAAGTTATCAGAGCTCAGGGGTAAAGTTGTGCTTTTAAATTTTTGGGCGACCTGGTGCGCACCATGTTTAATGGAATTTTATGAGATACCAATCAAGATAATTGCACCATTTGAAAGTAAGGATTTTGTTTTTATACCAATCTCAAGGGGAGAAAGCAAAGAAAAAGTTGCAAACAAAATGCTACAGTTAAACAAAAAAGGTATCGATTTTAATGTTGGCATTGACCCCGATTTAAAAATATGGGATGAGTACGCAACTGAGAGTATTCCAAAAAGTTTTGTGATTGACAAGCAAGGCGTTATTAGATATGTAACAATAGGAAATTCTGAAGGGAGTATTGATAAACTTGCGAGTGAAATAGATAAATTATTAAAAGAATGATTTACGCACAACGATAATATACAGGTTAAGATAAACTCAATTTATCTCGTGTGGTGTCTGTTTTTTTATAGTACTCGTGAATGCTTTGCATTTGATTACGCTCACCTTGTCTTTAAAATTTTAACTACCTTCGGTAATAAAATTTAAAACCAAAAGGCCGTAACTGCGCATGCCCGACATCTGGCAGGTTTAGCAGAGCATTGTGCAACATTTTTAATACTAACTTTATGACACGCCATCTTATCATTTTTCTTCTTATAATTTTATCTGCCTGCAATAAAAAAACAGAAGATCTAATTGACCCTTTGAAAATACAAGCAGTAGAGTATCTAAACACTAATTCGTTTCAGGTGAAGAGAGTAGATGGTTCAGCTTTTCAAGCCCAAAAGGAAGCAATATCACTTCCTTATGTTGGATATGATATTGACTATAAATTTGAAGTCGATTCTGAATTCCACTTCAAACTTACTACAACGCTAAGTGATTGTGATTACTTGCTAGAAGCAGACGCTCGTAAACTAATTATTCCTTCTAATGCAGAATTTGACATTACTTTCGACAAGATAGAAAGCATAGAATCCAAATCCTATAATTATTACGACCCTTTTCTCGAGCAAGAACGAACTATATTTCAATTGTTTTTGCACTTTCAAGACATTGACGTTTTGGGTTATGATATATTCGATTTAAGATTGACACCTTGCGCTTCTAATCAATCGGATATTTCAATAGCTCCCGAATTAGCTCCGATGCAAACTATATACATTGTTTCTTTTGAAAGCACTATGATTGAAAAATTGGTTGAGCAAATCGAGATATTAAGAAATTGAAAACACCCAATAACAAGACATAAGTCTTATCTTGCGTTTTGCTACTCGATGCAACGTGCTATCTTAGTCCAACTTAAATAGGGCTATAAGGTAGGTATTTATAGCAAGTCAAACCTCATAGCCAACCGTTGGGAGCCAAATTAGTTCGTACCCACCATCAAACACGCAACCCATCATGAATCTTCAGTTTCACCTAAACCCGAAAGCTTTCGGATTTCCCGGTCTTTTTGGAATGTGTTCCTACGGACTGCTAAACCAAATTGAGCTACCAACTCTTATCTGTCCTCCTTAACTCTAAATCCCCGAATCACCCGCCCGGAGCACGTGTACCAACACAAGCTAAATCTCAATTTGGCCACGCTCACCTTGTCTTTAAAATTTTAACTACCTTCGGCAATAAAATTTAAAATCCAGAGCAAGCCAAAGGCCGTAACTGCGTTTAGCAGTCCGTAAATGCGTCCCAAGAAATCACTCTACCCCCTAGTACCTACTTCACCACACTACAGGCCAACTAGCCCCAACATAGTGTAAAGCGAATGGGGCGCAATTAAGGCTCCTTGTGTGGCCCGCTCTTTAACAACTTTCTGCTAACCCCGTTGCTTTTATCAATACACCTGCCTATCTTGTACTCAAACGCGCCACACTCGCCTTACACGTGGATCGTTACCTAGCATCAAATTGGGGTTAATTTTAATGGGCAAAAGCAGACGACTTTCATTTTATAAACGGGCAGATTTCTGGCTAATGCTATTTGCAATTATACTTCTATTGACAGTTATATTGGAAAATGGACTTAGCATTGACGTTCAAATTTATACCACTTATTATGTAGTGACATATTCTTCAATGGTATATTTACTTGTTAGTTATTTAGCAATTATCTCAACTGTATATTTTATTCAGTACAAACGAACTATTCTTAACCAATGGCTGACATTGGCTCATCTAGCTTTAACAATTATGCCAACAACTTATATTTTCCACATCATTTTTGGATATAGGCCAGGAATTAAGGGTTTGACAAATTGGTATTATTCCTATATCAATACTAAAGGTTTGAATGAAGCTGGACAGATATTATTAATTGCACTAACCTGCTTTACTTTCGGACAGATTATTTTTGTTATTAATACCTTCAAGAAAAGAAAAACTACGCTAGGTAACATCAACTAAACGGCATGTCGGGCTACGGGCGGATTGACAAGTCAATCCTTTTTGCTACTTTTAGGCGGACGCTTTGGTCTGCACTTCGTTTGACCGCCACGTCCGTTTAGTAAGAGCGTTGGCAAACATTCAGCAAAATTCAAGAATCAGGAACTTTTTATCAGTTAAGTACGTATAATTGTACGTATTTAATAACAAAAAACTATGATTGCTGCTAATTACTCGGAATTTAGAACAGGACTAAAAAGTTACCTTGACAATGTTGAAGATAATAATGAGACTCTTATCATTAAACGAAAATCAGGCAAAGGGACTGTAATGATTTCTTTGGACGAGTACAACTCTATTATGGAGACGCTTCATTTACTAAGCTCCAAGAAAAATGCTGATAGATTATACGAATCCATTAATCAAATGAAATCCGGTAAAACAGTTAAACCGAATTTGGACATATAATATGGTTTTAACTTTTACCGAAAATGCTTGGGAGGACTATCTTTACTGGCAGAAGATTGACAAAAAAATGGTTAAGAAAATAAACGAGCTTATTAAGGATATAAAAAGGGATCATTTTCATGGAATAGGCAAACCTGAACCTCTTAAATATGACCTCGCTGGATATTGGTCTAGACGAATTGACCAAGAACATAGACTTGTCTACAAAGTTGTTGGTGAGGATTTGCAACTATATGCGTGCAGATATCACTACGATTAAGATTTAAACAAAGCCTAACATCAACTAGGCGTTATGGCGGTGGTTGCCAGATTGACCATCCAAATATCGGGCACGCAAGTCAATCCTTTTTGCTGGTTTTAGGCAAACGTTCTTTCCCAATAGCTATCGGGAGTCTTTCAATTGATACATACCTCGAGAGTTTCACACCAAATAACTTAGAAAAATAAAAAAGATGAAAAAATTTCTATTCCTGGTAATTGTATATTCTTCACCACTTGTGCTGCTTGCTCAAGAAACGCAATACCGTACAGAGCAGAACATTCACTATTACTCAGACGCTGTAAATAACGCGGATGAATATTTAAACGAACAATGCGTTTTAGATATTTACTACCCCACGAATTTAAAAGAATATGCCACCATTGTTTGGTTTCATGGAGGTGGCTTAAGAGGTGGAAGCAAAGAAATTCCTGAAGCATTAAAGAATAAGGGCGTTGCAGTAGTTGGGGTAAATTATCGTTTATTCCCAAAAGTGTGGGCTCCAAAGTACATTGAGGATGCCGCAGCCGCTGTGGCTTGGGTATTTAATAACATTGAACAATACGGAGGCGATTCTTCTTTAATTTTTCTTTCAGGGCATTCTGCCGGTGGCTACCTGGTAAGCATGGTGGGCCTTGATAAAAAATGGCTGGCCAAAAACAATATAGATGCAAACAGGATAGCCGGTCTTATCCCATTTAGTGGTCACACGATCACGCATTTTACCGTGAGAGAGGAAAGAGGAATTCCCGGAACCCAACCAATAGTTGATGAGCTGGCTCCTCTTTATCATGTACGCAAAGACGCCCCTCCTCTTTTGCTCATTACCGGAGACAGGGAATTGGAGATGTTGGGGAGGTACGAAGAAAATGCCTATATGATGCGTATGATGAAAGTCGTTGGCCATAAGGATACGCGCCTGTACGAAATGGATGGGTACGACCATGGAATGACGGAACCCGCCTTCCCGTTATTGCTGAAAGAGGTAAAACGAATTGAAGCAGAGAAAAGGAACAAAAAATGAAAATTTGTTAGAACCAACAGTTCTGGCTGGCGGGCACTTCGTTTCAATGTAGCATCTTTTGTATTTTTAGTATCTTGGGTAGTTAATTTTGAACTACCAGAGGCTTGACTTTCGAGCCTGTTTTTAACAAAACTAAGATCACATAGAGTTTCCAACCGATATAGCATCCATACACAAAAGAATTGAGCGCATAGATCCTGAAAAATATGCGCAATCAAGAAACTATTCCGATGGGGCAATTACCTATTTAAGCCCTTATATTTCCAGAGGGGTTATTTCTACAAAGCAGGTGTACGAACATGTAATGCGCCTTAATCTTCCCTGGAACATAATAGAAAAACTTGTTCAGGAACTGGCATGGAGAGATTACTGGCAGCAGGTTTGGATTGCCAAAGGAGACGGCATTCTATCGGACCTCAAACATAAACAAGAATCGGTTTCAAACCATCAGGTTCCCAGAGTTATGCTGGAAGTCAATACAGGAATCTATGCTATTGATGATGCCTTAAAAGAATTATATGATACCGGCTACATGCACAATCATATGCGTATGTATGTAGCATCTATTTGCTGCAATATGGCCAACTCTCACTGGCTGCAACCGGCAAAATGGATGTACAGTCATTTATTGGATGGGGATATCGCAAGCAACCACTTAAGCTGGCAATGGGTGGCGGGTGCTTTTTCATCCAAGAAGTATTATGCCAATCAGAATAATATCAACAAATACTTCAATTCTTCGCAGAAGGGCACCTTTCTGGATGTAGAATATGAACAATTCGATAACCTGGAAACTCCGGCTAAATTGCTTGAAACAACACCTTACGAATTAGAAACGCCTCTACCAAACGTTCAACAACCGGTTTTTGAAAACAGTAAAACCACACTTTTGTACAACTACTATAATTTGGATCCGTTCTGGCATTTGGGAGAAGATGCACAACGAATTTTACTACTTGAACCAACTTTTTTTAAAAAGTACCCGGTTAGCAAAAAATGTATTGATTTTGTACTGAATCTTGGTAAAAACATTGAAGGCCTAAAGGTTTTTGTTGGAGATTTTAATGAGCTGGAGAAACAAATTGAAGCCAACCGCTTTATTTACAAAGAACACCCTACCAATAAACATTACCGAGGAAAAGAAGAACCAAGAGATTGGCTAACAGGAGTTACAGGATATTTTCCCTCATTTTTTGCTTTTTGGAAAAAAACAGTAAAAGAGCTTAAGCCATGAAGCAGATGCTAAACATTGTATGGCTTAAACGAGACCTGCGGCTGCAAGACCATGTGCCCTTCTTTGAAGCAGAACAGTCTGATGCAGGTTACATTCCCATTTATATTTTTGAGCCTTCTGCACTCAACTATCCCGATAGTTCGTTGCGGCATCAGCAATTCATATTCCAGTCCATTCTTGAAATGAACGATAGCCTCAGGGAGTATCAAAGAGAAGTGGTTGTTTTTCATGAAGAGGCTATAAAAGTGTTTTCGCTCCTGGCAAAAGAATATACCATTGAAAACGTTTATTCCTATCAGGAATCCGGCATAAGAACTACCTGGGAAAGGGACAAAACAGTTGCTCGCTTCTTTAAAAAGAATCATATTCAATGGAATGAATTTCAACGAGACGGGGTAATTCGTGGAATAAAGAACAGGGATAACTGGGATAAAAAATGGTATGCACACGTGCATAAAAAAATGACCCGGAATCAGTATTCAAAAGCTGATTTACCTGTAATAACAAACCCTTACCCGCTTTCTGATTCACTTCGTAAAGACTTTTTAACCTACCATGAATCTTTTCAAAAGCCGGGAGAAAGATATGCCTGGAAGTATCTCTATTCTTTTTGCAAAGACCGGGGCAAAAACTACAGCCGACACATTTCCAAACCTATGGAAAGCCGCATGTCCAGTGGACGCATATCTCCTTATCTGGCCTGGGGAAATCTATCCATTCGACAAGCCTATCAGTTTGTAAAGACACATCCAAACTACGCAAAAAATAAAGGGAGCTTTAATGGTTTGCTTACACGTTTAAAGTGGCATTGCCACTTTATTCAAAAATTTGAAATGGAGTGTGATTACGAAACGCGATGCGTTAATCGGGGCTACGAATCGATGGAATACACCAACAATGAACGCCTGATTGAAGCTTGGCAAAAGGGAGAAACAGGTTTGCCATTGGTAGATGCATGCATGCGCTGTTTACAAGAAACAGGTTGGATAAACTTTAGAATGAGAGCCATGTTGGTTTCAACTTTCTGTCATCATTTTGATTGCGACTGGAAAAAAGGTGTTCATTACCTCGCAAGGTTATTCCTGGACTATGAGCCTGGAATACACTATACCCAGTTTCAAATGCAGGCGGGCACCACAGGAATAAATACGGTTAGGATTTACAATCCCATTAAGCAATCAAAAGATCATGATCCCATTGGCACCTTTATTAAAAAATGGGTAAAGGAACTGCAAGATATGCCAGAAGGATTTATTCACGAACCATGGAAAATGACAGAACTCGATAAAAGCCTACTGCATCTGTCAAATAGTTATAACAATCCTGTGGCAGATATTGCTGAAACCGGCAAAAAAGCAAGAGCTAAAATTTGGGGCCATAGGAATGACCCACTTGTAAAAAAAGAGAGTAAGCGTATTGTAGAGGTGCATACCCGTAACAGCAAAGAACGAAAGGAAGAATTGAAAATCGATTAGTTTAAATGGCGAAAAAGGAACTTCCAACAAAAATTTGCCCGGTTTGCAAGCGTCCGTTTACATGGCGGAAAAAATGGGAAAGGGACTGGGAGAATGTTAAATATTGTAGCCAGAAATGTGCACGAAACAAAAATCATGAAAAAATCAGTTAACCTCATATACCCGCACCAACTCTTTAAAAAAAGTCCTTTAGTCGACAATAGACATGAGGTTTATCTGATTGAGGAACACCTCTTTTTCAGACAATATAAATTTCATAAACAAAAGATTGCCTTTCACAGGGCATCCATGAAATATTATCAGCAATATCTTCAGGAGAAGGGAATTGAAGTGCACTATATCGAATCAGGACATGAGCTTTCGAATAGTCTATTTTTTGATAAGGAAATAAAGAAAAAGGATATAACAGAAATACACGTAATTAACCCAACCGATAATTGGCTGGAAAAAAAGTTGAGAAAAGCATGTAGAGGCGTCAAACTCGAAATCTATGATGACCCACAGTTCTTAAATACGATTGAAGAACTATCTTCATTTTTTAAACCAGATAAAAAAAGCTTTTTTCAAACAGCCTTTTATAAAGGACAGCGAAAAAAGCTGGGGCTTCTTTTGGATGATAATGGTGAGCCCACCGGTGGCCAGTGGACATTTGATTCGGAAAATCGCAAGAAATACCCAAAATCAAAGTCACCTCCAGCGGTGCATTATCCTTTCAAATCTAACATTTGGGAAGAGGTTATAAATTATACCTGTGAGCATTTTGGTGACAATCCTGGCGAGACACCCAAAAACAGGCTGTATCCCATTACACACAAAGAGGCTGAAGAATGGCTCGATCAGTTTCTCAACTTTCGGTTCTTTGATTTTGGAGCGTACGAAGATGCAATTGTTCAAGAGCACTCCATCCTCAACCATAGCGTACTTTCGCCACTACTCAACAGTGGATTGGTACTGCCAAATGAGGTCATTGAAAAAACAATTGCCTTTGGCAAAAAGGCAGATATACCCATCAATTCGATAGAAGGTTTTATAAGGCAAATAATTGGCTGGCGGGAATTTATGCGAGGCATGTACCTTGTTAAAGGCAGTTATTCAAGAACCTATAATTTCTGGAAGTTCAAAAGGAAAATACCTGAAAGCTTCTACAAAGGAACTACTGGAATCGATCCCGTTGATTCAACCATTAAAAAGGTGTTGGCTACAGGTTATTGCCATCACATAGAACGGCTGATGATACTTGGCAATTTTATGCTGCTTTGTGAATTTGACCCGGATGAGGTTTACCGTTGGTTCATGGAACTTTTTATTGATGCCTACGACTGGGTTATGGTTCCCAATGTTTATGGAATGAGTCAGTTTGCTGATGGTGGAACCTTTGCTACCAAACCCTACATTGGTGGCTCTAATTACATTCGAAAAATGAGTAATTATAAAAAAGGCGATTGGGAAGAAATATGGGATGGTTTGTTTTGGCTCTTCATTAGTAAAAACAAAAATTTCTTCGCCTCCAATCCACGCACGTCCATGTTGGTGCACTCTTTTAATCGAATGCCAAAGGAAAAACGAGAAGCCCATATTGCACATGCAGAGCAATTTATTGAAAGTAAAATCCTTGGTAAGTAAAAAGGCGACCCTCACGAGCCGCCTTTCATCAACCTAATAAACTATTCTTACTATTTCACATCAAAGCGGTCGGCATCCATCACTTTAGCCCAGGCGGCAACAAAGTCATTCACAAACTTCTCTTTGCTGTCGTTCTGAGCATAGACTTCCGCATATGCTCTTAATATTGAATTTGAACCAAAAACCAGATCCATACGTGTAGCTGACCATTTGGTAGCATTTGACTTACGATCACGAATTTCGTACAAACCATTGTCTAACGGTTTCCAGTAATTTTTCATGTCTGTTAAATTCACAAAGAAGTCGTTGGTTAAAGCACCTTCGTTGCTGGTAAACACTCCGTGTTTGGTTCCACCATGATTGGTACCCATCACACGCATTCCACCTACAAGAACCGTCATTTCAGGAGCTGTAAGTCCCATTAATTGCGTACGGTCGAGCATTAACTCTTCGGCACTTACCACATAGTCTTTCTTCAACCAGTTTCTGTATCCGTCAGCAATTGGCTCCAGTGGCTCAAAAGATTCCGCATCTGTCATTTCATCGGTTGCATCTCCTCTACCGGGGGTAAACGGCACTTTTACCTCAAATCCTGCTTTTTTTGCTGCCTGCTCAACACCTACATTACCAGCTAAAACGATAGTATCAGCTACACTAATACCAAACTCTTTGGCAATTGGCTCAAGAATTGAAAGTACTTTAGCCAAACGTTTAGGCTCATTGCCTTCCCAATCTTTTTGAGGAGTCAATCGTATACGGGCGCCATTGGCACCTCCACGCATATCCGAACCTCTGAACGTACGGGCACTATCCCAGGCGGTAGAAACCATTTCTGAAACAGATAAACCTGAACCAGCTATTTTGGCTTTAACTGCATCTACATCGTAACCTGTTTTACCGGCAGGTACTGGATCTTGCCAAATCAAATCTTCCGAAGGAACATCAGGGCCGAAATAACGTGCTTTCGGTCCCATGTCTCGGTGTGTTAATTTAAACCAGGCGCGCGCAAACGCATCAGAAAGTGCATCAAAGTCATCTTTAAATTTTAAGGAGATTTCTCTGTAAATAGGATCTTCCCTCATAGCCATATCCGCATCGGTCATAATCGGATTTTGTTTGATGCTAAAGTCTTCAACATCAGCTGGCATATCCTCTTCTTTTATGCTTACAGGCTCCCATTGCCATGCTCCGGCAGGGCTCTTGCGCGATTCCCATTCGTGATTGAACAACATTTCGAAATAACCGTTGTCCCATTTGGTTGGGTTAGTGGTCCATGCTCCTTCTATTCCGCTGGTAATGGTGTATCTTCCTTTTCCAGTTTTGTGCGGATTCGCCCATCCAAAACCCTGTTCTTCAACGTCCGCTCCTTCAGGGTTAGGCCCAAGCGCTCCGGCATCACCATTACCATGGGTTTTACCTACCGTATGACCACCAGCAGTAAGCGCTACAGTTTCTTCATCGTTCATGGCCATTCTTCTGAATGTCTCACGTACCTGCGCCCCTGTTTTTATCGGGTCCGGATTTCCGTTAACTCCTTCAGGGTTTACATAAATCAATCCCATCTGCACAGCTGCTAATGGATTTTCCATCGTAGATGGATCATTAACATCTTCATATCGATTGTCGCTAGGAGCCAACCATTCCTTTTCCGCTCCCCAATAGGTATCTTTTTCAGGACCCCATATATCTTCCCTGCCAAAGGCAAACCCGAAGGTTTTCAACCCCATATTTTCGTATGCAATGGTTCCTGCCAATATGATTAAATCGGCCCAGCTAACTTTGTTGCCATATTTTTGTTTGATCGGCCAAAGCAATCGTCTGGCTTTATCAAGACTTACGTTATCGGGCCATGAGTTAAGCGGTGCAAATCGTTGGTTGCCTGTTCCTGCTCCCCCTCTACCATCAGAAATTCTATATGAACCTGCTGCATGCCATGCCATACGGATCATTAAACCACCATAATGACCCCAATCTGCCGGCCACCAGTCCTGGCTATCTGTCATTAAATCGTGCAAGTCCTTTTTTAGCGCCTTTACATCCAGTTTCTTTAGCTCTTCTCTGTAGTTAAAATCCTTTCCTAAAGGGTTTGTTTTTGTATCATGTTGATGAAGGATGTCCAAATTCAGCGATTTGGGCCACCAATCCATTACACTGCTGTGGCTTTCAGTATTTGCTCCATGCATTACGGGGCATTTACCTGAACCATTTGATGAATGATGTTCCATAGTTTAAGTAGTTTGAATTGTTAAGATATTCTAAGTTAGAATAATTGAGACAGTAATTGTTATCTATAATTTTTATGCCTTCATAGAAGATAATTATGATGCATCAGATTTCAATTGATTCTTTCAATTGACAACGTTAAAACGTATGATAAATTTACTACCTTTCTAGCTCCAAACCACAATTTGTTGTCATTCAAAAAACTCACAAATGAGCATACCGTCTAAAATATCTTTATTTAAACTCCTTCCAGTATTTGTTTTTGGTTTATTCATTAGTTGCTCCGGGCCTGTAAAAGAAACAAAAACTTCTTATGTTAAGATCGTAACTGATAAAGGTGATATTGTGGTTAAGCTTTATGATAAAACTCCAAAGCATCGTGACAACTTTCTTAGACTTGTAAAGGAGCAGAAATACGATAGTTTACTATTCCATAGGGTAATTCAGGGTTTTGTAATTCAGGGTGGAGATCCGGACAGCAAATACGCATCTCCAACGGATACTCTTGGTGAAGGTGACCTTGAGTATACTATTCCGGCAGAAATAGATAGTTCCCTTTTCCATAAACGGGGAGCGTTAGGTGCGGCAAGGGATGGAAATCCGGAGCGGGCTTCATCTGCCATGCAATTCTATATTGTTCAGGGTAAGGTTGTAAATGATAGCTTATTGGATGTAGCGGAAGGAAGGATAAACGGGTGGCTGGCACAGCATTATTATATCAACGACCCGGCCAATAGATCGCTTCGCGACTCACTCCAGCGTACAATAGACTCCAAAGACTGGGAGCAGTATGAAGTGTATGATGACAGTGTAAGAAAAGAAGCTAAGACATATACCAACTTTACAAAATACACAATTCCAATGTCGCACCGAGAAGTGTACAAGACACTTGGAGGTATTCCACATCTAGATCAGAATTATACAGTTTTTGGTGAAGTTGTTTCCGGAATGAACGTAGTTGATTCTATTGCTGCTGTTAAAACTGATACACTTGACAGACCTGTAAAAGATGTACGAATACGCTCGATGATAATTGTGAAAGATTTAACAAGCTTCAGCCATAAAACCAAATGAAAACCTTTAAAAACATCATTCTGCCCATACTACTTGCAACCATCTGGATAAGTGTATCTGAATTTGTCAGAAATGAATTTCTGTTGAAAAGCTATTGGACAAACCACTATTCTAATATGGGACTTGTTTTTCCTTCGGAGCCGGTAAATGGTGCTATATGGGGGCTCTGGTCTTTGTTATTTGCAATTACTATTTATTTGATCTCGAGAAAATTTAGTTTGGGACAAACTACTTTTATTTCATGGTTTGTAGGATTTGTGCTTATGTGGGTAGTTACAGGCAATATGGGAGTTTTACCCTACGGAATTCTGTATTTTGCAGTACCTCTTAGCATGCTTGAAGCCTTTCTGGCTTCCTGGATTATTGTAAAGCTCAGTAAACAGAACTAAGCTCTGACCAACTCAAGAATCGTAATTTCTGGAAGTATACCAACCCTGCCCGGATAACCAATAAAGCCAAATCCTCGGTTTACATAAATCTGTTGATTGCCTTTTTTGTAGAGGTCGGCCCACTGATCGTACATATACTGAGAAGGCGACCACCTAAAGTTGCCAATCTCTACACCAAACTGGAAGCCATGCGTATGGCCTGAAAGTGTAAGGTCAATGTCCGAATGGTTAGGTCTCACCTGTGCATCCCAATGGCTGGGGTCGTGCGATAAAAGTATTTTTGTCTCCACCCCTTCAGTACCTGCATAGGCCTTATCAAGGTCGCCATATTTAGTAAACCTTCCTTTCCCCCAGTTCTCTACACCTAGCAACGCAATGCGCTCACCATCTACCTCAATAAAACGATTCTCGTTACGGAGCAGATCCCAGCCCATTTCCTTATGCACCTGAACTAAGTCTTCCAAATTCTTTTGCTTTGCCTTGGCAGATGGCCACTGTTTGTAGTCTCCATAGTCATGGTTACCCAATGTGGAATAAGCTCCGAGTGGAGCCGATAGCTTCGCAAAAATATCTTTGTAATCTCTTACTTCAGGAGTTTCACTATTTACCAGGTCTCCCGTAAAAACAAAAAGGTCAGGCTTTTCATTTCGCATCATATCAACCCCTCCTTTAACAGCCGTTTTATTATAAAAACTACCGGAATGTATATCAGATAATTGACCAATGCGAATACCATCAAATGCTTTGGGAAGGTTAGGGATTACAATTCGCTTTCTCCGAATCCTGTAATCATAAGCTCCTGAAACTATACCAAAACCGAGTGTAGCCACCGGAATGGCAATGGCTCCTATTGAGGCCTTTGCCAGGAATTCAGAACGTGAAATGGGTTTGCCCGGCAACACCTCCTGTTTTCTTTTTGCATTCGATTTTCGAACAACCCATTTGCCCAAACGAATACCATCGTCAACCAAAAGAAAAAGTACGGCAAATATTTTTGAGAGGTAATCAATAAAGATAAATACGATGGAATAACGCTGAAATTCGGGATTAATAAATCTTGGTCCAAGGAATTTCCATTGCAACAAGCTTAAGGCTATTACAAGGGTAAGTAACCAATAAACGCTCCACACTATCTTCTTATATTTCCACTTTTTGGTTAATACCTTAACCGCCTGGAAAACATACCAGTCAATTAAAAAAATAAGAATTAGTGCAATAAAAACCATATCAAATCATGCAACTCCCTCCTGGGCAAGAAACCCAAATATATCCACCCTGCTATAATTCCTACCCAGGAAGGAGCAACATTTAAAATATTTTTAAGCTGTTAAAGTTGATCCGTTTGTTCTTTCTTCTTTTTTATCAGCAAACCAGTACATTACCTTATCAAAGAAAAGGTACATAACCGGTACGATAACCAGTGTTAGGAAAGTAGCAAACGTTAGTCCGAAAATAATCGTCCATGACATTGGCCCCCAGAAGATTACACTATCTCCTCCCAAAAAGAAATCCGGATTGTAATCCTGGAAGAACTGAATGAAGTCAATATTCAAACCGGTAGCTAGTGGAATTAATCCCAAAACCGTGGTAATTGCAGTTAAAAGCACTGGACGCAACCTTGTTTTACCGGCCAAAACGATTGATTCAACAATATCGTTCATTGGCAAACGTACATCCTCACCCAACTCTTCCCGTTTACGTTTACGCGTAAGCTCAATAAAATCGATTAGTACAATTGCATTATTTACCACAATACCCGCCAGAGAAATAATACCTATCATGGTCATCATAATTACGAAGTCCATATGGAAGGTAACAAGACCCATGAATACACCTATGGTACTAAATAACACTGAGGTCATAATAATAACAGGTGCAGTAATTTTATTGAACTGACCAACAATGATCAAAAAGATCAGGAATACAGCAACCATCAGCGCTTCACTAAGAAACGCCATTTCTTCTGACTGCTTCTGCTGCTCACCTCCAAATTTATATTCATAGCCTTTGGGCATTTCGAAGTCCTGAAGAGCGGCTTTGATCTTGTTATTTACCTCGGTGGCGTTATATCCTCCAACCACGTTGGAAGAAATCGTTATCATGCGTTTAAGATCCTTTCTGCGAATAGAGCCATAGGTGCTGCTTAGTTCTTCTGAAGCTAATGAAGATATTGGCACCTGATGTATTCTACCATCAGATTGGTCCCTGAAAGTCACATTTTTATTGAGTAATGCGTCCACATCATATCGATACTTGTCATTCAGCCTAAGCTCAATATCATAGTCATCTTCGCCTTTTTTGTACTTGGATACTTCTTTTCCAAAAATGGCCGTACGCAACTCATTAGCGATACTAAAGGTCGAAACGCCAAATCGTCTGGCTTTATCTCTGTCTATGTTGATGATAAGCTCCGGTTTACCGGTCTCAAGATCGGTCTTTAGCTTCTCAATTCCATCTATACCGGATTCATTAATGTACTGCTTCATTCGGTCTGTTACATCTGTCAAAACCGCATAATCATCACCGGTAACTTCTATACTGATTGGTTTACCCACCGGAGGACCGGCCGCATCTTTATCAACTGTAATGGTCACCCCAGGGTAGCCTTTCATTGCTTCCCTAAGCTCTTCCATTACATCACTCGTCTTAATTCCACCCCTGTCTTTCATCTCCACAAAGTTGATAGTGATACGTGCCTTATTCGGGCTGTCTCCTTGTCCAATTGAAGAAGGATCATTAGGATCAGAAGCACCTTGCCCAACATTGGTTATTACAGATTCAACAATATTCTGATACGGTTGAATTTGCTTCTCAACCTTAGTTTCGATCTCCTCAGTAAACTTGTTGGTTTTTTCTATATCAGTACCAACAGGAAATTCCACAAATACATTGATGTATTTAGGTTGGTTTATTGGAAAGAAAATAACATTTGGGGCAAAAACAGCTAATAAACCTATAGAAAGGAACAACATGCCCACTGTACCAAAGAAGAATAAATAACTTCTTCTGAGAGCTAGCCGCAAGGTTCGTTCATAAAGATTCTCCAGCCATGGCAGGAATTTATCCTGAAACCTGCGCGACATTGGAGTTAGCAGGTAAATATTAATTATTAAAATAAGTGCATAGGCTAAAATCAGATTGCCAAAAACAGTAACCTTGGCAAATAGTAGAAGAATACCCACCAAAGCCATAATAACAAAGTTTCTTATCACTTTTCGGTCGTCAATCTTTTTACGGTCGTCTACCCGCATAAACAGCTTGATAAAAGCAGGGTTGATAACCAAGGCAACGAACAAGGAAGAACCAAGGGTGATTATTAACGTGTAAGGCAGGTATTTCATAAAATTACCCATGATGCCAGGCCAAAATGCCAAAGGCAAGAACGCTGCAAGTGTTGTAGCAGTGGAGGAAATGATAGGAAGCGCTACTTCACCAACCCCCATCTTAGTTGCTTCCATAGGAGTGTAGCCCTTTTCCATCAAGCGGTACACGTTTTCCACAACCACAATTCCGTTATCTACCAGCATTCCCAGTGCCATAATAAGCCCGAAGAGCACCATCATATTGATAGAAATACCCATTAAACCTAAGATCAGGAACGACATAAACATAGACAATGGAATAGCCATGCCCACAAAAAGCGCATTACGGGTACCGAGGAAAAACAGTAGTACCATTACCACGAGAATAACCCCAAAAACGATACTGTTTTCCAGGTTAGAAACCATTTCACGGGTTTGTTGCGACTGGTCGTTTGTAACTATTACCTCCAAATCCTTTGGCAGGTATTCGCTCTTAGCCGTTTCCAGTATCTTACCTATTTTATCGGTTGCAATCAATAAGTTTTCACCGCTTCGTTTTACTACATCGAGCATAACTACCGGCTTAGTATTTAAGCGAGCATAGTTGGCCTTATCCTTGTAATCGAACGAAACCGTTGCTACATCCCTTAAGTAAACAATATCCCCTTTTTCATGCTTAACAACAATATCCAATAGCTCAGAAGGTTCTTTGAACTCACCATCAATCCGAACTGTTCTGGCAACTCCGTCTGATTTGTAATTACCACTCGACATGGTAACGTTTTCAGAAGAAATGGCGTTTTCAATATCGCTAAAGCTGATATCCATCGCTTCCATCTTAAATGGATCGGCCTTTACTTTAACTTCCTTATCGTCAACGCCCCGTATCTCTGCTTTGGATATTTCAGGGAGTTTTTCTATTTCATCTTCCAGGTATTCAGCATAATCCTTTAGCTGGTCAACCGAATAATTACCTGAAAGATTGATGTTAAGAATAGGGAACTCATTTACATCCAATTCAAAAATATTGGGATCCTGATCAAGATCGTTGGGAAGATCGGCTTTAGCCTTATCTACCGCATCTTTAACTTTTGTGAGTGCATCTTCCACATCCGTGTCGGTTGTAAATTCAACAACTATGGTTGAATAATCCTGGATTGAAGTGGATTGAATGTTATCAACAGAGGAAATCGTATTTATTTCCTTCTCTAGCGGCCTTGTTATAAGATTTTCTATGTCCTTTGGAGAGTTTCCGAGGTAGGTAGTTCCTACATATACCTTCGGTATTTTAATTTCCGGAAAATTCTCTTTCGGCAGCTCTATATAAGTGCCAACACCCATAATTACGATAATGAAAGTTAGAAACAGAACCGTGGTAGTGTTGTTTACCGCCCATGTAGTCAGCTTAAACTCCTTATCTATTATTTTTTTGTTATCCATAATTTAACGTGTTCTGCAATTATTCCACAACCTTTACCTGTGCACCATTGGAGATATCGTAAATCCCTTTCTCGATAAGTATGTCTCCAGCCTTCAAGCCTCCTAATATTTCAGTTTTAATTCCGGATGTCATACCAACGGAAACATCAGCTCGAATGGCAAAATCCTTTCCATCTGATTCTTTAAGCTGATAAACAAAGGCTCCGTTTTTGTCGGTGAAAATCAAATTAGTAGGTACGGCAAGTGCGTCTTCATTGGTGTAATCAGCAATGCTCAATACAGCAATCATATTAGGCTTTATGTGTTTATCAGAAGGAATTTGTACTTCCAAATCAAAGGTTCTGTTATTCTCATCAATTACCTGACCTACCGCAGCAACCTTCGCTTTTAAAGTTTTATCTAAAGAAGGAAAATATACTTCTACTTTTTGTCCTTCTTTGAATTTGCCAACGTAAGCTTCTGAAACGTCTGCTTTTATGTAGGTGTTCTCTAAGCTAACCAATCGAACAATTGGGAAACCAGGCTGAGCCATTTCACCTACTCTGATATCAATCATATCGATAATGCCCGAAAATGGAGCTCTGATAATTGTTTTGTCCAGTTGGGACTGTGTAGTAGCAAGCTTGCGTTCCAACGACTCCTTCCTATTCTTTGCTTCCAGATATTGAACTTCTGTTCCAATATTTTTGTCCCATAGTTTCTTTTGGCGTTCATACATTGTTGTAGCCAGATCAAGAGAAGTTTTTAGCTCGGCAATGGAGTTTTTCAAAACCTCGGCATCCTGAACGATCAATACCTGACCCTTGCTAACTTTTTCGCCTTCTTTGACCATGATTTTGGTTACCTGAGCAGGAGTTTCAGCCGAAAGTGTAATGTTACCTCTTGATTGAACGCTGCCCCGAATGTCGATAACATTCTCAAAAACTTCAGGTTTTAGCTTAAAGGTTGTAACCAATGAAAGATTGGTATTTTCTTTAATAATACCCGCCTCTACTAATTCCGTTTTAAGCTCATGAACTTTGGCCTTTTGTTCTTCGAGTTTAGCTTTGGCTTTTTCGTATTCAGCAAGCTTTTTATCATTATCCGATTTTGGCGCACAGGCTGTTACAGCTAATGCCAAAACCAATGCTATGTATCCTAACTTTTGCATAATTAAATGAGTTGTTATCTCCGTTATAATAGTTTTCCAATAGATTTTTTGTAGTCAATTTTTGCTAGTACGGCACTATACAGTGCCACAAAGAAGTTGGTTTGCGCTTCCTTGAAATCAGCATCGGCATTTATTACCTCCAGGTTGGAGCCCACACCCTGCTCGTATTTTTCTTTGGTAACATTGTAAACTTCTTCTGAAATTTCCATGTTTTCTTTTTGCGCTTTTAGATAAGCAATGGCATTGTCAAGCTTTACTTTGGTATCTCTCACTTCAAGGTCCATGCTTCGCTGCATTTGATCGAACGATTGATCGATCTGCTCTAATTGCAGTTTCTTTTGCTGATTGATGTAGTGCTTTTGCAGACCATCGAAAATGGGGATATTCATCCTTAAACCAATGACCCCGAATTCATACCATTCATTGGTAATATCGAAGATATTGGCCGCTACACCCGTACCCAAATTGGCTCCAACCGTAGCATACAAGTCAAGCTTTGGCAAGTACCTGGAGTTGTTCAGCTTTTTATCCAGCATAGCCAATTGCTGATTCGACTGCAGAATGGAATATTCTATCCTATCCGTATATTGAAAATCATTTTCAGCCTCCTTATCGAACATATCCGCACTCAGTACATCTGTTAGCTCAAGGGAGTCATTCACAGTTAAACCAAGCAAAATCTTAAGGTTTGATCGCGTAATGCCCAGAAGCTTTTCAGAATTTTCCTTTTCAACTTTTATGTTATTGAATTGAACTTTGCTTCGGTTCATGTCAATTTTTTCAGCGAACCCATTTTCATACATCTGAGTTGTCTCACGAAGCAATGTATCAAGCCTTCCATAGTTTTTATTCAAAAGCTCCATTCTATACTCAGATACAAGTACCGAGTAATAGGCTTTAGAAACCGCCTCTGCAATATCAATCTTTGCTTTTTCCAGTTCCTTGCCTGTAAGATCCTTGTAAGCCTTTGCAGCATCCAATCCAACAAAGAAGGAACCATCAAAAATCATTTGGTTAAGTGTTAACGTAGCGCTACCTGAATACTTGGTACCGAATTGAACGGGAACAAGTTCAGAACTGGTAGGTGGCTCCGAAGATATTAGACCTTCTTGTAAAAGCACTCCATAAACTGAAGGTGTAATGAAGTTGGGCAGAAAAGATGTAGGCAATTCAAAATTATTAGCTAAATCGATATTTCCTGAAATCTGAGGCATACCTGTTGCAATATTCTGAGAAACCCTGCCATCTGCAATTTCAACCCCCAATTGGGCACTAACTACATTGGGGTTATGCTCCAAGGCATAAGCAATAGCCTCATCAAGAGACATTTTTTTTACTTCCTGTGCATTCCCTGTCAGCACAAAAAGCAACGTGATCATTGTAATAAAAACCTGTTTATACATACCTAACAACTAGTTTTCTTGTTTATACTTTTTAAATAATTCCAGCCCCTTTGGGGTTAACAATCCGTAAACGTAATGGTCAAACATTTCCATTTGAACCTGTGTGAAATCAAATTTGTCCTTGGGAAATACACTGGGATCAAAAGACATATGTATTTGTTCTACCCTTAGAAGCGCCAAAATTTCCACATCTATTTCTTTCCTGAAATACCCTTCCACTTTGCCTCTTTCTAAATTTGCTTTAACACTCTCGTAAACTGTCTTACGCTCATAATCAATAAACACATTCCACGCTGAGGGATAAAACTTTTTAAGGTCAAAAACCAATGCAGGATTTAACTCCTTAAAATGTTTTCTTACACAAATGGAAATCAAATGCAATTCTTCAATAGCGTTTGATGCATCCTTGGTTGCCTCATCGTATTCATCCTGCCGCTCATGAATGTAGTCGGCCGTAACCTTCTCCACCAGATCAGTTTTGTCTTTATAATACTGGTAAAGTGTTTTCTTAGACATCCCTAGCTGATGAGATATATCATCCATTGACACACTCCTAACCCCATAGGTCATAAACAGGTCTCCTACCTCTTTAAGAATCTTCTTTTCCATGCTACCTTTTAATCGGTGGCAAAACTATGGAAACTTTTAATATATCAAAAGTTTCCATAGTTTATTTTACTGTTACGTAATTATTATTTTTCCTCGTGCCTGCACCACCTGCTTTTAAACTTTTCGCGAAGTGCCTCCCTTTCTTCCTCAGACATATTTGACCACTTACCTTTAAACTTATGCGCCCAAAAATGCTCTCTTCCGTAATGCCTCGAATGGCCTTTGAACCCTACAAGTAGTTTAACAAGAATCATTAGCAACAACGCATTTAAATAGGTTAATTCTTGCCAGCCCGTTAGTTCAGGAACAAACATGTTCCAAAGTTCCATTACCACCCATCCCATGGCGGCAATAAATAATGCAAATAGCACCAGGAACTTTACCCCTTTGAAAAACCAATATCCTCTGCTCATCTTATTTAAATTTCTTCGTATAATTTTATCAATCTCTTTCTCAAATACTGAATTGCATATCGCTTGCGCGAAAGCAACGTATTAATTGAATCACCTGTTTTTTCTTCCATTTCTTTGAAACTCAGGCCTTCCAACTCGTGCCACACAAAAACGTCTCTCTGTGCTTTGGGTATTTCGCCCAGCACCTCTTCTATCGACTCCCAAATGAGTTCGCGCGTATAAACATCATTAGGATCGCCTTCACTGTCTTGCAAGATCTCGGCTAGTAGCAATGGTTCAGAGTCTTCATTTTGTGCAGGCCTCTCAATTGCACTAAAGTTGTCGGGCTTCTTTTTTCTGTACAGATCAACAATTTTATTGCGGGCCACACGGAACATCCAGGCAGTTATTTTTTCTATCGATTCTATAGTTTGATATCCCTGCCACAATTGAATAAAAACATCCTGCAGGATATCTTCCGCATCGTCTTGATTGGAAACCCTTGACCTTATAAAATTTAATAGTCTATTGCTTTCCTTGGCAACTGCCTTTTCTACTACTTGCCTTTTTTCAATGGCCATTTCCGCTGTTATATTCAATGCATCCATCACTACATAAGTCGAGCGATGTCTATATTTATTTTAAACTTCACTAAAAAAATTTGTTACAATGAAGTCATCATCAAAAATACATACGTTTTTATCGTATAATACCTTTACTTATATTCTTTAACTTTAACTGTTAGATTATTTAATGCATTGACAAAGAATAAAGTATACATAGCGAGCAGCCAACTAGAATACATTGTCTTCAATAAGGAATCAAGTAAATATTTACTGTGTTTTCATGGGTTTGGTCAGTCGGCAAACGATTTTGAGAAACTTGCAAAGGCATATACGGATTATAAAATTGTTGGAGTTAATCTGTTTTTTCATGAAGAAAGCTATCTGCGTCCAAAACGGCTTGTACATCCAAAGTTTCTTAAAGAATTTCTTGCTCAACTAATTGAAAAAGAATTACCTGAGAAGTTTTCGTTGATGGGTTACAGCATGGGAGGGCGATTCGCGCTTACTACACTAAAACTGTTTCCTGAAAAAATTGACACTATTTATCTTTTGGCACCAGATGGACTTGTGGAGGGAAATTGGTTCAGATTTGCCACCGGATCTTACATTCAGCGTACAATTTTTAAAGGGGCTTTCTCCTCCTATCCAACCTTTATATCGGTTGCAACTCGTTTTTCTAAAGTTGGAATACTGAACAAGGGTTTGCTGAAGTTTGCTGAAATACATTTAAAAAATGAGGAAGAAAGAAACAGAGTTTATGATTCTTGGACCAACTTTAGAAAACTGAAGTTATCACCTTATGAGTTTCATTATCTTATAAGCAAATACAAAGTAAAAAGCAGCGTAGTGCTTGGAATGTACGACAAAGTTATCCCTGCCAAAAGAATCGTTTCTAAACTAATAGAAAGTCCGATGTTAAAAATCTATCATGTACCTATTACACACAACAAACTTTTTTACTACAACTTCTTAGACCAGAAGAAAAATTCGAGCATTAATTAAGATGAGTGAGGGGAGCTTCTGTGTTAAACCAACAATCCCAAAATTAAATTCAGGATTCGTCAATTATTCATTTTCAAATGAATAATACAAGGTTAACTTTGCAACTTAATTCTGAGTTGCATGATCACCTTCTTCGAAAACCCACAAAAAACACTATTTGCGGTACAATCTTCACAAACACTTGCTGCGGAAGATATTCTCAAACTAGAATGGCTGTTTGGTAAAGCTAAGCTTATAAAGCAAGAAAAAATAAGTGGCGAATACATTGGCCCAAGAAGCGAAATGGTTACACCATGGAGTACAAATGCGGTAGAAATAACGCAGAATATGGGGATCAGTGGAATTGCGCGTATTGAAGAATTTGAATCCGCGACACATTCGTTTGACCATATGTTGCAGCGGAAGTACGATGGGCTTGCGCAAAACATATTCGACCTGAATCATGAGCCTGAAAAAATACAGGAAATTGAAGACATTGCTGCGTACAACTTACAAGAAGGGCTTGCTTTGAATGATGAAGAAATAGAATACCTTGAAAAGGTTAGCAAAGACCTTGACAGGAAACTCACCGATAGTGAAGTGTTTGGCTTTTCGCAGGTAAATAGTGAGCATTGTCGTCATAAAATATTTAACGGAGTATTTGTAATTGATGGAAAGGAAAAAGACAAGACCCTTTTTCAGCTTATTAAAAAAACATCCCTGGAGCACCCCAACCGTTTGGTTTCGGCCTACAAGGACAATGTAGCTTTTATTCAAGGTCCAAAGGCTATTCAGTTTGCTCCAGCAACTCAATATCAGCCGGATTTTTTTGAAAATAAAGAATATGAGTCTGTAATTTCTCTAAAAGCCGAAACGCATAACTTTCCTACCACCGTTGAGCCATTCAATGGCGCTGCAACAGGATCGGGAGGTGAGATCAGGGACCGAATGGCGGGAGGCAAAGCAAGTATGCCTTTGGCCGGGACAGCTGTTTACATGACCTCTTACCCAAGAACAAAAAATGGAAGAACTTGGGAAGAAGCTACTCAACCCAGAAAATGGCTCTACCAAACTCCACTTGAAATTCTTATAAAAGCATCCAATGGAGCCTCAGACTTTGGAAATAAATTTGGCCAACCACTTATTTCCGGTAGCCTGTTAACATTTGAGCATGAAGAAAATGAAGAACTACTAGGCTACGACAAGGTAATTATGCTTGCTGGTGGTATTGGCTACGGAAAGAAAAAAGACAGCATTAAAGGTGAACCTAAAAAGGGTGACCAAATTGTTGTTTTAGGTGGCGACAACTATAGAATAGGTATGGGTGGTGGAGCTGTTTCATCTGTGGCAACGGGTGAGTATTCCAATGCTATTGAGCTAAATGCTGTTCAGCGTTCTAATCCTGAAATGCAGAAACGCGTCTCTAACGCTGTTCGTGCAATGGCAGAAATGGATGAAAATCCTATCATCTCTATTCACGATCATGGAGCCGGTGGCCATTTAAATTGCTTATCTGAGCTTGTTGAAAGCACGGGAGGCGCAATTGAAGTTGCCAAACTACCTGTGGGTGACCCTACCCTTTCAGAAAAGGAAATAATTGGAAATGAATCCCAGGAGCGGATGGGGTTGGTTATTGGTAAAGAAAATATCGAAACCCTTGAAAAAATAGCTGAACGTGAGCGTTCTCCTATTTACGAAGTAGGAGAAACAACGGGAGATATGCATTTTAGATTTATCGGGAAGAATGGCAAGAACCCTATTGACTGGAGCCTCATCCACATGTTCGGCTCTTCTCCTACAACAGTAATAAACGATTCAACAATACCAACAACCTATACCCCGCTTGCCTATGAGGTAAACAAATTTGCAGAATACGTAACCCAAGTACTTCAGCTGGAATCGGTAGCATGTAAAGACTGGTTAACCAACAAGGTCGACCGGTCTGTAACCGGCAAGGTTGCCAAACAACAATCGTGCGGTCAAATACAACTTCCGCTCAATAATGTTGGAGTAATGGCCATTGATTATATGGGAGAAAAAGGCATTGCCACCAGCATTGGGCATAACCCAATTTCCGCATTGATCAATCCGGTAGCGGGCTCCAGAAATTCTATTGCAGAAGCCCTGACCAATATAATTTGGGCTCCTCTTGAAGGAGGACTAAATGGGGTTTCTCTGAGCGCCAATTGGATGTGGCCCAGTAAAAACAAAGGAGAAGACGCACGACTTTACAGGGCCGTAGAAGCCGTAAGCGATTTTGCCTGCGATCTTGGAATCAACATTCCAACAGGAAAGGACTCGCTTTCCATGACCCAGAAATACAAAGATGGTAAATCGGTAAAATCACCCGGAACGGTAATCATTTCAGCGGTTGCTGAGGTTACGAACATAAACAGGGTGATTGAACCGGCTCTTCAATCCATAGAAGGAAGCCAACTTCTTTACATTAATCTAAGTAAGGAATCTCCTAAACTTGGGGGAAGCAGTCTTGGTCAGGTTCTAAATGCAATTGGTAATGAGGCTCCAACAATTACAGATGCGGGTTACTTTGCTAAAGCTTTCAACGTAATCCAGGAGGCAATTCTGGCTGAAGAAATACTTGCAGGGCACGATGTGTCAGATGGTGGTTTGATTACAACGTTACTTGAAATGGCGTTCCCAACACCTGAATATGGCTTGAGAATAAATTCCGACACGATAGATGGCGCGGATGTTGTACTTAAATTCTTTAGCCAAAACTCAGGTTTGGTGCTACAGGTTGCTAGTAACAATTTAGTCAAAAGACTGGAAAGTAATCAAATCAGATTCAGCACAATTGGTGAAGTAATCAGTGGTAGAAAAATCTATATTGACTCAGGTATTGAACTTTCAATTGACGAGCTAAGAGACACCTGGTTTTCAACCTCTTATTTATTAGACAGAGAACAAAGTGGACCTGATCATGCCAAAGAAAGGTTTACAAACTATAAAAATCAGCCACTCAACTACTCCTTTTCAAAAGAATTTACAGGCAAGCTTTCTCAGTATGGATTAAGCAAAGCGCATAAAAAAGGGATTATAAAAGCAGCAATTATTCGCGAAAAAGGAGTGAACGGTGATCGTGAAATGGCGCATGCGCTTTATTTGGCCGGTTTTGAAGTAAAAGATGTGCATATGACAGATCTGATTTCTGGCCGGGAAGACTTGTCTGAAATACAAATGATCGTTTTTGTTGGTGGATTTTCAAATTCAGATGTACTTGGTTCTGCCAAAGGCTGGGCAGGCGCCTTCCTGTACAACCCCAAGGCCAAAGAGGTACTCGATAATTTCTATAAAAGAAGTGATACACTAAGCCTTGGCGTTTGCAATGGATGCCAGCTAATGATGGAGTTGGGTCTAATCTATGATACGAAAGATAACCACCCAACTATGAAGCATAATAGCTCGCACAAGTTTGAGTCAGGCTTTGTTACCTTGCATATTCCTGAGAATAATTCAGTTATGTTTTCTTCGCTTGCCAATTGTGAATTAGGTGCCTGGGTAGCACATGGTGAAGGCAAGTTTAAATTGAATTCAAACGAAGCCAGACAAATTGTGAGCACATATTCGTACGAGGGTTATCCGGGTAATCCAAATGGATCCGATTTTAATGCTGCAGCTGTTTGCTCAGCAGATGGCAGGCACCTGGCAATTATGCCTCACCTGGAAAGATCGATTTTCCCGTGGAACTGGCCCTATTATACGAGAAAGAATGACGAGGTAAGCCCATGGATAGAAGCCTTTGTGAATGCCCGTAAATGGTTGGAGAAACAAAATCCCGAATAATTCGTTTGATGGAACTATGAAGTAAAAATTTTTGTTTCAACTACGTGAAGTTGAGACATTTATTAGTATCTTCATAACTTACTCTAACCGTCAATCCCTTATGAAACAGCTTTACGTAGCATTTCTATCCTTCCTTATTCTATCAGGTTGTTACAGCTATAGAGAGTATCCTGTAGAATACGATTACAGTTATCATGGCAAATTCAAGAAATATAAAACGTTTGCTTTTATGCAGAACGTTTCTGCCGTGCCCGACACATCAATTTCCATGGGTCTTATTGAGGATATCATTAAAAGCAGGCTTCAATCTCAAGGGTATAGCTTCAAAGATGACAAGCCTAACTTGCTTGTATCATACAAAATATACTACGATAGCCTGAACTTCAGAGGGTACGATCAACCCGATATTGAAACCTGGGTTAAAGTTGAAAACGAAGATGAAGAATACAACCCCAGAAAGTATGATCTAAGAAAAGGCACACTACTTATCCAATTATATGACCGAAAACAAGAACGTAGTATTTGGCAAGGTTATGCTACCGGAGTTTATGGAAATATTTATTTTAACAACGAGCGCCAGCTCAAAATTGCCGTAAGAAGTATACTGGACCGTTATCAGTTTCTTGCAGAGGATTTTATGGAGAACAAAGAATTTATTCTGGAAGACAAGCCGGTTAATTGAAATAGGGTAAATAGTACGGCAAAATATTTTTACCCTCTTCATAATTTTTTTTAAAAACTTTATAGCTTTGCAGTCCCAAACGGGAAGCATAGAATTATTGACCCATGGTGTAACTGGCAACACGTCTGATTTTGGTTCAGAAGAGTCTAGGTTCGAGCCCTAGTGGGTCAACAGATAATCCCGATAGAACGCACTGTCGGGATTTATTGTAAAAAGTAATTGAAATGGCGCAAGTAAAACTTTTTTCCGGTTCCAGTTCACGCTACTTAGCGGAAAAGATTGCGCAGGCTTTCGGAAATCCTCTGGGTAATTCAATTCTGCAAAGATTTAGCGATGGTGAGATGGCCCCTTATTACGAAGAATCGGTAAGAGGTTGCGATGTGTTTATTATCCAAAGTACGTTCCCTCCGGCAGATAATTTCCTGGAGCTTTTGCTAATGGTAGATGCAGCTAAAAGAGCAAGTGCAAAAAGTGTAACGTTGGTAGTACCTTATTTTGGTTATGCTCGCCAGGACAGAAAAGACAAACCCAGGGTTGCCATTGGAGCCAAATTATTGGCCAACATGGTTGACGCCTCAGGAGCAAGCCGATTGATGACGTGCGACTTGCATGCAGATCAAATACAGGGCTTTTTTGATATCCCGGTGGATCACTTAGATGGCGCTTCTATATTTGTTCCTTATTTGAGATCGCTCAATTTAACCAACATCATTTTTGCGTCACCTGATGTGGGAGGTATGAAAAGAACTCGAAGGTATGCGAGTTTTTTTGCAGCCGATATGGTGGTGTGCGATAAAAGAAGGGAAAGAGCGAATGAAGTGGCGGCTATGCAGCTGATTGGCGATGTAACAGGTAAGGATGTTATACTTGTAGACGACCTTATTGATACGGGAGGCACAATAACAAAAGCAGCTCAGCTGCTTATGGACGAAGGAGCTAAATCGGTAAGGGCTGTTTGTACACACCCGATACTTTCAGGAAAAGCCTACGAAAATATTGAAAAATCAGTTTTGGACGAACTGGTAGTAACAGATACCATTCCTGTAAAGGAAAGCGCTAAAATTAAAGTTTTAAGCGTGGCTAATCTTTTTGCTAAAGCAATTAGAAAAATCCACGATCACGAGTCGATAAGCTCGTTATTTATCAGATAATCAATTATTTAATATAAACCTTTTTTTAAAATGAAAACTATTGAGATTATAGGGTATAAAAGAGCAAATCTCGGAAAAGCAGAATCTAAAAGGTTGAGAGCAGAAGCGAATGTTCCTTGTGTACTTTACGGAGGAGACAAGCAAATTCATTTTCATGCTCCAATGATTCTTTTCCGCGAGCTAATTTATACAAGAGATGCTCACTTTGTTCACCTTAACATTGAAGGAGAAGAATATCAAGCTATCATTCAGGATGTGCAATACCATCCGGTTAGTGAGGTTATCCTGCATGCAGATTTTCTTCAGCTATTTGAAGGCAAGAAAATCAAAATGGACATACCTGTGAAGCTAGTGGGTCAGTCGCCTGCAGTTCAACAAGGTGGTACTTTGGTGCACAAACGCAGAACACTAAGTGTTTTGGCTTTGCCTAAAAATATGCCATCACACATTGATGTAGATATTTCAAATCTTAACTTCCACCATTCAGTGAAAGTAAAAGATGTTGAAGAAAACAACTTTGAAATTCTCGATACAAAAATTGCATCTATTGCTGTGGTTGAAATACCTAGGGCTCTTAAAGCTGCCGCTGCTGAAGCAGCTGGTGAAGCTGGAGAAGAAGCAGTAGCTGAAGAAGCAGCTTCTGAAGCTCCGGAAGCAGCATCAGAAGAATAGACTTTGTTTATTTAAAAATTCCTGAATCCTGCTTTTGAAAAAGAGCAGGATTTATTTTTGGCTTAATTTTACCACTTAATGAAATATTTGATAGCAGGATTGGGCAACATTGGACAAGAGTATGAACTTACCCGTCACAATATTGGTTTCCTTGTTTTGGATCAAATAGCCGATGAAAAAGGTATTTCATTTGAAGTTGACAGGTTTGCAGAAAAAACAGAGTTCAAATTCAAAGGCAAACAAATTCATCTCATTAAACCTACTACCTACATGAACTTAAGTGGCAAAGCCATTAACTATTGGCTTCAAGCACTTAAAATTCCCAAAGAAAACCTGCTTGTAATAGTAGACGACATTGCACTTCCCTTCGGAAAGCTCCGCTTACGGGCAAAAGGTTCCAGTGCCGGTCATAACGGGCTTAAAAACATTCAAGATTTGACTGGTGGAGACAATTATTCAAGGTTGAAATTTGGTATTGGCGATGATTTTAATAAAGGCAAACAAGTAGATTTCGTACTAAGCAACTTTAGCAAAAAAGAAATGGAAGAGCTTCCTTTTTTGATTGACAAAGCAAAAGAATATGTGTACACCTTTTGCTCATTAGGCGTTACCCGAACCATGAACTTGCTGAACGTGAAGTAACTACGTATAAGAACTTAATTGAAAATCGGGTGAAATATTGATTTTTTAATTGAATTGATGTTACTTCTTTTGTACAGATTAATAACCTACTATCTATTTTAACCTTTGCAATTATGAAAACGATAAAATTAACAGTTGTTGCACTTGCTTTAGTTTTAGGGTTGTCTGTGTTGAATAAAACACAAGCACAAGCTACAATGACTCAGGTAGAATCGCTCTACATATATAATTTTATAAAAAATATCCAGTGGAGTAATGTAGCAGATAAATATGTTGTTGGTGTCTATGCCAATGATGAAACCTTTGATGGGTTTAATAAAATACTTGCAGTAAGAAAGTTCAATGGCAAATCAATTGAGATAAAAAAATTAAGCAGCCCAGAACAAGCTTCTGAATGTCATGTCGTATTTGTTGATCAATCAAATGGGTCAATGGTAAAGAAAATAACCACCGCTGCTGACACAAAGAACACATTAATTGTTTCGGAACGAGGACAGTTAAACAACGGTGCCGGAATTGCCTTTGTATTGGTAAATTCAAAACTGCAATTCAAAATAAACGAAGAAGTTTGCAAAGCATCAGGTTTGCAGATCAGTGCGTCCTTGCTTTCTTTAGGTGTATAAGAACATCAGGATATAACCAGTGTAAAAAAGGCGCTTTAAAAGCGCCTTTTTTATTTCTTATTCATTTTAAATATCTATTAACTTACAACCGATCCCGGCTTAATAGCTCTATCCGGAGCTATTAATTGTAAGCTGCCATCAGCATCCTCCGACATCAAGATCATACCCTCTGACACCTCTCCCATCATCGGCCTGGGCGCCAGGTTAATTAGCACTGTAACCTGCTTACCTACTATATCTTCAGGCTCGAAAAACTGAGCGATACCGCTCAAAATAGTGCGTGTATCAACACCCGTATCAACTTTTAGCTTCAACAGCTTTTTTGATTTCTTCATTTTCTCAGCAGAAATAACCTTGCCTATCCGAATATCCAGCTTTGCAAAATCATCGTAAGTAATTGTTTCCTTTTGGGGCTCCGCTTCCACATTAGCAAGCTTGGTCGCTTCTAGTTTATTAATTTGGTCTTCCACTTCTTTGTCTTCAATTTTTACAAAAAGCAATTCTGCTTTATTAATTTGGTGGCCTTCTTTAAGAAAATCGTCTTTACCTGCACTCTCCCAAGTAAACCCTTGAATAGCTAGCATGCTAAAAAGCTTAGCAGAAGTAAATGGCAAGAAAGGTTCACCTAGTACGGCAAGATTAGCAGCAACCTGCAAGGCTATATTCAAAATGGTTCCTACCCTTTTTTCATCTTCTTTGATGAGTTTCCATGGCTCGGTATCTGCCAGGTACTTATTACCTAAGCGCGCCACATCCATATAATATGCTAATGCCTCACGAAAACGATATTGTTCTAATGAATTAGCTATTTTTTCAGGCATTTGAGAAAGCTGCTCAAGCACTTCCTTGTCAAATCCATTAAGTTCTCCTCTAACTGGAACTTTGCCATCAAAGTATTTATGCGTTAATACCACTGCCCTATTTACAAAATTTCCCAGTATGGCTACCAGTTCGTTATTATTGCGTGCCTGAAAATCCTTCCAGGTGAAGTCATTGTCCTTGGTTTCAGGGGCATTGGCTGTAAGCACATAACGAAGTACATCCTGCTTACCCTGAAAATCTTCCAGGTACTCGTGCAGCCATACCGCCC
>JAGQYI010000076.1 GCA_020436165.1 Cyclobacteriaceae bacterium | reverse complement strand
TTGTTTCGGGTTCGAAATAAGAAGGAAACCATTTATTGTTATGACGAACAGGAGAAGCAGGCAGCCATTAATAAATTAGGAAACAAACCGGAGATTACCCGCTTTAAAGGATTGGGTGAAATATCGCCCAATGAATTTGCAGCGTTTATAGGCGAGAATATGCGTGTAGAACCTATCATGCAACGGGAGGACACTAGTATTGAAAAGCTTTTAAGCTTTTACATGGGCAAAAACACACCCGAAAGACAAACTTTTATTATTGATAAGTTACGAGTAGAAAAAGATCTTGTAGAAGAAGAGGTGATTAAAGAATAATGATAAACGATATTCGATTTATGAATAGGAATTATGAATAAGTATGACCTGGAAGAACGATTAATTGATTTTTCAGTAATGATAATTGATATAGTGGAAGAGACTCCAAACTCAAAATCAGGTAATCATTTAGCTGGGCAATTGGTTCGTTCGGGAACTTCGACAGCTCTTAATTATGGGGAAGCTCAAAGTGCTGAGTCTCCTAAGGACTTTATTCATAAGATGAAAGTAATCTTGAAAGAATTACGTGAAACTTTTATTAATCTCAAAATCATACATAAAAATAAGTTGTATGCGAATGAGAATAAAATAGTAAAAGCAAAAGAAGAAAATAACGAACTGATTTCAATTTTTGTTACTAGTATTAAGACATCGCTAAATAAGAATAGAAAGTAGAAGGCTAATTAAGATTTATAACAGGTGAATACTAATACATTCTCAATTCTAAAATCGTTAATGTGTGTTCTGTATTCATGGAAAGAGAGAGGAGAATGAGTAACGAAGTACATGTAAACGGGCAGGAGAACCCAAAGGAATTTCACGAAACCATCCCGCTTTCGGGGATGTACGAAAACTGGTTTCTTGATTACGCATCGTATGTAATTTTGGAGCGTGCCGTGCCGGCTATTGAAGACGGCTTTAAGCCGGTTCAAAGGCGTATCATGCATTCCATGAAGGAAATGGATGATGGGCGATTTAATAAGGTGGCCAATATTATAGGAACCACCATGCAGTACCACCCACACGGAGATGCATCCATTGGGGATGCCATTGTCAACCTTGGGCAAAAGGACCTGCTTATTGATACCCAGGGAAACTGGGGCGATGTACGAACAGGCGATAGCGCTGCGGCAGCTCGTTATATTGAGGCCAGGCTGTCCAAGTTTGCATTAGATGTGGTATTCAATGCTCAAACTACCGATTGGCAGCTTTCATATGATGGACGCAAGAAAGAACCGGTAACACTTCCGGTTAAATTTCCATTGTTGCTTGCGCAGGGGGTAGAAGGTATTGCGGTTGGATTGTCAACCAAAATACTTCCTCACAATTTCAACGAGCTTATAAAAGCATCAATAGATGTACTAAAAGGCAAGAAGCCTAAAATATATCCTGATTTCTCCACAGGAGGAATGATAGATGTATCTGACTACAACCAGGGCGAACGCGGTGGCAAGGTCAAGATTCGTGCGCGAATTGAGGTGCTGGATAAAAAAGAAGTCATCATTCGTGATATTCCTTACGGAACTACTACTTCTTCTGTTATTGATTCTATCATTAAAGCAAACGACAAGGGCAAGATCAAGATCAAAAAAGTGATTGACAACACCGCCAAAGATGTAGAGATTGTAGTGAGTCTTGCGCCTGGTGTTTCTCCCGATGTAACCATTGATGCCCTGTATGCATTTACCGATTGCGAGGTTTCAATTTCCCCTAACGCCTGCGTGATTGTTGATGAGAAACCAATGTTCCTGTCGGTGGGGGATATTCTTAAAATAAACACAAACCAAACGGTTGATCTGCTCAAACGGGAGCTGGAAATTAAGAAAGCAGAGCTTCTTGAAAAGATATTGTTTTCATCACTCGAAAAAATATTTATTGAAAACAGAATATACCGCGACATTGAAGAGTGCGAAACCTGGGAGTCGGTAATTGAAACAATCGATAAAGGGCTGGAACCCTACAAATCACAGTTCTATCGCAAGATTACACAGGATGATATAGTTCGGTTAACAGAAATTAAGATCAAGCGAATTTCCAGGTTCGACTCCTTTAAGGCAGACGAGCTGATGCGTAAGTTGGAAGAAGAGCTGAAGGAGGTGGAACACCATCTGGCCAATCTTATCGAATATGCAATTGCTTATTTTGAAGGCCTGTTGAATAAATACGGCAAAGACAAAGAGCGTAAAACAGAAATAAAGACATTCGACAGCATTACTGCAACAGCAGTTGTAGCCAACAACCAGAAACTATACGTTAACCGAAGTGATGGTTTTATAGGTTATGGGCTTAAGAAAGACGAATATGTATGCGAGTGCTCAGATATTGATGACATAATCGTTATTCGAAAGGATGGTAAGTGCATGGTCTCCCGAATTTCGGAAAAGATATTCATGGGTAAGGACATTATGCATGTGGGCGTTTGGCAGAAGAACGATGAGCGCATGGTGTATAACGTAATCTATGTGGATGGTGCTAGCGGTCGGAGTATGGTGAAACGCTTTAGCGTATTAGGTGTAACCCGGGATAAAGAATACGACCTCACGAAAGGTCATAAAGCATCGAAAGTGCTTTATGTAAGCGCCAACCCTAATGGTGAAGCCGAAGTTGTAACCGTAAAACTAACTTCGGGCTGTAGTGCGCGCATTAAAGTGTTTGATTTTGATTTTTCATCTATCGAGATCAAAGGGCGTGGAGCAGGTGGAAATATTCTCACCAAATATCCCATTCGCAGAATAGATCTTAAAACAGAAGGTGTTTCTACACTTTCGGGTATGGATATTTGGTACGACTCTTCTGTTGGCCGCCTTAATAAAGAAGCTCGCGGAGCTTTGGTAGGCAATTTTGATGGGGAAGATAAAATTCTTGTGCTTTACAAAGACGGTCAGTATGAGCTAACCACCTACGATCTGGCCAACAGATATGAAGCCGATAAAATTGAAATAGTTACCAAACTTTCGGATGATCTGGTTATAACGGCCATTCACCAGGAGGGTAAGACTAAAAACTACTTTATCAAGCGGTTTGTTGTAGAAACAAACACCGTTGGTAAGAAGAGTCCGTTTATAAGCGATTCACCCGGTTCAAAATTGATAGCTGTTTCGGTTCATCCGAATCCCGATGTTCAGGTAGATGTTGTTAAGGGCAAAGCAAAAGAAAAAGAAACTCTTGTTACACCTGCTGCTGATATTATAGATGTTAAAGGCTGGAAAGCTGTAGGTAACAGGCTTTCGCAGTATCAGGTGCGCAAAGCTCAGCTACTTGAGCCTGAAGATGAGAACCATAAAACTGCTAAGCCTGAAGTTGAGGAAGAGAAAGAAGAAGTTGTACAACAGAAACAAGCTGAGAGCAAGCAGGAGGATGCACCAAAACCCAGGCAGGAAAGTTCTAAAAAAGACGATGACAAAGGGTATGATGTAGGAACAACCCTTGAACTCTTTTAGTCATGAATAGTTCCGTTATCGGGTTAATTGAATTCCTTAAACCTTATGTAACGGAGCATAAGCAAAAGCTTGTAGAGAAAGTGCTGGAACAAAGAACACGGCATATAACGGTTGTGCTGGAAAACATCTATCACCCGCACAATGCAAGTGCGGTGGTTCGTAGTTGCGACTGTTTTGGGGTTCAGGATGTTCATGTTATTGAGGGACACAACGAGTACAATATAAACCCGTATGTGGTGCGCGGGTCTGCAAAATGGATATCTATTCATAAATATCCGTTAAGTGAATTGGAAGATAGCTGTTACGATCAGCTAAAAAATCAAGGTTATAAGTTAATAGGAACTACTCCGGATCCATCTTACAAATCGATACGAGATATTGATAGTAATGCTAAGATTGCTCTTGTGTTTGGTACAGAAGAAACCGGCCTTAGCAAATATGCAATGGAGCAAATGGATGACTATGCTCATATTCCTATGCACGGATTCACCGAAAGTTTTAATTTGTCGGTAAGCGCTGCCATTTGCCTGTATGAATCAACACTTAAAATGAGGGGCTCCAACGTAAGCTGGCAGCTCTCTGAAAATGAAAAGAATGAATTAAGATTGCAATGGTATAAAAACATTATTGCACGTTCTGACGTTTTGGAGCGAGAGTATGCACGCATTTGCAGTGAAACATAATCTTTCTTCAAACCCAAAAACTCGAATTGGCTTGAAATTTATTAAACGACTTTTTCTTATTGCTGCTTTCATACTGGTAGGTATCAATATTTGGGTAATTATGTCTACCAAAGACCGTATTTACAATTCTGTGGATGAAATTCCATATAGTGAAGTAGGACTGGTTTTAGGAACCAGCAATAAAAACAGAGATGGTGGCGAAAACCTCTTTTTTAAAGAAAGAATGCTAACTGCAGCCAAATTATATAAGGCTGGTAAAGTAAACAGGCTTATTGTAAGCGGTACAAATCCATCTAAGTATTACGATGAACCTGAAATGATGCGTAAAGCGCTTGTAGAATTGGGCGTTCCTGAAAGCAGTATTTTGTTTGATCGCTCGGGAGAGAGAACAATTGAATCGATAAAAAACTCGATGAATGATTTTAAATTGAATGACGTGACGATTGTAACCCAGGAATTTCATGGTTACAGGGCATTATTCATCAGCGATTATTATCATTTAAATGCGAGGGTTATGGGTACAAAGAGGTTGCCACTCAGTGAGTCAGGCAATGTTCGTATCCGCGAATTCTTTGCGCGTGTAAAGGCGGTGGCTGATCTTTATATATTAGATTGAAAATATTTCCGATTTCGCTTCATAATTTTTTATTTTGAAGTGAATCAATTCTTTTAGTTGGACGTTTAAAGTGGATTAGTATTACTTTGTAAACATAATTTTGTATTGCTTTAACGTACTTCTAAATTGAGGTTTTTACCCTACTATATTATCTTTTTTTTCGCTTTTTCGGGTGAGGTTCTTGCTCAGAAAACCATTGTTTATGGTAAGGTAAAAGATGCCGATAACGGAGATCCCATTCCGTTTGCCAATGTAATTTTTAAAGGTACCTCTACAGGTACTACCACTAAATTTGATGGTACCTATACCATTGAAACCACTCAACCGGTTGATAGTGTTATTGCAAGTTATATTGGCTACAAAACAAAAACACTACCTATTAAAAATGGTATACGTCAGAATCTGGATTTTCAGTTGGATGTGGAGGTAGTCAATTTGCAGGAAGTTGTTTTTGTGGCGGAAGAAAACCCGGCTTTTGCCATTATGCGCAATGTAATAGATCATAAAGAAGAAAATGATAAGCGTTCTTTAGATGCCTATGAGTATGAAAGCTATACCAAAATTGAAGTAGATGTAGACAACCTCACGGATAAGTTCAAACAAAATAAACAGGTTAAAAAAATTGTTTCGGTGCTCGATAGCATACAGATTATTGCAGGCGATAATGGCCGTCCAATACTCCCGGTATTTTTTTCTGAGGCACTTTCCAGGTACTACGTTCGGAATAACCCCGACATGCGCCATGAATATATACTGAAAACCAAAGTGAATGGCTTGGGACTCACAGATGGCACCTTTACTTCTCAGTTGGTTGGCTCCACGTACCAGGAGTATAATTTCTACAAGAATTACATGACAATTCTCGAAAAGGAATTTGTTTCCCCTTTAACCAATGGCTGGAAGGGAATCTATAACTACTACCTAATGGATAGTGTAATGATAGGTGACGATTTCTGCTACCGTTTGGATTTTGAGCCTAAACGTAAAAACGACCTCGCTTTTAAAGGCACTATTTGGGTAACCAAAAAAGAATATGCGCTTAAACAGATTGACGTATCTGTAGGCAAGGCCGCCAATCTTAATTTTATCGAAAAACTAACGATCAGGCAAGAACTTGTACGAACTGAGGCCGGCCCATGGCTGCCTTCAAAAACAAGGGTATTGGTAGATGTATCGCAACCCACTGAGGAGATTGCAGGCTTGCTGGCCAAATTCTACGTATCCAACGATCACATTGTGGTAAATCAACCACGTGACGAATCGTACTATCGCTTGCCGGTTGAAATGGATGAGGAAGTGCGCATGAGCAACGATATGTACTGGCAGGACCACAGGCACGAAAAACTTTCTGCAAGTGAGATCAATGTGTATCATATGGTTGATACTCTGAAAACCATTCCAGTTATAAAAACTTATACTGACTTGGTGAAGTTTGCTTACAGTGGCTATTACAAGCTTGGCAAGGTTGATCTCGGCCCTTATCCTTTGTTTTTGTCATACAACAATGTGGAGGGGTTGCGATTGGGTTTTGGAGGAGAAACGAATTTCCAGTTTAGCGACAAATGGGTACTTAAAGGACTTGTTGGTTATGGGTTTGGTGATGAAAAATGGAAATATAAGGTCGGGATTGATTACATCATTTCACGGAAACCGTGGATAAAGACGGGAATTGAAGTGCGTGAAGATGTTGATCCTGTCTATTTTGCGTATCGCGATATTAATGACGAAGGAGTCTTTTATACATTTAACCGACTAGGTACCTTAAGAAGGCCGTTTCAGCATTCAAAGCTTCAATTCACTCTCAATAACCAATTGGTAAGAGACATCAACACACGCCTTACATTCAGATACGATCGGCTGGATCCTGTCTTCGATTTCAGTTATTACGATGACCTTAACAAACCCGATCCTCAAATAAAGCAGAATATTACCACCACAGAAGCACGGCTTCAGGTGGAATGGGCCAAAGACAGAAAGTATTTGGTAGACGATAACGATCGTATCTCAGGTGGCTTCAACAGATTCCCTATCATTCGTCTGAATTTTACAGCTGGTATGCCTCTGTTTGATTCTGATCTAATTTACCAAAAACTTGGATTCGAGTTTCTCAAAAAGCTAAAAATGGGCGAGTTGGGTACTTCCTATCTTACACTGGAAGGAGAATATGTTTTTGGTAATATTCCATATCCGGTTCTGCAAAACCACCTGGGCAACGAAACTCCGTTTTACATCCCATACACGTACAACCTTATGAACAATTTTGAGTTTGTAACAGATAGGTATGTTTCATTTGATTACAGACATCATTTTGAAGGGAAGATATTAAACCATGTTCCTTTATTAAGAGCACTAAAACTAAGGTTGGTTGGAGAGGCCAAGATATTATATGGCGGCATTCGCCAGGAAAACATCGATCTCATCGTACCTATTTATGACAGTCAGGGAAATCCGGAGAAGCAGTTTGGTGTGCTAAGAGACGATCTGCCTTATGTTGAATTAGGCTATGGTGTTGAAAACATTTTAAAAGTAATACGCGTTGATTTCTTTCACAGACTAACCTACCTGGATAACCCGAACGTGCATGATTTTGGAGTTAAAATTGGGTTCCAGCTTATCCTGTAGTCCTCTTTCTGGTATTTCTGTCTACATTTGGATTAATGGCACAAAATAAAAAAGACACTGTTAGGGAAATAGTTAGCGCATACAGTTCGTACCACTTCAATCCCATTAATACCAACCTTTTCAGGCATGCCGATTTAATGGAGGCGATTGAATTCTTTGAAGAGAACCAAGAGTTAGAAGTAGCTTCTCTTGGTTGTTCCGAAGAAGGCCGTGAAATAAAGACGATTACGTATGGTCGTGGCAAAACTAAAGTTCTTTTATGGAGCCAAATGCATGGAAATGAATCCACAGCAACCAGAGCTATTTTAGACCTTCTTGTCTTTTTCACAAGCAGCGATGCATTTAATTCATTGAGAAAGCAACTGGCCGATAGTTTAACTCTAGTGTTTATACCAATGCTCAATCCGGATGGTGCAGAGCGTTTTCAGAGAAGAACATCTACTGAAATTGATATGAACAGGGATGCCATTGCTTTACAAACACCTGAAGCCAGACTATTGAAAAATACTGCTGAGCAATTCAAACCTGACTTTGCCTTTAACCTCCATGATCAGCGCAGATTTTACAATGTTGGAAACACAGGAGTTCCTTCCAGCTTGTCTTTTTTAGCCCCGGCATTTGATCAGTCACGCAAGGTGAACAAGGTGCGCGAAAAGGCGATGCAGGTAATTGCAGGTATTAACGAATATGCCCAGGAATATATTCCCGGGGGAGTTGGCTTGTATGATGATGCCTACAGCCATCGATCTTTTGGAGATTTTATGCAATCGAAAGGTATTAGCACAATCCTGGTGGAGTCGGGCTGGATTAAGGACGACCCCGAAAAAGAAGCAATTCGCAAATTGAATTTTGCCAGCTTACTTAAGGGATTTGAGCTAATTGCTAGCGCAGCATTGAACCAATTTTCGGTAAAGGATTACTCTGATATACCATCAATAGATACAAAACTTTTTGATGTATTAATTAAAAATGCCGGCTTTACCGGTTCTGTTAGTCCGGTGCTGGATATTGGTATTAACAGAACCGAACAACTTCTGGATCATCCTCATTATTTCTCAATAGGTAAAATTGATGATTTAGGTGATTTATCTTCCTTCTTTGGATTTGAAACCATAGATGCCACACAATTGAAAGTTGCTCCCGGAAAGGCTGTAAGGTTAAGTGACTACAGTGAGCTTTCAACAGTTTCTGTTAAACGATTGCTCAGGCAAGGGGTTTTGTTTCTCATAACCGAACAGGTGCCTCTCGAAAGTCATGTGGCGTACCCCGTTAATATTATTCATCCTCGTAAACTACCATATCTTCAACACCCTGTTTTTGAAGGTTCTGCCAACTTTCTTCTGGTCGACCAATCAAAAACCATAAAGTACATTGTTATGAACGGCTTCGTATTTGAACCAGATAAAATCAATGAATCTGCCAATGGCCTAGTAATCTCTTAAGCTTATTTTTTTTGTAAAGCATTGTTTTTCAATTATTTGAAAAATTAATCCAACTTTTTTCTGTCTTTGGTTAAACCTTTTAGTGCCTGTTGTCTCTAAGGAGCAAACAAACTAAACGAACAAGATATGAAAACGGTTAATTCAATGTATTCACTAGTAGTAAAAAACATGTTAGGTCTGGGGTTGGTAGCTATGTTATTTGTTACTTCCTGTCAGCAAAATGCTGAGGAGCCAGACACACTAAACGAAACAGCAATTGAAGCAGATGCAGTTGCTGAAGCAGACTTCGATGAAGTTGATGAGATTACAGACAACATTATGGGTTATTCGGATGGCTCATTGGGAGGCAGGGTTGCTGACCAGGATGTTGATGAAAGAGTAGCGTGCGCTACTATCACACACGACAAGGAAGCTAAAACCATAACCATTGATTTTGGTGACGGATGTACTGGCCCTTACGGTGTTACCCGAAGCGGTATTATCTTTATTACCTATACAGGTGCACGATTTGTTCCCGGTTCAAAATGGACCATCACCTTCCAGGACTTTTATATTGACGGACGTCATATTGAAGGAACCAGAACAGTTGAGAACGTATCGGCTTCTGCAGATGACTATCCTAAATTCCATGTTACGCTTGTTGGCGGTAAAGTAACCTGGCCCGATGAAACCTTTGCAACTCGCGAAGTGGATAGATACAGAGTTTGGGTACGCGCTTCTAATCCACTAAATGATGAAATGCACATTTTGGAAGGAAGTACTGCAAATGGTGTAAACAGAGATGGCGTTACTTACAGCAGCACAGTTTTGACTAATCTTATCTTCAAAAGAACTTGCAGGGCTTCTAATAAAGCAAGAATACCTGTACAAGGAACCAAAGAAGTAATAATAGACGGCACATCGTATGTTATTGACTTTGGAGATGGAGAGTGTGATAGCATCATCACTATTACCTCAGAAGGCAGAACTGTAACGGTCGATCTGTCTCAGATAGGAAACTAAAAGCCTGACACGGCAAAAGTGCCTGTTGGTTGTTGAGTAAAGCCCTGCTTCGGCAGGGTTTTTTTATGCCCTTATATTTAACTTTGTTAGCGCGCGTTTAAAATAGAGCAACGTGTGCACTATAAGCTATCATGCGTTAGCAAACGCGCCAACTGAAGAGTAACTTGCATTACCGCAATCATATATTGTTGGACATATTGTTGAAAAACGGATTCATATCCTTGGTCTGTGTCTCACAGACAATAGGTATGCCAACAATCAAAAGCATCTAAAATGTTTGCTGGCCAACGGGCAACAAAAGGCTGAAATTCCTACATTTGTACGAACAAATAATTCATTAGCCAACTATGAAGCAATACCACGATTTAATGCAGCGCATACTCGATGAAGGGGTTGAAAAAGGGGATAGAACCGGCACCGGCACCATTAGTATTTTTGGCCATCAGATGCGGTTCAATTTGCAGGATGGGTTTCCGGTAGTAACTACCAAAAAGCTGCATTTGCGTTCCATTATTATTGAGCTGCTGTGGTTTATTAAAGGCGACACCAATATTCGTTACCTGGTGCAAAACGGAGTAAACATATGGAACGAGTGGCCCTTTCAGAACTACCTGAATGAAAACGGGCTTGCAGATGAGTTTCCTAAATACACTGAAGGTTGGAAAGCCAAACTCGAAGAGTTTAAGGAAAACATTAAAGCAGATGCTTCCTTTGCAAAAAAGTGGGGCGAGTTAGGTCCGGTATATGGCCGCCAGTGGAGAAACTTTGAAGGAGTGGATCAGATCACTCAGTTGATTGAAGACTTGAAAAATAACCCGAATTCAAGGAGGCATATCGTTTCGGCATGGAATCCCAAGGACATTCCCGTAATGGCCAAATCGGGGCTGCCTCCCTGCCATACCTTGTTCCAGTTTTATGTAGCAGATGGCAAGCTTTCTTGTCAGCTGTATCAGCGTTCCGCTGATGTTTTTCTTGGTGTACCGTTCAACATCGCATCCTATGCGCTCCTCACTATGATGATCGCTCAGGTAACCGGTTACAAACCCGGAGATTTTGTGCATACGTTTGGTGATGCCCATTTGTACATAAACCATCTGGAGCAGACCCATTTGCAGCTAAGCAGGGATTTCAGGCCTTTGCCAACTATGAAAATAAACCCCGAAGTTTCCAGCCTTTTTGATTTTGAATTTGAAGATTTTGAGCTGGTTGGCTATGATCCGCATCCCCACATAAAGGCTGCGGTTGCAGTATAGGAGATTTATTTTCCATTTATATAAATCTTTCTACAGTTAATTTCCGTTTACGTTAACATTGAGTAAGAAAAAGATAACAATTTATGGGGGATAAAAGCGGTGTGTTCGATATGATTGGTCCGATTATGATTGGCCCGAGCAGTTCGCACACAGCCGGGGTTGTTAAGATCGGTAAAGCAGCAGTTGGAATGTTGGGAGGAATTCCGAAAAAGGCGGAAATCACCTTTTACAATTCTTTTGCCAGAACCTATGAAGGGCATGGAAGCGACCGGGCAATTATTGCCGGCCTGCTTAATTTCAATACCGATGACATTCGTATCAAAACTTCATTTGATGTGGCCAAAGAGTTGGGGTTGGAATTTAAGTTCAGATCGGTAGGCAATGCAAGCACCTTTCATCCTAACACGGTAAGCCTCAAAGTTTCTAACGATAAGCGCGAATGCATGTTAATTGGAGAAAGCAAAGGGGGAGGGGTAATCAATATAGCAGAGATTGATGGGTTTAGAGCAGATTTTTCAACTTCACTAATTACTTTGCTCATAAAAGCTCATGATATTAAAGGAAGCATCGGCTTTATTGCTAACGTGCTTTCTCAGGATAATTGCAATATTGCTACTATGTCTGTTTCAAGAAAAGGTAAAAATGACTTAGCTTGCCAGGTAATTGAAATGGACTCACCAATGAAACCAACAACAATTGAGTATATTAACAATCTTGATTGGGTAATTGAAACCGTATATTTACCAGTATTAGAATAAATATTTATACTATGTCAAAATTCAAAACAATAACAACACTCACTTTTATGGCCCTAGTGGCTTTTGGTAATTTTGCCGCATTCGGTCAAAGCGATTCGCTTTGGACCGTTCAACGGTGTATTAATTATGCGCTTGAGCATAATTTATCAGTTCAGAACCAGGAACTATTGTTGGAAAACAACAGAGTAAACCTGGGTCAATCCAAGCTGGAACGTTTGCCTACGTTAAATGCCAGTGCAAATTATGGGTACAACTGGGGTAGGTCAATTAACCCGGAAACTAACCTTGTTACACTGGACCAGCAGGCCAATGGATTTGGAAGCTTAAATGCCAGTTGGTTGATTTTCAACGGAGGTAACGTGCTTAACACGATCCGTCAGAATAAAGCTCTGCTTTCCAGTGGCGAAAACGATCTGGAAAAAGCCAAGAATGATGTTATTCTAAACATTATCACCTTTTATACAAACGTTATCTTTAATAAAGAATTACTGGCCAATGCCCAACTCCAGTATAAATCAACAAAATCTCAGCTTGAAAGAACAGAGAAACAAGTAGAAGCAGGCGCTTTGCCTAAAAGCTCAGCGCTCGATTTGCAGGCTCAGTTGGCCAGCAATGAATTGAATGTAATCAATGCCGATAATACGCTACAGGTTTCATTGTTGCAGCTTAAGCAGGCGATGCTTTTACCTGGCACTTCTACACTTGACGTGATTATTCCTGAAATTGAACTAGACAGCAGCATGCTGGCAGATATCAATGCTGAAATTATTTACGAAACTGCTGAAAGCACTATGCCTGAGATAAAAAGTGCAGACGGGCAGGTGGAAGCGGCTGATATAGCTATTGCAGTGGCCAAAAGTAATTATTATCCTAGCTTACGATTGAATGCAGGGATAAGTACGAATTATTCATCGCTTATTGCTGACAAGGGTCGTTTGGGAATTGACTCGAATACGCCTACAATTATTGAGCAGATAGGAGTTGTGCAGACCACCAACGATCCTGTGATAGCATCCGTTCCGAATTATATCAGATCTCCCTATTCAACAACTGATCAGTTAACCGACAACTTTGGCCAATCTGTTAGTTTGAGTTTAAGCATACCTATTTTTAATAATTATCGGGCAAATGCAGCAGTTCAGCGGGCCAAAATTACTAGAGATCGCGCAACGGTTCAGGCCCAACAACAGCGTCAGATACTAAGGCAAACCATTGAAACGGCCAGCAACGATGCGCTAAGTTCGGCAAAAGCATACGTGAGTTCGTATAAACGTGTTGAAGCACAGGAAGAGTCATTCCGTGCTACAAAGCAACGTTACGAGAACGGAGCTGCCAATTACACAGAATATCAGGTAGCGGAGAATAACTTGTTTCAAGCAAAATCAGACCTGTTAAGGGCAAAATATAATTTCATTTTTAAACTTAAAATTTTAGATTTCTATCAAGGAAAACCGATAGAACTATAATCCTATTAACCTAGTTTTAGCATGGCTCAACAAAAAAAGCGTTCGAACAGAATAATATACATTCTGCTGGCTGTTTTGGTAGGACTCGTCATTTTAGTGATGGTTCTTAAAAAAACGAACAAGAAGGAAATTGAAGTAACGGTTGCCAAACCTTCGCGCCAGACCATTGTGGAAAAAATAAGTGCTTCCGGTATGGTGCAACCAGTAACAGAAGTTAAGCTCAGCCCTGATGTGGCAGGTGAAATTATTGAGTTGAATGTGGAAGAAAGCGATTCTGTAACATTGGGGCAGTTGCTTGTTAAGATTCGTCCTGACAACTACATTTCAGCTGTTCAGCGTGCAGAAGCCAGTTTGAGTCAGCAAAAGGCCAATTTGAGATCATCAGAATCCAACTATTCGAGAGCTCAGGCAACTTTTGAACGAGCCAAGCTTGAATATGATCGAAATAAGAAACTGCATGAGCAGGAGGTGATTTCAGATGCAGATTGGCAACTTGCAGAACAAAACTACAAGGTATCTAAAGATGATCTTAATTCTGCCAAAGCTTCGGTCGAAGCGGCTCAGTTTATCGTGAAAAGCGGCCAGGCTGCTTTAGCTGATGCAAGGGAGAACCTGCGCAAAACCTCGGTTTTGTCTCCAATAAGTGGAACCATATCCAAGCTTAGTGTTAAAAAAGGAGAGCGGGTTGTAGGTACCTCGCAATTTGCCGGTACCGAGATGCTTAGAATTGCAGATCTGAATGATATGGAAGTGAGGGTGGATGTGAATGAAAACGATATTATTCGCATATCTCTTGGTGATACCGCTATTATTGATGTGGATGCTTACACGCATTTGAACAAGAAGTTTAAAGGTATAGTTACGCAAATCGCTAATACGGCCAAAGACAAGGTATCAGATGATGCTGTTACTGAATTTGAGGTGAAAATCAATATTCTTCCTTCTTCTTATGCTGACCTTAAAGAAAAAGGGAATGTTCATCCGTTTAAGCCTGGAATGACAGCGAGCGTGGATATCATAACCGAATCTAAATCCAATATTTTAACCTTGCCTCTAGCAGCGGTTACAGTGCGCAATCCGGAAGAAGTGAAGAAGGCTCAAATGAAAGATCAGGAAGGTGATAAGGAAGAAGGCGAAAAGAAAGAAGAAAGAAGGCCAAGAAGAGGTAGAGGCGGTAATCAGCCTCCTCCTGCCGAAGCGGATGAAGACTCAGGCGACAAAGTGGAAAATGAAGAGGTTGTTTTCGTAAACGATAATGGCATTGCCAAACTTGTAAAAGTTGAAACCGGTATTAGTGACTATGAGAATATTGAGATTACCAGTGATCTTAGCGACTCAGCTGAAGTAATTGTAGGTCCTTTTATTGCAGTCTCAAAACGATTGAAGGATGGAGATGCCGTGAAGGTGGAACAGAAAAAAGATGACAAGGATAAACCGAAAGATAATTAAGCTGAATAATTTTTAGTTTGCAAGAACCATCCAATCGGATGGTTCTTTTGTTTATGGCTAACAAGTAGTTGGCATTTCGTCACTTAATTGTATGTTTATGAAATAATCATTCTATCCAAACTGCAATTATGAAGCCCTATGTAATTGTTTTGGCTATTTTGATCTTTTCCACCGGTCATTATAGTTCAGCTCAGACCCGCCTGGTTATAGATCCCCAATCGCATAACGGTTTAGTAAACGGAATGGTGTTTACCTCAAATGGAAGTCAACTGATTTCTGTGTCAGATGATAAAACCATTCGCATTTGGGATGTAAAAGAAGGTGCGCTTGACCGTACCATCCGAACTTTTTCAGGGCAAGGCCCTGAAGGTGCAATCTATGCGGTGGCATTATCTCCGGATGACAGGTTTCTTGCCATAGGTGGATATTTCAAGGAAAATGAAGTTAGATTAATTGACCTGCAACGTGATGCTCCCGTTGTGGTTCTTAAGGGCCATACAAATGTTATTACTTCCTTGAATTTTACATCTGACGGGCTTCATCTTGCCAGTGCGGATGTTACCGGCTCAATAAATATTTGGGATATAGGGTTTGCCAATAATGCTATTACCGGGACCCTTTCCAGAAAACTGACTGGTCATAAAGCCCAGGTGTATGATATTTCCTTTTCCCCAAACGGTGAGCAATTGGTATCAGCTTCCTATGATGGGTCACTTAGATTATGGGACTTAAGCGGCTCAAAAGAGTCTGTTTTAATGCGAATGCATATTGACAAAGTATATGCCTGTGCATTCACAAGCGATGGAAAGGGTATTGTTTCAGGGGGAAATAAGGGTAAAGTCATACTTTGGGATAATGAAGGAACTTTCAAACGTTACCTGGCTTCTTTGCTATCCCCTGTCAACAATATTTCCATAAATGGCACTGATATTGTAGTATCGGCAAATATGGGTTATCACATTTCTCTTTCAACATCTTCTGTGGTGCAGCCGATGCCAGTTACATTTTCAAGTTCAACAGCATCTGCGGTTTCATCTAATAAACTGGGTGCATTAGCAGGAGGGGAAAAGGGAGATATAATCATTTACGACCTTTCTGATAACAGTCCCATACAGGTTTTTAAGAACAAGGCATCTTCCGCTAATGCCATTGGAATATCTTCTAGCGGTATATTAGGCATAGGTAAAAAAGGAAATACGTTCTCCTCCGGGTTTGATTTAAAACAACTGGACTATTTATGGAAATTGAACGCTACAGATTTCAATACAGAGCAGCATAAAGATGGAGCTTATTCGCTTACACCTGTTGGTATGTATACCTTGAGCACAGGCTTTAAGGGTACTGTGGAAATGAATCCGCGAATTGATGGCAGATTGCGTTCCTACACAGTAATAGACGATAATACGATTGCAGTGGGTGGTGATTATTCACTTAAGGTATATGACCGGGATGGAGAGTTTAAATCCGAATTGAAAGGGTTTAACGGGGCTATAACATCAATAGCCGCAGCAAACAACAGATTGGCTGCATTATGCTCCGACCAAACGATTAATATCTGGAATTTGAAGTCAGGGGAATTGCTAACCTCTTTATACCTGGCTCCTAAAGACGAGTGGATTTGCTGGACTCCACAGGGTTTTTACCAGGCTTCAAGTGGGGGTGAGAAATATATGGGGTGGCAGGAAGATTTAGCCATTGATAGCGTTTCAAGGTTTTATAAAAGCAGTGTTTTTTCATCAAAGTTCCATCAGCCCGAGCTGGTTAAACAAACCTTATTGCTTGGTAATTTTAAAATAGCCCAGGAGCGGGTAAAACTGGACGAAGTACCTGAGAAAGAAGAGGTAGTAAATACTGCTCCTCAGGTGCAATGGGTTACGCCTGAAACATTGGTAACTGATGCCAAGAGTGGTAGAGTAACGATAAAAGCGATCGTAAAATCGCCTTCAGAGATTAAACTTATCAAAATCCTTGTAAATGGAAGGCCTGCACCTGATACCAGGGGTGTAGCAATACCTAAGACTGTGGGTAAGCACGATGTAATGATAGAGCAGGATATCTTTATTACACATCCTGTGAATGAAATTAGAATTTTCGTTTCAAATCAGGAGGCTAAGGTTGTTTCTGAAAAGAGGGTGTTTAACCTGGCCAATGCCACGGAAGGCGGGCGTTCGGTCGATATTATTGATTACTCAAGTAGGCCTGACCTGTACATAGTAAGTATAGGTGTTTCAAAATACTCAAATCAGGCCTACGATCTGAATTATGCCGATCAGGATGCAGAATCAGTAGCTCAAGTGTTTAATACGCTAGGTACAAATATTTACAAGGAGGTTAAATTAACCGAATTGGTAAATGAAAATGCAACCCGAGGCTCTATTTTGGAGGCACTTGAGCAACTAAAAAATAAAGCCCGAAGCAAGGATATGGTGGTTATTTTTATTGCATCCCATGGGATAAACGATAATGGAAACTTCTACATCCTGCCTTACGATGCTGACCTTCAGAATGTATCGCAAACTCTGGTTAGCTGGCGTAACATAGCTTCTACGCTGGGCGATTTGCCATCTAATGTTTTGGTTTTTATTGATGCTTGTAAAAGTGGACAGTTTGGGGTTAATATGCTCAACGATTCAGACAATACCGAGGCAGTAAGAGATGCCGCGAGCGATGAAAATGGTGTTGTGATTATGGCCGCATCAACAGGTAATGAAACAGCGCAGGAAAGTTCTGAATGGGCTCACGGAGCGTTTACAAAAGCACTTTTAGAAGGAGTAAAAAACGGCAAGGCAGATATTAAACCAGATGGCACCATTTACTTGCGCGAGCTCGATTTTTACGTATCTGAACGCACGGTTGAGCTTACCAATGATTCGCAGCATCCCACTACCCAAAAACCAAGCACCATAGGAAGGTTTGCTGTAATAAAATTAAATTGAAATAAATATGTAATTTTAAAACGTTAAATAATACGACTATGAAACTTACTAGAATTCTAACTATTGCACTAGCTGTTGTATTTGCTTTTGGTACTGCAACAATGGCTCAAACTAAAGAGGCTGCAAAAGCAGGCAAAAAGGAAATCAAGAAAAAGGCTGTGAAGGAAGCCCGAAAGGAAGCAAAGAGGTTTAAAAAAGAAGGATATGATGTAGCTCCGGGTGCTCTTCCTATGGAAAAGCAAATTGAAACTGCATGGATCCGTCAATACGAATCAGATGAGGATGGTTACCCTTTGTACATTGTAGCTTCAGGTAATTCTGTGGCCAACACCACATCGGCTGCTAAATTACAAGCTACTGAATTGGCTAAACTAGAACTTGCAGGTTCTATTTCAACTCAGGTGGCAGCTCTTATCGAGAATAGTATTGCCAACCAGCAATTTAATGCTGAGGAAGCCGCTTCTGTGACCAAAACGGTTGCTGCTTCTAAAAACATAATTGCACAGGAATTAGGAAGGACTCTTCCACTTTTTGAAATTTACAGAACCCTAAAGAACAAAAATGTGGAGGCTAATGTTCGTATTGCCTACAATTCTAAAAAGGCAATGGAAGTAGCTCAAAGAGCAATTTCTAAGAAACTGGAAGAAGAAACGGATATAGCTCATGATAAGTTGGAGAAACTTATGAAATGGGATAATTAAACCAGACTACTGACTTAAAAGGGTTGGTTTGGGTTACTCCGGGCCAACCCTTCTTTTTAATAACCTTACATATGAGAACTTTCCTATTATTATCCTTTTTGTCTTTTTTTTCAGGTATCGGCTTTGCTCAAAAAGATGCTCCAGATTGGGTAGACCCTTACAAACGAGAATCTCAGTATTCGTCTGACAGGTACCTTGTAGGTCTTAGTTCAGAATTGGTTGCTAAGGGGCAAAGCCTTGCAGAGGTGTATAAGCAATTGAATCAGATGTCCAGAAATCAGATAATTGAATCTATTCATGTAAATGTGAAATCTGAGACGGAAATGAATATCTCAATTGTTAATACAGAATCAACACAACTGCTGGACCAGAATTCGGTATCGATTTCAAAAGCAGAGCTTGTAGGGTTGAATTTTGAAAATTATTATAATAAAAAGAAAAAAACCGCTTTTTCCTTTTCGTATGTAAGTATTCAAGAGTTGATCGATTATAACCTGGATATCATTAAAACTGATACAAAAGCAATAGATAATAACCTTGGTATTGCCAGCTCCAAAATCCAATCCGGAGATAAGGAAGGAGCTATTGATCTGTTGTTTGAAAGCCAGTCAAAGTTGAAGGAAATTAATCAATCCGCTGTTATTCTGATGGCGCTAGGGCAGGATGACCTGATTGATTTCAAGAAGATTGGTCAGATGAAATTGGATATTGCCAAAGGCACAAATGATTTCTTTACCATCGGAACAATTAATGTTCATGAATTGGCTTCTTTCTATGCCTATGGTTTACAATTGCAAATCGGGGATTCACCCTTTACTGTATGCACAGGCAAAATAGGTTTCGAGGATTCCGGGAAAGAAAGCCGTTTTTCTGCTGAATTCAAAAACAGGATTCTTAATAAGCTAAGCGATTTGGAAACGGTTAAACTGGGTGATGCGGATTGCGATTATACCTTTGAAGGAAACTTTACAGAGGCAAATGGAATGATTGTAATGGTGACTAATTTTACGGATGCCAAGGGCAAAGTACGTGCAACTGTAAATAATAAATTCCCCTACGATGCAGTTCAGTTTGGAGACCTGCCTTTTCTTCCCGAAAACTTCGAGTATATAGAGGATCTTTCATCCATAAAACTAACTTCTGATCAATATGATTACGTGATCAGGAAGGTGGATTTATTTAAATATCCCATTAAAGTAGATGTGTCATTGAATACGACTCCATTGGTGGATATTCCTATTCATTTTCAAATCATGAGAGATGAGAAAGTAGAGTTTTCTACTACTGTTTCCACTGATAAATCCGGAGTGGTGACATTTATTTTGAACAAAGATCAAATCAAAAGAAGTGGAGAGCTGATCTTGAATGCCTCAATTGATGTAGCTGCTCTTTTAGATGTTAAGCCAGACTCCAAATTCTGTAAAGATGTTGTTTTGGAGCACCCTCCATTCGTATTAAAAGCGAAACTGGAGGTTTTGGCTCCAACGGTTTATGTGAAATCTTCTGAATTAAGCATGGGTAATCCATTAGAAATAAAAGTGCTTGAACCCTCAGTAAAAAACACGATGGCGGAGCTTGATTATAAATTCATTGATTCGCCAGAGGATGCTGATTATATTATTGAAATTGAAGCATCTACGCGAAAAGGACAAGCCAGTCAGTTTGCTTATTTTTCTTATCTGGATGCAACCATTTCAATGCGCCAAGTAGCTACCAATAAGGAAATCTACAAATACTCACTGACTAGTGTAAAAGGTGGTGCAGCAAGTTATGAACTCGCAAGTGCCAAAGCGTATGAGGCGGCTAAAAAGTCTATTGCGGAAGACCTTTTATATGAATTGGAATACAAGCAAAAGTAGGTCGTTATTAACGACCTACCTGATTTGCATATTCTCTTACTTCGTTTGATAAGTTCTTAGAAAGGTTCTCTACGGCATTTTGTACCAAAACGGTGTTCAGAGGGAACTGAGCTTCGGTTCTTCCTACCATTGATTGAACGTTTCCGGGCAATGCCCTTTTATCTCCTGTATACTTGGCCCATTCATATTTCCAGTCATAGTTTCCACTTACAGTGCCAGCTTTTAATATGGTTCCTGTTTCCACATCCAATATTTTAAATGAACCGGAAGCGCTTGCCTGGGCCGTTTTTGTAAATATTTGAGCAACAGCATAAACAGTCTTGTACTTTGTTCTCTCTTTTTCCTTTCCCTCGGAGTCAATGTATTTTTCCTTTCCATCAGCTACTTCGGCCTGATAGCTTTTAGCCATTGGTTGCAAACTCTGCCTGTCGGCCGCTGCTGTATTAATTTTACCAACCAATAATACATTTACCCCTTTAAGATTACCGATAGCTGCTGTGGAGCTTTCATCCATCATACCACTTAGATTCAACTGCTGCTCTTTTAGAATTAAGTCTAGCTGGTCTCTGCTTACAATATCAAAGAATTCGTATTTATTTCCACTCATTAGATCAGAAACAAGATACTCTGATGTCATTGAACCCAGGTCGCCATACGAGCTTGCCTGAGACGAACTTTGCATTGCAGTAATACCCATGCGAGTTGTACCAAGGTCTTTAGCAGTTGCATACCGGGCTTTTGCATCTCTAAAGCCTTTTACATACATATCAGCCCATTTGAATTCCCTTGCCGCCTGTTTGTTCGATTCTAAATCTGAATTTCTGGAAAGCTCTCTTCCCTTATCGTAATGCATGGCAGCTGCCATTTCCTTGCCTTGCTCAAAAGCTTTTTTTGCAGCATCAAGGTCATCTTTATAATTTTCAATTTCAATATGAAGACCTGGGTCTTTCTTTTTTACCGATCTGTATGATTTGGGAGGAACCAGCCGTAGCACGTTATTGTAATTGCGCATGGTTTTGTAAATTCTTACAATTTCAGCTAGCTCAGTTACGGTAATATCACCATTAAATGTTTCAGTATTGCCTTTAAGAGTTTCAATCCGGATAAGGTTTTCCTGAATTGCCCTGTCATAAGAGTCATTTAACCTTTCATGCGCTTCAGCTATTTGCCCTTTTTTATCAGCAAGTTTTAAGGCATTGGCTGCATTTAATACCGCTTCGTTAAACTGGCCTCTTTTTATTAATCGGTTCGCTTCGTTATTGTAAAAGTTCGCTTTTTGACCTGCCTTAACACTATACACATTAAGGTTGTAGTTGGGCTGTGCAACAATAGATAAACTGAAAAACAAAACGGCAACAATAGAAAGTACGGTTTTCATATGTTTTGAGCTTGGTTATACATTAGGTGTAACACTAAGTTATGAAAATAAAGGTAATTCAAAGTGTTTTGTGCTTTGAAACCAAAAATGATGCCTGTTTTAGTGAGTTCTGAAATTTTTCAACTTGTTATACAATTCAAAAACCGGTAAGCCCATCACATTATAATAGCAACCTTCAATAGATTTTACTCCAATAAGTCCTATCCATTCCTGAATTCCATAGGCGCCTGCTTTATCAAATGCATTTCCTGATTGCACATAGGTTTGAATATCGTTTTCTTCCAGCTCACCGAATGTTACTTTGGTGGTAACATCAAATACATCCATTTGATCTTGAAGACGGATGCATACACCTGTAATTACTTTATGTGTTCTTCCTGATAATTTTTTAAGCATTTTAACTGCTTCCTCAGCTGAAGAAGGCTTACCTAAACTTTGACCATTTAATGTAACGATTGTATCTGCAGTTATCACAATTTGGTTTTTCGCAAGATGAGAGTGGGCCTCGCTTTTTACCTTGGCAAGGTAGATGGCAGCTTTTGAGGGTTTAATGTGTTCAGGTATTGTTTCATCAACCTCAACTGTTTCTACTGAAAATGGTAGTTGCAATTTTTCCAAAAGCTCCTTTCTTCTGGGAGAACCGGAAGCAAGAACCAAGGGGTACTTTAGTTCCATTAGTTATTCAGCCGTTGTTTCCAACCAGATTTTTTAACTATACCATTGCTGGTTTGATGATTTGTTTGCTTTGCAACTGAACCGGCAAATACCTTTGCTGCCAGCAATGCAGCTATTTCTTCCTCTTCTTTATTTTTAGAATCGAGCATTTCAGATCTAAAATGTTTCTCAACAAACTTTGTGTCAAAACTTCCGTTCATAAAAACCTCATGTTCAAAAACGAATCTGCAAAAAGGCAGTGTGGTTTTGATTCCCGTAATCTGATACTCATCAATAGCTCTTATCATTCTTTGTCTTGCTTCTTCTCGTGTATGGCCATACGTTACAAGTTTGGCAATCATTGGATCGTAATAGATAGGGATATCCATTCCCTGTTCAAAACCGTCATCAACACGAATGCCAGGTCCTTGAGGTCTGTTGTATGTTTTTAAATTACCAATGTCAGGCAAAAAGCTATTCTGTGGGTCTTCAGCATATACTCTTACTTCAAAAGCATGCCCATTAATTTGCAGGTCTTCCTGATTTAGCTCCAGGTGCCTGCCTTCGGCAACATAGATTTGAAGTTTAACTAAATCTACACCCGTTATTGCTTCGGTTACAGGGTGTTCTACCTGAAGCCTTGTGTTCATTTCAAGAAAGTAAAAAGCTCCATTTTCATAAATAAATTCAACGGTGCCTGCACCATAATAATCGCATGATTGGGCTACACGAACAGCCGCTTCCCCTATTTCTTTTCTTAGTTCTTCGGAAATAACCATAGAAGGAGCTTCCTCAATCACTTTCTGGTGCCTTCTCTGAATAGAGCATTCACGTTCGAAAAAATACAGGGTTTTCCCATGTTTATCTCCAAGAATCTGAACTTCAATATGCTTGTTCGATTCAATGTATTTTTCAATAAAAACAGAACCATCACCAAATGAAGAAATAGCTTCGCTAATTGCAAGTTTCATTTGCTCTTCTACTTCATTTTCCGAATTAACAACACGCATGCCTTTACCGCCACCACCGGCACTGGCTTTAATCAAAATAGGATAACCAATTTCTTTGGCTTTTTCAATTGCTTCTTCAGGATCAGAAATGGCACCTTCTGTTCCCGGAACCATAGGAATATTATAAGCACTTACAGCTTCCTTGGCAGCAAGCTTATTCCCCATTATACGAATGGAACGGGAGGAAGGTCCAATAAAAATCAATCCTGCTTTTTCTACCTTCTCAGCAAAATCAGCATTTTCGGAAAGGAAACCATAACCAGGGTGTATAGCATCCACATTAAGTTTTTTACAGGCTTCAATTATTTTTTCTCCTTGTAAATAAGATTGTGCAGATGGTGGGGGACCAATTAGAACGGCTTCATCTGCTGCCATTACATGCGGAGATTTTCGATCGGCCTCGCTATAAACGGCAACCGTTTTGATGCCCATTTCTTTGGCAGTTCTTATAACTCTAAGAGCAATTTCTCCCCTGTTGGCTATTAATATTTTCTTAATGCTTGCCATTGGTTTTGTTTTATACAATATTAATGAAACAAATGGACTGCAGGCCTTATTTGACTTAATGAATTCGTTCGAAAATTTAATCTATTTAGGCTTTTAGCCTTTTTTGCTTATATTTTCTGATGATTGATATTGTACGTATCTTTGCGTCCGTACTAGAATTTTACTTAATCTACACAAAACAATTAGACTGTGGACATATTTAAGAAATTAATGCTGGATAGGGGGCCTCTTGGTAAGCATGCAAATGTGGAAGAAGGTTATTTTATGTTTCCAAAACTGGAAGGTGAAATTGCCCCTCGAATGAAGTTTAGAGGAAAAGAAGTACTAACCTGGAGTCTAAATAATTACCTGGGTTTGGCCAATCATCCCGAGGTGAGGAAGGCGGATGCGGAAGCAGCCAAAGAATGGGGGCTTGCATATCCTATGGGAGCTCGTATGATGTCGGGTAATACCAACCTGCACGACAAGTTGGAAGAGGAATTGGCGGCTTTTGTTCAAAAGGAAACCACAATGCTGCTTAACTATGGCTACCAGGGAATTATGTCTGTGATTGATGCTGTGGTTGATAGGAGAGACGTTATCGTTTATGATGCTGAGTCACATGCTAGTATTGTAGATGGTGTTCGTTTGCATATGGGCAAGCGTTTTGTATATCCTCATAACAATATTGAAAATCTGGAAAAGCAGCTTGAACGAGCTCAGAAGATAGTTGAGGAAACCGGTGGAGGTATACTTGTTATCACCGAAGGCGTTTTTGGCATGTCAGGTAATATGGGTGATCTAAAAGGAATTGTTGGACTCAGGAAAAAGTTCGACTTCAGATTACTTGTTGATGACGCGCATGGTTTTGGTACAATGGGTAAAACCGGAGCAGGAGCAGGAGAGGAACAAGGTGTTCAGGATCAGATAGATCTTTATTTTTCAACATTTGCAAAATCAATGGCGAGTATTGGAGCGTTCATTGCAGGAGATAAAGGCATAATTGAATACCTGCGCTTTAATACCAGATCGCAGATTTTTGCTAAATCAGTACCCATGCCATTGGTTCAGGGCGCTTTAAAACGACTTGAATTGCTTCGTACCCAACCTGAATTGAAAGAAAACCTTTGGAAAATAGTTAATGCTTTGCAGGATGGCTATAGAAAGAACGGCTTCAATATTGGTACCACTAAGAGCCCTGTAACACCTGTAGTGCTTAATGGAACAGTGGGAGAAGCTGCTAATTTGGCGATGGATTTGCGTGAAAATTATGGTATTTTCTGCTCTGTGGTAATCTATCCTGTAGTGCCAAGAGGAACCATTATTCTTAGGATTATTCCAACAGCAGTGCATACGCTTCAGGATGTAGAACAAACTATTACTGCTTTTGTAGATATTAAGAAAAAGCTTGACGATGGCTACTATCGAGAACAAAAACTCGTAGAATTTAGCGAATAAGAGGCAAAAAAATGCGTTAGAGTGTTGTTTTATGCACATTTTGACTATATTGCCTTCATAAATATTTTAAAGAATTATCAATAACCTTAAAACTTTAAACTGAAATGGGAAAATTTAATGACTTAAAAAGCCTAGTTGATGGACTTGAAGCTGATTTCGAAAAGTTCTATGATAAAGGGAACAACGCAGCTGGAACAAGAGTTAGGAAAGGAATGCAAGAGTTGAAAAACATGGCTCAAGCTATTCGTGTAGAGGTTCAGAACAAAAAGAACGGCTAACATTAACGATTTATAAATTTTAAATAAAGGCGGCTTTCTAGTCGCCTTTATTTTTTTGCAGCGCTGGCAATTTCTTTCGACAAACTATCTGAAGCCGGAACAAGTGGCAGACGAACATGATTTTTGCATATGTTCATTTGATTGAGCAATTCTTTAACCCCTGCTGGGTTGCCCTCTTTGTACATTAAACTATTAAGTTGAAGAAGGCTGCTAGCGATTCTTCTACTGGTAGCAAAATCACCATCCAGTGCACTATGCACCATTCTTTTAAATTCATTTGGTTTGGCATTTGCCATAACTGATATCAGGCCTTTGCCTCCAATACTGGTAATAGCAGGTGTAAGCAGGTCATCACCAGAAGTCACCAAAAAATCATCCGAGGTACTTTCTGCAATTTCAAGTATCTGCAAGAGGTCTGCTGAGGCCTCCTTAATACCTATTATGTTTGGGTGCAATGAAAGCTCAATGGTAGTTTTAGCAAGCATGTTGGAAGAAGTTCTTCCAGGTACATTGTATAATAAAATAGGCTTAGGAGAGTTATCAGCCAGTTCTTTAAAATGTGCGATAATACCCAATTGGGAAGGCTTATTATAGGCAGGAGATGATGATAAAACTGCTGTAACACCACTTAAATCGGTTTCTTTTAAACGCTGAACCAGCAATTGGGTATTGTTTCCTCCAATTCCGAAAACAATAGGCAGGTTGCCCGGATTATGATGGGTAACGAAACTTAATATTTCCACCTGTTCTTTTTCAGAAAGGGTTGCGGCTTCTCCGGTTGACCCCATGACTACCCAGTAATCAACACCTCCTTTATATGTGTGCTCTAAAAGTCTTTCTAAGCCATTGAAATCAATGCTTCCGTTTTCATTGAATGGTGTAACCAACGCCACGCCAAGTCCTTCGAGCTCTTTCATTATCTTATGTTTTTGGTATAGCTATAAATGCTATCCACCAGATTCATGTCATTAGCTGTTTGAATGATCAATTCAAACAGATTATCGGGCACTTCCATAGAGGCACTGATTCCTACCCTGCACTTGGCTTTGCTTTTGGCGATAAGATTTTGAATTATCTTGCTGGGAGGATTATCAAGGCAGATCAAGAAGTCGAATGAGGTTTCTGCAAATTGATTGATAGACTGATTAATGAAACTTCCCCAGAAGTTAATATCCTTATTTGAAAACGACTCAAAAGGGAGGTGCTTTACCTGAACATTTCTATCGTAGGCCACAACCTTTATTTGCTTGTTGTCTGCTCTGTACTTTGCAACAAGTTGTTCTGCTTTCAATGATTTTTCGTGCGTGTCGTTACTAAAAACAATGCCTATTTGCACAGCTTCGTTGTATGGAATACTCGAACGAAGCTTATTATTATCCTTTTGATAGCGTTTGGTTTTATATGAAAGTGCCTGGTTCAGTATCATACCTTTCATTTGCTAAGCAAAGATTCAAAATCTTCTTCAGAAATGATACGTACCTGAAGTTTTTCTGCTTTTTCCTTTTTAGACGGTCCCATTTTATCACCAGCTATCAGGTAGTCCAGGTTTTTTGAAATAGAAGATACTACTTTTCCATTATGGGATTTGATCAGTTTTTTCAATTCTTCGCGTTCATAGTTTTTGAAAACGCCTGAAATCACAAATGAAAGGCCTTCCAGACTATTGCTTTCCTTTGTATGTAAGGTAGTCTCAAAATTAAGCCCGGCTTTCTTCAAGCGCTCAATTTCCTCTTTGTTCTCTTCAATTTCAAAATAGGCAATAACACTTTCAGCAATACGATCACCAATTTCCTGAACGGAAACAAGTTCTTCAAATGAGGCATTCATTAGGGCATCGATAGTACCAAAATGCTCGATCAACTTTTCTGCTACTGTTTTACCAACATACCTTATTCCGAGCCCAAATAATACGGCTTCAAATGGTGCTTTTTTCGACTCTTCAATTCCGTTTAACAGGTTATTAACTGAAAGTTCTTTAAAACCTTCCAATTGAATCAGTTGTTCGAAAGTGAGTTTATACAGGTCGGAGGGACGTTGCAACCAACCTTTTTCAAAAAGAAGCTGAATTGTACGCTCGCCCAGGGAATCGATATCCATTGCGTTTCTGTGAATGAAGTGCTCAATCCTCCCTGTAATCTGTGGAGGGCAATTTTCAGTATTCGGGCAGTAGTGGGCTGCTTCGCCCTCTTTACGAACAAGCGGGGTTTCACAAGCAGGGCAGGTGGTTATGTATTCAATTGGCAGGGCATCTGGTTTCCTTTGCTCTATATCTACACCGGTAACTTTTGGAATGATCTCACCGCCCTTTTCTACAAATACAAAATCATTATAATGTAGGTCGAGACGTTCAATTTCATTGGCATTATGCAATGAGGCCCGCTTTACTGTGGTTCCGGCCAGCAGTACAGGTTCTAGTTCTGCTACTGGAGTAATTGCCCCGGTTCTACCAACCTGATAGGTTATGGATCTCAGCTGCGTGCAGGCGCTTTCAGCCTGATACTTGTAGGCAATAGCCCATTTGGGCGTTTTGGCTGTAAAGCCCAGCAGTCTCTGTTGATCAAGGTTATTTACCTTAATAACAATACCGTCTGTTTCAACAGGTAGCGTATGCCTTTTCTCGCTCCAGTTTTCTATGTAGGCAAACACTTCCTGTATGGAGCTACATTTTTTATAAGTTTGAGATACATTGAAACCCCATTCCGCCATTCTAAGCAGTGCCTCTTCATGCGTTTTATGACCATCAGCCAATAACATGTACAGATAGCAGTCGAGCTTGCGTTTGGCTACCAAAGAAGAGTCCTGCATTTTTAAGCTACCGGAGGCTGTATTTCTGGCATTGGCATACAGTTCTTCATCTGCTTCAGCTCTTTCTTTATTAAGCTGCTCAAACACGGTCTTAGACATAAATACCTCCCCTCTTACTTCAAGGTTGTGGAGTGGGCTATTAATTTTTAATGGAATGGATTTGATCGTTTTTGCATTGTCAGTGATGTCATCTCCTTTGGTTCCATCCCCACGGGTTATTGCCCTTACAAGGGTATTGTTTTCGTATTGAAGGCTTATGGCTACACCATCGAATTTTAATTCACATATGTACTCGTACGGTTGGCCTTCCAGGCCTTTGGCAACTCGGTTATCAAATTCGGTAAGCTCATCCTCTGAATAGGTGTTGGCTAGTGACAACATTTGTGTAGAATGTACTACCGTTTCAAATGCCTTATTTATGGTGCCGCCCACTCGCTGACTTGGTGAGTCGGAAGCCTTTAACTCCGGGAACTGCTCTTCCAAACCTATCAATTCATTCATCATCAAGTCAAATTCCTGATCAGTGATCAATGAACGATCGTTCATGTAGTATTCGTAATTATAATGATGAAGCTGTTGGCTAAGCTCCTCTATACGAGATTTTGCCTCAGTGATGTCCATTGTATGATTTATGGGTTAGTCCACGAGTCGTTTGTTAAATCTATATCAGGAACGCGTCTGCTCATATTCAATCTTATTAATTTGATCGAGTCTATCGGTTTTGGTATAGTAAATTCTTTCACAGGATTTGTCCATGGCCAGTCGCTAACCAAAGTTGCCTTTATGCCTCCGAATTCAGTTTTGGCTCCTCTCATTACCCGTAGTGGGAAATAAAAAATCTCGCTGCTTCCATCTTTGTAGGTCACATACACTTCACTTGGCATTGGCATGGTTCCTTTATTTACCAGTTTTACCAATGTACTGTCGCCCTGAGCGCTTACATTGTCAATAGCATAATCTACATGATGCATAGTTCCTATCCACTCATTCATGAACCAGCCCAGCTCAATTCCTGTTTCTTTTTCTATAACCCGTTTAAAATCATTGGGGTCCGGGTGCTTAAATTTCCAGGTATTGAAATAGGTGCGAAATGCTTTTTCAAACGTTCTTTCCCCAACAATATATTCAAGCATGGCAGGTACCATAGAACCCATTGAATAAGCTGCTACTCCATAGGCTACATTGGTATGATAGTAGTCTGCAAATGTGGTTAAAGGCTCCTGCTTACCGCTTTTAACAAGGTAATTATAGGCCCCGTAAGACCCCGATTGAGGATCTGACTCCGATCCATTTAAATATGCTTTTGTAATATTTCCAGCATAGGTGGTAAAACCTTCGTCCATCCAGGGGTACTGGGTTTCGTTACTTCCAAGTACTCCGTAATACCAATTGTGGAACATTTCATGAATAGTAACGCTTAGTAGGCCTTTAAATGGACCTCTTCCCAGAATGAGGGCAGCCATGGGGTATTCCATGCCTCCGTCACCTCCCTGAATAACACTGTAGTCTGAATAGGGATATTGACCAAACCTCTGATTCATAAAACTGACCATTTTAGGAGCTATCGCAATTAGCTGTGGCCAGGACTCACGTGTAATACTGTCTTCCTGGTAAAAGAAATGCATTTTTGGGCCATTTGGTACCTGAATGGTTTTGTGCACATAGTCAGGGTCGGCCGTCCAGACAAAGTCATGAACATTCTCAGCTTTAAAGTGCCACGATAAGGTCTCTTTCTTTTTATGCTTTTTAACTTCAGTACCTGATTCTTCATATCCGTAACCAATTTCGTTGGGGTTCTGCAATACCCCGGTAGCTGCAACAATATACAGAGCATTTATATTGATGGTAACATCAAAATTCCCCCAAACTCCATAAAACTCACGCCCAACATAAGGGTCGGCATGCCACCCTTGAAAGTCGTACTCGCAAATTTTTGGATACCATTGCGACATGGAGTACTCGATACCTTCGCTGTTATCTCTTCCTGATCTCCTTATCTGAACCGGAACCTGGCCCTTAAAATTCATTTCGAAGGTGGTTTGAGCATCAGGTAGAATGGGTTCCGCTAAGCTTACTTCAAGTATGGTTCCTACTACTTTAAATGTCACCTCCTGATCGTTTTGAGATAGAGAAGTTGGATAAAGTTGACCAATTTCATCTTCTCCAAGTTTTGAAATCCTGGCGCCAACACGTCTGTCAGGGTCCTCGATCGACCTGGAACGTTCATCCATCATACTTCCGGGTTGAAAAGCATTGAAATAGAGATGATAAAATACTCTTTTTAGGGTGTCTGGTGAGTTGTTTGTGTAAACCAGTTTTTGTGTGCCTTCAAAAAGATTATTGGTTACATCGAGGTTAATATTTATTGTGTAATCCACATGTTGTTGCCATCTTGTGGGTTGGGCAGAAACGCTAAAAGATAGAAAAATGAGTAAATAAATAAGAGTTCTTTTCATAATTGGATTAAAAATAGCAGAGCCAAAATACTAAAATAAGAAAGACATACGTATAAAAATTATTCAGATGGTTCCCCATCGTTTTCAATAACTCTGTTGATCTCTTCTTCTGTAGATGTAAGCGCCTTTTTACATGCTTTAAGTAAAGTGCTTGATTCCTTTACAAGTGCGCTTATTTTATCAATATCAAGTTCTCCTGATTCCATTTCAGAAACTATTTCATTGAGCCTTTCCATGGCCTTTTTATAATTGAATTTGCTCATAAGTTTTTTAAGCTGGTAGTTGTGTTTACTGTACTTTTAATCTTTTGCCTGGCCGTTACCGTTTCAAGAGTGTCACCCGATGCAACTGTTTTGTCTCCAATTGGCTTTCCATTTTTATAAACAATAGCGTATCCTTTTTGCAAAATATGTTTGGGGTTGATCAAATCGATCTTTTGTTCCAATGTGCTCAAAGAGTTTTTAGCGGCCTTTATTTGAGCTCTTGTAATGTGTTTAATGCTTTGCGTTAGTGAATTGAGCAATGTATCCTGTCTATGAATTTGAAGTTCGGCATAATGTTTAATACCTGACTGAATGGTGTAAATCACCTCTTTTTCTACCCCTAAGCGACCTAGCGTACTGGTTCTTATGGAGTTAAAATAATCTTCCACTTGCGCCTGAAAGGACATGAATCCCTGCAGCAGGAATTCAGCTACTGCCGTTGGGGTTTTAAGCTGTGTGTGGGCAACCATGTCAGCAATTGTTGTATCGCGCTCATGGCCTATACCTGTTAATATTGGTAATGGGAATTGAGCAATATGACTGCAAAGCTCATAATCATCAAAACAATCCAAATCCAATTGAGAGCCTCCTCCTCGTATAATTACAACCAGGTCTACCGAGTTGTTGGAATGAATTTGATGCAGCGCCTCTACGATGCTCTCCGCAGCTTTGACACCTTGCATCACAGATTGATAAAGCCTGTGATGTATTTTATAACCATACAAATTGTTTTCCAACTGGTTGATAAAATCACCATATCCTGCAGCCGTTTCGGCACTTATGATGGCTATTTTTTGTGGTACAATAGGTAGGGGCAGCCCTTTGTTCATATCCATTATTCCATCCTGCTCCAATTTTCGTATTACCCCTTGTCTGGCTTTTTCTCGTTCACCAAGGGTGTAGGACGGGTCAATGTCTTTTATGTTCAAACTTAAGCCATATACTTCGTGAAAGTTGACTGTGGCATTGGCTAGTATTTTCATGCCCATAGTCAGTTCACTTCCTGCTATTCGCTCAAACCAGGCCGATATATTTCTATAGGCATACGCCCAAATTGTTGCCTTGGCTTTGGCAACCACCTGGTTATTCTCTTTTTGTACAAGTTCAAGATAGCAGTGCCCGCTTTGGTTAATTTGGATTTGTCCGATTTCAGCAATTACCCAATAGGAGCGTTCCAGCTGCTCTTCAAGAGTTTTTTTTATTTGTTGGTTGAGTTCGGAAAGGGTGAGTTCCTGCATTTACCAAAGGTAAAACGAAACCACTCAAGGCTCAACTCAATGAGCCGAAATGTAGCAATGGTTTACGCCTTTGCAGGGAAGAATTTTTTCTTGCCCTCCCATACAATGGCTCCGATTAACAGAAACCAGGGCGTTCCATGAAGAAAAAAATCGAACCAATCTATGGGTTGCATTCCAACTGCACCACCCCATATCCAGCGAATTTTCCCAATTATATGTGGTTCGCCCATGAGCCCCCAGGGAGCAAGGCCTAAGGTTAAACTGGCAAAGAAAAAGTTTTTTATAAGGTTTGGTTTTGCAGCTTTTTTTGCGGTAGTATTCATTAAAAAATGGTTTAAAAAAAGCCCTGACGATACCGTCAGGGCTAATAAAAAATTTAGTTACTAATTATAATAATGTAGTAGGGCAAACATATTCAGTTACTTTAACACCACTTTCTTTGATGTCTCTGAAACCTCCTTTTATGTCGATCACATTTTTAATTCCATGAGCTTTAAGAATAGATGCTGCAATCATTGAACGATATCCACCCACACAGTGGAAATAGTACTCTTGATTTTTATCGTATTCTTTCATGTTTTTGTTGATGAAATCAAGGGGTCTATTAACAACTCCTGCATAATCAATATGCTCAGAATCATATTCTGATTTCTTTCTAACATCAACAATGTTGATTTTACCCATCATTTTAACTTTCAATTCGTCAGGAGTAATTGAAACAATTGAATCGATTGGATAACCAGCCTCTTCCCAAGCTTCAATACCACCCTGAAGATATCCTATTGAGTTATCGTACCCTACACGTGCAAGACGAGTAACAACTTCTTCTTCGCGTCCGTCATCCGCAACTATAAGTATTGGAGCTTCAATGTTTTCAATTACAGCACCTACCCAAGGAGCGAAGTTATCGTCAATATTGAAGTTGTACGAACCAGGAATGAAACCATCTTTGAATGTTTGCTCATGACGGGTATCCAACACAATAACTCCTTCTGTTGTTTCCATCAGGTTCTTGAATTCAGCTGCCGGATGAGGGCGAACACCATGGGCAATAATATCAGAGTAGCTGGTGTTTATTCCTTTGTTCATCATCACGTTTTTAGGGAAGTACTGAGGTGGTTGAACCAATCCGGTTAGTACTTCTTTGATGAACTCCTCTTTTGTCATGTCTGCACGAAGTGCATAGTTCGTTTCTTTCTGATGACCAAGGGTGTCGAAAGTTTCGCTGCTCATGTTTTTGCCACAAGCAGAACCTGCACCATGACCAGGATATACAATTACATCATCTGGCAAGGTCATGATTTTGTTTCTCAATGAATCATACAGATGACCTGCAAGGTCTTCTTGAGTTAAATGTGTTTTAACTGCAAGATCAGGGCGTCCAACATCACCGATAAACAAAGTATCTCCTGTATAAATACTGTGTTTTTTCCCTTCTTCATCGATCAACAGATAAGTAGTTGATTCCATGGTATGGCCTGGAGTATGAAGGACTTTCAATGTCAAAGCACCAATTTTAAATTCTTCATTGTCTTTTGCCTGGTGAAAATCGAACTCTGCCACGGCATTTGGTCCGTAAACAATAGTAGCTCCAGTTTTTCTGGCAAGATCCACGTGACCCGACACAAAGTCTGCATGGAAGTGGGTAAGGAAAATGTATTTTATTTTAACTCCATCGTCAGCAGCCCTGGTAACATAGGGGGTAGTCTCTCTCAATGGATCAATGATAGCGGCTTCTCCATTAGAGTGTATGTAGTAAGCGGCTTCGGCTAAACAGCCTGTGTATATCTGTTCTACTGGCATGATATGTTGTTTGTTTAATTGTACTTTTCTTGAACTTATGCAAGTTTACGCATTGCTTGCTGGTTTCTATGTGATTAAAATTACATAAGAAAATCAAAATAATCTATCGCAAAATCGAATTTACCTATTAGATTATTTTTTATCGTATGCACTTATGGCACTTTCAATATCTAAGAAGCACTTGTCTTCTCCTATAATATTTCTAAGCCCGGCTTTACTTAAAAAGTCTCTCGTGGGGCCAATAACATAAGCAAAATGGACCTCAATTCCACTTTTTTTAACATACTGAATAAATTCAGCGAGTGCCTGGTATGCTGTGGTGTCCATATGGGCAATGCTGCCTCCATGCAAAACTATAAGCTTAAGCTTATCTCCTTTTTTATCAACTTCTTCCGTTAGCGTTTCCACAAAATGGTTGGTATTGGCGAAATAAAGGTCAGCATCGTATCTGATAACCAAAATATCCTCTCTGATTTCAACGTTGGGAAAGCGTTCAATATTTCTGTATTCCTTGGAATCAGGCATTTTACCCAGAACCGCATAATGTGGCTTAGTACTTCTATAGATCATGGCGAGCAGTGAAATAACCACACTTACACCAATGCCTTCTTTAATACCAAAACCAAGCGTTACACCAAAAGCGATAAGTAGCATTACCAGGTCTTCCTTTTTTGTCTTCCATAGAAGTACTGGGAATTTTAGATCTATTAATCCAAATACTGCCACCATTATGATTGCGGCAAGAATAGATTTTGGCAAGAAGTAAAACACAGGAGTCAAAAACAAAAGAGTAAGTGCTACAAGTGAAGCACTAATAATGGCAGCAAGGTTTGTTCGTGCACCAGTCTGTTCGTTTACAGCTGACCTACTAAAACCTCCTGTTGTTGGGTAGCAACTAAAGAATGAGCCTACCAGATTTCCCATACCCAAACCAATAAGTTCCTGGTTCGCATTTAGTTTGTACTCGTCTTTATGTTTTGATTGCAATGCCTTTGCAACGGATATGGCTTCCATAAAGGCAATGAGTGCCAAAGTTAGGGCGATGGGAATCAAATCGTTGAAATGCTCGGAATGAATGGCGGGTATGGCGAAGTCAGGCATTCCTTTGGGAACATCGCCAACAATTTTTACTCCATAACCCTCTAACTTAAAGAACTTTACTGCGAGAATGCCTAAAACAACTGCCACCAGAGCACCCGGAATGGCTTTGTGAATTTTTTTAATGTTTTTGAGAATAATAATCCCAACAATACCTATGAGAATGGAAAGCCAGTGAAATTGATTAAATTTCAAAATGGCATCGTAAAGAATCAGGAATATGTTGTTGTTTCTGGTAATATTTACACCAATCAGATGCTTTAGTTGGTTAAGGGCAATTATTAAAGCAGCTGCGGAAGTAAATCCACTGATTACCGGTTTTGATAAAAAATTGACAAGAAACCCCATCCTGAAGATGCCTAGCAAAAGTTGTATTACGCCCATCATAAAGGCAAGCAGGATAGCAAGCGAAATATAGTTTTCGCTTCCTGCTTCTGCAATTACCGATACGCCCGCAGCTACAAGAAGCGAGTCCATGGCAACAGGACCAACGCCCAGTTGTCGGGAGGTTCCAAAAATTGCATAAACTACTTGAGGAATCATAGCGGCATAAAGGCCATAAACCGGAGGAAGGCCAGCTATCATGGCATAGGCCATGCCCTGGGGTATGAGCATAACCCCAACCGTTAAGCCAGCTGAGAGATCACCCGAAAGAAATTCTTTTTTATAGCCCGGCAACCAGGTTAAAATAGGAAGGTATTTTTTCATTTTACGGTTGTTCGTTATTCAGAATTACGTCAAACCCTTTGCCCAGGAGTGTTTTGTGTAAGTTAGCAAAATAAGGTTCAATTGCAGTGTCTCAATGTGTTCTTTATCACACGAGCATAAATTTTGAACTTTTTAATTTGTGGTTTGTTATTAGGTATAATTTTTAGATGAACAACTTTACTATGAAACGAATTGCGATTTTTGGCGTAGCCCTCACTTTATCACTTGGGCTTGCATCGTGTGGAAATTCTCAAAATCAGAAATCTGCACAGGCTGCTACCAATAAAACTACGGTGTCTTCTGAAAGCATTGCAAAAAATGTTAACACTACGGAGTTTAAACAATTAATAGAAACCAAGAAGAATGGTGTTATACTGGATGTAAGAACACCTCAAGAGGTAGCTCAGGGAGCAATAGTCGGCAGTGTACATATGAATTTTTACGCCCCGGATTTTAAAGAACAGCTAAAGACTCTTGATAAAAATGCTCCTGTAATGGTGTATTGCGCTGTTGGAGGAAGAAGCGGAAGCGCTATGCAAGTGCTTAATAGCATGGGTTTTAAAGAAGTTTATAACCTTGCAGGTGGAATAAACGCCTGGAGGCAACAAGGCTTACCAACTGGTAAATAATATGGAAACGATTTTGAAAGGGTGGGGATTCGCAAGGTTTCTTCGCCTTTTTTTAGGGCTTTATTTTGGTGTATCAGCTATTATGGACAAAGAGTATTTCGTTCTTTTCTTTGCTGGTATTCTTTTATACCAGGCTATTGCTAATACGGGTTGTGGTTTTACTCCCGGTAGTAACAGTTGTGAAATTGAGCCTCCTAAAACTGATAAAAAAATAAAATTTTAATTCTGAATGGACATTTGGAAAACCATATACGACTCATATACCGGCTATTGGAATTACATGGTATATGAAATTACGCACCCGGGATGGGGCAATTACTTTTACTATCTTATTGTGCTTTCCTTACTTGTTTGGGGACTGGAATTGGCTTTTCCATGGCGAAAAAACCAGGCGGTCTTTCGTAAGGATTTCTGGCTTGATGCTTTTTACATGTTCTTCAACTTCTTCATATTCTCTTTGGTCGCTTATAATGCCATTTCAAATGTGGGGGTAGAACTTTTTAACAATTTTTTAGGTCTGTTCGGAGTTGAAAACGTTATAGCCATTGAATTGGATAGCTTGCCTATCTGGGCTCGTTTTTTAATTCTTTTTCTTCTTTCCGATTTCATTCAATGGAGCGTGCATGTTATGCTACATCGGGTAGATTGGATGTGGCAGTTTCATAAAGTACACCATTCGGTAGAGGAAATGGGGTTTGCTGCGCATCTTCGATACCATTGGATGGAAAATATTTTTTACAAAACAGCACTTTTTGTTCCATTAACAATGATAGGGTTTGGGCTTAATGACTTGTTTGTAATGCATGCTTTTAATATAATGATTGGTCATTTGAATCACTCAAACCTGAATATTACATATGGGCCTTTTAAGTATCTACTGAATAATCCTGCTATGCACATCTGGCATCATTCAAAAGAGTTGCCGGAAGACCACCCATACGGTATTAATTACGGTATAACGTTGAGTATTTGGGATTATATTTTCAAAACAGCCCACATACCGCATTCAGGGCGCGACATTAAGTTAGGTTTTGAAGATATTGAAAACTATCCGCAAGGATTTGGAGGGCAAAATATTGAACCCTTTAAAAGGCATAAATAGATTACTCCGGCAAATTCTTCAACAAAAAATCTCGGACATTGCCTCCCATAATGGCGGCAATTTCTTTTTCGTTAAAGCCAAGCTTCAACAATTCCTGAACAATTAGCGGAAAACCCGTAACATCAAAATGCGCTTGTATGGCTCCATCAAAATCTGAGCCTAGCGCTACATGCTCGTAGCCAATAAGGTCCGAAGCGTACTTGATTGCCTGTGCGGTTGAAGCTGCATCCGTTCCACAAACGGCTTGCTCAAACACTGCAATGCCAACAATTCCTCCGCCTGCGGCAATTCTTTTCAGGTGTTCATCTGAAAGATTTCTAACGTTGTTACAGGTGCCCTTAACACCGGTGTGCGAGACCAAAAGAGGCCGGGTAGCTATGTCCAGCACATCATCTATGAGTGCAGGTGAGGCATGAGCCAGATCAACGATCATGTGCATGCTCTCCATTTTTTTTATCACCTCTGCACCAAAAGGGGTGAGGCCTCCTTTGTTGATTCCATGGGCCGAGCCTCCCAACTTATTGTCAAAAAAATGTGTGGGTGCCATCATACGAATTCCGGCATCGAACATGGCCTGCACATTGTTAATATCGCCCTCCAGCACCTGCATGCCTTCTACGCCCAGAAAACCAGCGGTTTGATTTGGGTTTACCGATCTGTCTTTGATGTATCGCTTCAGCTCAGATTGGTTTGTGATTACCCTTAATCTTCCTTTAGAAACACGGGCATACTGGTATAGTTCGCTACATTGTTCTAAAGCCCTTTCCTTCAAACTAAACCAGGTGGAAGGAGGCCTTCCGGTGGCAAACATTAGGGCAGTTATGTTGTCTGTTTTATCATCGTTGTGATCGAAATTCATATTCTTGGGCGTTTTACTAACGATGGTAAACGCCTGAAGCGCCAGGTTGGCATCGATCATTCTCGGAATATCTTCATGGCCGTACTTATGCCTTTTTTCTATGTTTCGGTTCCAAAGTAGAACATCGCTGTGCAGGTCGGCCACAAACGGCAGGTTGTAGTAAAGCGCTCGTACCTGGGCAGTAGTACGGTAAGGTGGTTTTTGGGCGACTTTGTTATAACCGCTATCAACAAAATAGGCAGCTAGCTTTGTGCCTATTACATACACTGTCATCAGTGATAATAGGCTTATTATCAATATTTTGTACGTTTTTGGCATGGGAATTAATGCAGTTCTTTTAGAATCTTTATTTTGTTTCTTCCTAATTGAATGGCTTTAAGAATTTCCAGTTTTTTCAAAAGCCGGCTTACCGCCTCACGTGAGGAGTTAAGTTCTGAAGCAATTTGCTGATGCGTGACCCTGAACTCATCGGTGCCCATAACCGTTTGCTTATCGTTCAGGTATTTGATCAATCGGTTGTCAAGGCTTTCAAAAGCAGTGGCATCCAGCGTTGAAAGCATTTCTTCGAAACGGGATGAATATGTTTGGAGAATAAAGTTTCTCCAGGTTCGGAAATTACGCATCCAATCGTCCATGTAATGGAAGGGAATAAGAATAAGGTGGGAGTCTTTTTCGGCAATTGCCTTTATCTTACTTTTTTCCTGGTGCATACAACACGTAACTGTCATTACACAAGTATTGCCTCCTTCCAGGTAGTAGAGCAAAATTTCATTTCCGCTTTCGTCCTGACGAATTACTTTTAAAAGCCCTTCTGTGATAAGGGGTGTGCTTTTAATGAATTCACCTATTTTAATAATAGGCTCACCTTCTTTCACAATTATTTCCTTTCCCACATTTACAATGGCATCCACTAATTCGGGTTCTTTGAAAAAAGGAAAGTGTTTCTCTACCAGTTCGCGCATAGTGCTAAATTAAAACCTTCATGATTTCAAGAATCATAAATGAAAGTGAAATTTAATAATCATTTCGGTCTTTAAGAAAAAAGGCTTCTGAATTCAGAAGCCTTTCTGACTAAAAAGTTATTTTCTAAAATTGATATCCTTTAAGCATGGCATGCCAGTAAAGGTTGGGAAGTCCGTAGCGTTTCATCAACCACATAGGGTAGCTGGCTTTGCCCAAATTAAAGAATTTAGAAAGCAATGGATCTGAGCTGCGAACATTTCCATATTTAAATTCGGCAAGTAGCATTTTATTGTGCGATACTACCAAAGGGCAAGAGGAATATCCATTGTAACCTTTATAATCGGCTGCCTTGCCATCCATTATGCTTAACAGGTTTTTAACCACAGTTGGTGCCTCCTTTCGAATAGCGGCACCTGTTCTTGCCGTAGGAAGATCGGTAACATCGCCAATACCAAATACATTGGGGTAAAATCTACTTTGAAGTGTAGCATCATCTACTGCCATCCAGCCTTTGTTAGGGCCATCCGGATTAGCCAGTTTGGTTTTCTGGAACCAGCCGGGAGCTGATTGAGGCGGTGCCAGGTGCAGCATATCAAATTTGATAATGAAATTTGTGCCCTCTTTCAATTCATCAATATGATTGTTCTCCTCTTCTACCACGTATTGTTCCTGTCCATCCCATACATAGCCAATACAACCTGCAGCGTTACGTTCGTCATTTACTACATAATCAGTACGGCCATCGGGTAGCGCTAAGCGCTCATAATGTGCCTCTTTCTTTTCACCGTCAACTTTTACCAGCTTGTAGCCATAGCGTTGAGGTATATTGTACACATCGTTTATGTAGTGGGTAAGCTCTGATTTAAATGGCTCAGTACCAAAAATTACGGTACCGGGAGTGGCAAATACAAGCTGCGTATCACTTTCCCTTTTCTTCCTTCTTAAGTAATCTGCAGCCAGGTACATTATTTTTTGTGGTGCCCCCGGGCATTTAATTGGAGTGGCAGGTTGCGTGAACAAACCAACTCCGCTTTTAAAGTTTTGAAGCACCTCCCAGGTGTAGTCGGGATCCACATAATTGGAGCAAACTCCATTTTTACCAAAGGTTTCTTTAAGCCCCTCAATGCCATCCAGGTTAATCTGAATGCCAGGAGCAGCAATAAGATATTCGTAGTTTATCTTGTCTCCGTTTTGAAGCACTACTTCGTTTTCATCGGGATTGATGGTTTCCACATATTCCTTTATCCAAGTAGCCCCTTTGGGCATTACTTTTTTCTCAGGTTTAATGGTGGCCGATTTCTTCATCAGGCCGGCACCTACCAATGTCCATGCGGGCTGATACATATGTTGCTCAGAGGGTTCAATTACTGCTACATCCAAACCTTTTCGCGCTCTTAACAACTGTGCAGCAGCCATAATACCTCCTGTTCCTCCACCTATAATTACTATTTGATGCTTGCTATTACTCATAAGAAATTGATTAAATGTTGAATTTCCTAATCTCGCAAAAAAAAATGATTTAGCCATGTGACTTACATCACAATAAGCTTATTATTAGCACTTTTCCTTTGTACTAAATAAGAATTTATCATGGCAACGACATTATTAAGTACTGAAGATTTTAAGAAAAAAGTTTTTGATTATACAACAAAAACCGAATGGGAATTTGCAGGCGACAAACCTGCTTTAATCGACTTTTACGCAGACTGGTGTGGACCTTGTAAAATGGTAGCACCTATTTTGGAAGAGTTATCAGAGGAATACGCTGGTAAGATCGATATATTCAAGGTGGATACAGAAGCTGAGCAAGAGCTTTCGGCTGTATTTGGAATCCGTAGCATACCTAGCATGTTGTTTATTCCTTTGAATGATACTCCTAAAATGCAGGCTGGTGCACTTCCAAAAAATGTGTTGAAAGACGTAATTGAGAAGGAATTATTAGTGGTTTCATAAGTTTTTTGAGTTAGTTTTAGATAGGGGCTGTTCACCTTGAGTGGATAGCCCTTTTTCATTTTACCTTGTGTAAGCCCTACTTTATTCGAAAACATACTTAACTATTTTTTAACCGGAAAGTGGTGATTTTTTCAGGTTGATTTACAATCTTTAAAAGAAAAACACCTGATGAAAAAACTTATCCTCCTATGTGCCGTCTTAACGACCGGCTTTTACAGCTTTGGTCAGGAGAAACCTACCATTTACATTGATATTCCAAGCCAGCAGAAACCCTGGAATAATTTGAACTGGAATACTTCCGAGTCCCAGTTTCAGTTTGCAATTGTTACAGACCGTACCGGGGGGCATAGGCACGGTATTTTTCCCATGGCCATTAAAAAACTTAACCTGCTGCAACCGGAGTTTGTTATGAGCGTGGGCGATCTTATTGAAGGATACACCGAAGATACGGTACGTTTGAATGCCGAGTGGAAAGAATTCAGAGGGTTTATTGATAGCCTGCAGGTGCCTTTTTTCTATGTTCCGGGCAATCATGATATCACCAATGCGGTTATGGCCGAAAAGTGGAACGAGCTTTTTGGGGTATCCTACTACCATTTTGTGTACAACGATGTGCTTTTTCTGTGCCTCAACTCTGAGGATAACCATCGTGGATCGGGCAGGGGAACTATAGATGATGAACAATACGAATATATAAAAAAGACACTGGCCGAAAATGAGGAAGTAAAATGGACTCTGGTTTTTCTTCATCAGCCATTGTGGGTGCAGGAAGATACGAAGCGATGGAACGATGTTGAAAAACTATTGCAGGACAGAGAACATACCGTATTTGCCGGACACTACCACCGGTATTGGAAATCTGTAAGAAATAATGGCAAATACATAGCGCTTGCCACAACGGGAGGAGCCAGCAGGCTCAGGGGCAGAGCGTACGGAGAATTTGATGAAGTTGCATGGGTAACCATGACGAACGAAGGCCCCATTATTGCCAATCTTTTTCTGGACGGTATTTGGGATGAAAATGTAGTAACAGAGGATTTGGTTGAGCTGGTAAGAGATCGCCCGTTTCCTGTGCGTTTAGAGCCGGTTTATCTTGCGGGGGATGCTGAGCACGCAGCAGAGGCTGAGATAAGAGTAACCAACAGCTCGGATACACGCATGAAAGTGAAGCTGACCGGCATGATACACCCGGATATCTTTTATACGCTCAATGAGCGAGAATTGACAGTAGAACCCAATGATGTGCAGCTTCTGAAACTGGACCTGCAAAACCTTGAGAAGTTTGATCTTTCAAATCCTGAGCCGTTGGTGGTGAAGGCAGATATTACCTACGAGTTTGAGAATCAACCCAATGTGAGTTTTTCCAATGCTCTTAATTTCTCGCCATTTGAGAAATATAAGATCGGTGAGGTTAAGAAAGTAAAGGTGGATGGAGATTTAAAGGAATGGAAGGGGGAATGGATTGATGTAAAGAATTTTCAGGGAAGTCCTTTTGACTACAAGGGAGATGCGGATTTCTCGATGAAGTTTGCCACCGGTTATGATAAAGACAATTTGTATGTGGCGGTGCAGATTACCGATGACGAGTTGTATATTGATGAAAAAGGCTCTTACTGGAGCCAGGATGCTTTTCTGTTGGGCCTGGATGCACGTACGGAATATGTAAGCGCATTTAACGAAGGCGAGGGTAGGGGTAGTGACTGGTTGGGTTATTTGCGGACTTTTAGAGAAGAGTCTCCGGTTTATGGAGAGTCACATTTGCCTGTAAAGGTAGAGTCTGCCGTAAAGAGGACGCCCACAGGTGTGCAGTTGGAGTTGGCTATTCCGGTGGCTTATCTGGATAAGATGCAACAGAAGGATTGGTCAACTGTGCGGCTGGACCTAGGCTACTACGATTTTGACGAAAATGGCAGGCAGCGAACCGCACACTTTTGGTTTCCCGCCTGGGATACCACAGAAGATATTCCCGGTTCGGGTATGATGTTCAGGGAATAGTTAGTAGGTTTAACACCCCCTTAAAGTCCCCTCAAGGGGACATTCCTTCTGACCAAAAGATGAAGTCCCCCTTTTGAAGGGGGATTAGGGGGATGTAGAAAAGCCGAGGGTGTCCTATCTATTCTCTATCCACTCAATTATTGAAGACATTACATACCCCATATTCTGTTTTACATCCACATCATCAAATCGAAGAAAATTGACCCATACGATTCAATCCGTTTTTGCCTGATTGCATCTTTTATGGGTGCATCATCGTGATAATGGCTATCTCCATCAATTTCGATTACGAGAGAAAGTTCATGGCAATAGAAATCGACAATGTAATCCAGCATGGGAACCTGCCTGTGAAATTGGAAACCTTTGATTTGTTTGCCTTTAATTTCTTGCCATAGAAGAACTTCTGCAAGTGTGCCGTGTTTTCTTAATTCTCTGGCCTTTTCCTTTAAATCTTTACGGTATGGGATGATTTTGTTTTTCACAGATGGCTAAATTACGGAAATAGCTTTTAACACCCCCTTAAAGTCCCCTCAAGGGGACATTCCTTCTGACCAAAAGATGAAGTCCCCCTTTGAAGGGGGATTAGGGGGATGTAGAAAAGTCGAAGGGCGTTTTTTGTTATGCAGGGTAGAAACACCCCTTAAAGCCCCCTCAAGGGGACACTCCACAAATCCTCCCTTGAGGGAGGTGGTTGCGAAGCAAGCGGAGGGTGTCTTTTCCACTCTCTTAAACCCGCATTTAGAGCTAATGGTCTGCACAAAAGGTTAGAAGGAGACCCCGGCACGGTGGCCGGGGAGCTTAGACAATAGTCTAAAAGTGCAAACTCCTATTTATTCCTTCTTATTTGTGTGGTTTTTGGGGTAGATTTAAGAAGTAATGGCTGACAAGGTTTAGCATCTCGCCCGCCTGCGGCTGGCAGGCTGAGACCAGATATTGAAACAATTGGTCGCAGGGAGACCCTACGACCAGTGAAAGCAACGTCATTCCCACGCAAGTGGGAATCCCTTCTAATTTAGCAGATCCCTGCCTCTACAGTAATTGAATGTTAATAACAAAAAAGGCCATCCACCGATGGGCAGACAGCCTTTTTCTGGTCTGAGCGTCTCGCTAAGACCATTTCTAGCTAGGTCGCAGGGAGACCCTACGACCATCATTTATTTCATTTAATGGACATAAAAAAGGCCATCCACCGATGGGCAGACAGCCTAAACAAACAAGATTGTTACGTTAGGTTAACAACCTCCTTCGGCAGCCTTCTTCTTCTTTTTGCGTACGACTACCTCTTTTTGTGGCGCCTGTGCGGCAACCGATGAATTATCACTACTGCCTTCTGCAATAATTTTCTTAAAGTCGTAGGCAGGGTTTTCCATTTCAAAAGTTTCGTTTTCGGCTAGTCGGCCATTCATAAAGTCATCGTAATACTTTATGCCACCTAAAAGTACTCGAGTATTGTCGTACCCCAATTGGTACATGAGCATCCAGGGTGAATTGGCCTGTAGCTGGTCATTGCCATACAGCACTACCGTTACCGAATCCTTTTTCCACTGATCGAACTGTTCCTGAATCTCCTTATCCAACAGATTAGGAATAGGGATATTTACAGCACCATACAGGTGGTCTTTTTCGTAGTCGTAAATGCTTCTGATATCTACAAAAACATTTTTTACCGAGTCGCCCATCATTTCAGAGGCTTCTTCAGGGGTAACCTGGTACACCATAATGAGGTCATCGTTCATTTGCTGAGGGCTCAATTTGTAAACAGCCACAGGTTTTTTTACTGTTAAGAAACCTATAACTAACACCGCAATGAAAGCAATTACTCCTATGGTTATCCGTTTTGTTCTCTTTAACTCTTCCATAATTAATTGTTTAAGTAATTAATTAACAACCACCTTCGGCTGCTTTCTTTTTCTTTTTACGTACTACTACTTCTTTCTTTTCAGCAGGTGCGGCAGCATCAACTCCTGCGGAGGAACCACCAAAGTAAATACTAGCTGCTTTTTCAAAAGCATACTGATCAAACGCTTCGGAAGGAGCGGTTTCATCCGGAGCAACCGGTTTTATGATGGTGGCAAACCATTCGTTAAGTCCGCCTTTCATAATGTACAGGTTCTTAATTCCCCGCTGGGCGATGAGATCCCATGCCTGATCGGCATAGATGGTTCCATTCGAATAGAAGATAACATCTACACCATCCTGATTAAGATAATCTCTCCATTGGTCGTCCAAAATGTTTTCCAACGGGATATTAAAAGCACCCGGAATAGCGTACTCCTCGTATTCGCTTGGTGTGCGTACATCCACCAGGAAAATACTTGGATCGCGATCGATAATTCGCTTGGCTATTTCACGTGTGGTAAGGTACCTGGCCTGATCATAGATTTTGATCAGCAGCTCATCGGGTGGAATCTGTTTTTTATTTGGCTTTTCGGGCAATTGCGTGAGGCCAAATGCAGATCCTATTAAGAGTACGGCCAGAAAAATATATCTTTTTGACATAGTTATGTTATTTAATATCTAACATCTTTTACTTTTCTTCTTATCAATGTGGTGATAAAGAAGACAGCTACCGCTACTACGGCAAAACCAAAGGCAAACCACCCCTGTGAAATACCAAAGTACTCGGTTATTTTAATATGTCCCATATCACCTGCATTGTACAAGGGCTCTATCCAGGGAAACACCTGAGAGTAAAGAAAGATTCCCACAAACAGTGCAATGGTAAATACCCATCCGTCCAGCTTGCCAATAGCTACGGCACAAAGGCTCGTTCCCGGGCAGAAACCACCCATAATAAAGCCCAGCCCCATAATAACACCACCAATAGCAGCCGAGGCCACAAAGGTTGGGTGAACAAACAATACGGAATAATCGATCCATCCGAAATAGCCCATGTAAAGCAGCCCTATAATGGCTACCAGGGTGGCGGTAAAGAATACGCGTATTACGGCAAAGTCGTATCCGTAAAACACTCCGATAAGCTTACGCGATGATGAGAAGCCCGAGGCTTCCATGATATAGCCAAAAGCCATACCTATAAAGAGTGCTATCACGTAGTTCCACTCTGTTGAAATTTCTCCAAAATATGTAAGAGGTCCCATAGTATTCTAATTCTTAAGGTTAATTAATCCACAGTTTTCTAAAGAAATAAGCAGCCAGGTAGGCAGTGCCGAAAATACCAATCATGGTGATGAACCCACCAAGAGAGAGCACTGCCGCTCCGCTAAGCGCTGCACCGCTGGTACAGCCTCTTGCAAACTGTGATCCGAATCCGAAAAGTAAACCTCCGATAGAAGCAAACACCAAACGTTTGTTGGATGTAATGTGAGGAGGATGCTGGATCCTGAACTTAGCACGACCAGCAAGTGCTCCTGAAAGGAAAGCACCTGCCAGAATACCAATGGTTTCGAACACCAGCCAGTTTTTCATAGGGTTGGTGCCTTCGTCATAGTATTTGGAATAATACTTTGACCGTTGGGCATATTCAGGCGAAATTGTTTCAACCGTGGTTATAACTGCACTTTTTGTGCCTCCTGTAGCTCCTACACCTCTACCGGTAATATAAAAGGTAAGGATAAGCAGCAGGCCTAGCATGAAACCACCAAAGTAGGGGTTCCAATACACGTGCGATTTATCTTCTTTCCAAAAGCTCATAATTCTGTCTTTAGCTTGTTATAAAATCAATATAAATACCTTGTTATCTGTCCTGCATCTACCATTATAAATCTGAAGATCATACCACCCAGCAATACCAGTAAAGCAGGTATTACGGCAGGAACCTTATATCCAATCAGTTCAAATATTTCGAGAACGGCAGGGAATGCGAGTCCCAGGATAATTACAAACACCCAGAACGCAACGGTAAATTCACCTCCCAGTAAAAGCTCGGAAGCCTCCAGTTGTACCTGTGAGCCTGCAAGCATACCCATCAACATATGGGTGATTAGGAACAATTCGATACCTATTAAAACAAGGTCGATCATGCTAAACATTCTGCGTTCATCGTGCGATTTGGAAAGCACAATAATGGCAGCAGCCCCGGTTGACAATCCTGAAGTAAGGAATAAGGGCCCTAAAATAGAGTTGTTCCACAACGGACGTGCATTGAACGCTGACAGCAAAATACCGGTGTAAATGCCTAATATAATGGTTGATGGAACGAGTATCCACGCCATCACACGTTTGTATTTATTAATAAAATCAATTGCAATGCTGGCATAATTCCATACACCTTGCTGCCATTTCCAGTTAGGGAAGTACTCTTTAAAGTAACTGATCATCCATAAGAAGGAGATAGGAGTTACCAAAAGGAGTGTCCAGGCACCCCACGACATAGGCGACTCGATCCTGATAACCATATAAAGTCTCCATGCGTACCAAAGGTGGGTTAAGTCGTACAACAGTGCGAGCAAACCAACCGAAAGTGCGATAGGAGGTATAATGGTTGCGTATTTTACTGCTCCCAGGTATTTTTCTTCTTTACGGAAGAGTGTTACCAAAGCTGCAAAGAACAAAATTCCTGCTGCCAGACCACCCAGGAAAAGATAGAGGGAGATTGGCCAGTGCCACAAACTAAGGTGTGGGTCTATATGAGGCAGGTTTCTTCCACTAATGATTAATTCTTCTTTCATGATTCAATCAGATTAAGTAAAAAATATGAGGATTAGTACCTGCTTCAGGTGCAAGTGTTTTCTGTTTTCTTGTCTTAAGCATGTGAGATATTTCGCTGTTAGGGTCGTCAATATCTCCAAAGTACATACACTTGGTAGGGCATGCGGCCACACACGCAGGTTGTAAACCTTCTTTTACTCTGTGTAAGCAGAAAGTACACTTGTCTACATAGCCTTCCGGGTGGGTGTAACGTGCTTCGTAAGGGCACGATTCTATACATGCTCCACAACCGATGCACTCATCGTGTTCCACGATAACGATACCTCCGTCTACAATCTGGCTGGCACCTGTAGGGCAGCAGCGTACGCAAGGAGCGGTTTCGCAGTGGTTGCATCGTTCTGATCGTAATTCTATTTCCAGTTGCGGATAGGTACCATCTACTGTCTCAGTGATCCAGTCGCGACAGTAGCCTATCGGCACATTATTTTCTGTTTGACATGCGACAACACAGTCGCTACATCCGACACATTTTAAGGTGTCTATTGCCATTGCGTATCTCATGACTCAACTAAATTTTTGTCCGTAATAAATGTTACAAAGTTTCCTCTCATACCGGTTCCTCCCATCAAAGGATCGATTGATACTTTAGTTATTAATTCAGTATCGCTTGCTCCCTTGCCGTAAGCTCTGGTTAAGTGTTTATCTGTATTGCCAAAGCCGTGAACCATATAGACAGAGTCCCAACGGATACGCTCCGTAACTCTAACTTTAACAGGGAAAGAACTTACAACACCGTCCTGGTTCTGAAGGTAAACCTCCTGGTTGTTTCGCAAATTCCAGATCTTGGCTACACGTGGGTTTACCCAAACCTTATTTTCACTCATTAGGTCGTGCAGGTTAGGGTTGTTGGATGTTCTACTGAAGGTATGCATTGGAGCTCTTCCGTAGATCAATCGATAGTATCCTTGATCAGGTTCGTCATGAGCAGTGTACTTAGGCATAGGGTCGTGACCCATATTTGCCAATTCAGTAGAGTAAAGCTCTATTTTACCTGTATTGGTAGCAAATTCGTAATCTTCACCATCGCCAATGTAAAGAGGACCACTTTTGCGGTCAAACTTCTTCACACCAATGCGTTTCATTTCTTCCAGTGAAGAACCGATTTTTTTCAATTGCCAGTCAAGTACATCTGCATAATCTTTATAGTTAAAGTATGCGCCCAAACCTAATCTTTCTCCGATTTGCTTGGCCATCCACCACGATGGTTTGGAATTGTATTTAGGTTCAACGGCTGGTGCCCTTAAAGCAACCGAAGGCTCTCTGTTGGTAGCAGATCTCAAACCATCGTATCTTTCCAGATAGGTTGCTTCAGGAAGGATTACATCGGCATAACCGGTAATATCCATTGGCATGGTATCGCAAACGGCCAGGAATTCGATCGAATCCAGCGCTTTTCCTAATTGGTCTTTGTCAGGAATACTCTTTGGCAGGTTGGTTCCACTAACAAACCAGGCTTTAACCTTGTATTCTGTATCTTCTTCAGGGATTGAGCATCGAATAATCTCATTGGTAACTCCCATTTGAGCCAATGGGTATTTTTCACCAATTTGTTCCCATCCCCATTCCGGATGTGGGTATGGAGGTTGAGGGTATTTAGGAATAGCCAGTTTCTCTTTCAGATAGAAACCACCTCGTTTACCCCAAGAGCCAAGCAAGCCATTTAAAATAGCTATGGCGCGTGATCTTTGTGTATCATCTCCATACCATGTTACGTGGCGACCAGGGTGAACAATTACCGAAGGAGCAGCATCAGCCATTTCGCGTGCTGTTTTCCTTATCACACTTGGTTCAATGGTTGTAATTCCGTAAGCCCACTCAGGAGTATAATTTTTAACGTGTTCTTTTAGCTCATTGAATCCGTAGGTATATTTTTCAATATACTTTTCATCTACCAGGTTTTCATAGATAAGTACGTGCATCCAGGATAATAAAAGTGCAATATCAGTAGCAGGTTTTATTGGCAGCCAGTACTGTGATTTACCAGCCACGGTTGAAAGACGTGGGTCAACGGTTATGATTGTTGCTTTTTTATCAATGGCGTCAGCCAATTCCTGTACCTGGCTGTTGTGCATGTTTTCACCAATGTGAGAACCTATAAGCACCAGGCACTTGGTATCGCGGATATCAGTTGGTTCAGGAGAACCTACCCAACTTCCAAATGTGGCACCAAAACCCTGTTCACGAGGTCCGCGGCATTGTGCATAGGCAGGCTCGCCAATGGTGTCAGAACCATAAGCTTTGAACAGATGCTCAAAATGTGCTCCTGACGATCCGTGTTTAAGTAAAGCAAAGCTTTCTGGCCCATACTTTTCTTTCACACCTTTCATTTTTGTTGCAATTAGGTCAAGTGCTTCGTCCCAGGTTGCTTCACGGAAAGTGTCTTCTTCGCCATTTGCTCCCTTTACTCTTATAAGAGGGGTTTTTAGTCGGTCAGTATCGGTATACATACCAACTCCACCTGTACCACGTGGACACAGGCGTCCATTACAATGAGGGTCGTCTTCGTTGCCAATTATTTTAACAACATTGCCCTTTTTATCAACATTAGTCCAGCCGGCACATTTCCAGAAACAAACTTCGCAATAGGTTGGAACCCTTTTGAAGTCAATGTCTCTGATATCCTCGGAAGAGTCGAAGATGGACAGAAATGAGCCGCCAAAACTGGTTGAGGAAACGGCTGCTACCCCACCAGCTCCTAAAGCTGATATTTTAATAAACTGTCTTCGATTTGTACGCATGAGAATAATCGATTAGTTAAAAATTTGATTCTTTTTTGAGCGTAAATCATACCCATTAAAAAATTGCTGAACCGCTTAATTCAGCACATGATCTCTTGAAATTCACATCAAAATTACCTCTCATATAATTGCAGAAACATGACCTTAGTCAGTTAAAAAGATGAATAAAAAAAGGTTTAGGGCCTAATAAAATGGAGTTGGTAACATGCAGGAGTCGGTAATTAATAGTTTCTTTGAAAACACGATTTATACAGCCTCGATTTGAGAAATACATTTTATACTATTCTTGTTGTAATACTGTCCTTAATGGTGCTTTTGGTTGCCATTCAGTGGTTGCACGATGCTGATAGCGTATCTACTGACAGTAACCTCACTACAAATAGCTATGAAACATCCTATGCGTCTGGTGGCGAATGTGTTAGCTGCCATGTGCAAGTTACAGGAATGAGCAAAAGCCATGTGAATATTGGGTGCACTTCCTGCCATATGGGTAACAATAAAGCCAAAACGATTGAGGAAGCACATGCCGGTATGGTGGTTATTCCCGGAAACGTTTCTTCAATGGAAAAAACGTGTGGTACATGCCATGCAGAAGCAGTTCAAAATATTCGTGCCTCAATGATGACCACCAATAGTGGTATTGTGAGTGTAGACAAATATATTTTCGGTGAAAGGCCTTCTCCTGATATTCCGGCTCATATGGCTTACATAGGGCATAGTGCTGCAGATGAGCATTTGCGAAATTTATGTTCTCGTTGTCATTTGGGAAACGAGAAAACCGAAACCGGCCCTGTAGACCAGCTTTCGAGGGGAGGAGGGTGCAATGCGTGCCATTTGAACTATACGACTGATGGTATAGAAGCACATTCGGCTTATATAAGGGATTCAAGCCATCTTCCTCAAATTCACCCTTCGTTGGATTTGAATATTACCAACGAGCATTGCTTTGGTTGCCATAGCCGTTCGGGCCGTATTGCCACCAATTACGAAGGATACCACGAGACATTGCTGCATAAAGACAGTTTACAGTCGATGGAGGGGTACAGGGTGTTGCAGGATGATCGTGTTTTTAAATACATAGCCGAAGATGTACACCATACAAAGGGACTTATCTGTATTGATTGCCATACGTATTCGGATGTAATGGGCGATGGAAAAACGTACGTACATGAGGAAGATGCAGTTAAAATTAGCTGCGAGGACTGTCATTCTTTTAACGAAGAAAGGAATACAGTAAATGTTGATAGCTTAAAGTTTATTGATAAAAGTATTTACAATTTACGCGGATACTCGCATAGGCAGTTTTTAATAACACAAAAAGATGCCTCACCTTTGCTTAACACGTTTGTAAAAGAGGATAACAAGGCGTTTATGATAGGAAAAAGTAACGGAATTGAGTATCCGCTAAACCAACCTGCAAGCGTATGTACCAGGGAGTTTGGCCATAAAGACCTTACTTGTTCGAGTTGCCACTCGAGTTGGGCGCCCCAGTGCATTGGTTGCCATGTGGACTACGATCCTGATGCCAATGGCTATGACTTATTGGATAAAAAGTATATTAAAGGTTCCTGGATAGAATACGCAGGTGAATTTCTGGCAGGGCCAACTACCCTTGGTGTGAGTGAAAAGAATGGGGAACGGGAGGTGCATTCGGCTATTCCGGGTATGATTTTCACGTTGGATCAAACTGCTTTCCCTGGTAAGATGCTAAACGATACATCCTTTCATCGATTGTTTGCACCGGCCGCCCCCCACACTACGGCCACGAAAGGTCGTGATTGCAAATCGTGCCACAACAACCCAGTTGCTCTGGGGTATGGACATGGCAAGCTTTCGTTTGATAAAAGCACTTCGGAATGGATATTTACGCCAAAATATGTGAATCTGGCTCAGGACGGTTTGCCTGCAGATGCATGGATTGGTTTTTTGCAGGAACCAATGCCCAAAACCTCAACGAGGTTAACCTTCAGGGCTTTCTCGGTTAAAGAGCAGAAGAAAATACTTACCGTGGGGGCCTGTTTTACCTGCCACGATCAGAATTCTGAATTAATGCAACAGTCCATCCATAAAGATTTTAAAGAGTTGCTTTCGCAAATGAGCGAACAATGTAAGGTGCCGGAATTTAATTGATAAGAACCATCATCACGATTTTGAGGTAATAACGAAAGGATCCCTGCCTTCGCAGGGATGACATTATACATGTACAGCTTTCTCAATTTGTTTCAAAGCATCCATAATCATCGGCTGAGGGGAGGCGATGTTCATGCGGGCAAAACCTTCGCCATTAGGGCTATACATGCTGCCCAGGCCAATGCCCACTTTGGCCTTTTTGAAGAGTAATTCACTCAATTCTTCATCACTTTTTGCTACCTCATTAAAATCAAGCCACACCTGATAGGTGCCCTCAGGCTTAATCAACTTAACTTCTGGCAAGTGTTTTTTCAGGAATTCATCTATCATCAATACGGTTTTCTCAAGGTAACTCAGTTTTTTGTCCAGCCATTTGTGTCCGTGCTTGTATACGGTTTTCATGGCTACTATACCAAACGAATTGCTTTTGCCTAAGTGGAAACGCATAATTCTACTTTGAAGGGCCTTTTTGTATTCCTCATTTGGGGTGTAAATAAACGAGTCTACCAAACCCGGAATTCCGAACGATTTTCCTGCTGAACCAAACATGATAATTTGATCAGACTTACCGGAATATATTTCCGTCATACCAACAAACTTACTTTTTGAGAAAACGATATCGCAATGTATTTCATCTGTTAGCATGAGCACATTATTGGCAACGCAGATCTCGGCTACTTTTTCAAGCTCTTTCCGGGTCCAAACCCTGCCGATTGGATTATGAGGGCTGCAAAGGATTATTGCTTTCGTTTTTTTTTCAGCTGCTTTCTTTTTCAGATCATCAAAATCCATTTCATAAGCACCATCCACCAGCTTAAGTTGGTTAAACACTACCTTTCTTTCCACGCCTTCTATTAACCCTTTGAAGGCATTATACACAGGCGGTTGTATTATTATTCCATCTCCTTCTGAGGTTAGTTCATCAATTGCTGCGGCAAGTCCGGTAAGAACGCTTGATGTAAACAGGAGTCCATCCATTTTAAGTTTGATTTTATGACGTTTTGTAAACCAATCGATAAGAGGTTGTTTTATGGCAGGTGTTTTTAACTCATAGGGATACAGCCCACGTTTGGCTACCTTTTTCATCGCTTTAACCAATTCAGGCATTACGATAAAATCGGAATCGGCTACCCAAAGCGGAGCTACTTTGGTTGAACCAAATAAGGAGTTTAAATAACTATCGCTGTATCGGATAAACGTAGAACGATCAATCTCTTTTTTATACTTATCGAATTTGGCACTCATGGCTTTAAATTTTGTTGAAATTAACAAAACCGTTAACAATCTAAAAACAGGTTGTACTAATTGATAAGGTTTGATGATGAAGATCTGAAAAAAAATGAGGGTCAATTTGCATCCATAAAACCTTAAGAAGCATTTGAGGCTCAAGAAATAGGGTGTTCTTTAATAGGTATTTTACCTAAAATATATGTTTTTGAGTAGTATGTGATGCATTTCACAATGAGGATGTAAGCATGTTCTTTTTTTTGCAGTACTATGAAACCAAAATTAGGCATTAAACTATGGATTTAAGAGAACTTATTAATGACCCGAACAACACAATTGTTGATGTACGTGGCACATTTGAATTTGATTATGCAAGTGCTGAAGGCACTATAAATATCCCACTGGATGAGGTACCGGCCAGGGTTGAGGAATTCAGACAAATGAGCGGTATGGTTCTTCTTTGCTGTGCATCCGGCAACAGAAGTGGCTATGCAGAGGCTTATTTAAGAAATCAAGGCGTTGAAAACGTGTTGAACGTAGGTAGTTGGATGGAAGTGAAGTATTTGAAGTCTAACGTAGCATAACAGTACGTTATATTTTTTGCGTTGCAAAAGCCGGGCTTGTCCCGGCTTTTTTTATGCTTTTTGCTATCGTTTTTGCAACTTGCGGGTGTAATGGCAATCCAAAAGGTTTCGGTTGAAGGTATTTCCAGCGAGCTGGAGTTTGGCTTTTCGCGCAGCGGAGGGCCGGGGGGCCAGCATGTAAACAAAGTAAACACCAAAGTTATACTACGTTGGAACGTAGCCAACTCTCAAATTCTTACGGAGGAACAAAGAGCTTTGCTTCTTAAAAAACTTCATACTCGGTTAACGAATGAGGGGGAGCTCGTGCTTTCTTCTCAGGCTGGCCGCTCTCAGTTGGCCAACAAGGAAGATGTGCTGGCTAAACTGGAAGTACTGCTTGCAAAAGCTTTTGCAGTAAGGAAAAAGCGAAAACCTACCAAACCCACGAAAGCTTCAGTTGAAAAGCGATTGGAGGCAAAGAAAAAGCTGAGCGATAAGAAAAGGTGGAGGAGAGGGGAGTAAACTGTTTCTTTAATGCTAAACAGGCTTTTCAATTTCTTAAGTCGAGAAATAACATTTCTTCAAAAAAATAGTTGGGAAAATTATCAATAATTTAAGTTTTGCGTTTTTTAGTTTAAAATAATTAATCTAATTTAACCAAGGAAAATTACAAGTTCTATGGCATCAAACTTTTCTGAGTGGTGGAGTGGCCTCGAGTTGCTGGCAAAGATCTATTGGGGTATTGCTATTCCTTTTACATTATTCTTTATTTTACAGCTTATTCTCACATTTTTTGGTGGCGATGTACCGCACGATGGCGATGCAGATTTTGACGTAGAAACCGATCATGGCATATCATTCCAGTTTTTTACCTTAAAAAATTTGATTGCCTTCTTCACCATTTTTGCCTGGACAGGCATTGCAAGTCTCGATTCAGGACTTAGTCATGGCACATCCATCTTTATTTCATTGATTGCCGGTTTGGCGATGATGCTGGTGATGGGTGGTATCTTTTATCTACTGGGTAAAGCTACAGCCAGTGGAACACTGAAAATGAAAAATGCTGTTGGTGCTGTTGGCGAAGTATACATGGAAATAAAGGCAAAAAGAGGAAATATCGGACAGATTCAGGTAACAGTACAAGGTAGTTTGCGCACCCTCGAGGCGCTTACTGACGATGAAGAAGATATTAAACCGGGTGCTGTTGTAACAGTAACCAATATTATAAACGATTCTATTTTAATGGTCTCAAAAAGTAAATTATAATGAGTGTATTAACCTTACCTATTTTAGCTCTGGCGGCACTATTCGTGTTCGTTATTCTGGTAACATTTTTCAGACGTTACAAACGTTGCCCTTCCGACCGTATTTTGGTTATATACGGTAAGGTAGGCGGTGGTTCTGCCAATTGTATCCATGGAGGAGCAGCCTTTATATGGCCTATTTTTCAGGATTATGAGTTTTTGGATTTAACTCCTATTTCAATTGAAGTTATGCTAACCAATGCGTTGAGTCGTCAGAATATACGTGTGGATGTGCCCTCGCGATTTACGGTGGGTATCTCAACGGAGCCGGGTGTAATGAACAATGCGGCTGAACGTCTGTTAGGCCAGAGCCAAGCTAATATACACGATCTTGCCAAAGACATAATTTTTGGTCAGTTAAGGCTGGTAGTGGCAACCATGGATATTGAGGAGATCAATAGCAACAGGGATAAGTTTTTGGCCAATGTGGCTTCTAATGTGGAGGCAGAACTAAAAAAGATAGGGTTGAAGCTCATCAACGTTAACGTAACCGATATCAAAGATGAATCGGGTTACATTGAAGCGTTGGGTAAGGAAGCAGCAGCCAAAGCTATTAACGATGCCAAGCGATCGGTAGCTGAAAAGGATAGGGATGGCGCTATTGGCCAGGCCAATGCCCACCAGGATGAACGTGTTCAGGTTGCTGATGCCAATGCACGAGCAGTAGAAGGTGAAAACACGGCAAAAATCAAAGTGGCGCAGTCGGATGCATTGAGGATTGAAAAAGAAGCGGAGGCAAGAAAAGTTGCGACCGCAGCTGAAAAAGTACAGGCGGCAAAGGCACTTGAAGAAGCCTATGCAGCGGAACAAATTGCAGAAAATGCCCGTGCTACAAGAGATAAGGCTGCTCAAACTGCAGACATAGTGGTGCCGGCACAAATTGACAAGGAACGTGTGGAAATTGCTGCCGAAGCTGAAGCTGAAATGATTCGTAGAAGGGCAAAAGGAGAGGCTGATGCCATATTATTTAAAAAGCAGGCTGAGGCGAAAGGTATTTTTGAAATACTCACCAAACAGGCTGAAGGTCTTAAGCAGATTGTTGCAGCGGCAGGAAGCAATTCAAAAGATGCTGTACTACTGCTTGTGGCTGACAAGCTGCCTGAACTGGTGCGCTTGCAGACTGAGGCTATTAAGAATATCAAGATCGATAAAGTTACGGTTTGGGAAGGGGGCAATAGTACAGACGGAAAGACCTCAACCGCTAATTTTATTTCGGGTCTTTACAAGTCGGTTCCGCCTTTGGAGGAAATGTTTAATATGGCAGGAATGGAGTTGCCTGAGTATTTGAAGGGGAAGTCTCCGGAAGAGATTAAGCAATTAGCCAGTGAAGTTAAAAAGGAAGAAAAGAAGCCTTCTGAAGATGCAAAAATTATGAAGAAACCCAAAAAGGACGAGCCTGATAAATAATTTTAGTAATTTAAAATGAATTCTGTCAGGTTTTGACTTCGCTCAAGATTTAGTTTTTTTCTTAGTCTATAACGGGCTATTTCAACGCCTCTTACAGAAATATTTAATAGATTGGCAATCTCTTTCGTGGATAAGTTAAGTCTCAGGTAGGCACTTAGTTTAATGTCTTGTGGAGTTAAACTTGGGAATTCCTGTTGTATACGCTTCGAAAAATCACCATGCACTTTGTCGAAATGAATCTGAAAACTATCCCAATCGCCATCTGTTTCAATATTTTTTTCTATGTTCTTGATTATTCTACCAATTTGACTTTTTACTTCCTGATTGGTACTTTTTTTAACAACACCACCTAAAGTGGATTTAATACTATTAATAAATTCGTTTTTGTTGAGCAAATGCATCGTATTTGTAGCCAGTTCGGTATTTATGTGACGTATTTCTGATTCTAATTTTTCATTCCTTAATTGATTGATTTCTGTCTCGCTTTTCTTTGTAATGGTATCCAATTGTCTATCTTTTTCTGAAAGCTCAGTTACGCGTTTCTGTTCAAGTACTCTTTTTTCTTTTTGATGTCTTTTATCTATAACTAAAACGAAGCCTATAAGTGCTGTAACAGTTAGAATAGCATAAACAATGTAAGCAAATGAAGACCTGTACCAGGGTGGTAAAATAATGAAAGAATAATTAGCGATTTCACTTTCCACATGGCTGGCATTTCTTGATTTAACCTGAAATGTATATTCGCCCTCTTTAAGATTTGTATATTCCTTAAAATTACTTTCAGTCCAATCATGCCAATCTTTATCAAACCCGTTCAATTTATACATAAACTCCGGGGCCAGGGTAGAACTGAAGGAGGTTGAAGCAAAAGTGAAAGAAACGGTATTGTTATTATAAGTTAATTTGGTGGAGTTTCTTTTTGATTCATCAATATCCAGATCATTCATTGAACTGTTTCCATCGTACAGTAAATCGTTTTTGGTTCCTTTAGACCTTACTTGTCTGATTATGGTATTGAATGTTTCGTTTTCTGTTGTCCAAAAAAGATTTCTATCGAAAACAATAAACCCCTCCTTTGCTCCAAACAAAACCAAATTAGGGCTAATTATGCTAATATTCGGCAAATCGTCATTTAATAAATTGCGAATTGCATTAAAAGGACTGGTATGTTTACTAAATTTTGACTTTCCTGTTTTTTCGAGGAATCCAACACCATTATTGGTTATAAAATAAATATTACCATAAATATCATTTTTGAGTGAGTTTATTTGTTCTCCAATAAAAAATGAACTTAAGTTAGTATCAAGTTCAAATTCATCTGTACTTTCAATATAATCGAAGATTCCTTGCTGAGTAGAAAATTTCAGTTGACCATTAATTCTGTAAACCGAATTATAAAGGTTGGTAGGTAATTTGTTTTCCGCATTGTAGAATTCGATTTTTGACTTTGTCAAAGTTGAATTTTCAAACTTGATTTTATAAATTCCCTTGTATCCATGCGACATCCAAATGGTACTATCGTTTTCCTTTACAAGAATTCGGGACGATTCGTTTAAGTCCTTCACTTTACCTAATTCCTTTAGGTTATCCGCCTCGCGAATTTTAATTCCAGTATATGTTCCTTGAAGTAAATAGTTGTTTATTTTCAAGAACATCCAGGCACCGGTAGAAGCATCAATATTTTTTGCCATTCCATTCTCAATTAATAATGCACCATTATTGTGGCCAACAAAAACGGTGTTGTTAATGGATTGGATGCTGTATACCTGGCCTTCTGACCCTTCAATTAGTTCTATTTTGCCCTTAGTGTCTAAAAAAACACCATTATTAGTACCAAGAAATAAACTATCTTCTGTTGGCAATGCTGTATAACCAGTACCGGGAAGCCCCAGCTCTTCATTTATTTGACTAAAAGGTGATTTTAGTTCAACAAACGTAATCCCGTTATTCTGTCCAACCCACAAATTGTGATTTTGATCTTCATAAAGACTCAAAATTGTGCGACTCAATAAGCCTCTCCCTTTATCCATATGTAAAAGTATTTGCCCCTGTTGGTCGATAATATAAACTCCGCTGTGCTGTGTGCCAATTGCTATATTTCCATTAGACAACAAAAGCGCATTGTTTATAAATGTCTCTGAGAAAAGTTTATTCAAGCTTTTTTTCCATGGCATTACAGAAGAATTATCAACTACAAATATGCCATTACGCATTGTGGTGATAAGCCACTCGTTTTGATGCAAGGATATGATTCCAGATACGATCTGATTTTTAAATGCTGATCCAAATGGTGAGGCAACAAGTTTATCTTTTACAAGTACCTTCAAACCTTCACCGGGAACATAAGTAAATAACGAATTATTAACTGAGTAAGAAATATCGAGTGGTTTAGGATATGAAATGACTTTTATCTTATCGTTGCTGTATTCATATAGCTTTGAAAAGGTGCAGAAATAAACCTTATTGTTTATAATGTACGTTTTCCAGGTTTCATCAATGCCTCTGGCTTCTTCTGGTATCTTGTTTTTAAGAGAATAGTATGTAAGTACACCAGCAGAGTCCGTTTTATAATAGCCAAAATCACCTTGGCACCCGGCATAAATAATATTGTTAGGACCCATAGCAATGCTTCTTAATTTCGATGCTTCCTGTATTGAATAAGAGCGCCAGTCGTTTCCATCAAATTGTAATAAACCAAAATTATTGGCAACATATATCACTCCACGTTCATCTTGAGTTATTTGCCAATTTTGTATCCCCCCCTTATAATCATCTGGGCTAAAATTCTTTGTAAGCGGCAAACCAACTTGAGCATATATTTCAAAGCTTGGAGCAAGAAAAACTAAAAGTAAGAATACTCTATTGATGAAATGCATTTTATAGTAACTGTTATTTCGAGAAATAGTTTTGATTCCTAAAATAGCTTAATATTTTATATATAAGCATTTTTTATTACTGATTGATGTAATTAAAATGTAGTTAGTTTTTTCTATTGATGTATTCTTGATGTATATGATTAGTTGTAATGAGAGCCTCATTTTTTGATATTCGAACCTGAATTTCACACCTAAAAAACAACTAATGAAGAAACTTTTACTTTTTTGTGTACTGCTTCTTTTGCACCCTTTGATCTATGGTCAAGGATTTGAAGTAAGTGGTACAGTTACATCTGATGATGGGGCATTACCAGGTGTAAATGTTGTAGTTAAAGGAACAAGTGTTGGAACCGTAACCGACATTGATGGTAATTATAAACTAATGGTTCCTGATGCTACTACTACTTTGGTTTATTCTTTTGTTGGTTACAAACCAAAAGAAGTAGCGGTTGGCTCGCAAACTGTTATCAATGTAGTGTTGGAAGATGACTTTACAGAATTAAGTGAAGTTGTTGTAATTGGCTATGGTGAGCAGAAAAAGAGTGTATCAACGGGGGCTGTTGCTAGCGTAGGAAAGGAAAAACTGGAGGGTATAAATTTTCAAAGCGTTGAACAAACTTTACAGGGGCAAGTAACTGGAGTTTATGTAGCACCTGCTTCTGGACAACCAGGCTCAAATCAAACAATAATTATTAGAGGAGCTGGGAGCAATGGTGATAATAGTCCACTTTATATAGTTGATGGTTTGGTAACTAAAGATATTTCTAACATCAACCCTTCGGATATAGCCTCAATGGAGGTACTCAAAGATGCAGCATCAACTGCCATTTACGGAGCACGTGGTGCCAACGGTGTAATAATTGTAACCACTCAAAAGGGAGAGCAAGACAAGGCTACTTTGGAGTATAGCGGATTTATAGGTTCATCCAAACCGTGGAGGTTACCTACAATGATGAACTCAGATCAGTATGTTACTGCCATTAGAGAAAAATTTGCAAATAGTAATTCAACTGGATCTTTGAATACTAATTTTCCACAAGTAGGAGAGGGGTATAATACTACAAATTGGATGAACGAGGTTGTTTCACCTGCCCTAACTCAAAATCATTCAATTTCAATTGGAAAAGGAGGTGATAAAAGCAGCTATTATATAAGTCTTGGTTATTGGGACCAAGATGGAGTTGTGGGTGGTGATAAATCAAACTTTAAGCGTTATACAGCTAGAGTCAATTCGAAATCGACTATCAATAAGATTATTGCAATAGGTGAGAATATTTCAATTACACATAGTGAAAGAAAATCTATACCAGAGAATAATGCTTTTGGCTCTGTACTAGCCGATGCTTTTAACTATGATCCGTTAACTGAAATTTATACTAATTATACCGATACAACCTTTGGGTTTGCTATATCACCTTATGTTGGAAAAGAATATATAAATCCTTTTGCACGAACATTTATATCCAATGGATTTAATAGGTCAGATAGGATTCAGGGCAATATCTATGCTGAAATATCTCCTATAGAAGGATTAACATTCAGGACTGACATTGCCGTGGATTATAGTTATACCTATCAAAGCGCCTTTACTCCTAAATATTATTTCAGAGTAGACTTCCAAAATGAAAATAATGAGGCATTTCAGGGGTATTCGTCAGGATTTACCTGGCAATGGGAAAATTATGTTTCCTACTCAAAAAACTTTGGAAGTCATAGTATAAATGCAGTACTTGGAATTTCGGCACGCGAATCTAATAGTGAATATGCAGGAGGGTCACGCCAAGATATTCCATTTTCTCAACAATTGGACCCTAATTGGTGGTTTGTCAGCGCAGGCCTAGAGTCTTCTGCCAGAAATTATGGCCTTGCTAATCCGAGAATTACACTCCAAAGTTACTTTGCCAGGGCACTATACAATTACAAAGAAAAATATCTTGCAACGGCTTCAATTCGGAGAGATGGCTCTTCTAAGTTTGGCCCAAATAACAGGTATGGAATATTTCCTTCATTTTCAGCCGGTTGGGTTTTTTCAGAAGAAAACTTTTTTAATGTTTCATTTATAAATTTCGCCAAGTTTAAAGCAAGCTGGGGAATCAATGGCAATGATGGGATTAATGATCTTCAATACACCTCTGTAATAAGTAACGAACGTTATACCTATCAATTTGGGAGACCAAATGATGAGGTTCAATACTTCGGAGAAGCTCCTATAGCAATTTCAAACCCTGATATAAAATGGGAAGAGAGTGTTCAGTGGGATATTGGGTTTGAAATTGATATTTTACAAGGAAAGGTAGGTATTGATTTAGACTACTATTCAAAAAAGACCAAGGATTTATTAATGCAAGGAGTTATACCAGGGTTGGTTGGTAACAATGCACCTATTCTTAACACGGGAGAAATGTTAAATCAGGGATTTGAGTTAGCTATTAATTACAATGATGAATGGAACGGCCTTAAATTTTCTGGTGGATTGAACCTAACCACCAATAAAAACACAGCAGTAAAAGTAGCTGGGGAAGGTGAAAATCCTTCCATTCAAGGATACCCTTGGCCTGTTAGGAACTTTGTAATTACCCAAATGACCGAAGAACTTCCTGTTGGATATTTCAGAGGCTATAAAACAGATGGAATATTCGCGACTCAAGCAGATGTTTTCTCTTACATCAATTCCAATGGTGATTTGATTCAACCCAATGCTCAACCCGGTGACATCAAATTTGTTGATGTAAATGGAGATGGAGTAATTGACGATTTGGACATTACTGACATTGGTAAACCCTGGGCGGATCTTATTATTGGAATGAATTTAAGCTTTAATTACAAAGGATTTGACCTAAGAGTATTGCTTAATTCGAATATTGGCAATGATGTTTATAGGGTTTACGAACGTCAGGATGTTTCTTACAATAATTATCAGGATACTTGGTTGAATCGTTGGACTGAGACTAACACAGGAGGCAGCTATCCACGCCTGGTATTAGTTGACAATAATGGGAATCAACGTCCTAGTGATTTCTATGTAGAAGATGCCAGTTTTTTACGATTAAGAAATGTGCAACTGGGATATACTATTCCCAAAACAATTCTTGATAAACTGCTAATCCAACGTGCTCGCTTTTATGTATCGTTTGATAACATCCTGACAATAACAGGCTATTCAGGATATGACCCCGAAATAGGGACTTATGGTTGGATACTCGATACCGGAATAGATAAAGGTTTCTATCCTCAGAATAAAACGGTTGGTGCTGGTTTAAACATTACTTTCTAAGATCATGAAAACTAAACTATTTAAAATATTACCACTTGTAGTGTTACTCTCCACAATGAGTTGTAAAGATCAATTTTTGGAAGTTGATCCGGTAGCCAAGTATTTGGAAGAGAACTACTATACTACTGAAGAGCAGGCATTTAATGCGCTTGTAGCAGCTTATGATCCATTGCAGTGGACTATGAATGGAGGTTACTGGGTAAGCCCTGTTATGTTCGGAGAAATTCGATCGGATAATGCAAATGCAGGAGGTGATGCCTCCAATAATGACCAGCCGGGCTGGCAAGAATTTGATGATTTTTCAAATACAGCGCTAACAAATGAAAGCCAATGGATTTGGAACAAGTGTTATGCAGGAATTTACCGGGCAAATCTTGTTCTTAATAATATAGCAATCGAGTCCGCTACAATAAACAGGTATAAGGCAGAGGCTAAATTTTTAAGAGCCTATTATCATTTTGATGCCTTTAGGCATTATGGACCCACAGTTGTTTTGGATCATGTATTGAGCCCTGATGACTATTCTCAATCCAGGTCCTCTATGCGGCAAAATTTTGAGTTTATGGTAAAGGATTTAGAAGAATCTATTCCTTTGTTATCATTAACTGACTCGGAATCTACAAAAGGAAGAATTACAAAAGGAGCGGCTCAAGCCCTTCTGGGCAAAATATATTTGTATTGGGCCGACCTTGATAATGATGATGTGGCAAAATTTGATAAAGCGGCAGATGCTTTCCGTGCAGTGGTGGATGGAGGTCAGTATCAACTACTGGACGATTTTGATGAATTATTTGCTTACGGAACCAATAATTCAGTTGAGTCTGTTTTTGAAATTCAACATTCCAATATTTCACCTTCTAATTGGGATTGGCCCAACAGCTGGATAGATGGAAATGTTTTCGTTCAATTATGTGGAGTTCGTAGTCTATGTGCTGAGCATCCTACTTATAAACCTGGTTGGGGCTTTATGTTGCCAACACAGAATTTGTATGATTCTTTTTTGCCAGATGATTTCTACAGAAGAGATGCCGCGATACTTTCAGTTCAGGAAATAGAAGATGATATTGAGGCCGTAAGCCCGGGCGCATGCAATGGATCCTATGTTGATATGGGTGACCAAAACATGTCGGATTATACAGGTTATTGGCAGGAAAAATATCCGATCTATAAAAGTTATTCCAATCCCAATAGTGGTGATGTAGTCTTAACAATTGATGCAAATGAATATGTAATTCGCTATGCAGATGTGTTGCTAATGTTTGCGGAAGCGTTGCATCGTGGATCAGGGAATGATGCAGAGGCCGAAACCTATATTGATATGGTGAGAGAAAGAGCCGCAGGCCCCGGTGACAATACTGGAAGCTTCAGAACGGTTTCTCAATTAATGTCAGATGAAGGCTGGACATTGCTTGAGGCCATCTGGTATGAGAGAAGGGCGGAATTGGCTGGAGAAGGCGATCGTTGGTACGATCTTGTACGTTCAGGAAGAGCGAATTCAAATCTTTTTACGGGCGACCCTGTGCGTAGTGCAAATTTTAGTGCTGACGATGAGTGGATTCCAATAGCGCAAAAGGAAATTGATGTTACTAATCAAAAACTTACTGCTTACCCGGATGCAAGTTTATTTCAATAAATAACAAAATAGCAAAGGCTGTTGCTGCAGCCTTTGCAAAATTATTCAATCATGTTAAACACAAATCAAACAATCATGAATTTAAACAAATTTACCAAGTTATGGTACCTTTTACTTTTCGTACCATTTTTGTTTACCTCTTCTTGTAAGAAAGAAGAGCCTGCTGCTGGCCCTGTGGCTAGTTTTCAGTTCGAAGTAGATGACACTAACTTTTTACTGGTTACATTTTCGAACTTTTCGCAAAACGCCAATTCTTATAGCTGGGATTTTGGAGATGCTAATACGTCAACTGAAGAGAGTCCAACTCATGAATATGAGACCGCTGGAACATACACAGTTACCTTAACAGCAACTGCAAGCGATGGAACTACTTCTGTAAAGTCGCAGGAAGTAACATTAAGCGATCCTGATCAACAACTTACCTTGCTTGCAGGAAATGTTTCTAAAACATGGAAATTAATTCGAGAAGGAGCATCGCTTGGAATTGGCCCTGATGCTGCTAATTGGACCCAGTGGTTTAATCTTCAAAACGATGGTTCACGAAACTGTCTTTATGATGATGAATTTATCTTCTACAGAGACGGAACCTTCGCTTATGATGATAATGGTACTTTCTGGGGTGAAGGAGATGTTTACAATGGAACAGATAAAGCTGATTTAGCGGAATCATGTTTTGATGCTACAACTGAAAACCTGACTGTTAATGGCAATGATTACAGTGCATGGTTATCTTCAGATAATTATTCATATACATTCGATGCTACTAATAACAAAATAACCCTTATAGGAACAGGAGCATGGATGGGACTAATTAAATTAGGAACTGATGGTTACGTGACCACTCCTCAGGAGAGTCAAGGCTTCAACGTTGTATTAGCAGACGGTGGTGACTCTGGAGTTGATACCCTGGATGTAATTTTTGACTACACTTCCTTAGGGAATTATTGGAAAGCAAGATATGTGAGCTATGAAAATGCTGCGGATGAGCCAGAACTTGTTGGTCCACAACCAAAACCTTCGTTTACAGTTTCAGTAGATAATGCAACTAAATTAGCCACGTTCACAAATACATCTAACGAATGTGATTCTTACAGCTGGGATTTTGGAGATGGAGGAACTTCAACAGATGAGAATCCTACTCATACCTATGCAGAGGTTGGTGTTTATTCAGTAAAACTTACTGGAACAAATACGAACGGAACTGTTGATTTTACACAGGATGTATATGTCGGGATAAGCGATCCTACAGCGGCCGATTTACATGGTGGATCAAGCAAAACATGGACACTTAAACCTGTTGCAGGTGCATTTAGAGTTGGACCTTCGATAGGAAGCGGTGACTGGTTCGCAAGTAGCGTTGATGATGTTACCAACAGAGCATGCCAGTTTGACGATGAGTTTATTTTCCATTCTGATGGAACTTTTGATTACGATTCTAAGGGCCAGATTTATGAAGATGGTTATACAGGTATGGATCCACTTGGATGTCATCCAGATGCAGATTTGGCAGGTATTTTTACGGCATTTGCTTCTTCAACAGGGTACACATTTTCATTGACAGAAGCCACAGAAACTGATAAAGCTAAAATTACAGTTAATGGGGAAGGTGCGTTCTTAGGATTTTCCAAAGGGTATAACGGAGGAGAAATTAGTTCGAGTGATACTAGTTTACCTCAATCTGTTACCTACGTAGTTAATCTTTATTTTGATGAAGGATCATCACAAACTTTAGAAGTTTCTGTTGATATTTCTGCAAACCAGGATGGTACTGCTTGGTGGACCATGGATTTGGTTGCACAATAAGAATAACTTGGTTGATTAACAGGGGGCTTCAATTGCGAGGCTCCCAATTTTAAAAGTTACATTTGTATTCACTATGAAAATGCCTTCTGTATTTCTCAATTTTCTTATCTCTTCGCTTTTATTTTTTTCTTGTTCCTCAAATGAAGTAGTTGAAACGGCCAAACTAAGTTTTAGTGAGGTTCCTCTGGTAACAGAAGCGAATAGTAATTTAATTGTTGATTTAGATTTCTCTTTAGATAAATCATTACAGCAAGATGTAAGTTTTGAACTTTCTACAGAAGATTATACTGCAACCGCAGGAAGTGATTTTGTTGCTTTAAGTAACCTGGTTGTAACGATCCCTAAAGGTGAAACAACCGTTTCAGTTCCAATAACCATTATTGGAGATGATGTACATGAAGAAACTGAAGAGTTTTTCATCAATATACATGACCCAAACCCATCAAGCATTGAAATTGCACAAAAAGTGATTTCTATAACTATTTTGAACGATGATGAAGAGGTAATCGTCAATCCTAATCCAGTAATTCCCGAAACTGGTTATTCTACACCCGAAAGCTATTCTGGAATGGATTTGATCTGGCAGGATGAGTTTAACTCAACTGAAATTAATGAAGCTAACTGGACGTTTGAGATTGGAACCGGCAGCAACGGTTGGGGAAATAATGAATTGGAATACTACCGTAGGGAAAATGCTTATATCTACGAAAATAACCTGATTATTGAGGCCAAAAAAGAAAATTTTGGAGGAAGGTCCTACACTTCTTCCCGCATGATAACGAAAGACAAGTTTGAGTTCAAGTATGGTCGAGTAGACATAAGAGCTGCATTACCTTATGGAAAGGGAATTTGGCCAGCTTTATGGATGCTGGGTGAAAATATTTCAACAGTTGGCTGGCCGGCATGTGGAGAGGTAGATATTATGGAATTGATTGGAGGAGGTGATAATGATGCTACTGTATATGGAACGCTTCATTGGGATAATAATGGAACATACGCCTGTACCTGCGATCAGAATAATAGTTACTCTCTGTCTAATGGTGTTTTTGCAGACCAATACCATGTGTTTACATTAACCTGGGATGAGAATTTTATAAAATGGTATGTAGATGATAACCTGTACAAAACAGTAGATGTTACACCTGCCGAACTAAGCGAATTTCATAATAACTTCTTTTTTATTTTTAATGTAGCGGTAGGAGGTAATTGGCCTGGCAGTCCTGATGCTACCACAGTTTTTCCTCAACGTATGATTGTGGATTACATTCGTGTATTCCAGAAACAATAAATAGAAACCATGAAAAAATTTAGTGTATGGATAAGTGCGTCCTTATTCTTCATTCTTTTAGGATGTGTAAAGCACAATACAGCTTTTGAGAATAAGGAAACTTCGATCGAATACAGAATAGATAGCCTTCTGGCTTTAATGACAATCGATGAGAAAATTGGTCAGTTAAACCAATACTCAGTTGGGCCAAATATGACCGGCCCCGGCAATAAAACAGGCACAGATAGCATTAGATATGCACGTTTATTAAATGGCCAGGTGGGTTCTGTGTTAAACCTTTTAGGAGCAGAGGAGACTCATAAACTTCAGAAGTTGGTTGTTGAAAATTCAAGATTGGGGATACCATTGACCTTCGGTTTTGACGTAATACATGGGTATCGCATAATGTATCCCATACCGTTAGGAGAAAGTTCATCCTGGGATCTCGATGCTATTGAAAGAGCAGCTGCCGCAGCTGCGCGAGAAACAAGTGCAGCTGGCGTAAACTGGACGTTTGCTCCTATGGTAGATATAAGCCGTGATGCCCGTTGGGGAAGAGTAATGGAAGGTGCAGGTGAAGACCCATTTCTTGGCTCCAGAATCGCTGAAGCAAGAGTAAAGGGTTTTCAAGGATCGAATTTGGAATATGCTGAGACAATTGCTGCTTGTGCAAAACATTTTGCAGGGTATGGTTTTGTAGAAAGTGGTAAAGATTATAACAATGTATACATCGGTAAATCTACCTTGCTAAATACTATTTTGCCTCCGTTTAAAGCGGCCAGCGATGCCGGAGTAGCCACATTTATGAATGCTTTTAATGATATAGATGGAGTTCCCTCAACGGCAAATAGTTATTTATTGCGCGATTTACTCAAAGGAGAATGGGGCTTTAAAGGATTGGTTGTTTCCGATTGGAATTCAATTGGTGAAATGGTTAACCATGGAACGGCTGAAGATTTGAAGGAAGCCTCCGAACAAGCCATAAAAGCAGGAACAGATATGGACATGGAAGGTGATGCTCTTATAAACAATCTTAAACAATTGGTCGAAAGTGGAGCAGTTGAAGAAAAAGTTATAGACGATGCAGTAAGAAGAGCCCTTAGGGTAAAATTCGAACTGGGTTTATTTGAGAACCCTTATCTCTATTGTGATCCAGATCGTGAAAAGCAAGAAATTGGAAGTCAGAAAAATATTGAAATAGCTCGGGATGTAGCCAGAAAATCAATTGTGCTTCTAAAAAATGATGGCAAATTATTGCCATTAAATCCGAATAAGAAAATTGGTATTATTGGTCCACTTGCCAAAGACAAAGATGCACCGCTGGGTAATTGGCGGGCAGCAGCGGTTGCGGGTTCTGCTGTATCTTTATACGAAGGAATGAGTACCTTATCAAATACGACAATTCCTTATGCTCAAGGTTGTAAGCTTTCCATTGGGCCCAATACCTTCTTTCAGGAAGTTGTTGTTGAACAAAACGATCGATCGGGTTTTGAAGAAGCCATTGAAGTGGCTAAAAATGTTGAGGTAGTTATAATGGTATTGGGCGAAACAGCCTACATGTCCGGGGAGGGAAGAAGCAGGTCGGAAATTGGACTTCCCGGATTGCAACTGGAACTTCTTAAAAAAATATTTGATGTCAATAAAAATGTGGTATTGGTTCTTATGAATGGAAGGCCATTGGCAATTCCTTGGGAGGCCGAACATATTCCTGCAATTGTAGAAACCTGGCATTTAGGATCAGAAGCTGGTAACGCAATAGCCGATGTGCTGACAGGTGAATACAACCCATCCGGGAAATTGACAATGACATTCCCGCGTTCAGTAGGGCAAATGCCTATCTATTACAATCATAAGAATACCGGTCGTCCTCCATCACCAGGAGCACAAGTATTTTATACGCATTACATTGATGTGGACTATAACCCTTTGTTTCCATTTGGCTATGGACTTAGTTATTCGTCATTTGATTACAAAAATCTCCAGATAAGTAATGAGAATATGAGCACTAATGATACACTAATAGTTTCTATTGATGTTGAAAACAAAAGTGAAACAGGAGGAGAGGAAGTTGTGCAATTATATATTCGAGATATGGTGGCGAGCATCACCAGGCCGGTTAAAGAACTAAGAGGCTTTGAAAAGGTTTATATGGAGCCTAATGAGGTAAAAACTGTTCAGTTTAAAATAGCCATTGACGACTTATCTTTTTATCGGGCTAACAATACATACGGATATGAGCCCGGGAAATTTAAAGTTTTTGTAGGTGGAAATTCAAGAGATGTTTTAGAAGATGAATTTATGCTAGTAGAAGACTAGAATTAGAAAACCTTATTCATTGTTTTACTAGCTGAGTTATTATTTATGGCATTCATTTCAATTTGAACATAAAAAGTGGAGTCTAACTCTTCTAAAATAGACCCTCGCTTTAAGTAAGTTGGTGACTTAAAGAGGGGTATGTAAACTTCGCATTACTTCAACGTGTAGAAGAACCAGGGTTTACGAATAATCAGCTTATAGGGAGTTTCTTTTCCTTTGACTTTGCAGTCGCTTTTAATAACCTGTTGTTCGTTAAGTTTAATGGGAGTAAAATCACTAATTTTATACCATTACCAATAACTAACAATACGATGAAGAAACAAATACTTTTTTTACTGGTTCTATTTGCTTTTGGCGCAAGTGCACAACCGCCTGCCGACCTGAAAAATGTGCAACCCGGACGATTTGATCAGGGCAAAATGTGGACTTTTGAAAATCCTCCGGTTGATTATTTCAAAGAAGCCTATGGTTTTGTAGCCACAGAAGAATGGTTGGAGGACGCACGTAAATCTGCTTTGCGATTTGCCAGCTGGTGTTCAGCTTCGTTTATTTCGGAGAATGGTTTGATACTCACCAACCATCATTGCTCAAGAGGTGTGGTTGCTTCTGTGATGAAGGAGGGCGAAAACTTTGATGCCAACGGATTTTATGCCGAAAACCTTGCTGACGAGCGAAGAGTAGACAATCTGTATGTGGATCAATTAGTGAAAGTAGCAGACATCACATCGCAGGTTCAGGGAATGAGTTCGATTGAACCTGATTCAGCACTGAAAGTGGTTCAAAAAAACTACGAAGCCAAAGACGATTGGAAAGGTTTACACATGGAAACCCGAATCTTTTACAGTGGAGGCAAATACTCACTCTATGGCTTTAAAAGATACAGCGATATTCGTTTGGTGCTGTACCCTGAATTGGCGCTAGGTTATTTTGGTGGTGACCCTGATAACTTTACGTATCCGAGATATAATCTCGATTTTACATTATGGAGGGCCTATGATGAAAACGGACAACCATTACACCCGCAAAATTATTTTGAATTTAATGCAGACGGGGCCAAAGAAAACGAATTGGTTTTTGTAATTGGTAATCCCGGTAGCACGGGTAGGTATCTTACAATGGCTCAGCTCTATTACCAAAGAGATGTTTCGGTACCAGCAGTGCTTTCTTTTTTGAGAGACAGGGTTAAGATTTTAATGACTGTCGCAGATGCCATTGATGATGTATATAAAAAGGATAGTGTTGTTAACCTTGCATTTGGATTGAGCAATGCTGATAAAGCTTATACCGGTCGCCTGGATGGTTTCTACGATCCTGTTTTAATGACCAAAAAGGAGAAAAAGGAAGACCAAACAAGAGCAAACGTGACAACGGAAGGTACAGACCCATGGCAGGCACTTGAAAAGAACACGCAGATAGCAGAAAAGTATTATGCGGAATCACTGCTATTGGCTCCTTACGGAACGCGTGGTAAAGTAAACCAATTAGTGAATGAGCTTTATGATTACAAAAACGCCATGACATCAGAAAATCAGGAAGCAATTGATAAAGCAAAAGAGGACATTGGGAAAACACTGTCATCGTTTGATAAAAGCTTGGAAAGAGCACTTTATACAGCGCTTTTAGAGGAGCTTAATGAACATTCACGTCAGGATTATATAGCACAATTGTTAGGAGGAAAAAGTCCTTCAGACAAAACGGAAGAATTATTTGCTACAAGTTTGTTGCTAAATGATCAGGATAAATTTTTCAAACTGAAAGCCAAAAAACTGGACAACGAACCGCTTATGCAATTTGCAGAAGTTATGGTTCCCAAGTATGAGGAAGCTAGTAATGAAATAAAGAAACTAACAAAAGAGAATAAGAAATTTGAAGAAAAGATAGCCAACCTTCAATTTGGGCTTACAGGTTTGAGCAGCCCTCCTGATGCTACTTTCTCATTGCGCCTTGCCGATGGTGTTGTTAAGGGCTATAGTTATAATGGTACAGAGGCCCCTTATTTTACAACATACTTTGGTCTGTACGACAGGTATTACAGTCATGAGAAAAAATACCCGTGGGACTTACCTGCAAAATGGTTGAACCCTTCTATGGATTTGCTTAAGTCGCCATTGGACTTTGTTTGTACAGCGGACATTATTGGAGGTAACTCCGGTAGCCCTGTAATTAATGCAAAGCAGGAAGTTGTGGGCCTTGTTTTTGATGGAAACATTGAAAGCTTGCCTGGCTACTTTATTTATGACAGTACTTCAAACAGAACGGTGGCCGTTCATGCCGGTGGTATTTTAGCTGCTTTGAAGTATGTATATAATGCCAACCGAATTGTGAAGGAATTAGAATAACAAACTGCTGGGTTTCACACCCACAAAAATGCCCCTCTGAATCAGAAAAGAGGGGCATTTGTTTTTGGTTGAACTAGTACTTTTTCAGATCAGGTATTAGCTGTATTTTGTTTCCACCTTTGTAAACCCGGCAATGTAGTTTCAGCCAATTCTCGTGCTTCACTTTCAGGTATGTTCATTTTTGCCATGGCAATTCGAACGTTCTTGTCGATTTTTTCTTTCAAGGTTATTCCTTCATCCAAAAACCTGCCATCCTTAAAGCAAAAACTGCAATACATGGAGCTAATGCTATGATCCGCATTGGTGCCTCCCTTATTGGGGTCAGCTTCTAAGGGCATGCCACAACTTTGGCATATTTTGAAGTGCGTTTCCATATATTACTCAAGTACATAAATGTTCTTTTCAGCACAGATCTTTTTCAATTCATCGGGCCATACCGAAACAGTTACTTCACCCAAATGAGCTGTTCTGAGCAGATACATGTAGGTGCGTGCCTGACCTATTCCACCACCAATGCTCAAGGGTATTTCATCGTTCATTATTGCCTGATGATAAGGCATATCAAGAAAGTCCATTTGGCCGGTCATTTCCAGTTGCGTTTGCAGGCTTTCTTTAGTTACGCGAATACCCATGGAAGTAAGCTCATGTCTTCGTTTGGTAACAGGATTCCATACCAAAATGTCACCATTCAGCCCATGCATCATTTCGCCATTTTTCTGAATGGTAGGAGTAACCCAATCGTCATAATCGGCAGCACGCATTTCGTGTGGAAATCCATCTTTAAGCACCCAGCCAATTCCAATAATAAATACTGCAGGATGCTCCTGTAGCAATCGTGTTTCCCTTTCTTTTCGAGGAAGGTTAGGGTACATATCAAGAATTTCTTCAGCGTGGAAGAATTCTAATTCTTTTGGAAAATCAGGATATCCCGGGTCATTCAATTCTGGGAATTTCTCTTTCACCATCATTCCTGCTTCACGAATTACACTCCATATTTTCTTAACCGTATCTTTCAAATAATTCAGATTACGATCTTTCTCGGTAATGCGTTTCTCCCAGTCCCACTGATCTACATACGATGAGTGATCATGGTCAAGGAAGTAATCCTTGCGAACCGCTCTCATATCAGTATTTATTCCCTGGCCTACCTCACAATCAAATTGTGCCAGCGCCATTCTTTTCCATTTTGTTGCTGCCTGAACAACCTGGGCCTCAATTCTCCTTGGTAGACCTAAACCAGCAGGAAAATCAACTGGAGTGCGGGAACCATCCCTGTCCAGGTAGTCGTTAACACCGCTGTTTTTGCTAACAATTAGTGGTACCTGAACCATTTGTAGATTAAGTGCCTTAGCGAGGCCTTTTTCAATGTATTCTTTTACCATGTAAAGGGCTTCCATCCGTTTTAGGGGAGGCAGCAGTGCGTGATAATTGTTGGGAAGAACTTTGCTTACTTCTTTGTAAGTACTAATTCCCGGACCGGCTAAATCTGATTTTTTGTCGTACATAACGTTTAATGTTTGAATGGAACTTTGCGCCTAAAACATCACGTACAGCTTTTTTTAACCATAAAAGGTTGTACTAATATGAAGGCTAATTTACTTAAATTGAGGTTCTTAATCAAGATTTAGGGTAAGGATAAAGCTGATTATTATAGAGGTAATTTATTTCTTAATTCTTTACTTTTACGACTCAAAGCATGAAAAGAGTATTTACCATACTATTTGTTCTTCTCTACCTTCAGGCATCTGTTGGGGTAACCATCAATCTGCATTATTGCATGGGTGGGCTTGCCGACATAAAGGTATTTAGAGAGTCCAAAGGGTGCGTATGTGAAGATTTTGAAAAAGAAGGTGATTGTTGTGATGATGAGTCCTATTACTATCATCTGGATGGCCAGCAGGATTTTGTCAAAACGATTCAAATAGATTCACCTGTGGTTGCGTACGTTTGTATGATCACAATCAACACCAACGAGAAGACAGAAGTAGCAACTAAGGTAAATACAGAATTATTTGATCTGCCACCACCACCCAAACAACCCATCTGGTTGTTGGCTTGTTCACCAACGTTTTACGGATAATTTTTATTGAACTCTATGACTGGAGTTAATCTCCGCAAATCAGATTATTCAATTTAAAAATTATCAAAAATGAAATATTTTCTTAAAACAATAGCTTTAATGCTGGTCTTCAGCACAATTTCAATAGTATCCAATGCCCAGGATGTATCGGACAATACAATTACTACGGAGTTTAAGGTATCAGGCCTTTGCAATATGTGCAAAGAGCGAATTGAAAATGCCGCACTTATAAAAGGGGTGAAATTTGCCGAGTGGAATAAGGAGACCAAAATGCTTATGGTAGTTTACAAGCCCGGCAAAACAAATGAACTTGCCATTCAAAAAGCCATCGCAGAGCATGGCCATGACACTGAAAAAGTAAAGGCAACTAAAGAAGCATACGATAAATTGCCCATGTGCTGCGAGTATCGCAGATCGGATGCTGAGGACCATTAAACCATGGTAGTCTTACTTTTAAAGAGGATGCTCCCGTTTCTCTTTTTACCTTCTATTGTTTGGGCGCAGTCAAATAATGGATTTGTGAAAGGGAGGGTTACGGAAAAAACGGAATCCGGTAATACCGAGGTTTTAATTGGTGCCAATGTATATTGGATGGGTACCACTAAAGGAGTTGCCACCGATAATGAAGGCGAGTTTGCCATCGAAAGGATAAAAGGAACATCCAAACTGATTATCAGCTATGTTGGTTATGTAAGTGACACGATCGATGTGGCAAATAAATCTGTCGTTGAGGTAGCTCTTCATCAGGAGAAAACACTGGATGAGGTTGAAATTAGCTATCGGCAAAATTCAACAACAATTGACTACTCCAAAGTTGACAAGACGGAGACCATGGGCGAAAAAGAGTTGTTGAAAGCAGCTTGTTGTAACCTGAGTGAAAGCTTTGAAACCAGCCCAAGTGTGGACGTTTCCTTTACCGATGCCGTTACCGGAACCCGGCAAATTAGAATGTTGGGCCTTACCGGTCCGTATATTCAGATTAACAGGGAAAACATGCCCGATGTGCGTGGTCTTTCTTCACTATTTGGCCTTACCTATATACCGGGCACCTGGGTAGAAAGCATTCAGCTAAACAAAGGAGCAGGTTCTGTAATTAACGGATATGAGAGCATTGCGGGGCAAATAAATGTGAATTTGCGTAATCCTGCCAGTATGGATAGGCTATATGTGAACGCTTATGCCAATGAAAGTGGAAGGCTGGAAGCGAATGTAAATTTGAAAAAGGATGTTGGTAAAAAATGGGGAACGGCTTTGCTACTGCATGGTAAGAGCAATATGATCAAAAACGATAGAAATAAAGATGGTTTTCTGGATATGCCGGTAGGGAATCAGTTAATCGCGTTAAATCGTTGGGAGTTGTTTAGCTCTAAAATGCGCTTGCAGTTTGGAATTAAAGGTACGTTTATTGACAACCTGGGGGGCCAGACAAGTTTTAGACCGGAGCAGGACGAAGGCACCACCAATGCCTGGGGCGCCAGCATCAAAACCGAACGATTGGAAGGTTGGTCCAAAATCGGCTTTGCCGATTCCGGTAAGCCCTACCAAAGCCTGGGAATACAGTTATCAGGCGGAGTGCACAATCAGTATTCTTATTTTGGTTTGCGAATGTACAATGCCAGCCAGCGTTTTTTTTATGGCAACCTTATTTATCAAAGCATCATTGGTACCACAAGCCATAAGTACAAAGTAGGGGCCAGCATGCAGCTGGATAATTACAATGAGCAGCTTTCTTCCGTAACATTTGACAGAACGGAAGCGGTACCTGGGATATTCGCAGAATACACCTACAACTACTTCGATAAATTTGGATTGGTTGCCGGTTTGCGTCTCGATCATCATAACTTGTACGGTACTTTTGTTACACCACGGCTGCATCTGAGGTATGCTATTACCGAAAATTCGGTTTTAAGAGCATCTGCTGGCAAAGGGTACAGAACGGCCAATATCTTGTCCGAAAACAACGGCTTGCTGGCAAGTTCAAGGCAATTTATTATTGAAAGTGACGGAAGTAAAAAACCATATGGTTTAGATCAGGAATCTGCCTGGAACTACGGTCTTAATTTCACACAATCGTTTACAGTGGACTACAGAGACGGTAGTCTCAGTTTTGATCTGTACCGTACCGATTTTAAGAATCAGATCGTTGTTGATCTGGAGAATCCCAGAGAGGTTCGTTTCTACAATCTGGATGGCCAATCGTATGCAAATAGTTTCCAGGCACAGTTCGATTACGAATTGATAAAACGCCTCGATGTACGGCTTGCGTACCGTTGGTACGATGTTAAAACCACATATGGTACAGAGTTGCTTGAAAAACCACTGCTTTCAAAGCACAGGGCGTTTTTAAATCTAGCCTACCATACACGCAATTATTGGAAATTCGATTTTACGGTTAATTGGCAAGGTAAAAAGAGAATACCCTCAACTGCTTCTAATCCGGTGGAATACCGGGTTTCTGAAGACTCGCCCGCCTATTTTGTAATGAATTTGCAGGTAACGAAAGTGTGGAGGGAGAAGTTTGAAGTGTATGCCGGTGTAGAAAATCTGTTAAACTATAAACAGGAAAATCCTATTCTGGCTAGTGCCGATCCTTTTAGTCAATATTTTGATAGTACCTTACTATGGGGGCCGATTTTCGGCAGGAATATTTATGTAGGTTTGAGGTATAAAATTAAGTGAGATAACAAAAAAGGGGACTTTATGGTCCCCTTTTTTTATAAGCTTCTTACACTACCACTGCCCGAAACTTTCTCATAAATCTTTTTCGGATCGCCTTCGTATCTAATCTTGCCACTTCCACTTATGTGGGCATCAATTTCTTCTTTCACCTTAACTTTGGCAGAGCCCGAGCCGCTTATATGGGCTTCTAATGAATTAGCGCTCATGCCAAGTGAGTTCATATCGCCTGAGCCGCTAATAGAAAGCTCCATCGAATCCGTACTTCCTTCAAGGTTTATATCACCCGATCCGGAGATGTGCGCATCTACCGATTTGCAATTAACATACAGGTTAATATCTCCAGAGCCACTTACACTAAATTTAACATTCTCACCAGTTAAATTATTGCTATTGGTGATTTTACCCGAGCCACTTACACTAGCTCCTTTAAAGTCAACAAGCGTTACATATATTTTAACATCGTCCATATTATCGAACCAGTTCCAGTCATTGTCTTTTCTGATCTTAAGAGTTCCATCTGAAACATAGGTTTCAATTTCTTCCAGGTCGTCAGGGTCGCCTTCAAGTGTTAAACTATACGATTTGCCTTGTGTAATTACCAAATCCGCATTCACACCAAGTGAAACGTAATTAAATGCTTCAACTTTTCGTTCTTCCTTTTTTTGTGCCTGTGCTGCAAACGCAATGCAAAGGGTTAGAATTGATAGAGTTAATTTTTTCATAATTATTATTGAGTTTTGACTTATAGATGGGTTCAACGTAAGAAGGGTTGCATATGTTTACACTTTTGTCTTCACTTTTTTCCATTCTTTAATTTGCCATTCCACCATTCCGGTACATAAATGGTTGTTGTTGGTGTCGTAGCTATCTACAGGGCATACTACCGTTACTGAATCTTCGTACTTAAGCGGGTCCAGTACATTTCGATCAATCCATTCATCATTAGCTTCAAATGTGGCAGTAGCACCAGACTTACCCTGGTAATGGTAGTTGAGGTTCAGATTCTTAAGAATGATCCTGTATTTTTTAGCATTTAGCTTTTGAATTAATGTAAGACCTGTTGTAAACTCAGATAGTGTAGCCAATGCACAAGCATGCAGCCCTTTTATGTGGTTAAGGTTAGCCTTTTTAAATGGCAAAAATGTAGTAATATGATTGTCGCCAATCTCTAAAATTCTAAAACCATGAGGTTTGTTAAAGGGTATTTTTCTGGCAAGTCCGTAATTAAGTAACCAAAGGTACCTGGGGGAAGTCTTTGCCTTCTTTATAATTTTGGTGGGATTTAGCATGATCTTTTTCTTAGCTTTACAAGCAATTTTTTATAGTATTCAAATTTACATAAATGGGAAAGAATATAGTAGTACTTGGAGCAGGTTTGGTGGGTAGCGCCATAGCCCTTGATCTATCCAAAAATCACAATGTAACTTCTGTAGATTTTAAGGAAGAGGCTCTGGAAAAACTTCGAAAAAAGGGAGTAAGTACCATTATTAAAGATTTGGCAAGACCAGGTGCGGTAAAACAGGTAGTTGCGGCATTTGATCTTGTTATTGGAGCGGTTCCCGGTTTTATGGGGTATGCCATGGTTAAGGAAGTAATTGAAGCAGGAAAGGACATAGTGGACATCTCTTTTTTTCCGGAAGACCCTTTTCAGTTAGATAAACTGGCTCAGGAAAAAGGAGTAACTGTGGTTACGGACTGTGGAGTGGCACCAGGAATGGGAAATATAATTTTGGGGTACCACAACAGTAAAATGAAAGTGGACCGGTATGAGTGCCTTGTAGGAGGTCTGCCTGTTGTACGCGAATGGCCTTATGAATACAAAGCGGTTTTTTCTCCTATTGATGTAATTGAAGAGTATATCCGACCCGCAAGGTATGTTGAAAATGGGCATTTAATTACCAAGCCAGCTCTTTCAGATGCTGAGTTGGTTGATTTTGATCGAATAGGAACTTTGGAAGCCTGGAATTCGGATGGGCTTAGAACCCTGGCTCAAACCATGGATATTCCAAATATGATTGAGAAAACACTTCGGTACCCTGGTTGCATTGAGTATTTGCGTGTGCTAAGAGAAAGCGGTTTCTTTTCGTATGAAGAAGTGGAAATAAACGGCACAAAAATCCGTCCGGTGGACCTTACTGCGAAGTTGTTGTTTCCGAAATGGAAACTTCAACCTGGAGAAGAAGACTATACCGTTATGCGCATTCAGATTGATGGAGAGGGTAAACATCTGGAATATTATCTGCTCGATCGGTTCGATCGTGAGAATACTATTATTTCTATGGCCAGAACAACGGGCTATACATGTACGGCTGTTGCTAATCTGGTGCTTGAAGGAAAATTTGATCGTAAGGGTATAAACCCACCTGAATTTGTGGGGGAAGATGAGAATAATTTCAATTATGTAGTAAAATACCTGGCAGATCGCGGGGTTATCTACCAATTCAGGGAGTTATAGGTTTGTAAAGTGCCTTCACTTTTTTAATTTGCCCGATTAATTTTCTACTATGCATAAAAGACCCTCATTATTTCAAGCACTTCTCCCTATAGTAGTGTTAATACTTTTACTTGTAACCAACGTTCAGCTTTTTGGAGATGATGCCACTTATGGAGCCAACCAAATGGGGTTATTGTTTGCTGCTACCGTTGGCGCTATTATAGCCATACGTCTGGGGTATAAGTGGGATGAAATTCTTGATGGGATTGTAAAGAGCATTACCTCTGCCATGTCGGCTATGCTTATTTTGATGCTGATTGGGTCATTGGCAGGAACATGGCTGTTAAGTGGCATTGTACCAGCCTTAATCTATTACGGGTTAGACATTCTTAATCCTACAATCTTTCTTTTTGCAGCATGTGTGGTTAGTGCAATTGTTTCACTTGCTACTGGAAGCTCGTGGACTACTGCTGCTACCATTGGCATTGCACTGGTAGGTATAGGAAAGGCAATGGGTATTCACGATGGCCTGGTGGCAGGAGCAATCGTTTCAGGAGCTTATTTTGGAGATAAGATGTCGCCTATGTCAGATACAACAAATCTGGCGCCTGCCATGGCCGGTACCGATCTGTTTACGCACATACGCTACATGACGTACACTACTGTTCCAACTATTTCAATAACCCTCCTTATTTTTCTTATTTGGGGGTTCACTATAGACACCAAATCGAGTATTGATACCGTACAGGAAGTTCACACAGCTATTGCATCTAAGTTTACCATTACTCCATGGTTATTTGTGGTTCCTTTGGTTGTGATCGGAGCTATTCTTAAAAAAGCGCCTGCAATACCCGCATTGCTAATGGGTGCTTTATTAGGTGGAGTATTTGCAATTATTTTTCAACCCAACCTGGTGTTGGAAATTGCAGGAACATCAGTGCCTTCTGCATGGGCATACTACAAAGGAGTTTTATTGGCCTTATATAGCCAAACCAATATTGTTACCGGCAATGCGGCTGTGGATGAACTGCTTTCAGCAAGTGGTATGTTCGGAATGATGAATACCATTTGGCTGATCATTTGTGCGATGACTTTTGGAGGAGTAATGGAATCCAGTGGTATGCTAAAACGTATCGCAGATAGCATCATACAGTATGCTCATTCAACGGGTTCTTTGGTAGCATCAACAGCTGCAACCTGCGTGGTTTTTAATTTAACAGCTTCTGATCAATATATTTCTATTGTTGTGCCCGGCAGAATGTATGCCCCAACGTATCGCGAAAGAGGATTGGCTCCGGAAAACCTGAGCCGTACATTGGAAGATTCCGGAACGGTAACCTCTGCAATCGTACCCTGGAATACATGCGGAGCCTACCAATCAACGGTTTTGGGAGTAAGCACTTTTACTTATTTACCTTACGCATTTTTTAATTACCTGAGCCCGCTTATGACGATCACTTATGCCTATTTAGGTATAAAAATCCGCAAGTTGGTTTCTAAGCCCAACAATGAATAAATGACACTGCGCGAACGGATTTCATCGGAAGAAGTGAATGCTTTGCCACTCAGAGCCTATTCTGGGAAGATAATCCTTATTGATAAAGAAGAGGATGTAGAAGAAGCTGTTTTGGAAATTGAGAAACACTCCATCGTTGGGTTTGATACTGAATCAAAGCCATCTTTTCAGAAGGGCGAATTTCATCATGTTTCCTTACTTCAGTTTGCCATACCTGGCAAAGTGTACCTATTTAGAATAAACATAATTGGTCTTACAGAGCGAATCCGTTCATTGTTCGAAAACCCACATGTAATAAAACTGGGAGTAGCCTTGCACGATGACATTATTGATCTTAAAAAGCTGGGTAAGTTTAGCCCTAAAGGCTTCAGGGATATTCATTCGCTTATTAAAAAACATGGAGTAGTAAACACAGGTTTACGCAAACTGGCGGCAATGATATTGGGTTTTCGTATTTCCAAATCTCAGCAAACCTCTAATTGGGAAAACCCTGTGTTGAACAGGAGCCAACAGGTATACGCTGCTACAGATGCTTGGGTTTGCCTGAAAATCTATGAGAAATTGAATGAGTTTGGAATAACTGACTGATTGCAATTATTTCAGCTGGATATCATAAAAATTCCATTCTTTTCCCGACTGTATCTGAGGATCTCCTTCCAGGATAGAAAAGCTCTTTAAAGAGTCTGGGATTGGCTCAAAGTATATTTTAAAGGTGTGGTAACTGTTGGGAGCAACCACAGTATTGTCTGGCTCGTAGGCGATATTATCCTTATCAACAATAGTGTATTTGCGAGACCTGTCAGGTGGGGTTATATAGTAGGCCCCACTAAAGCCAGGCGGTGTAAGTCGCATCATTACAGATTCCAACGATGTATTGTGGTATGAAAACGTTACGATGGTAGCCGGATCGGCCACCTCAACCCGATCAATAGAAACTCTGTTGGTGGAAGTACCTCCAATAGATAAGTTCTCATAAATTTTACCATTGTAAAAAGGTTCAAGATAACCGGTTCCTGTTTTTGTAATTACCTTATTATATGGTGTGCCTGAATTATTGACCTGGTTTACCCAAATCACCGATATTTTCTTTTCAGATATATACGATAACAAAAAAACATCCGACTCTGACCACTTATCTCCTTTACTTATCTGAGTAAGAATAGCGTTGTTATTAGCAGATACAAATTGAGTATCTCCAGCTACGGGCTCCCAGTTATCTGTTTTAGGGTTTAGCTTCTTACGTATGGCATGCAGTCTGCCATCCGAATTTTCGATAGATATATTCAGGTAATTTATTATCTCTCCATTTTCGTCCAATAATTTACCATGCCATTCACCTTCCATTGATTGTGCATACAGAAAGGGAGTCCCAAAAATGCAGGCAATCAGAACAAGCTTTTTCATAGATTAGGAATTTCATTACCAATTAATCAATTATTTGCCGTTTTTGCAATTGGTTTAGCGCATTTATCAACGATTTATAACTATGTAAGGCAGATTGGCCAGACCGTTTATATAATTGCTGAAGGGTTCTATACAACTGAACTGCCTATCTTCTAAAATTGTATTAACTTTTCGAACTGGCAACCGTTGATAACTACAATTCATGAAAAAGACCATTCTATTATTCTCTTTGCTGTTTTGGTCAGCAATTGGCATTTCTCAACCTGTTCAAAAGCCTTCTTCTGCAATTCTTCGCGATATTGAAAAGCTAAATGTTCTGGGAAACGTATTGTATCTGGCAGCTCACCCCGATGATGAGAATACCCGTTTGATTGCGTATTTCAGTAACGAAATGCTATTGAATACCGGCTATTTGGCCGCCACGCGTGGCGATGGTGGACAAAACCTGATCGGCCCGGAGCTTCGGGAAGGACTTGGTGTTATTCGTACCCAGGAACTGTTGGCAGCACGTAGAATTGATGGTGGCCAACAGTTCTTCACAAGAGCCAATGATTTCGGTTATTCCAAGACCTCGGATGAAACACTCAAGATATGGGACAAAGACCAAGTGCTTTCCGATATGGTCTGGGTCATCCGCAACTTTCGGCCTGATGCCATTGTTACACGCTTTCCACCGGATGCCAGAGCGGGGCACGGGCATCACGCCACTTCGGCTATATTGGCCGAAGAAGCCTTTAAACTGGCAGGTGATAAAAACGCGTACCCTGAGCAACTTAAATACGTAAGTGTTTGGCAGCCTACCCGCTTAATGCTTAATTCGGGACGTTGGTGGGATACGGATATTGAAAACCAGCCTAATACCGTTAAAATAGATGTGGGAACCTACAATCCTGCTCTAGGTACTTCTTATACTGAAATGGCGGCTGAAAGCCGCTCGCAGCACAAAAGCCAGGGGTTTGGTGCCACTCCTTTCCGTGGTGAACAATACGAATACCTGAAGCCTGTTTTAGGCTCTGCACCTAAGGAAAACCTGTTTGAAGGTGTTGACCTCACGTGGGGCAGGGTAGGACATCCTGAATTGACAGAGGAGGTTGACAAGATAATTGCAAACTACGACCCGTTGAACCCTCAGACTTCCGTGAAAAGCTTGATTGCGCTTCGTGAAAAGGTGAAAGGTATTGCTGATGATTTTTGGAGGACCAAAAAGTTGTCTGAAATTGATATGCTTATTGCTGAATGCATGGGTTTGTTCATGGATGCCACATCAAGCAACCCGTTGGTGGTGCCGGGAGATTCGCTTCATGTTAATTTTGAACTTGTAAACCGGAGCAATATACCTGTTCAGGTAACCTCAATAATGCTTGCCAATCAGGAACAGTTATCTAAAGAATTGATTTTAAAAAATAATCAGAAAGAAGATTTAGCCATTGGTTTAAAGGTACCCTTAGATAAGAATTATAGCGGACCGTACTGGTTGGAAGAAAAGCCAACGCTGGGCATGTATTCTGTTTCGAATCAGCTCCAGCGAGGAAAAGCAGAAAACGATCCGGTTTATTCGGTAAACGTGTTGTTAGATTTTGGAGGAGATAAGATTGAATACACTATTCCTGTTGAGTATAAATGGACAGACAGGGTAAAAGGCGAATCCTACCGACCTCTTAACGTGGTTCCTGCGCTGGTTTCTACTTTTGAAGACCCTGTGGTCATCTTCGATAATGGGGCTTCTAAAACAGTTGGCCTTCAGGTTTCGGCTAACAGAAATATGAGTGAAGCGACTATATCCTTAAAGCTACCGCCAAAGTGGAAATCGCAACCGGAACAAATTAAGCTTTCCGATTTGAAAGAGGGTTCAATGCATTCTGTTCAGTTTACCGTAACTCCACCTCAAAACGATCATGGCGAGGTAGAGATTGGAGCGATTGTTGCATCAAATGGCAAGGAGTACACCCGATCCATGCAAACCATTGCTTACGACCATATTCCTTACCAGGTATTGCTGCCAAAGGCAGAAGCTAAAGCTGTCAATCTCGATGTAGCAATTGGGGTTAAAACAGTGGGTTACATTATGGGAGCGGGTGATGAGGTGCCCAGGGCCCTGGAACAAATGGGCGTAAAGGTTTGGATGATGAATGAGGCAGATATTACGCCTGAAAATCTGGCCACATTGGATGCAGTTGTTCTGGGGGTTCGTGCTTTAAATACCAACGATTGGTTGAAAGATAAACGCGATGCCTTGCTGGGCTATGTTCAAAAAGGTGGCACCCTGGTTGCACAGTATAATACTACCCGTGGGCTCGACTGGAAAGATTTTGCTCCGTACCCGCTTACATTCAGTGGTGGTTCTGCTGCCAGCAGGGTAGCAGAGGAGGATGCCAATGTAACCATAACACAAAAGCAGGCAACGGTGCTTAGTTATCCTAATGCCATAACAGCGCACGATTTTGACGGATGGGTGCAGGAGCGGGGGCTTTATTTCCCAAGCGATTGGGATGCGCACTACCAGGCTCCTTTGTCTATGCACGACACCGGTGAAAAAGCACATGAGAGCAGCTTGCTGGTAACCGAATATGGAAAAGGATACTACATTTATACAGGCTTAAGCTTTTTCAGGGAACTGCCTGCCGGAGTGCCCGGAGCGTATCGATTGTTTGCCAATATAATTTCACTAAGCAGTAACCCAACCACGCATGTTGAAAAACGATAGTTTCATGGACTTTTTGAAAACTCCGGAATATACCGAAGCGCCTGTTCTAGGCAATTGGAAAGCCTTCTACCTAACATCCATTATATTTTTTGTAGTAGAACTGTTATTGTTTTCTTACCTCACTATTGCCTACTAATGCATAGTATTGATTTTATCGTACTTTTTGGAACCCTGCTGGCTATTGCCTTGTATGGCACCTGGAAAACTCGTAAAAGTCATGATCTAAAAGGGTATTTGCTGGGCGACAACTCAATGAAATGGGGCACGATTGGGCTTTCAGTGATGGCCACTCAGGCAAGCGCCATTACGTTTTTATCAACTCCGGGGCAGGCTTACCAGGATGGGATGGGTTTCGTTCAGTTTTACTTTGGTATGCCCATCGCCATGATCATCTTATCGGCCGTGGTGGTGCCACTATACTTTAAACTGAAGGTATATACGGCCTACGAGTTTCTGGAACAGCGTTTCGACTTAAAATCAAGGGCGTTGGCTGCTTTTTTATTTTTGGTATCGCGTGGGCTGGCAGCCGGTATTACCATTTATGCGCCAGCAATTATTCTTACGGCTATTCTCAACTGGGATATTAACATTACCATTCTGATTATTGGAGTGCTGGTCATTATCTATACTGTTTCTGGAGGGACCAAGGCCGTTGCTGAAACGCAGAAGCAACAAATGGTAGTTATTATGGCAGGCATGTTTGTGGCTTTTGTGGTGTTGCTGGTCAAATTACCCGATCATATTGGTTTTAAGGAGTCATTGGTGGTGGCAGGTAAAATGGGAAAAATGAATGTGATCGACTGGAAATTTGACCCTACTAACCGCTACAATATCTGGTCGGGGCTTACAGCAGCGCTGTTTTTGTTCCTGGCATATTTTGGAACGGACCAGTCGCAGGTTCAACGCTATTTATCCGGTAAAAGCATCAAGGAAATACGACTTGGCTTGCTGTTTAATGGGGTGTTTAAAATACCCATGCAGTTTTCAATATTGCTGATAGGTGTGCTGGTTTTTATCTTCTACCAGTTTACCATGCCACCCATATTCTTTAATAAGACCGAAACGGATAAACTAGCCACTAGCAAATACGAACAGCAATATAACGAGCTCAGTAAGCAGCACCAGCAGGTATTCGACCAAAAACGTGTTTTATTGGGCGAGCTGGTAGCAGCCGATAAGGCTGGAGATGAAGAAAGCACGACCCAACTTACAGAACGTGTAAATAAACTACAGGAGCAACAGGAATCCATCAAAGCGGAAGCTGTGGGGCTAATGCAGGATATTAACCCTGATCTGGACTCCAAGGATTCGGACTATGTGTTTATCACCTTTGTGATGAAGTATTTGCCACATGGTATTATTGGATTGTTGATGGCCGTGATCTTTTCGGCTGCCATGAGTTCCACTTCTTCCGAATTGAATGCGCTGGGCTCCACTACGGTAATCGATTTTTACAAACGCATGGTCAACGATTCTGCTACGGATGCGCATTATTTGTTTATGTCGCGCCTGTTTACGGTTTTCTGGGGTATTCTGGCTCTGTTGTTTGCTGTTTTCGCCACTCAATTGGATAATCTTATCCAAGCAGTGAATATTTTAGGTTCAGTATTCTACGGGCCTATCCTGGGAATATTTATTGTGGCCTTTGGGGTGAAATATGTGAAAGCGAACGCTGTTTTTGTAGCCACGGTTATTTCGGAAGGCATTATTGTGTGGTTATACTTCCTTTCCCGCGCGGGCAAGTTGGGCATTACCTATTTGTGGTTTAACCCCATTGGAGCCTTGCTGGTGGTTGCTATTGCCGTAGTGTTGCAGGCAGTTTGGCCGAAGAAGACCACTTAAATTATCTATATTTAGTCTTATAGTCTCGCTGAGACCAATTGGAATGCTATTGCAAGTAAGCTGGCCTAAGAAAAGTCAACTTTAATTGAAAAAACTAGGCGTAGTTTCAAACTACGCCTAGATATCCATATAAAGATAGTTTTATATTGAGTTTTTGCTTATTCCCCGTCCTGCTTTCTGATCTTTCGAATTAAAAAGAAAGATGCTAAATCTAGTCTTAGCGTCTCGCTGAGACTATAAAAAACTGGTCGCAGGGAGGCCTGCAACCAGTTCTAGTAATGCAGATAGTTTTATATTGAATTTCTTATTCTCCGTCTTGTTTTCTGATCTTTCTGATTAAGAAGAAAGAGGCCAAAAGGCTTAAGCCTGCAAACAGGAAGATACTGAAAACAAATGCGCCTGGTGCATAATCCGAGTTAAATCCATCGGAGGAGTGCAAAATAATAAAGCCCAGCCCAACGCCCAGGGAAATGCCTATGGCCAGCATGCCCAGCACAATTACGAAGTACCACGAACTGTTCGATCCTCCTTTGAACAATTTAGCATCTGTTCCGGCTTCAATAAGTGCCAGTCGTTCCTTGTTGCGCGTAATTAGAAAATAATAAATTATGCCAAAGAGGGTCAAGAACATGGCAGGTACAATAATTACTTCTGATCCCATTTTATTTCGAGTTTTAGTTGAATAATGTGTTTACATGGGGGAAGACAACGCGGAGAGCGTAGCGGTTACACATCCAATGAAAAAAAATCTTCCAACGTCATTACTCAACACTTACAGCAATGATGCTATAATTTTTAATTTTATGTAACCACACCAACAGAACGGTAGTCTATATACTAAGTGAGCGACAACCCTGCAAGTAAACAGTTAGTTAGGCGCGTGAAGGCCGGAGATACAGGTGCATTTCAGCAATTGGTTGAAACGTACCAGCATCTGGCGTTCACCGTAGCTTATAATATTGTAAAAAGCAGGGAAGACGCAGAGGAGATTGTTTCGGACTCGTTTATCAAGGTGTACAAAAACATTATGCAGCACAATGAAGAGGCCAAATTTTCGAGCTGGTTGTATAAGATTGTGTACAACACCGCCTTGTCGAGATTACGAAAGAAAAAGCTGGAAATGTTCTCCATAGATGCGAGTGAGTATGAAAAAGACTATGGTTTGAGCACTCCAGATGGATGGAATAACTTGGTATCTGATGACCAAAAGAAGTTTATTCATAAAGCGCTGGAATGTTTGCCAGAACCCGACAGGGTAGTGCTCACCTTGTTCTATCTGGCCGAAGAAGGACTTAATGAAATAAGTGAAATAACGAAGGAAAAGAAATCGACTGTGAAGGTTCGATTGCATAGGGCCAGAGCAAAACTTTGTGATCAGCTTAGTGTATTGTTGAAAGAAGAAGTAAAATTATTGGCATGAAAAAACAGGAAGAGCATTCGGTAGAAAAGTTGTTAAAAGAATCGCTGCTTGAAAAAGCACCGGAGGGTATGGTGCATCGCATTATGAGTCATATTGCTGTGCATCCGGTTCGTAGAATATCGGTAAGTCCGGTTAAGGCAAAGCCGGTTGCTGTTTTGCTACCCATTTTTATGCTCTTCTTGCTTGGTGTGGGCCTGGTCTTGAAACCTCAATCGTGGTTTAGCCTTTCTTTGGATCAGTATATTCAGCTCAACATCAACCCCATCTGGATAGCTCCGGTGGTCATTCTCGCTATTACTTTTTGGGCGGGTATTTTGTTGCGTAAGTATTGGGAGCCGCTTACAAAAGATTAATTAGAAAGCTTCTCAATATCTTCTTCGGTCTGAATAAGCTTTCCCTCCAGAACCGTGTCGTTAATAAACTTAGCTACCAAATCCGTGTACTTGTAGCCTAACCACGACCAGTCGTGGTTGCCGTGAGGTGCATAGGCAAGGAGGTAAGAGGTATCTAAATTTCTCAATTTATCGGCTACGGTTCTGGCGCCACTTAGTATAATGTACCCTTTGGTGTCTATACCGCAGTAGTGGTGTGCAGCAGTGGCATAAGGCACCAACGGGTCCTTCATGCCATGCACCAATAGCGTTGGTACTGCATTCTCCTGAGTGATATAGTTTGGATCGATCAAGGCACCAGCCAGGGAAACAACTCCGCTTATATGTACCAGTTTTGCAGTCAAGCCATCAAAGGCGAAATACTTTTGTAAAAAGGCGGTGTTCAGCACCGCTTCGGCTCCTGCACTGCTGCCAACAAGTATGATCTTGTCTCGATCATAAGACAGCTTGGAGTTGCTTAAAAAGTGCAGTGCATCCAGAATATCTTCTGTAGCGTTACGAAAGGTTTCTATTTTCTCGGTAGCGGCACAGTCGCAACCAAACGATTTACCCTGCAGCGTTAACCGATAGCTCATGGAGACCACCAGGTAGCCCTTTGCAGCCATTATTCTGCTAAACCGCACCTCGGCACGTCCGTCTCTTGTACCACCCATAAAACCACCTCCATGCACAACAAGCATAAGTGGGCGGGAACCATCTTTGTCTTTTCTGGCGGCATATACATCCAGTTGAATGGTATCCTTGTACGTAAATGTTTCAGTATCAATCTGGCTGAATAAACTATCTACATATCTTTTTTGACTCCATCCAATGGTAGAAATGAAGAGAACAAAAGCAGCAAAACCGAGCTTTTTCATTTGTTTAATTCTTTAGGAATTCAGGAGCTTTACGAACCTTGGTGCCTTGCTCAAATGAATAGGCTATTTCCAACAATGTAGGTTCGCTCCATGCCCTGCCCCAGAAAGAAATTCCAACGGGAAGGCCTTCAATAAACCCCATAGGAACCGTTATATCAGGATAGCCAGAGATGGCGGCAGGAGAAGAGCTGCTTAGCATGTAATGATCGCCATTGGTGTGGTCTGTTATCCAGGCAGGGCTTCCGGTTGGGCCCATCATGGCATCGAGGTTGTTTTCATCCATTACCTTATCAATACCTTCTTCACGTGTAGATTTTAGCATACCTTCCAGTGCCTCTTTGTATTCAGGGCTATCCAAGTCCCCTTTTTCCTGCGCCATTAGCATAAGGTGCTGATCATAGAAAGATAACTCAATTGAATCTTTATTGTTGAAATCGATCACATCCTGCAAACTCTTAACCGGGGCATCAGGCCCCAACGAAGCAAAATACTTGTTAAGGCCATCCTTAAATTCGTATAGCAACACCTGAAAGGATTGTCCCCCTGCATTGCGATCATATATTTTATCTATTTCGATTACTTCTGCTCCCTGGCTTTTAAGGAAGTCAACAGTATGATACAATAAGGTATCCACCTTATAATCGGTTCCAACCGAACCTGTATAGAAACCAATGCGCTTTCCTTTCAGTCCATCTTTTTTAAGAAACTGCGTGTAGTCCTTAAAATAATGGCCTTCACTTGCCAATGTTTTGCTGTCGGCAGAATCTATACCGGTCATGGTGCCAAGGCAAATGGCAGCATCACGTACGGAACGTGCCATGGGGCCCGGAGTATCTTGCGTAAAGGAAATAGGCACAATACCTGAACGGCTTAATAAACCAACGGTTGGTTTAATGCCCACAATACCGTTGGAAGTAGATGGACAAACGATAGAACCATTGGTTTCTGTACCAATAGCTACCATGCACAGGTTGGCCGATACGGCAACCCCGGAACCTGAGCTGGAGCCACAGGGATTTCGTGTTAGCACATATGGGTTGTTGGTTTGGCCTCCAACTCCGCTCCAGCCGCTTGAAGATAAATCACCCCTAAAGTTGGCCCATTCGCTCAAATTGGTCTTTCCCAATATAACAGCACCGGCTTCTCTCAATTTTTTTGCGACAGGGCTGTCGTGTAAGGGGTGAGAATTCATTAATGCTCTTGATCCGGCTGTGGTAGGCATTTTATCGTGTGTATCAATGTTGTCCTTTAGCAAAACAGGAACGCCATGCATAGAGCCTCTTGATTTGCCTTCTGCTAGTTCTTTGTCTAATTCTTCTGCAATTTGTAATGCATCAGGGTTCACTATTATCACCGAATTAAGAGAAAGGTCAAGCGCTTTTATTCTATCGATGTAAAGCTGAACTACTTGTTTAATGGTGTACTTGCCCTCCTTGTAATTTTGCTGTAATTCATCAATACCAATTTCATTTAGTTCAAATGAAGTATAGTCTAAAGTTTCTTTTGTAGTAGGTTCAGTGCATTCCCATGAAAAAACGGTAAGCAGCAATAATAAAAGGGTAAAATGAAATAGTTTTTTCATAGTGGAAATGGCTAATAATCGTCATCGTCATCATCTGATGAATCGTCAGGTATGTCTTCAAAATCGTTGTCATCATTAGCATTGTAGCTCATATGTGACTCATCTTCATACTTTTCCTTGTAATCTTCAGCAACCGAACTCCGTAACTCTCCAAATTCATCAAAATCGTCATCGTCTTCAACAATTTTTTCGGCTTGCACTATACTCATCCGAATCAGGTAATAGTAATTTTCTGTTTCAAAAGGAAGCGCTTTTTTATTTTCACCTTCCTTATTTACATAGGTAACCAAATGGTCGGTAAAACCTTTGGGGTACACCAGTTTGATCTGTTCTTTTACTTCGTCTGAAAGTTGATCGTAATCTTTAATAACTCTTGGCTTACTCATTGAATAGTATTTGATAAAAGGATAACCTACTTAATAATTTCTTAGTGCTAACATAGTATAAAACTGACAATAAAAACAAAGTTGTTGTAAAGTAACAAAAACTTAACAAACGATACTTTTAACACTTAACCGGGTTTGGCAGAGCTAAAAAGTGTACATCAGTGTGGTACTTAAATAGTTATTGAACGAAGTATCAAGTGATTCTCCGGGCAGTGCTACCGGTTTGTTTAAGGTGTAATTTACCATTAAGGTGAACTTATCTTTGGAAAGACTTAGAGGAACAAAGAATGAATAGTTCATTATACCAAATTCATTGGAATCTACAGGTGAAGCAAGATAGGCGGCAAGCAATGCAGGATTATTATTTTTAAGATTTCTGAACCATCTCCATCCGTATGTTTGTATTAGCTCTTTGGTTCTGTCAATGTCCAGGGTCCATGTAATTACACTTGCATTTCCTAAAAGCATTGAAATATTAGGATTTATACTAATTCTGTCAAACACCCACCAGTCTTTTATGGATATGTTGTAACCAATGTTTGCGCGTATTCTATGCGCATTTTCTTCCCCAAATGTAAATGAGTAGTCAAGGCCAAAGCCAAATTTTTTAAGGTAGTAAAGCGTTGAGGCATTTAAAGCATTGGTAAAGGGGAAGTAAGAAAGGGAATCGTCTTCCTGAGTAGTATAAAAATAGTGCTCATAAGAACCCCAATAGCTCCAGTTAGTGGTAAAATTTCCCATATAGCCGGCCCCAAGAATTATTGTGTTCGTACTTGGTACCTGATCACTGTTCCAGAAGCTGGAAGCATCCACAAAAACCCCTGATTTATGATAATAGGAAGCTCCTGCACTAAAGCCATATTGATCTATCCCCAGGGTTCTTCCAGCGTTGGATATTTTACCGGAATAGCCTACACGCAGATTAACAGAGGACTTAATGTACTTTCCGTCCATCAGATCATCCAGCATTTGAAAAAATGAAGTGGAATCGGAAGTAAGTTCATCTAAAAGAAGTGAATCAAACAGTAAGTAATCATTTAGAAGAGAGTCATATTCAGTGCTCAATGTGTCAGATGGATTTGTTTTTTGGGCATAAGCCGACTGGCTCAATAAAAAACAGCAAAAGCCCGAAAGGGCTAATGCAAATACAAGGGCAGTATTGTGCCAGTTGCTGGTCATTGAGTGAAACAAAGGTAAGCTAGTTATTGCCTTGTTGCAATCTGCGCTCGCGTTCGTTTAGCATTTGCTGCCGTTGCAATTGTTGTTGTCTTCTTTGTTCCAATCGTCTCAATATCATTGCTCTGAAATCGTCTTCGGCCTTACGAAGTGCAACAAGCTGTTTAGCGCTTATAACCTGGGTGAGCATGTTGGCATATTTGCTTTCAAGATTCACCTTATCTTGTTTAAATTTCATTTGTATTTGAACAAGCTGCTGGCTTTGCTCTTCTGTAAGATTGTTCATGTCCCAACCTTGACGCGCTTTTAATGCTTCTTGTTGAAGAGACCTGCGCTCTTGCGCATATTGGTTGTAAATAGGCCAGAACTTTTCAGCCTGCTCAGGAGTAAGATTCAGCCTTTCGGTGATCATGGCTATTCTGGCAGCCTCAAGTTTAGATCGTGCGCCTGCATCGACCATATCCGCCTGATCCTGCCCAAAGACTGTAAACATGCTGCCACTCACCATCAATATGATTAATATGACCCTTTTCATTTTATATACTGTTTTCATTTCCAAAATCCATATCATTAATTAGAAGTTCAAGATCCTTATTCGAAAGATCATCTATTCCGGGAGTAAAGTCTTCGAGTGACTCCCCGTCAAATGAAACCACCTCTAAAATTTCATCGCTTGTTATGTCTGAATTGTCCAGATAATTTACCAACTCTTCGGTACTAACTCCGGCAATCATTTTTTCGATTTTAGCATCCTTCCTTTCTGAGCTGTTCAGATACTTGAACCCTACGTAACCAGAGATCAAAACAACCAATATTACTGGCATAGCAAGTCGCAGTACTCCCATAGGAGTAAAAACAGCTTTCTTTTTTGTGCTTTCAATTGCCCTGGTCTGTATTATGGTTGGCAATTTATCAAAATAGCCATCTGGTACCGAAAACACTTCTTTCTTGCTTATTTCTTCCAGCTTAAAAGGTTTTTTATATGGTTTATCTGTGCTCATAATTTTGTTCTTAGACTTAAATAGCAATTCAAGGTTTAATCATTATTCAAAATATCTTCAATTTTTTTTACAGCATGATGATAACTTGCTTTTAAAGCGCCAACACTTGTTTCGGTAATTTCAGCAATGTCTTCATACTTCATTTCATCAAAGTACTTCATATTGAAAACCATGCGTTGTTTATCCGGTAGTTTTAAAAGTGCCTTTTGTAATTTCATTTGAATTTCATCTCCTGAAACATTACTTCCGCTATCAATATACGTGGCCAGTTCCTTTTCTACATCAACAATTGGCAAAAGGAAACGCCTTTTCTTTTTAGCTAAAAAGCTCAAACATTCGTTTGTTGCAATTCGGTATATCCACGTATATAGCTGAGAATCACCTCTAAAATTATCCAGATATTTCCACACTTTGATAAAAACCTCTTGAACAAGGTCATCAGCATCGTCATGGTTTAGCACCATTTTTCGAATATGCCAATAAATCCGTTCCTGGTATTTACGCACCAAAAGATTAAAAGCGTAGTTTCTGGTATCTTCACCCTTAAGCTTCTCTATTAACTCCGAATCTTCCAAATTGTACTGTTGTTGAGTTGGTGCTTAGAGCGAGCTGGTTCTAAAAGGTTTAACCTGCTTCTAAGATTTTAACTATAATTTTCTTATCCGATCGAGAAATCCCTCAGAATCGCCTTTCTTACGCACAATGAGCAATGGAAATCTATTTTCAACACGAACAAGCTTTTCGGCAACACTTCCCAAAATAAGAGCTGCTGTTGTCTTACCCCGGGAACCGATAATAATGCCGTCAACCTTTTCTTTTTTGGCAAGACCTCTGATATCGGTGGTTTTATCCTCATCCAGGTCATCGGAAAAAACAGGCTTAAGCTGAATACCTTTTGTATCAATTTTGCTTATAAACTGCTTGTAGGTATCCATGGAATGTTTTTTCATCAATTCGGCAAACTCTTCACGGGTCTTTCCAGAATAATGATAGCCGGATGGAACTGTAAAAACGTTCTGGCAGATAATTTCAACAGGATCTTTGATCCTTGAAGCCATTAATATGGCTCGCTCCAAAGCTTGTTTTGAGTGCTCTGAAAAATCAATGGGAACGAGAAATTTCTTATACTTATTGGTGCGCTTAAGATGCTCGCTTCCTCCTATGGGTACGGTAAGTACGTGGCATTGGGCACGTCTGGCTATTCTATGTGTAAACGTTCCGCCACCATCCTTCGCTTGCTTGCTGCCCACCATAACCATATCGATTCCTTCTTCCTTAATTGCGGTTATAAATGGCTTAATACCGCTGTCATCGTTGGTAATGGTAAGCTTATGAGTTACAACTCGTTTAGGGCTAAAATGTTTCTCAATCAATTCTTCAATTTCCTCTCTTCGTTGTTCAATGGCATTTTTTTCAAGTTCAGGGAAATCCTTTTTTAGTTTTGAGGACAATTTTATGTTTACTTCATGCATGAAGTGCACATCTGAAACTTCTGATATATCAACAAAAAACTTGGCGTAATCTACCAGTTCGTGATCAAGTGATGAATGATCTAAAGCGACTAAAATTTTACGGATGGGTTGCATAATACGCTTTCAGTTTAAAAGTTTGAAATTAATGAATCACCACTTCTCAACCAAGTCTGTGAGCATTTCAAATTGCTCTTTGGAATGCGTGGGAAAATTGGCAATTCGTACATGGTCTGTTTTATGTTTTCCATAACCAGTCCCTATAATCATATTTTTTTCAGCCAAATACTCAATAATGTTTTTTGTGTGCTCACCACTGCTAAGAACAATTACAGTTTCCGATCTAAGTGGCTTTTCCGAAACAAAAGGCCTTAGTTTTGAGTGAGAATCGATCATTTTATAAAATACGGCTGCCTTATAACGTATCTCACTACGGATCATCTGTATGCTACGGTTGAGCATATCTGCCGAAACCTGCGACAGCAGGTAAATATTCAGCACATTGGGTGTAGAAACCGTTTGGAAATCAGCCGCATATTTGGCAAGATCCATAATGTTGTGATACGATTTCATTTCCTTTATGCCTTTATTAACTTCTTCCGCTTTTTTGAGCACTCTGTCGTTTACAAGCCAAACTCCCAGGCCGGCAGGTAATCCAAAACATTTTTGAACCGAAACATAAAGTGCATCTATTTTTGAATAGTCAATATCAAGAAAGGGTAAGGACGATACAGCGTCAACTGAAATAATGGCTTCAGAATTGGCTTCACGTATTTTATAAATTGTTTCTAAAGGAGTGCTTACTCCTGTGCTTGTTTCGTTGTGGGTTATTGCAATGTGGTCGGCTTGTTTTACCAGATTGTAATCTATTTCCGGAAAAGTACCCCATTCAGACTCAGTCAGCAGAGCGGTCTTATTTGAATTATTAACTGTTTTATAGAATTTTTCAGAAAAAGCGCCATTTACAATATGCAGGGATTTTTCAGCAACAAGGCTTTGTGCAGAAAGGTCCCAAACCTCGGTAGCCGAATTTGTGAAAATAACGGTGTAATTATCTGGCAGATTAAGTAATGCACGAAGGTTTGAGTCAACTTCTCTGTATATCTCTTTAAACGAGCTACTTCTGTGAGATATTGATCCAATGCCAGTTTTTAGAGCTTTTTTAATATGTTGTTCTACTGTATAATAAAGGCCGGATGGACCCGGTGTGAAAAAATGTTTGTGCATGCCTGAATTTGTTTTTACAAAAATAAATTAATGCGTTTTGGTATTCTTGTTTGTGGCACTAATTATTTTTGAAATGCCACACAGTGTTGACTAGTTCGGTTAACCAACATTATAAATGAAAACGGGCGATGTTACCGGCAAAATCATGCCTCGCTACAGTGGACGATTGACCCGGCCAACTAGCTCAAATCCTGAATTTCAGGGTTAACACAACTCTTGCACTGTGTGGTTTTTATAACCTTTCTGCAATAAATTCATATGCTCTTCTTTCCGACCAAAAGCTTCCGTCTGCTGCTGCCGGCCTAAAGCCAACATGGCCACCGTGATCAGGAGCCTCAAAATAAACATACGTGTGCTCCTTTAATTGTTCAAAAGGGTAGCAGAGGTCTGGTAAAAAAGGGTCGTTGAGCGCATTTACGAGTAATGTGGGGACAGATATTTTATCTAAGAAGAAAATTGCGCTGGATTTCTGATAGTAATCTTCTGCATTTTCAAACCCATGTAGCGGACCGGTGTACATATCATCAAAATCACGTAGTGTATTCACAGATTGAAGCCCGTTGAGCGGTAATTTGTCAGGCATAATTTTATGCTTTTCCCTGATCTTGTACTTGAGCTTTCTTAAAAATCTATTGGCATAAATTTTATTCTTTGGACGTGATATCTCATCACACCCACTGCTCAGATGCAATGGAACAGAAAATACGGCTGCTGTTTTTATCTCATTGTATTTTTTAGGAGCTTCTCCTAAAAATTTTAAGGTAACGTTTCCTCCCAAACTAAAACCCACAAGACCAATATTGGTGTAGCCAGTAGTTATTGCATGCTTAATAATCACTTCCAGGTCGTCAGTAGCTCCGCTATGGTAAAAACGCAATTGCTTGTTCATTTTTCCTGAGCAACCCCGGTAGTTCCAGCAAATTGCGTCTATGCCTTTCGAATTAAAATATTTTGCAATTCCGGTGGCATACTGGCTTTCACTACTACCTTCTAATCCATGAGATACAATAATTAGCTTGTCGGAATCGACTTTATACCAGTCAAGGTCAAGGAAATCGTCATCAGGAGTATTGATTTGCTCTTGTGAGGATGGAGACACTTTTACCCTTCTAAATAAAGAGGGAATAATTGTTTCCAGATGTTCTCCGTTTGGCCAACCAGGTTTTTTATATGAAGAATTTGTTATGAGCACGTAAATAAGTTTAAAAAAATTATAACTAAAGTAGCATAATTCCGTTCGTTGCTAAGAACCATTTTTGAAAAAGTTAAATTAGCTGTTAATGTCATTATTTAACAGGCGTTTGCCAAAACCTGTCGTAATCCTTCTTATTCTTTTAAGCTCTTTCAGCTCGGTAATGAGTCAGAGCTCCAAAGTAACTTTAAATGGCTATGTTCGAGATGCCTCAAATGGTGAAGAGCTCATTGGTGTTACTGTTTATTTTCCCGAACTGAAAAAGGGTGTTATTACCAATGCGTATGGTTTTTATTCAATTACGATAGCTGAAGGCGCGTATGAAATTACCTTCAGTTATGTTGGTTATACAACAATTCAAAAAAGCCTGACTCTTTCATCCAGCACCGAATTAAATATTGAACTGGAAGAAGCTACCGAAACTATGCAGGAGGTCGTAATCTCTGCTGAAGCTGCTGATGCTAACGTTACGGATATTGCTATTAGTACTGAAAAAGTAGACATGACCCAACTCAAAAATATGCCGGCAGTATTTGGAGAACCTGATCTAATAAAAATGGTGCAAATGATGCCCGGGGTTATTACGGCCGGAGAGGGAACTTCGGCCTATTTTGTTAGAGGAGGTAGTGCAGACCAAAATTTAATACTTATTGACGAAGCTCCTATTTATGACCCTTCTCATCTGTTTGGGTACATATCGGTTTTTAACTCCGATGTAATTAAGGAATCTCAACTATATAAAGGAGGAATACCTGCACAATACGGTGGGAGACTTTCTTCTATTCTGGATGTTCGAACGATTGATGGCAATAACAAGGATTTTGGAGGTTCAGCGGCTATTGGAACGCTTGCAAGTAAGGCAATGATTGAGGGACCAATAAAGAAGGACAGAGGTTCGTATTTGCTTTCAGCAAGAAGATCGTATGCCGATCTGTTTTTAAAAATAGTGGGTAACGAAAACAGGGTTTACTTTTACGATGTAAACGCAAAGGTAAATTGGAAACAAAGTAACAAAGACCGGTTCTTTGTGGCGGGCTATTTTGGCCGCGATGCTTTTAAATTGGGAGGGGTGTTTGGGTTTGATTGGGGCAATACAACAGGTACATTTCGTTGGAACCACCTGTTTTCAGAAAAATTATTTTCAAATACCACATTTATCGCCTCTCAATTTGATTATGGGCTGGAGTTGGAAGACGAAGCTCTCGGCTTTCGATGGACTTCCGTAATTGATGAGTTGTCTTTCAAGCAGCATTTCAACTGGTTTGTAACACCTAAAAACGAACTTAATTTTGGTTATAACCTTACCTATAGACGATTTCAACCAGGGAATCTTCAACCAAATGTGGAGTCATCCATTTTTGAGAATGTAGAATTACAGAAACTCTATGCTTTGGACCATGCCTTGTATTTGGGCAATAAGCAGGTGGTTTCAGACAAACTAACCATGGAATATGGAGTGCGATTTTCCATTTTCCAAAATGTAGGGCCAGGTGATGTAAAGATATATGAAGACCCACAGGACAATATAAGGCCTGAGGTAGTTCGGGTTGACAGTTATAGTTCGTTTGAGCCTATTATTACTTATTACAATCTTGAACCTCGATTTTCTGCCCGTTATTTACTCAGCGATGTAAGCTCGGTTAAGTTATCCTATAACCGAATGGCTCAGAATGTGCATCTGATATCTTCAGGCACGGTGCCTCTTCCTTTCAATACCTGGAATCCAAGCTCTACCTATTTAAAGCCCCAGTTAGCTGACCAGGTAGCGGCAGGTTACTTCCGCAACTTTAAAGATAACATGTACGAGATGTCCTTTGAAGGCTTCTATAAATACATGCAGGATGTAACGGATTTTGCTGATAATGCGAACATTTTCTTCAACGAAGATCTCGCTACTGAATTCAGACAAGGAGATTCTGAAGCCTATGGTCTGGAGTTTCAGTTAAAAAAGAATATTGGAAAGTTTACAGGTTTCGTAAATTACACTTTATCAAAAGTTACTCGTACCGTTCCCGGTGTTAATCATGGAAATCCATTTCCTTCGAATTACGACAGAAGAAACTCGTTTAATCTATTAGCCAGCTACGAACTTAACGAGAAATGGAATTTCACCTCCACATTTACATACAGCACAGGTAGGCCCATAACCTTGCCCACAGGACAATACCAGTACCAGTATTATAATCCTTCGTATATATCGGAACGAAACGGTTATTTATTGCCCGATTATCATCGGTTAGATTTTTCGGCAGTTTTGGTGCCTTTAAAAAATAAAAACAGGCATATGCAAACCAAATGGGTGTTTTCTGTTTACAATGCGTACAACAGAAAAAATGCGTTTACGCTTTACTCCAGAGAAAAAGAAGCGGATGGGCAGCCCACCGGAGAAAAGGAGTTTGTGATGATTTACCTTTTTCCAATTGTTCCATCGGTAACGTTTAATCTTAGTTTTTAAAATGAAAAGACTACTTATAGCCTTAGTTAGCTTAGCTCTGATTACTTCTTGCGAAAAAGTGGTAAATCCGGATATCGATCAATCTACTCCCCAAATTGTTATTGAAGGACTTTTGACTAATAAGGACACCACTCATTTTGTAAAAGTGAGCCGCTCAATTCAGTTTTACGAATCAGGCGTTAACCCAATTAAAGATGCTACTGTTGTGGTTAGGCATGGCACGGACACTTATTCCTATACCCATAACCCTATGGCGGTTGACTCATTGGATGGCTACTATTTTTCTGATACTCCTTACGCAGGCGCTATTGGTGAAGCCTATACACTTTCTGTAAATACTGGTGGTATAACCTATGAAGCCACAGATTCTATGAAATATGTTACAAATATTGATAGTTTGGCCGTGGTGCTTGCCCCCAATGTAGATGACGAAGACCGTGAGGCTGGCAGAATTTACCAGGTATTATTGTTTGCCAAAGAGCCAAAGGAAACCGTTGATTTTTACCAATTTCAGTTTTTTAGTAATGATACATTAATAACCTCAGCAGAGAGTATTTATGTTTTTTCAGATGAGATATTAGGAGATAGATTGGATGGTCTTCCATCACCGGTTCTTTTTAAAGAAGGTGAAAAAGCCGGAGTCGAGATCTACAGTTTAACCAAAGAACAATACCTGTTTTATACAGATCTTTCTAATCTATTGAACAGTGATGGAGGAATGTTTAGTCCGCCACCTGCAAATCCCAGAAACACATTTACCAACAATGCACTTGGTCTTTGGCAGGTTTCAGCAGTAAGAGAAGGCTCTATTCTAATTGAACCATAGATTAATAGGCTACTTTTGAAACCTTGTTAAGGCGAAATTGGTTTACCTAACATAATCTTTTGTGCTATGAAACTTGAGATATATAATAGAGATGCCTACAAATCAGGCTTAACAGATAGTGTATTTGTAGATGTCAGAGAGAAGGACGAACTGGAGCGTGTATCGTACGATATGCCAAACGTGGTTAACATACCCCTAAGCCAGTTTGAACATAGATTTCACCTGTTATCAAAAGAAGCGGATTTGATTATTGTTTGCAGAACCGGAAGGCGAAGTGGAATTGTAACTGAATTTTTGAACAATAAAGGATATACCAAAGTTAGAAACCTCTTGGGAGGAATTGTGCAATGGGAAGATGATGGTTTGCCCGTTATCCGAACAGAAGAAAAAGGTTTGTACGAAAGAAGGCCTGAGGCACATCCTGCATTTCATAACTTTCTTGAACGAATTAAGAACGTGATCGATTTCTAATACTTCGATTTTATAAAAATTTAGTATCCTATCTCCCTGATTAAATGGCTGTTAGGCCAGATATAAACATTGAAAATGTTTGGAGACGATAATGGTTTATTATAGAAATGAATCTATTCTTTTTTTAATTTTTGTCTAAAGCGAAAATTCTATATATTACACTCAGAAGCAATGAAAAGGAGCAATGAGCGGAAAATCTGAATTTAAAGCTGATTTCAGCATTAATGCATCTAAAAAGATGCTATATCCATATATTTTTAGCGCAAGTGGTCTCGCCCAATGGATGGCAGATGATGTGACCATTGATGAAGATAAGGTATTCGATTTTATTTGGGATGAAGAAAGCCATAAAGCCAGGATGGTAGCCCACAGGCTAAATAGTTATGTTCGATTCGAGTTTTTGCCTGAAACGGAAGAGGATGAAGACGATCCTTCGTACATGGAGTTGAGGCTTGAAATGAACGAACTTACACAATCTGTTTTTTTGCTGGTTACGGACTATTCTGATATTAATGATAGTGAGGAGTCCATGGAGCTTTGGACAAGTCTGGTAGATACCCTAAAAGAAATAGTAGGAGGTTAGCCTCTTTCGTTTAGTTTTGTACCTTAACTGGCATATTTATTGTCGGCAGTTATAGGTATGAAGAAAATCGACAAACTTATTATTCAGGCCTTTTTAGGGCCTTTTATTTTAACCTTTGCGGTTGTCGTATTCATATTGCTTACAGTGCAGATGATGAATTATGTAGATCAGATTTTTGGTAAGGATCTGAGCTATTTTGACCTGGGAGTTTTGGTAATGCATTTTGCCATTTTTCAAACACCCATTGCATTCCCTCTTTCGGTTATGCTGGCCTCTTTAATGACATTCGGAAATTTGGGAGAGCATTTTGAACTTACCGCCATTAAAAGTGCGGGCATATCGTTGATAAGAGCAATGCAACCCATTTTCATAATCGTAATTTTTATAACCATTATTGCTTTCTTTTCCAATAACTATTTGGTTCCTCATTCAGCATTAAAGGCGTATAGTTTGCTTTATGATATTCGCCAGAAAAAGCCTGCTTTGGATATAGAACCCGGATTGTTCTATGGTGGCATAGAAAACTATAAAATAAAGGTTGACAAGAAGCTTTCAGACGGTAAAACTCTTTTGGGAGTTATTATTTACAACCACTCCGATAAAAATGGAAATAGGGAAGTAACCGTAGCCGATTCCGGCAAGATGTATACCATTTTGAACGATCAATACCTGAAGTTTGAATTGTTTAACGGTGCGCATTATACAGAGGAAAATGTTAAGAACCGGAGGGGTAGACTCGAGTATCAGTACATTGATCCATTTACACGAACTTTCTTTAAGAAAAGTGAAATTATTTTCGATTTGTCTTCCTTTGGCATGTCTCGAACGGATGAAGGCCTTTTTGCCTCCAATCGATTGATGCGCAATTTTAACCAGCTAAATAGCGATCTTGATTCCTTATCCAGAAACATAATATTGGCAGAAGGCGAGGTATATAGTCTTCCAACGAGATACTTTACCTACAGTAGCATTAAGAAAGGAGCACAGGTGCCGGAATACATTCAGGAAGTGAAAGATGAAGAAGATTCCATTAGGAAAGCTAAGGCGTTGGAGGCAAGAGAAGAAAGCGCTGAGAAACAAAAGGAGACACTTACAAAAAATGATAGTTCGAAAAGAGTTTTAGCTTCATCAGGTAACGCAATCCCTACAAAAAAAGAATTGGAAAGCTCTAAGCCTGCACCTTTTAAACTGAAAAGCAAGGTGCCCACTGTAGCGGAAGATGAGGATGAGGTAGAGGAAGTTCAGGAAGACTTGGCTACTCCTCGAAATAGACCGGAAATAATAAGCGAAGCTTCGAGAGAAAACGTAATAGAAACGATTGAAAAAAGATATCAAAATAAGAGTCAAAGAACCAGAATATTAAAATCGGCTTTAGCTACTGCGCGGCAGGCAAAGAGTAAGTTAACAGTCCAGAATAGTAGGATTGAGCAATTAAACAAAGACTATTTTGAGTTTGATATTCAATGGCACAAAATGTTGGCAACGGCAATTGCATGCCTTTCTATGTTTTTAATAGGAGCCCCGCTTGGTGCAATTATTAAGCGAGGTGGGCTTGGTTTTCCTGTTCTTGTATCCATTCTCTTTTTTATAATATATTATGTTATAAGCATAGGAGGAGAGAAGTATGCAAAATCAGGTATCCTTCCGGTTTTTCAAGGAGTTTGGGCAGCCAATATCATCCTTTTCCCAATTGGGCTTTTCTTTCTGAGGCAGGCGCGCAATGATGCTCGCTTATTTGAGTTGGACTACTACAAAGTTGCCTTCAGCAATTTCATCATATGGATAAAAAAGAAGCTGGGGAAGGCATCGTAAAGTACTAATTTAAAGATACTTCTTTGTTTATCAATTTTAGATTCTTACTTTTGCGCAGAATTTTAATTAATGCTAACTATGTATTTATCGAAAGAAAAGAAACAAGAAATCTTCGAGAATCATGGTCGGTTGAAGTCAAAGACAGACACAGGATCTGCTGAGGCACAAATCGCCCTGTTCACGCACCGCATCAGTCACTTAACTGAGCACCTTAAGAAAAACAAAAAAGATTTTTCTACACAGCAAGGGCTTTTAAAGTTGGTTGGTAAAAGAAGAAAACTACTTAACTACTTGCAGCATAAGGATATCGAAAGGTATCGTGCAATTATTGCAGAATTAAATTTAAGAAAATAAAAAAAGGGGGTCTGCTGACCCCCTTTTGGTTATAAGCTTTTGGCGACAAGACTGTCAAAAGTTGGATGTTATATAAAAAAAGAAAAATGTCATTAAATGTAATTAACAAGACCATCGCATTGCCTGATGGTCGCCAAATCACCATCGAAACCGGTAAGTTGGCAAAACAAGCTGATGGATCAGTTGTTGTTAGAATGGGCAATACTGTTTTATTAGCCACCGTAGTTTCTAATAAAGAAGCAAATGAAGGAGTTGATTTCCTTCCTATGAGTGTTGACTACCAGGAAAAATTTGCTTCTTCTGGTAAAATACCAGGAGGATTCCTTAAAAGAGAGGGCCGTTTATCGGACCACGAAATATTGATCTCTCGTTTAGTTGACCGTGCCTTGAGGCCGCTTTTCCCTGGCGATTACCATGCAGAAACACAAGTTATGATCAGCCTTATATCGGCTGATGGAGATGATATGCCGGATGCTTTGGCTGCTTTGGCTGCTTCTTCAGCACTGGCTGTTTCCGATATTCCTTTTGAAGGTCCTATTTCAGAGGTTCGAGTTGCCAGAATTGAAGACAAGTTTGTTGTTAATCCTCGAAGATCAGAGCTTGAAAAGGCAGATCTTGACATAATTGTGGCTGCAACAGAAGAAAATATTATGATGGTGGAAGGTGAAATGTTAGAGGTTTCTGAAGACACCATGTTGGAAGCATTAAAAGTGGCACATGATGCCATTAAGGTGCATTGTAAAGCTCAGAAAGAGCTAACAGTTGAAGTTGGCAAAACTGAAAAGAGAGTTTATAGCCACGAAGTAAACGATGAAGCTTTAGCTGCTAAAGTTAAAGCAGACCTGTACGATAAAGTATACAAGGTTTATAATTCACAAATAAAGAATAAGGCATTAAGAGCTGAGTCTTTGAAATCTATTCGTGACGAGTACATCGATGCCCTGCCCGAAGATAGCGAAGTGAATATCGATCTTCTGAAAAAATACTACCACGATGTGGAAAAAGAAGCAGCTAGAAATGTGGTGTTGAATGAGAAGGTTCGTATGGACGGACGTGCTTTTGATGAGATTCGTCCTATTTGGAGTGAGGTAAACTATTTGCCAATGCCTCATGGTTCTGCTGTTTTCACCAGAGGTGAAACACAGTCGTTATCAACTGTAACTCTGGGAACCAAGCTGGATGAGCAAATGATTGACAGTGCCCTAACTAAAGGCACTAATAAATTTATGCTGCATTATAATTTCCCGGGTTTTTCAACGGGAGAAGCGCGACCAAACAGAGGTCCGGGACGAAGAGAGATAGGCCACGGTAACCTGGCATATCGTGCCATCAAACCTATGCTTCCTTCTGAATCTGAGTTTCCTTATACTATTCGTATAGTTTCTGATATTTTGGAATCTAATGGTTCATCATCAATGGCAACTGTTTGTGCAGGTACTTTAGCCTTGATGGATGCAGGCGTTCAAATTGAAGCTCCTGTTTCTGGCATCGCAATGGGAATGATCTCTGATCCAAAAACAGGTAAATACGCGGTACTATCCGATATACTCGGAGACGAGGATCACCTGGGAGATATGGATTTTAAGGTAACTGGTTCTGAAAAAGGAATTACCGCTTGCCAAATGGATATTAAAGTAGATGGTCTTTCATACGAAGTTCTTAAAGAAGCTCTTGAGCAAGCAAAAAAAGGTCGCCTGCATATTTTGGGTAAAATGAAGGAAACCATTTCCGAGCCAAGGAAAGAACTGAAACCTAATGCACCCAGATATTTTATTATTGATATACCCAAAGAACTTATTGGAGCAGTAATTGGTCCTGGTGGCAAAATCGTTCAGGAAATTCAGAAAGAGTCTGGTGCAACTGTGGTTATTGAAGAGATTGAAGACAAAGGCCGTGTGACTGTTTTTGCGCCTTCTCAAGAATCTATGGATTCCGCAACATCTAAGATCAAAGCAATTGTTGCTCAGCCGGAGGTAGGAGAAGAGTATGACGGAGTAGTTAAATCTGTTGTTCCTTTTGGAGCTTTTGTTGAGTTTATGCCAGGTAAAGAAGGACTTCTGCATATTTCTGAAATTAAGTGGGAGAGACTTGAGAATATGGATGGAGTACTTGAGGTAGGAGAAGATGTACGTATTAAGTTGATAGGTATTGATCCTAAATCCGGTAAATTCAGATTATCAAGAAAAGTGCTTTTACCTAAGCCAGAAAAGAAAAGTGAATAGGTAAACGTTTTATAATTCTAGAAAAGGAGGCTTAAGCCTCCTTTTTTTTGTGCTTGCAAAAATAAACTTGCACTATTCAGTTTTTTAATTGTAAATAATTATATTTACAATCAGAGAATAATTATTCGTTTTCCAAGACCGCCTGAATGCGCCAGTTAAAAATAAGTAAGCAAATCACCAACAGGGAGAGTATCTCACTTGATAAGTACTTGCATGAAATTGCTAAAGTGGAATTGCTTACTTCAGATGATGAGGTAGAACTAGCAATAAGAATTAGAGAAGGAGATCAGAAAGCCCTTGAGAAACTTACAAATGCCAATCTTCGATTTGTTGTATCAGTTGCCAAACAGTACCAGAATCAAGGCCTTACACTTGGTGATCTCATAAACGAAGGGAACCTGGGTTTAATAAAGGCAGCGAAACGCTTTGATGAAACGAGAGGATTTAAATTTATTTCTTATGCAGTTTGGTGGATAAGGCAATCTATACTTCAAGCTTTGGCAGAACAATCCAGGATCGTCCGGTTGCCACTTAATCGTGTCGGATCATTGAATAAAATTGCCAAAACATTTTCAGATCTGGAACAGCAATACGAACGTGAGCCATCTGCTGAAGAAATAGGAGAGATATTAGAGATAGCTCCTGAAGAGGTAGTTTCTGCAATGAAACTTGGTGGAAAACATATCTCCATGGATGCTCCGATAGGTGGTGAAGAAATGAACCTTCTGGACATTTTGGAAAATAATGATCATATCCCGGATAAGTATTTGATGAATGATTCACTACATACGCAAATACAACGGGCCATAGCCTCTCTCACCCAACGGGAAGCAGATGTGATCTGCTATTATTTCGGCTTAAATGGTTTTAAATCTCTCACCCTTGAAGAGATTGGCAGAAAGCTGGACCTTACAAGAGAACGAGTGCGCCAGATAAAAGATAGTGCCATCAGAAGGCTTCGTCATGCCTCCCGCAGCAGTAGTTTGAAACCATATTTAGGATAATTTTGTTGTAACTTTGTGGCAAATTTGAAGCTCTTCAAGAGAGCTTATTTTTTGTAAGATATAGATTAAGAATTATGACAAAAGAAGAAGTTAAAGTTTTAATTATTGGGTCTGGTCCTGCAGGATATACTGCTGCAATTTATGCAGCTCGTGCCGGGTTAAAACCAGTACTTTATACAGGTGGCGAGCCGGGAGGTCAATTAACTACCACCAATGACGTTGAAAATTTCCCTGGGTATCCTGACGGCATCAATGGACCTGAAATGATGATGCAACTACAAAAGCAGGCAGAACGTTTCGAAACTGATGTGCGTTATGGAGTGGTTACTTCCGCTGATTTTTCAGGTTATCCGCATAAAGCTATTGTGGATGATAGCCATGAGGTTACTGCACATGCAGTAATTATTGCCACAGGAGCTTCGGCTAAGTACCTTGGGCTCGAATCTGAAAAGAAATTAAATGGCAAAGGTGTCTCAGCTTGCGCTATTTGTGATGGTTTCTTTTACAAAGGATTGAATGTGGCAGTTGTTGGTGGAGGTGATAGTGCCGCAGAAGAAGCAACTTACCTGGCCAACTTATGTCCTAAGGTGTACTTGATTGTTAGAAGAGATGAATTGAGAGCTTCAACCATAATGCAGAAGCGTGTGCTTAACACACCTAATATTGAGGTACTCTGGAATTCAGAAACAAAAGAAATACTTGGCGAAGACAAAGTAGAAGGAGTGAAGTTGCTGAATAACAAGACGAATGAAGAATATACGATTGATGTAGAAGGTTTCTTCGTAGCTATTGGCCATAAACCCAATACTGAAATTTTTAAGAACTATCTTGAAACAGATGAGACAGGTTACTTAAAGGTAGTTCCCGGCACATCAAAAACATCTATCGAAGGAGTGTTTGTTGCAGGTGATGCAGCCGATAAGGTTTATCGCCAGGCAATCACAGCTGCTGGAACAGGTTGTATGAGTGCTTTGGATGCAGAAAAATTTCTTGCAGCCAAAGAAATGGAGATGGCCTGAAATTAGGAGATTCAAATTATGAACACGCCTTAAGGCGTGTTCTTTTTTTATTAATTCAAAAACCAACATGAGCGTAACAAAACTGGATATTCTAGCCTTAGCGGCTCACCCTGACGATGTAGAACTTTCCTGTGGTGGTACCATTGCAAAATACTGTACCCTTGGTAAAAAAGTTGGGATTGTAGATTTTACCATGGGGCAAATGGGTACTAAAGGTACACCGGAATTAAGACTGGAAGAGGCAGCCAATGCTGCTAAGGCCTTTGGCTTAACAGCTCGCGAAAACTTAAAACTGGAAGATGTTCTATTTGAAAACAACATTGAGAACCAGTTAAAAGTTGTTGAGGTAATAAGGAAATACCAACCTGAAATTCTTTTAATTAATGCCCCTGATGATCGCCATCCGGATCACGTAAAGGCTGCTGAAATGTCGAAAGCTGCTGTTTTTTTATCTGGTTTGACCAAAATTGAGACCTTTGTTGATGGCAAGCTACAGGATATTTGGAGGCCAAAGGTGGTGTATCATTATATTCAAAGTAAAATGCTTACTCCGGATTTTGTTCACGATGTTTCTGACCATATTGAAAAGCGGAATAAAGCTATTTGGGCTTTTAAATCGCAGCTGCATAATCCCGAGAGTGATGAAAAAGACACCTATATTTCTTCACCTGAGTTTCTGAAAATGCTTGACGCTCGTTGTAAAGTATTGGGCCATTCTATAGGAGTGGAATATGGCGAAGGGTTTATTGGAACAAGGAATATAGGTTCTTCAGATCTATTCTCGATGATTTAAAAGCTCTGTCCTTATTGCGGTAGAACTCTAAAAGTTCTTTGGGATTCTCAGTTTTTAGGTGATAAAGTCTGGAAGCAGCCTTCGCAACAGGAAGGGAAGGGTATGCATTATCTCTCATAAAATGAACAAAGTGCAAAGCCCTTAGACCATTGAACCACAAAAACCATTTGTGTATAAACGATATTAAACTGATGCTTTGTCGGTTTATTCGCTTCAGCTCTTTTTCATAGTTTTCGTGCTCAAGGTATTGTATAATTAGTTTTGGAAGTTCGTATACTGCCTTCTCGTATGTTGCTTTGTAATGCTTTGGCACTTGTTTCAAAAGTAGTTTCAGCAAATCAAAGATTTGAGGATCATAGGAGTTAAACACTTTCATGTTTTGCTCCTTCCATGCTCCCATGGCTTTACCGGTTCCAAACGGAACCCTGTCGGATATTCTGGCCGATGGGTAAACAGTTGCCTTATTAATCTCCCCATAGTTTCCATAAGGGATAATCTTATGTAAGAAATGAAAATCTTCTCCAGCTTTTCGTTTATTCATACCTCCCGCCTTTTGATATACATCGGAGCGCACAGCCATGCTGGAACCTATGGTATGATATGCGTAGGGATAACCTGCTTGTCGAAGGGCATTTACGTAGTAGCGCAAATGAAGTTCGTATTGAACAATTGCAACCTGCTCATTCGGTTTAAGTAAATCAGTAGGGTGTTCAAAGTAAATGGAAGCACCACCCAATTCCAGTTGATCGAATGCCTCAACTACCTCACTGAGGTAATTGGTGCTACAAGTACAGTCGGCATCATAGCAGAGAATAATTCCTTTTTGATTGTTTGCTCTATCAAACCTTCTTACGGCTTCATCCATGCCTGCTTTGCGTGCCAAACCAACACCCGCATGTTTATTTGGTAGCTTAACTCTTGAGAGAAAAAACTGGAGACCGGATTTTTTATGTGCTTGTATCCAATCTTGAGTTTGAGTGAAGGTAACATTATTTTGTACGAGTATGTTTTTCTCGCAAGATTCAGCCTCATTTAGTACAATAATTACCTCAACATCGGTATGAGGTAGTTTGCACCTATAAAGACTTTCCAGTGCAGGAAGCAGGTTGGGCTCGTTGTAGACAGGAATAACTACTATTAAACCCGTTTCAGGATTGGTTGGTTCCTCTATTTTTAATGCCTCAAAAGCATATCTTTCAAGATAAACGCTCATCAGGGAGATAATCTTGAAATTTCCCAGTTGTTGTTAATTAATCTATAATTTATGCGATCGTGAAGCCTGCTGGGCCTGCCTTGCCAAAACTCAATTCTGTCTGGTTTTAGAGAGTAGCCACCCCAGAACTCAGGAAGGGGAACCTCCTGGCCAACAAGCTTGCTTGCTTTTAATGCAAACTTTCTCATCAAATAGAATCTTGAAGGAATTGGCTGGCTTTGATGCGAAACCCAGGCTCCGATTCTGCTTTTCCAGGGCCTTGTTTTGAAATATTCATTTGAAGCATCTGAGGATATCTTTTCTACTTTTCCTTCAATTCTTACTTGCCGCTCCAGTTCTTTCCAGTAAAATGTTAATGAAGCATATGGGTTGGCTTCCAGATGCCTGCCTTTTTCACTGTTGTAATTGGTAAAAAAAACAAAGCAGTTGTTTTCAATTCCTTTGAGCAAAACAAGTCTTCCGGAAGGCCTCCCCTCCGGGGAAACTGTAGATAACGTCATTGCATTCACATCTTCGATCTTAGAATTTACAGCCTCTTCAAACCAATTCTCAAATTGTAGAATAGGGCTTTGGTTAACCTCTGAGACAGACAGTGTTTTTGCAGAATAATCTTTTCGGATATTCGCTATTTCTTTTGAAACAATCATTATTTCAAAGTTAGTTGTGCATCTTCTAAATACAAATAATTGTATTTTACTGTTTGCAAATTCATCAGAAAGGCTAAATTTAAACTGTCGTCAGTATTTGAGAGGGCAATGCAATAAACATGGACAATCTATTTTTTAACTATAAAAACGAAAATATCCCTGAAAAGGGATGTTTGCTAGTGTCCGAGCCACATTTACCTGACTATAATTTTGAGCGGTCTGTTATTTTATTATGTGAGCATTCCGATGAAGGCAGCTTTGGATTTGTGCTTAATAAAATGGCTGAAATGAGTTTGAGCGGTATTATGTCCAATGCAAAAGGGTTAGACTTTCCTGTTGGAGTTGGCGGACCTGTAGAACGTAATACCTTACATTTTTTACACCGCAACAACAAAGATTTGGAAATGAGCACTCCTATTACAGATACCATTTTTTGGGGTGGTGATTACGAACAGGTAACCGATAGATTACGTTTTGGAGATGCTGCTGAAGAGGATTTTTTATTTTTTGTTGGATATTCCGGATGGTCGTCCGGACAACTGGAAGAGGAGATTGCCAATAACTCTTGGATTGTTTTTCCGAAAGCCACCGAACAATTAGTGTTCAATACCCGTAAAAACATATTGTGGAAGGAAGTGCTTAATAAAATGGGTGGGCGATTTTCAGTTTATGCAAATTATCCTTCCGATCCCCGCTTAAATTGATAGTTTTAGTAGTTTTGCTCCCTTTAGGGGAGAAATATAATACTCATGAAAGAGAGAGAAGAAGTAAACGGTACAGAACAAGTGAGTTCTGGAGACACAGAGTCAACTAGGTTAGACAATGTAGAGGAAACAGCAAATGAAGCTGATGTAGCGGATAATCAGATAGAACAGGAAAAGATTGAGCAGGAACCTGTGCAGTCGGAGCCTTTAAGTTCTGAAGAGGTTGCTTCAAAGTCAGATAGCGCAGTTGAGGAAAAGGAAGATGTGGAGGAAAAACAAGTTGTTCCTGAGAATGATTCTGTAGAGAAAAAAGTTGAAGAGAAAATTGAGGCCAAAGATGCTTCTGTAAAGAACGAGGAGGATGATTCCAAAGAAGAAAATTCGGAAGAAGAGGATGATGAGCACGATGAGGATGAATTGGCCCATGAGGATTTTGAAAAATACACCAAAGAGCAATTAGTTGAACTGGTCAAAAAATTGGCCAAACATGATAGTCCCTTATATGCTGCTAAATACCTTAACAGAGTTGAGCACTTGTTTGAAGAAATAAAAGCAGCAGAAGTTGAAGAAGCAAAATCCAAGTTTATTGAAGAAGGAGGAGAAGAAGATGGATTTAGTTTTAAGGCCGATGAACTTATAAATCGTTTTGAAGCGAATAGCCGCTTAATTCATGACCGAAAGTCTGCATTTATAAGGGAAAGAGAGTCGCAGAAGCAAAATAACTTAAAAAAGGCGGAGGAGACTTTAGAAAAGCTGCGTGAGTTTGTAGACTCTGAAGAGTCAAGTGCAAGTTTTAACAAATTCAAGGAAATACAATCGGAGTGGAAGGCAATTGGTGATGTACCTGGGCAGTATTCCAAAACTTTATGGGCCAACTACAATGCGCTTGTAAGCAGGTTCTACGACCAAAGAAGCATTTATTTTGAACTTAAGGAACTTGACCGCAAAAAGAATTATGAAGCGAAACTAGAGCTCTGCGAAAGAGCCGAAAAATTGGCTGAATTTGATAACCTCAAGGAGGCCATAACTTCCTTGAACGAGCTTCATGAAGAGTTTAAACATATTGGGCCTGTTCCGGAAGATGTTCAGGAAGACCTTTGGTTGAGATTTAAAGCGGCTTCCGATGCAGTGTATCAAAGAAGGAAAGAGTTTATAAGCGACCTGAAATCTGAGTTGAGTGATAACCTGGTTAAAAAGCAGGAGCTTGTTGATAAAATAAAGGTATTTGAAGAATTTGAGTCGGACCGAATTAAAGCGTGGAATTCTAAAACGAAAGAAATACTGGAGATTCAAAAAGATTGGGAAAAAATTGGTGGGTTGCCACGTGATAAGTCCAAAGAAATAAACAGGGCCTTTTGGTCAAGTTTTAAAACGTTCTTTCACAATAAGGGTAGATTCTTTAAAAAACTTGATGAGCAGCGAAGTGGCAACTATGAAGAAAAACTTAAACTGGTTGAACAGGCTGAAGCTTTAAAGGAAAGTACCGATTGGGTAAAAACAGCTAATGAGTTTAAGGAGCTGCAAAAGAAATGGAAGGAGATTGGCCCTGTTCCTGAAAAGCATCGAAATGAGATATATCTCAAATTCAAAGCAGCCTGTGATCAATTTTTCGATAATAGGAGAGGCAGTCATAAGGAAGAAGAAAAAAGCTATAAAGAAAACTTAAAGCTTAAGAAGGAAATAGTTGATCAGATCGAAAAATGGGCAACATCTGCTGATGAGCATATTGAAGATTTGAAGGAGAAGTCTATAGAATTTGCAAAGGTTGGGTTTGTGCCAAGAAAGGACATTAAGTTGATAAAAACGCAATTCTCCGAAGCAGTTGATAAGTTTATGGGTGGTCTCTCGATACCTGATGAAGATAAAAGTGCGTTGAGAGCAGAAGTTGAACTGGGAGATATTCTGGCTTCTAAAAACTCAGATAGGGCACTTTATCATAAAGAACAGCTTATTCGAAAGCAAATCCATCAAATAGAGAACGATGTAGCCTTGTGGAAAAACAATCTTGAATTTTTTGCTCACTCAAAAACAGCAGACAGCTTAAGAGAGGAAGTAAATGAAAAAATTGAGCAGGCAGAAAGCAAGATCGCCTCTCTCAAAGGACAATTAAGGGTATTGCGTTCAGTTTAGTCTTAGAAGTTTATTCTATTTACTTTTTTCCTGGATCATGGAAACAAGTGCGGAGCAGATTTCTCTTTTGGTTAAACTGCTAACATTCAGCACCAGGTCATAGTCGGTTATGTCAACTTTTCTACCCATGTAGTACTTTTTGAACTTTTGCCTTTTTTCATCAGACTCCTTAATATGTTTCAAGGCTTTGGCTTCAGTAATATTGTTTTCTTTCGCAACTTTTTGAACACGCCAATCTAGTGGAGCGGTAAGTTTAATATGGAGGTTTCTTCGGTTGTGTTTAACAATTGCAACTCCGGCTCTACCAAGTATAATTACATTGCCATTTCTGGCAACTGACTGAATTACCTCCTTGTATGTTTTTTTTATTTTGTATTCACTAGGATACTTTTCGTTTGAAAAAGATTGTAACAGATCTTCTATCAGGCCTTTATCACTGGTGCTTTCAAGCTTATCGAAGATGTCGAGTTTTACGTTTAACTCCCTGGCTGATTTTTCAAAGATTTCTTTACTTACGAATTGCCAACCATGATTTTTATTTTCCCCTTTTAAGGCGTTGTTTAATTGCTTTATTGTTTCTTCAACAATTTGAACCGCATCACATCCGGTATCTCTTGAAAGAGTAACAACAACTCTCTTTTGTTCAGTACTATCTGATTTAGATACCTCCCTGGTAAATCGGGCATTAAGATATTTAGATAAAAAAGTAGCTCCCATTTTACTGTTTGTTATGGTACTAAAAGATAGCTATTTATTACCTAAATCGAAAAGAAGATAGCTTGATTATCATCATACTATCTTCTTTAATACATCATCTCCAATGCGTATTTTCTAATTTTCAAAAGGACATTTGAGGCTAGAACAATACCCTAACTCGTATCGTGCCATCTATCGCCCTCATCTTTTCAATAAGATTTGATGGATAGTTTTTATAAATATCAGTAATCACATAACCAATGGTCTCATTGGTTTTTAAATATTGGCCAATAATGTTAATCTCTTTGTCCGCTAATATGCTGTTAATCTTAGCTAAGATACCTGGTGCATTTTGGTGCACATGGAGTAACCTGTGGCCTTTTTCCAAAACAGGTAGTTGCAATTCAGGAAAGTTTACACTTCCTGCTGTGTTGCCCATATTGATGAACTTTAGTAAATTAGTTGGTACGAACGCCCCAATATTAATTTGAGCTTCAAGTGTGCTTCCTCCAATATGAGGAGTTAAAATAGTGTTAGGCGAACCTTTAAGTTCTGACTCAAATGGTTCGTTATTGCTTTTGGGTTCTTTAGGGTATACGTCAATGGCCGTACCGCGCACTTTGCCTGATTCAATATTCTTTTTTAAAGCAGGAATGTCAACAACATGTCCGCGACCCAGGTTGATAAAAATAACCCCGTCCTTCATTTGCTTGAATTCTTTATCGCTTATCATGTTGGTGTTTTCCTTTCGGCCATCCACATGAATACTTACAATATCCGAAACATTTAAAAGCTCCTTCAACGATCGGCATGGAGTTGCATTTCCTAAAGCAAGTTTTTCTTCCAGGTCGTAGTAATATACCTGAAGACCCATGGCTTCAGCAACTACTGAAAGTTGCGATCCGATATTTCCGTACCCAATAATACCGAGGTTCTTACCTCGTATTTCGAAGCTATTGGTAGCAGACTTATCCCAAATACCGTTATGCATACCTATTATCTTATCAGGTAGGTTGCGCATGAGTAAAACTATTTCTGCAATGGCAAGCTCTACAACCGAACGTGTATTGCTATAAGGAGCATTAAAAACCACAATTCCTCTTTTAGTCGCTTCAGCCAGATCTATTTGATTGGTTCCTATACAGAATGCGCCAATAGCTATAAGGCGGTCTGCATGCTCGAGTACCTTCTTTGTTATATTGGTTTTAGATCGTATTCCTATTACCGATACACCTTTAATACGTTTGCAAAGTTCATCTTCGTCAAGGCTGCTAGCCAAAAGTTCTACATCAAAGCCCTCATCTGCAAAAAGTTGTTGGGCTCTGGGGTGTACCCCTTCAAGCAATAATACTTTTATTTTATGCTTGGGGTATGACAGTTTTTGTTCCATGGGTAATGAAGTTTAAAAAATCGATAAAATTTGAAGCTATAAAATCAGCCTTTTCAGTTACTGATGATCTGCTAATATTTTCAGTAAAGGCTACAAAAAGGTCGGCTGCGCCTGCCTTTTTAATTTCGTAATCGGTATAGCCATCTCCAATTACAATTACTTTTTTATTCAGTCCAATTTTTTGAACTACCAGTGGTTTACCATTGTCCCCGCTTAAGGGGTTTTGAGTTTCAAACCCGGCAATTGCATTATTCTTCCAAACAAATGAGTTGGCATAAACATGCGATGGGCTAATACCAAAGTCGGCCACTACAGGCTCGATAAATTCTTTGAATCCACTGGAGACGATAAAAATATTGTTTGCGTTTTTCAGAAAGAACTCTTTGTTTGCCTGAATAGAAACAGAAACTTTTGATTTTAACCTGCTAACCAGTTCAGTAATATCATCTTTGGTTCCACTTAAAATTTTCATTCGCATTTCGAGCGATTCCCTAAATGACAACTCGCCAGACATGCCCTTATTCGTAATAGAAGCTATTTGGTTAAGTTTCTTTTCCTTATCAGCACCACTTAGAACGATTTCTCCAAGTACATCGAGCGCTTCTACCTGAGTAAATGTACTATCAAAATCAAAAATAAGAACAATGTCTTCCAATACTTTATAGGTAATCAGTATACAATTTAAGCGAACAAAATTAGCCCATTCTTATTTTTCTTCAACTTTTATTTGGTTTAGTTTCCGAATTACTTCGAATGTTTTGGTTTGTAGGTGTTGTAGCACTCCTTTATTTTTAAAAGGAGGTCGTAATCTGAAGCATGCATAACAAAATAATCCGTTAGGTTACAGTATTCTTTAAATTCTTCCAACTCATCTCCGGCATAGCCTGTAAATTCCCAAATAATGTCAGACTCGAATCGTGCTGCTACCAGTTTTTTAATTTCTTCCTGTTTTAGCAATTCGGCTAATTGTCTTTTTTGCTTTCCTTCTTTGCTCAGCCAGTCATAAAGCAAGCTTACAGGATTTGCAAGTGTTGGTTTTACTTCATGTTGCTCTCCCTGATAGCCAAATATAAACGGAGGAGGCAAAGGCTTTGGTCGAAAAAGATTCTCGGCTCGCTCTTCTTCTTTGGCCACTATATCTACATTTTTTAAACCAACTGTTACCGTTTGTAAGGTAATGCGTTTATATAATACAGTTTCGTTAGAACCTTGTTTTAACATAAAGTAGAATGTTCTGAAGCCTACTGCTGAAAAACGAAGAACATGAGTTTTGTACATGGTTAAAGAAAAAAAACCATTTTCGTCAGAGATAGCAAGTGCATTTGTGTTGGTGTTTAGTATGTGCACACCTTCAATAGGGGTGCCAGCAGAAGATACAACTTCGCCAGATAGCAACACATAATCTGTATTGGTTTCATTTGGAGACTGTCCTTTGGCAGGAATTTTTGCTATTAAAAGGAAGAAAATAATAAGTTTTATGTATAAGCCAACTGTATACTTCATTAAATGCCTTTTGTGGAATAACGGTTAATAGTTTTTTAGATTATATGTATTTTCGTGAACAGTGTAATTATTATGCGTTCAACTCTTCTTATATTTTTCCTCTTGGTTTTTGGCTTTGTTTATAGCCAGGGAAATGACCCAACGTTTGCCTTAACCAAAGGTGACCAAATAGAAGACCTGATGTTACGTTACACTGAATTGGGCGAATTTAACGGGTCTATTTTGGTTGTGGAAGAAGGAGAGGTGATTTATGAGAACACACTTGGCTTTGCCGACTTCGAAGATCAGGAACCTCTGGATGCTACAACCCCGTTTTACCTGGCTTCACTTGCCAAGCAATTTACGGCTATGGGCATAATGATGTTGGTTGAAGAAGGGAAGATATCCTATGAAGATAAGATCGCAAGATTTTTTCCGCTCATGCCACAGATATATAAAGGTATTACCGTAAATGAACTCCTCACCCATACATCTGGAGTTAAAGACTATTTTAAAATGGGTATAGTTAAACCCGGTTTGAGAAACATAGATGTATATGAGGCATTGGTAAACAGACCTCAGCTGGATTTTGCCCCAGGCACAAAGTATAGCTATAGCAATTCGGGTTATGTATTGCTTGCCATGATCATTCAAATTGCCTCTGGTGAGCTATATGACGATTTTATGCAGGAGCGCATTTTCGGGCCATTGAAAATGGAGCAAACCTTTGTGTTAACAAACCATAGTCCTGAGCACTATTATGCCAAGGGATATACCGAAAAGCTAAAACCCTACGATTACGATCTGTATACTTATGGAGATGGAGGTATTTTTTCAACAGCTGAAGACCTTTTAAAATGGCACAATGCTCTGTCAACTAACGAGCTTGTTTCTTCTAAATCGTTGCTGAAAGCATATACGCCTGTTGAATTGGCAAATGGGCAAAAAAGACGTTATGGCTACGGATGGGAAATAGGAAATAATTTATATGGAAAGCTTGTATTCCATACCGGAGGGCTTGCCGGTTACCGCACTTACATTGAACGGCAATTAGGGAATTCTAACCTGATAATATTACTTACAAATACCAGCAACGAGCACCTGCTTGAAATCCGTAATAAGCTGGTAAAGATTTTGGATGGAAGGGCATATACTATGCCCGATGAAGGTTAGGCCACGAGTTTCTTTAAAATTATTGACTCCTCATCTAACCGGTTTATTTCAACATTGGAAAGTGCCTTAATGAATTGACTCCTGAATTTTCTTCTTTCGGCTACAAGCTGATTTTTTAATGCCATCAAATCTGAGCTGCGATTGAGCAATAGAGTAGTGTTTGTTTTCTTTTTCATATGCTTTGGTATGTGTTTCAACACCTAATAGACACATATTATGCCAATAGGGTTTAAACTCAACCTTAAAACGAAAAAGAGAAGCAGTCTGTTGTCTTAAAGTGCTAAATTATGCCAGTTCACGAAGGTCTACAGGTACAACTCTTGATACCCCTTGTTCCACCATGGTAATTCCGTAAATAATATCCGTGCTCGCCATGGTACGTTTATTATGTGTTACAATAATAAACTGTGAGTCACCTGAAAAGTCCCTGATGATGTTGTTGAACTTGTCTATGTTGGCATCATCCAAAGGTGCATCAACCTCATCGAAGATACAGAATGGAGCAGGTTTTAACAGATATATCGCAAAAAGTAGTGAGGTGGCTGTCAGTGTTTTTTCGCCTCCCGAAAGCTGATTAATTGTAAGTGGCTTTTTACCCTTCGGTTTTGCAACAATTTCTATTGAAGATTCCAATGGATTTGCCGGGTCGGTTAAAATAAGATCGCATTGGTCCTCTTCGGTGAAAAGAGACCGGAATACCTTGATAAAGTTTTGTTCAATTTTTCCAAAGGCCTCAAGAAATGTTGCTTTGGCTACCAGGTCAATTTCATCAATGGTGGCAACTAATGATTCTTTGGCTTTTATAAGGTCTTCCTTCTGGCTTTCAATAAAGCTGTATCGTTCCTTTATTTCATCGTATGCTTCCAGGGCCATTGGGTTAATAGGGCCAATCCGTTCAATTTTATCTTTGATAGACTGTACTTCGCTTTCTAAAGCATCTACATCATCAACTGAGTTTTCATCACCCGACTTCATAATGGTCTCGAGGTCCACATTAAATTCTACCTTAAGACGCTCTTTAATTGAAGTAAGCTCCAATTTTTTGTCGTTGAGCGAATTATTGAGCGTAATCAGCAGTTCGTCAATAGCCTCTCGCTGGTGTTGTATCTCACGTTGTTGCTTTTCTGACTTATCTATTTCCCCACGATGGCTGTAGTATTCTTTTTCTGCTTCATTAACGCCTTGCTCTATGCTTTCCTTTTCTTCATACAACTCCAGCAATTTGTCATCATTAGATTCGGAGTTAGACAAGAGCTGTTTAATTTCTGAATCATTTACCTTCAGCTCTGATTCACCTTTTTCTATGCGCTCCTTGCTACTTTCAAATGTTGATTTTTTGAAGCCGATTTCCTGCTCCAGGCTGTTCAATTTATTCTGAAGCTGGTGGTAACGAATGTTATTTTCATTATAAAGGTTCGACTTCTGAACAAAAGCTTCGTTCTGCTGTTCGAACACATGTTTCAATTCTTCTAAACGTGCTAAGCTTGCATCTATCTCTTCGGCAAGTTGTTGTTGCTGCGGCTCAAGTTCTTCTGTTTTTTGGTTGAGCTCATCTATTCTTTTTAAAAGCTCTTCCTTGTCAACATCAGTCTGTGATATAAGGCTGGCAAATTGCTCCTGTTTAGTGCTAAGGGTAATATGCTCCTCGTTTAAATGACTATATTCTTCTGTTTTTTGCAGAATAAATTCTTTTTGGGTAGAGGCTCTTAGCTCCTCCAATTCTTCCTGTTCTTCCTGCAACCCACTATTTACTTTGCTCAGTTGTTTTTCAAGCTGTTTGATATCCTTGGATAATTTTTCAAGGTTTTTGGCCCTACCAATTTTCTTTCCTTCAAAAAGGCCAACAGAACCTCCGGAAAGGCTATGAGGCCGCTTAATGAATTTTCCGGATTTGGTAATGAATATGGCTTCTTTACTTTCGGGAAAACCCATTTCATCCGAATCTACCATGTACACATTGTCCAGGATATAGGAAATAAGACTTTTGTACTTATTATCGTATTCCATGATTTCAGTTGCAGGAAAAGCATGTTCGAACAATACGTTTGGGGTAGAGGTGAATCCTTTGAAAGCCTCAAGAACAAAGAAATTAGCTTTGCCTTTCGAAGCATCGCTCAAAAGGTTTACGGCTTTATAGGCATCATCATAGGTGTCAACTACATAATAGTTTAAGTAGGGTTCCAGGAAATTTTCAATGGAAATGCGGTACTCCTGTTTGGTGGTAATCAAATCCGAAAGGAGGGGAGCATTTACACCCCAGTTTGGACTCTTTTTTAGAAACTTGATTGCTTCCGGAAAGCCTTCCAGATTATCAACCAATGATTTCGTAAGGTTATATTCGTTTTGGCGAGCGTCCAGCTTTCGTTTTATCTCTGCGCTCTCATCCTTGATAACAGAAATGGTTTTTTCTGTGGACTCAATACGTTTTTGCAGCTCATTTTCTTTTGTTTCCAGCTTTTCTAATTCTGCTTTTTTTGCTGAAAGTTCTGCCGTAAGCTTTTTTAATCGTTCATCAAACTCAACCAAATGAGCCGATTTTTCTGAACTGGAAGTTGAAGCTTTTTCCAGCTGTTGCTTAAGCGATGAAATCTGTATTTCATTTATTTCTATCGTCTTGTTAGCCTGAAACAGGTTTTCCTGTTTTGCCCTGTGCACCGTTTCAAATGATTCGGCTTCCTCTTTAGCCTTGGCAGTTATTTGTTGCTGGGCTTCTTTTTCTTCACTTATTCTTTCAAGCATCAATGCTACTTCATCGCATTGCTTTTGAACTGATTCATACTCCGTATTTAAGCTTTTAATGCTAAAAGCAGCCCGCTCGTTACTCTTTTTGTCAAGCTCTATTTGAGTACGCAGTGTTTCTCCTTTGTCGTTTAAGAAACGCAGCCTTTCGTTTTCAATTTTTTTATCACTCTCGTATTGACGAATCGTATTTACGTGTTCGTTAAGTGCTTTTTGCCTTGCAGAAAGGGCTTTTTCTTTATTGATTAACTCTTTTTTTAGATCCTCGGTTAGAGCTTCCTTTTCAGCTATTTGCTTATTAAGGCTTACTTTTTTATCGCCTTCTGCTTCAATTTGTCTGGTTAGTGTATTGTAAGCTTCTGTTTGAGCACTAATGGAAGAGCGGGCTAAAAGCACGCTTTTTTCCTTATACTCTTCTTTTAGTTTGTAGTATCTTTCGGTCTGCCGTGCTTGCTTTTCAAGTGATTTCAGGTTTTTCTCTATTTCAAACAGCAGGTCTTCCACACGTTCAAGGTCGGCATCGGTTCCTTCTAATTTTCGAAGTGTCTCTTTTTTTCGTTTTTTAAATTTTGAAATACCAGCTGCCTCTTCGAATAATCCTCTGCGCGAATTGTCTTTGTCGGAAAGAATGTCATCAACCATTTTTAGCTCTATGATGGCATAGCTATTGGATGCAATACCAGTGTCGAGAAAAAGGTTGGTAATGTCCTTCAGGCGGCAGGGTACCCCATTGAGTTCATATTCACTTTCACCCGAGCGATAATACCTTCGTGTGATTGTGACCTGGGAATATTCGGTAGGTAAAATATTTTTGGTGTTATTGAATGTAAGAGAAACTTCTGCAAGCTGGGTTGCTTTCCTTTTCTTGGTTCCATTGAAGATCACATTCTCCATTTTTTCAGAACGGAGTGTTTTGGTTTTTTGTTCGCCTAACACCCATCTGATGGCATCCACAATATTGGATTTTCCACATCCATTAGGGCCAACGATACCGGTAATGCCTTCATCAAAATTAATTATCGCCTTGTCTCCGAAACTCTTAAATCCCTTAATTTCTAATTTTGATAATTGCATGCAGCCAGGTTAATATTACTCTTTAATTAGCCAACAAATTTATGTATTGCCCCTGATTTATTTATTAATCACCAAATAAATTATCATGCAATGACTAACAGATTTGTATATTTGTTTTGATGGATGATAATACCATAATATACTATTTGATTATTGGGGCTATTTACCTTATCAGCCGTGCTTTAAAGAAGAAAAAACCTGCTCCTCAACCAAAGCCAAGGCCGGTTGCACAACAACAGCAAGTTCGTACGGAACCCAAACCTAAGCCAACCTCCCGGCCAACTTCTTTTGAAGATATTTTAAAGGAGCTTGCGAGGGAATTAAATCCGGAAGCGCAAAGAAAACCGCAGGTTATTCAGGTTGAAGAGGAGCCGAAACCAAGAGAAGTAAAAAAGGAAGTCAAGGAAGAGCTAACTACTGAGCAACTCTATGTTAAAAGGCGCCATGAAGAGGCCGAACGCAGACGAAGGCTGGAGCTTGAAAAGGAAAGAGCTGAGAGAAAAGAGGAGCATGAGCCTCATGAAGTTTTGGAATTGCTTAACGAAGAAGGGGGAGCAGCCAATGCAATTATTCTTTCTGAAATACTTAACAGAAAGTACTAATTAACTTTATTTAGCTGCACAGGTAGTTCCATTTCCACATTCACCAATGTGTTGTTTATCTTACCAATTCTCCATTGATTTGAAGTTGCTGTAATTGCCTTGATGGCTGCGCCATATTCTCCGGCATCTGCTTCACTCATATTTGAATAATCACTATCAGCAATATTGGTATGCACAACTTCTCCGAATGTATTCACAATAAACTTTACCCAAATAACTTTATCTTTTTTCACAGATACCAGTTCATTCGCATGCTTATCAATTGATTCAAGCAGTGCTTCATACCCGTTCCAGGGGGTTGGAACTTCCGTCAATTCTTCAACAGTATAAATCTTTTTGCTAAAAAACACATTAGGGAGATTCCTGCTCTTATCGAAACTATAGATCATTCCGAATACTCCACTGTTTCCGTTAATCTTTGCCAGTAAATCAATAGAATACTGGTCATAGTCACGTGCTTTAATTTTTTCCAACTCAGGACTTGAAACAAACTTAAAAAAGTAGCTTCTCTCAGGATGCATACCCTTCAGGTTTTCCATTTTGCTTTCAAATTGTTTAGGCGCAAAGGTTTCTCCAATTGTGGTTGGCAAAATATTGTCTGGTTGAAAATGACAAGAGAACGTAAATACCAGTACACTTAAAAATGGAATAACAAAATATGGTTTGTAAAGAGTGCCAAGATTGATATTCTGTCGGATCATATTGATCCTTTTTTCGGTACTGTGCAAACCAAAATAATGGACAACCGGAGAAACTGTATTTCGATACACTTGTTTAATCAGAGCCTCGATATACGATTTTTGATTCGTTGATTGGATAGCGAACCGATCGGCCAAAAATTCGTGATTTAGCTTTATTGCCTTTGATAAACGATAGCTCAAAGGATTGAACCAAAAGAATATTTTGTACAATTCAACTATAAGTATGTCATAAGAATGCTTTTGCTCAATATGTGCCTCTTCATGTTTAATTATCGCTTTCAACTCATTTTCTGACTTATTCAGTTGATTTAAAAACAAGTAATTGCCAAATGAAAATGAAGGAAGTTTGCCATTGGTTAAAATCACTTTATACCTGTTTTTTGTGATGGGGTTTGACTCCTTTATCAGCTTAATAAGTTGATAAAGCTTAACAAAAAATAGCAGGAGCATTACCAAACACCCCGTAAGATATACCAGCGAAAGTACCTGTACAAATGACTCAAAACCTTGGTTCTTAGGTTCTGAAAAGGTAGTTATCTGGGATACAATCGCTGGTATCTCATATACCTGGTCAAGCATTAATTGATTCCGGGAAATCTGTACCAGTGGAAAATTGAGCAACGGAAGCAGTGCGGATAGGAGGCTTGCACCAAGTAGATAAAAGCGATTGTAGGTAATGCATTTTTCCCTGCTCAATACTAATTGATAAAAGAGCATCAGGAGTGCAAGGAGCAAACTCGATTCAACAATATAGTTGAACAAACTAATCATCTTTATTTATATCCTGTTCTACTTTTTTAATCAATTCCTCCATTTGGGTTACATTCATCTGATTTTCTTTGGCAAAAAAGGACACCAGATTTTGAAATGAACCTTTGAAATACCTTTTAACAAAGCTGTTGAGATAATAATTTGAATATTCTTCTTTACTTATAAGCGGGAAGTATTCGTGCGTTTTTCCGTAGGCTTTAAATCCGACAAAGCCTTTTTTCTCCAGAATTCTAACAATGGTAGAAACGGTATTATATGCAGGTTTTGGAGCGGGCATTTCTTCTATTATATCCTTCACAAAGGCCCTTTCAAGTTTCCAGAGTATTTGCATTATCTGGTCCTCGGCTTTTGTTAATTCCCGTATGCTTTCTTCTTGTTCGTTCATGAGCTACTGATAAGATGGAATTTTCTTGCTAATTCCATAAATAGATTCTTAGTTTTATAACTATAAGTATAGTTATAAAACATCTAAAAACAAAATGAGTTTATTTTTTACTACTGGTTCAAAAAAGGGATAGGCTCCTCTTTATTTTTCCTATTTATGCTGAACAATAATTCGTTCGCGGATAGGCTCTCCAGCCAGCTCGGTTTGAACATAATAAATGCCAGGTACCCAATGGGTAGTATTTATCTGTATTTTGTCTTCACCTGTACGAATTTGTGTTGTATAGGTAACTTGACCGACCTGGTTGTAAACTGTTACTTCAGTTTTATTATTTACCTCTTTGCTCAGTAGTAACGTAAAGTAACTGCTTGCTGGATTAGGGTAAATCGCAAAACCATTTCTGTCGAGCTCTTCCTGAATGCTTGTTACCAAATTAACCGTAGGAGTAACCACCTCTGTTTGATAGATCTTCTTGGTAGCAACATCCTGCGCAAAAACAATTATAGAATAATCGTTCATATCTATCGATTGACTTGACGAGTACGTATTAGCTACTGAAACGGAATTTCCTGCCAGCAGGTCATCAGCAAACAATTGCCCGCTAGGGCTGGGCAACATTTTAAGAACCACATTATCGAACTCAGTTTCATTACTCGGCACCCCTCCGAACTCATCGGCACTTATAGTATTTTTTACAATAAGAGTTTGCACAACAAAGTTGCCACTGATAGTTTCATTTGCTTTTATGCTGGAATTAATTTGCAAATTAGTACCGTCTGAAGAAACAGTGGTAGTAATGGTAATTGGAGAAATATTCAAGGATTGAACACTATAATATGCTTCTGCCCATTGGTTATACACTTTGTCTGCATCTGCCTTTCCGTCAATTGCTACTCTTGGTGTTTCACCAATACCATAGTACAAGGCTCTGGCATTTGCATCCGATGAATTACCCACCGGGTCGGCTCCATCAATATCGGGGTGGTATTGCACTGCAACCAATGAAGTTGTGTTTTGCGCAAAATTTCTTATAGCATCATTTTCGGCTTTTGTTTCATTATCTGTACTAGCTTTTTGAGAGCTTGTAAAGTTTTCCAATAATACGTTACGTGTCCGGTTTCCGATCCTTATATTATCAACTGCCATTCCATCCAAATCACGTTGGCTCTCACTTTTGAATTGGATTCTGAGTATCAGGTTAGCAGGATTAATGTTGGGGTCTTCCAGAACGTGCTTGGCTGAAACCCAGCCTGAGAGCGTATCGCTTGACCAACCATACTGGCCTGTAGCCTGACTACCCGGGTTAGCCGTAATGTTTTGAGCATTATACCATTTATCGCCACTGTTGAGGCTGCCGAGCAGGTGCCAGGTAGCATTCTTAAGTGATGCTGCTGATGTGAATTGAATTACAGTTCCATCGTCAGCATTTGTATTGTACCAGGTATCCAGGCTTATCATTGGTTTGTCTAATGCGGAAATGTCGAAACAGGCACTGTAAAGGTTGGTATTGCTTTTGGCAAGGTACCCATTGGTAAGCCCTGTCATCCAAACATTATTTCCTGTATCCACCGTTGAATTTATAACTGAGCCTGAAGGAGCACCCCATTGCCAATTGGTCGAGTCAGAAACATTTTCGGGAACCCAGCTACCACTATTCGATTCAAAGTCCTCTTTGTAAAAATTAACATCATTTACCGTAACAGATTCAAGGGCAATAATGTCTTCAGTAATATCTGATTGACAACCATTTTTACTTTCTATTGTTCCTGTTACGGTGTATGTGTCAGCAGAGGAAATTTGTGAAAAAGCATAATTATTTGCTGTTGTCCTTGTATCGTTGCTAAGTAAGGTTTGGCCACTACTGTTTTTAATGTTCCAGGTTATACTGTTAACATCTGTCAGGTCCCCGTTAACATATACCTCAAAAGCGGACGAAGACACACAATTGGTTGCGGGGTCAATAGAGATATCTGTGAACTGCTCATACGTAACTTTTCCTGCAGGACTCATGCAATGGTCTGTTACCTGGAAGGCATAAAAATCTGTTTGAGCACCACCCAATTGAGCCTGGGTAGGGGTAAACTCTGTACCAAAGCTTAATCGTGATCCACTCGCTGTTTCATTATTGTACCATTCAATATCTGCATCAATTACCTGGTTGGTAACAACAGCAGTTGGAAGGTTATTGATATCCGTTACACAAATATTGCTGGATTCAAATATAGGAACAGGAGGGGTTTGGTAAACCGTTACCGTGGTTGTGTCATAACTTGTACATCCAAAAGGACTTGTATATGAATAAACAATGTCATGGGTTTTGGGTAAATCAGAATAAGACCCTGAGACAAATCCTGCATTTTCAGGAAATATAAAATAGCTGTCTCCAATCTTTTGAATAAAATTATCAGGATCATCTACCGCACGGTAAAACTCAAAGCTGGAACCAGGTTCCTGATTTTGTCCTGGTGTGCGAAGCAATTCAATATGACTATCGCCATCGCAGAACAGGGTTGGGATAGGTTCTATTGCTACCGATGGTAATGAATAAACAGTTAAAACTTTAGTTCCGCTTTGTCCTTTATCGCCATTGCTTGTATTGTAGGTAACTACCTTTATCTCAATTTGACCTCCTCCAGATGCAGCGAAAGCTTCCGAGGGCGACCAGACAGCGTTTGGATCACCATCTGTTCCACTTATACCAAACCCTTCGAATCTTAAAAATTCTAGGTTTGGATCATTGTTTATATATGTTTCTACTTCAGTACTAAAAGTAATAGTAACAGGGTCAGAATCCTCACAATATTCATCTTCCAAAGGCATACTGGTATCTGTGTCTATAACTGGATTTACAGCATCAAAAACATTATATTGTCTTGTTATAGTATTAGTACACCCATTGCCATCAGTGTAAGTATAGTTGATATCATTAACTCCAGTTACAGCTTGGTTTGGATTAAAATAATAGAGTGAATCATTGCCATTTCTTACAACTCCGTTGCCTGCAAATACATGGTTAAGTTTATCTATGCTTGAACTGATAGGTTGATTACCCTCTAAAAGAGATGGTTCGTCACTGCTTGCAAATCCCGTTTGGTTAGGTTGAACAATCTCAACATAAGGCAGAGCATTCACAGTTACTGTCTTACTATCACTTCCCAAACAGTTATCTGAGTTTATTTCGGTTACTGTAATCTGCTGCATGCCTTGAATGGATGCTCCGGTTCCCCAATCTACTCGGATATTTTCGGTACCCTGACCTGAAAAAGTGGTTCCTCCTCCATTTGGTACAGTCCATTGGTAGGAACTTCCTGTGTTATAATCCACCGAATAAGCCAAAAAAGGTTCTCCTTCACAAACACTTGAGTTTGGAGTGGAGATTTTTGGAATAGGATTTGAAATTAATAAAATCTTAATTTGTTCAGGACTATGTGATCCTGGTCCATTGGTAGGTTCTAATGTAAGGTACGCAAAGCCCGCGGCTTGTTCTTCATCATTAAACCGGTAGGTCGCATTTAAATTGGTAGAAGTTAACGTAAGCGTAGGACTGTCAAAACCTTGGTAGGCCGGGTTACCGGGGCTGTTTATAACATCTCTTTTCCATTCACCAGTAGTAGCCCCTCCACCAACTGTTCCTTCTAATGTAACAATTGGGTTTGCACTACCATCCCAACAAAATTTGTTTCCGCCACCTTGTAATGCTGGTGTAGCAGTAGCATCCCCTTCTAAAACTACCAGTAATGTATCGGTGGCTGCATCGCATGCTGCTGGGTTATTGGTGGTTGTTATGGTTAGCAGTACTGAGTTATTGTAAATATCGAATGAGCCAATGGTATAGTCAGGGCCAAGCTGGGTTGTACTACTGAAGGAACCATTGCTTGAGGCCGGTTTGGACCAAAGTACACCTGCACCAGGGCCAACAGAGCTAAATGTGGGTGGTATTGACAAGGTGTCAAGTTGAAATGTGTTCCCATCTCCTATATAATAGCTTAAAAGGCCATTGGCAGATTGCCCTCCTGCATCTACCGTAGGCCTTGCATTTTCATACACTTGATACGTCCCTGAAAGTTGACCCACAGGCACACTACAACTTTCTGCATCGGTTACACTAACTAAAGAGTAGATATTTATTTGGTTGGTGTACGGTGGGTTAACCGAAATGTTATTGCCTGGTGTATAATTCAATTCATTTATACTAGCGTCAGGGCTGGAAACTTTATAATTAATACTATAATTAGAGGTGCCTCCAACCACATCCACCTTTATGGTTGATGTTGTGATGGTACCTGAAGAACACACGGTACTGTTATCTATGCTACCCACGGATAATGCAGCTGAACTTGGCCCTAACTTTACCGTACTCATAGAAGAAGTATTCACATCAGGATTGCCTTCTGCTATTCCATCTTTGCGCACATTTATTGTTCCCGTAAGTGAGTTGAGTGGTGCTTTTGCCCGTACCAGAGTATCGCTATCTACAATTACATCGGCACCTGAAACTACTATTCCACTACCACCATCACTAAATGTAACTTGTGTAGTTCCAGTAAGGTTGATACCATTAATAACAACATTTTCCCCAATACAAACCGCAGTGCCTGTTTCAGGAGTTACACTAGTTATGTGCGGTGGTCCATAGGTAACAAAGTTCCATTCAGTGATATCCGCAAATCCGGCAAACGAGTTACCGGCCTGATCCAGAATTGCACCGATTTCTATTAAAACATGATATTGAGTTGCCGTGTCTAGATCAACAATTGGGTTAATGATAATATCAAAGTCCCCACTTTGTGTAACTTCAGGTGCACTACTTAGATCGTATGTAAAAACTACTAATCCGGTCCTTTCATTAGTAATTGTTATTTGCCCAGAGCTTTGCAATGCAATTTTTTCATTAAACTGAAGTACCAGGTTAGAGCCAATCGAGTTGTTGAAGCTATTGTCTGAAGGAGATAAAGTACTTACTGTTGGCTCGTCCGTATCAATTACAATGGTTTTACTATTTTGAATGGAGTTGCCTCCATTAATAGTAGGTAATGTTAAATCGGCATTTAAGCTTACATGATCAACAATGCTGGCGCCAACAATAGTTAGTGAATTTGTGGCAGCATAATCCAATGGATTGGCATTGTCAGTACCGCCAACTGTGTAATTGAAAGTAAGGGTGGAACTTAAAGATCCCGAGGAATAAGTAGCTGTACCCCCGGAATTTAATGCCAATTGAGGTATGCCGCTAACAGTTACCGGTTCATCAAAATTTATCTGAATGGAAATTGTATTTCCATTATCATTATAAAATCCGTTAGCTGTTGTTGAAGTTACACTTAAAATTGTAGGCGCTTTAGTATCAATTTCTATGGTTTTATTATCTCTCAGTCTATTAGGAGCAGAGGGTAATACAAGATTTGAATTATTGCCGCTTCCATCTTTCAGCGCTCCTCCATTTAAATTTATTGAAGCAACATCCAGCGGATTTGCATTTTGATTAGCTCCAACTGTATATCTAAAAATAAGCGTACTTGTTCCTGTGCCGCTTAGGTACACTGCCTGACCTACACTTGCAGTCGTATTCATTTCAAGGTAGGGTGAACCAGTAACTATTGCATTTTCATCGAAGTTGACAGTAATATCAATAACAGCCCCGGAAGTGTACGGGCCACTTACTGTGGTGGTTGTTATACTTGTAATTACAGGTCCCTTGGTATCAATGACAAAGGAGGGAGAGGTGTCACCTACATCGGTATTGCCTGCCACATCAGTGGCGCCACTGGAGGAGGCAACAATAGCCGTTTCTGCTGCAATTTCTTCCTGAACAGCACCATGGGTAAAGGATTCAGTCCAAACAGTATTGCCAACCGACCATACACCATCACTATTTGAGGTAAAGTCACTACTTGTTCCAAAATTGATGGTGGGTTGGGTGCCGGGATTCATTGGTTCATCGTAAGTAACTGTTACAGTCTGTATGTTAGATGGCTGGGTCACAGGATCAGTGGACACGGTAACAGTTGCCGTTGGATTTTTGGTATCCACAACAAAACTGTTTGAAGTACCACCTCCAGTATCGGCATTGCCTGCTACATCGGTGGCGCCACTGGGAGAGGTTATACTTACTGATTCAGAAGCTATTTCTTCGGATGTTCCATTATGCGTAAAAGTCTGAGTCCATGTATCGTTTGTATTTGTTGTAGTGCTCCAGTTTCCAGCTCCGGCTGTAAAGTTTGTGCTTGATGCAAATGCAATAGAAGGATTAGTTCCAGTATTCATGGGTTCACTAAATACAACCACGATGGATTGTACAAGCGCACCATCGTATACAGGATCGGTTTGAGCTGTTATTGATACAATGGTTGGCTGAGTTACGTCCACAAACGAATAATTGGTTCCGGAAAAAGAAGATCCGAGCATAGAACCTGTACTTACCGTTATATCGTTGGCATTAGCAAGTGACAACTGAAGGGAAGGTGTTGTAGCAAAAACATTGGTTTCCACATCGGCTACAATAAAATAATAGGAAGCAACGCCACTAATACTTTCACTAAAAGAGTTAACTTGAATAGTTGAGGCATCAGGAGTAGTTACTGTGGCCGCAACCAATGTATTGTCAACAGAAGTACTGTAATCCGCATCAACTGACCTGTAGAGCTTTATATTTTTGATTTTCCCATCAGGATCGGAAGAGGTAGTAATATCTACCTCTGTAAAATTTAATATGCTGCCAGTGGTAACCAGTGAAAAGCCCAATAATGCCTGATTAGTTGCATCGCTATTTAATGGTGAGGAGGCAATACCTCCGGTTACCTGTGCTACAGTGGTGCTTGCTGAAACGGTAATTGAAGAGGAACTGTTGGCCACAAAAGAAGAAGGTGATGTGGTTACTCTCATTTCAGAGGTACCTGTAGTTTGAAAATTAAATCCGGAGCCAGTAAAATCTGCATAACCTCCGGAGAATGCAGCAGGAGCACTGGAAGGAGTTAGTGTGGCACTTGGAGTTGTTACAGTAAGTGTTTCTGCAAAATCCAGGTCCACATTATCGTTTACATCTCTGGCTTCCAATATAGGCTGTTGGGCAAGCGGAACGGTTGCAGTAGCACTTGTTGAAGGTTGGGTAGTGTACACAATCTTTGATGCATCAACCGTAATTTCTCCGTGGTCATTAGCACCTCCTGTATTTGAGTTTGAATTTGTCCCTGTTGCCGGGTCAAAACCGCCCTTTCCGGATACTATGCTAAAATTAGCAGGGTCTAGTTCAAAGGCAAGGTGCAGTCCATCTATTGTTGATTTGAGAGATCCTAAATTCGACTTCAAATATATTTTGAGTTCATAAGTTTTCATTTCTCCATCGTCAATTTCTCCTAAACGATTATGGGCATTATTTATACTTGGAATAGTGATGGTATTTGCTGCAATAATTGCTGCACCATGTTCGGCACCGGACTGTTCATTATGGTATAATTTTGCATCAGCAATTACTGAAGACCAATCCGCTATTTCATCCCCGGGACCTTTGCTAAAAATCATTTGGGTAAATTCGGTATCTGTTCCATCATCCCCAAGATCTCTCATAGTAAAAGTAAATACAGCAACTTTTTCTCCATCTGTATCAGCAATCGAACTTATGGTGGCAGCTCCAGAACCATCTGTAATTGTAGAGGTACTTGTGGCAGAAAGGGTAGTAGCGTTGTCGGTTGGAGAAGCAGTAAACAAATAACAGTTATCCAAAGTGTTGAATTCGTATAATTCAATATAATAATCTGTGGAAGTGTTCAAACCTGTTATTATTTGAGGGCTCGTGTGACCTGCATAAACAGCTATATTGCCTCCCCCCAGGTTTTCCCCTAATGTAAAATCAAGGTTGGCTGTATAGCTAGTTCCATCAGATGGTGTGACATTTACAGCACTGCCCTCTTTGATTAAAATCAAAGTGCCATTACCATTTCCCGGAGTCCAGTTAATTTGTATGGTTCCACCGGTAATATCCGTAATCGATAGCCCTGATGCCTGAACAGTAGGAGCAGCACATTGCGTAAAAACAGAAGTTAACGTGGTTTGAGAACCATAATTATAGGTTTCAGAATTTGCTCCGTCCCAGTCGTAAGGAACTATGGCAAAGCTATATTCAGATGTGGCCGTTAAACCAGATAGGATTGTACTTGTTGTAGTTCCAGGCGTGATATTCGCCACCGGAGAACCTGTTGGAGCTGCACCATCTGTAAGTGATGGGCTGGGAGCGGATCCACCTGTTGCCTGATATATCAGGTATCCGGCCGCGTTTGAGGATGTACTCCATTGAAGATCTATGGAGCTCGAAGACTGTGTGGGCGAGGTAAAAGAACCAATGGTTCCGGGAGAGTTGCCCAATGTAAAGAAACTCGATTCAGAACTAAGTCCTGTTAATGAAGAATTAGACGCATAGGCCTTAAAGAATATCTGTGTTTTAGGACTAAACCCGGTTACTGCATCCGAGAATACACCTGTTGCAGTACCAGAACCGACTTCTTTAGTATCACTGGTTGTTACCCCGGATGATGTTGACCAATAAATACCTCTTTCGGTTAATGCATCACCTCCATCACTGGTTATTTCTCCACCTAGTGTAGCTCCTGTTGATGTAATAGAAGTACTGGTGGGGTTAATGACACTGGGGGCTACTATTGCAACTGTTGATACAGAAGTTAACGTGTTTTGGGGACCGTAATTATAGGTTTCTGCATTTGTGTTATCCCAATCGTACGGTACTATGGTAAAGCTGTAAGCTGTACCATCTGTTAGTCCTGAAATGGTTGTGGAAGTACCGGAAAGATCAGCCACAGGCGATCCGGAAGGTGCTGCACCATCAGTAAGCGTTGGAGATGGTGCTGTGGCACCTGTGGCCTGGTATATGAGATACCCTGCAGCATTTGTTGAAGCTGCCCATGAAAGGTCAATTGTAGTAGTAGTTTGTGAGGGAGATGTAAAAGTAGCGATAGCGCCTGGTTCGTTGCCTAAAGTATAAAAACTAGATTCCGGTCCAGTAGCTGCACCTCCACCATCTATAGCATAAGGAGCAAAGTAAATAAGCGTTTTGGGTGGTAAAGAGCTTCTGGTATGGGAAAATACCCCAGTAGAGGTTCCTCCTTCAGCTAATTTATTGTCGGCTAATGTTGCGGGGCTGGACGTGTTCCAAACTGTACCCCTTTCTGTAATCCCGGTTCCCGAGTCTAGCGTGCCGCCTAGGTCAGCTGTTGTAGATGTAATGTTTGATACTGTGGAGGCAGAAAGGCTGGGTTGCGCTTTGGATATATTGAAAAGGATAGAAAAAATGATGCTCAAGAAAATATACTTGAGAGGTTTTAATGTCCATTTTTCTTTTTTAGTATGAAATCTTTTTTTACCCATCGAATAGATTTTTTTCAATATCAGACTATCAGTTTAATTTCCCTTGGCTATCTACTTTCAACAGAAATATTTGAACAGCTCCTTTTGAATTTGTGACACTACCCAGTACGAGAAATCCTCCATCAGCAGCATTTCTTAACCTTACAGGAATCTCATTACCTGAACCCCCAAAACTTCCAGATATACCATTCGCCTTTGGCTGCCCGTCAAAATCTGTTTCAATCAGAAACAAATCGTAATCACTTCTATTGTTATCAGATGAATTCTCGTGGTAATCTGAATAGGATGCTATAAGCAATCCATTTGCCGAACGACAAATGGATGTTGGAAAATAATTCTTATCTTCCTGAAGTGATAGTGTATTTTCAGTCAGTTCACTTTGATCAAAGAAAGAGACACCTATTTTAGTTAAAGAATTCACATCAATTGCCTGAGTTGCGGCATATCCCACTGGCAGCTTAATAAAATCTCCTGCATTTCCTGATAAATCAACTGATCTTCCCAAAAACAAGGTGGTTCCTCCCACGGGCCGATCATTATCAGGTTCAACAAATGATGATTCAATCAAAGCAGTTTGAGTACCTTTGGTAATACTTACCCAGGCCAAATCACCAGTATTGGTTTCAAAAACAGAATGGTAGGGTTCTTTAGCCATATTGGCCACTCCATAAACTTGTGGAGAGCTCCAATTTGCACTAAGGTCGGTTTGATATCCCATTAAAACAGCAGAGGATTGCGTATCTGAGCCACTATTTCCAACAACCACTATTTCATCATTAGCTGTTTTTGTAATGGCATAGCCATAAGAAGGAGAGGAGATTGGCGGAGAAGCTGAAGCTATCCTGTTTCCTTCTGAATCTGTTTTAAGAAGGTTCATGTAAGGTTGGTTGGTTTCATCATCTATACTGTCGCCAACCACTATGTAACCATCATTTACAGCCACAAGAGACCTGCCCTTAAAATTAGCAAAAACACTACCCCATATTTTATTACCATTAAAATCTGTTTTGAATAACAAACTAGATGTATTCATTGGCGAATTTCCGATTAATCCAAGGATCAGATAGCCATCATTCAGAACAATTAAGTCTCTTGCCTCAGTGGCATTTGATTCCCCGTAGAGTTTTAAAAATGTATTGGTTTGATTGGGCTCGAGCGAATCTATTGACTTACACCCAATTGCCAGAAAAAGAATACATATGAAGGCTGCTATAATGCGCATTTTATCTTAGTTTTTTGGGAATAAATATGTGGTAAGTGTAGCCAATTGAGATTGATAAGTCTTGAATGGTAAAGCCATCCAATGATTCTCCTAACTCCCAAAGAAGATCCGGGTTTTGAGGATTGAGTGCGCTCGATTCCTTAAAAGTTGTAAAAAGGCCATAGCTATAGCGCAATCTGGCGTTAAAAAAACCACCGGCAACTTTAACTTTTAAACCGGCTCCTAAAGACACAGCTAAGTTAAATCTTTTAAGATCGTCAGAAAGATTGAGAGAATTAGAAGTTACTTCGGGGCTTCCTTCAATCGAGTTTTTTGTTGCATCACCCGGAGGATACGATGCAGAAGTATACAATTGGGGGACGACACCCGCTAAAGCATAGGGCCTCACTTTACCATCTAAAAACTGGTATTGTGCGAACAAGGGGAGTTCCAGGCTATTAAAACCGAGAGCACCTGTAAATTCTCCATAGTAAGTGCCCGTGCCAGTATTTAGTGCCTAGTTGGTTTTTTCAAAAGCAACATGGGTAATGTTTATTCCGGGATTAAGAAATATTTTACTGGTTAATCTATATTCCACATTAAAACCTCCCCTAAACCCTAACTTGGGAGTATAGCTTTGACGGGGAGATTCGTTTACATCCTGGGTGCTGTTTAACTGGCGTACTATGGGTTGCGCAAAAGTAACTCCTCCAAGAACTCCAACACTTAATAAAGGATCACTTCTGTATTTATTATACAAATTAATAAACTCACTTGGATCAATTGTTTCATTGATTTCAAATTCGTGATTTGCTTTGAGAAGTTCAAGCATAGACACTTCAGCCAACTCTTGTTCTTTTAGGAATATGTAAGAAAGCGTTAACAATTTTAAAGCCTGAGCTTTATCTACCTTATTGAACTCATCTCCTCTTATGCATTGACCAATTAACGGTTCAACATCCTGAATACGACCCTGATTGTACTTTTCCTGAGCTTGTTCCAGTTTAAGAACACACTCACTTTTCTCTTCTTCCTGAGCAAGTGTTGCACTGGAAACAAAGAAGAAAAGAGCAGCAAATACAATTAATTTTAGTTCTTTAATCCACATTTTCACACGTCTTTTCCTTTGGAATGTCTTTAAGGTCTGCAACATAAATTTCCCATTCTACATCTGTAAGATTTCGGTCAATATGAGTGCAAAGTTTACTTGCCATACGTTCCAAGTCCATTGGCCATACACGAACTTCGCCATTATCAAATCCACCACCTAACAGGTACTGATTATCGTTTGTAAAAGCTAACGATGCGGCCCAGTCATTAAGACCAGATAAAACCAAAGGCTGCAGTTTTAGGTTTTGCATATCCCAAACCCGTAAGGTGCCATCGTAACTTGCTACCGCCAGGTAATTTCCGTTGGGGCTAAATTTGATATCATTAATCTGAGCCTGAATTTCAGAGAATGTTCTTCGCACTACTCCGGTAGCTGTAAAAAGTAGCGTAACTTCTCCCTCCCTGTTACCGACTACTAATTGCTGACCACTCGGGCTAAACTGAACGGCCGTAATCGCTTTGTTCGGAGTTTTGTAGATTACTTTCTCACTGTTACCATTTTGAAGATCCCATAAAAAGACATTGCCTTTATTTCCGGCACCAGCCAAAAACCTTCCATTCTTTGTCATTGCAATGAAATTAAGCCGTTCAGACGGCACAAGAAATGATGAAACAGTGTTGTTTGAAAGGTTGTATTTAACGATTTCCTTACCATAGTTATTTAAGGCGAGGAATTCAGTGCCTGAAGGTTGGAGAATCAAGTTTTGTACAACTCCTGCAAATCCTGAAAGCTGTTTGGAAGTCCTGTTTTTAAGATCAAAATAGTCTACAAATGCTTCATTATTTGGTCTTGGATAATCACCTCCTGCAATCAGCCATTTTCCATTTGGGTCGGCAATCATACCTCGGGTGTCGTACCCGTTGCGGGCAGATGTAATTGTATCTGCCTGCACCTGTCCATTTTTAACATCCCATTTCAAGATTTTACCTTCTGAATCGGCCGAAAAAAGAGACTGACCACTTCCAATTCCTTCAATTACAACATTTACCTGCTGTGAGTGACCCTTTAGACTGTTTGTTGAAGGGTCTTTGAATTGACTTAATGCCTTATAAACACCATCGTAAATATCTGCATTGAACTTCTCTCCATCGTTCTCTTCATTAAAATTGTAGGCTTGCATTGCCAGCAGGCCCTTAAGCTGGCTATCCGGTATATTTTTGGTTGCCGTGATGGCCATAGCTTTGGCTAATGACAAATACCGAAGTTGATCAGCACGCGATTTCTCCATTTGGGCCCGTTTGTTGGCTTCATCGGCTTTATTCTTTTCGATAATTGCTTCCTGCTCATTTTCTTTGGCCTGCTTTTCAGCATTTTGCGCTCTAATAGTTGCAGCTTGGGCTATTTCCTTTTGGGTCACTGCATTGTCTCTTTCCTTTTTAGCAACTTCTGCGGCTTCATCGGCTCTATCTTTTTGCTGGGTAGCAATCACTGTTTGATCCTGGGCAATCTTTGTTTGTTTTTTGGCTTCTGCTTCGTTTTTAATAGCCAGCTCAAGATTATCTTTAGCTTGTTTTTCTGCATTTTCTGCCTGCGTTTTCTTGGCGAAGGCATACAACAGGAAACCAACAGAAACAACTGTAGCCAGCCCCATTACTAAAGCAGTTAGTCTGGCATTACGTAAGGCTCTTTTGGCTTGTAACTCTTTAATTTTCTGTTCTTCCTCAAATTCTTTTTTAGAATATTCAAGAAAAACCATGGTGCGCTCGTAGGCAAGATCGTAACGTTGTCCCCACACAAGTGTTGGCTTGTGCTTAAGCTGCCAGTTCAGTGCCAGTTGCAGATCTGGCGGTCGCCAAAGACCTCCTTTCCCTACCTGGTGCATAGCCGCTGCTTCGGAAAGGCGCAAATACATACCTACAGCTTCAGATTCTTCATCCACCCAGTTTTTGAGCCGAACCCAAATACGCATTAAACTCTCATGAGAAATATCAATCATGGAGTCTGAGTGCAATATTTGCTCATGCGGAGGCATGAGGAACGACCTGCCAGGTTCTCTGAAACGTTCAATTACTGCTGATACTTCTTCTACAGAAACATCAGCAATGCTTGCAATCTCACTTAATAGGGTAGGGCGCCTGATTCCATAATTTTCTCCTCTTTTTTCTGTGATTGCTTTAAACAGAACTGCGCATATATCTCTTTGGTGGTCATTAAGCTCATCGTACGCTTCGTTGGCATGCATCGAAAGGGCTTCTTCCATGGTGCCAATGGCCTCATAATGTTTAAGATCCATTGCCTCATCACCTTCAGCATTGTGTTTCCAATAGTCCCAGGTACGCATGAGCGCATGTTGAAGAATGGGAAGCTGATCAGGATTATCGCCCAAATCATTTAACAGCCGTTGTACCAGTCGGGGTGCAATTTCACCACCACCCACTGCTACAGGCCCTTCAATGGCTCTGCGCTTTTGCTCACGTGTTAGTTGAGGTATAAGGTAATGGCTATCATTGATTTTCTTGGTGAGTTCTGCAAATTGTGCACACTCCCCAATAAAATCGGAGCGCATGGTAATGGCTATATAAATTGGCTCATCTTCATAGTTAATGGCCTCCATTAACAAATTGATGAAACTCAGGGTCTCATTAACAGAATTAGAGTTTAGAGAATCGTCCTTAAACCTGAAAAGCTCCTCAAATTGGTCGACTAGGATAAGGTAGTTTTTACCTGTTGCTTTTCTTGTTTGCTGAATTGCTTCAACTATACCTAGTGAGCTACTCTTCATCAGAGTAGAAATGATCGTTCTTTTTACTTTTCTGTCTTCGTAAGAAGCTGTATCGTATGTAGGATCGTGCTCAAGGATAGATTCTCCAAGGTTTTCGATTGGGTTATTGCCGGGTCTTGTAACAATAACTTCCCAGTTGGGTCCCGTTTCGGTTAAAAAGCCACCGTATAATATAGGCAGTGCACCGCAATAGACAAATGAAGATTTACCACTTCCTGAAGGGCCAATTATACCTACAAACCTATGCTGTGAAAGCTTCATCAACACTTCGTCCGTTTGGCCTTCACGGCCAAAGAACAAATGGCTTTCCTCTATTTTAAAAGGTCTGAGGCCAGGAAAAGGATTCTCAATCTGACTAATTATGGTACTCATATTGCTTTGCTAAGCCCTTTAATAAATGATAATAATGCTTTTTCATCTGGTTTTTTACCTCCAGAAGGTATTAGCTCTACTTCAAAATCTTCATAAAGCTCTTTCTTGAATTCAACCCCTTCTCCAGCTATAACTGCTTTACCAACAATGGGCTTATTTCTTCCCAAACCCGGTGCTTTTAAAAGGTCAAGCAACTTCATCCTAACCCAATTGATATTTACCTTGCCCTGGTAAACTATAGCCAGATCAAATAGTTTAAGCTTTTCCAGGTGTCCTCTTCTTACATCTAATAAAGTACCTTCAAAATCTGGTTCAATTACATTAAAGCCTTCTTTAACAAGTAGCTTAATTACTGGGGTTACACCTTCTTTATCTATTTTATCGTAAATAAGGTAAACGTTTTGTTTATTCTTATCTAAATGTAATTTCTGCCCATTGGAAGCGCCAAAATTTTCGTTAACGAAAATTTCTTCCCGCATAATATTTTTAAAATCTTCTAAGGGTGTTTGTAGCACCTCGGCACCTTCTAGTGTGCTAATATCGCGCTGCAGGTTTTCAAGAAAAGCTCTTTGGCGTTCGCTTGACTTACTTTGATCCGGTTGAATCCATATGAGCCGCTGAAGTTTATGGCCGGCACTGGTGGTTGTTTGAGAAGCGATTTTATTTTGAAGATCTACAATTGATCTATCGCTGCCTTCCGGAATATCTCCGTAGGAACTGCCTAACAAGTGTATCGAAAATATGCTTTTGCTGAGATTCTCAGTAATATCATTTGTAAGATTTTCCAGATTATTTGACAAGTTATACTCAGGCAATACCTTGAATCCATGCCTTTGAAGTTCTCTTCTGATCACGTTTCGTTGAACGGTTAGGTCGTTGCCTGTTGTAGCAAGATAAATTGATTTTCGCTCGTAGAGGGGTTTCGCATCGCCACTTTCTTTGCTATTTAGTTGATGTATTACCTCGTTGATATCATAGGCAAGATCTACTAATTTCATCCAATAGATCTGTTCTGCCTCAGGCCCAAAGTAATCGTAAAATGCCGGCTGAGATTCATTTATCTTACTGCCATCGTATAAATCGTAAGGAATAAGCTGTGCAAGGTGTTGTGGCTGCTGTTCGTAGTCCACATGTTCTTTCATAACCTTAAAAAGCCTGCTTTTTGACGTATCCTGATTATAAAAAGCTTCAACTGCGTCCAGGCAAGGCCCACTTTTTACCATATCATTTGACACAATACTTATTAATGTGGCAGAGTTTTTTAACTCACTTTTGGTCAAAGAATCAGTGTCGGATTTTGAAACAATGGTAGGATTTGCTCCAAGAACCTGTTTAAGTATTGTTTGAAGAAACTTTTCGAAGCTTGTTACCCATCCCGGATTTCCTCCTTCTGATGAGTTGTCAGTTTCACTATAATTTATAAGGATGTCAATTTCCATTTGCTAATTAGTGGATAGTTTTTAAGGTTTCTTTAAATTGGTCTTCTAAGCTATTACTGACATTATTTACAAATTGCCTGGTAAGGTCTTTATAATTGGTCAGCACATCAAATACATCATTAAGGTTTACTTCAAAAAGCCTCGCATTACCATCTGCTTTTGCATTTAACAACCTGCGACCTTCTTTCGTAAACATATTGCCAAACATAGTTGCCTCAGTAAAAAGGGCAGAAGAACCATCATTAGCGGTAACATCAATCATTCCCGATGCCACCAGGTAAGCATTTTGATCATCAGTAATTGTTACTATTTCACTGTCACCAAGCTCTACTAATTCTGCTTTGTCTACAATTTGCGATATATGCAAACCGGATAGAAAACCAAATGATTCGCTTTGAGCAAAGAATTGGCATACATCAAATTTTGTTGGCAAATTATTTTCAAGTCTTTCAATTACGGATTCAAAGCTTTTGTCCTGAATTAGTCTTCTTGCTGTAATGCTATTAAAAACAGCTTTATCATGTTTGAAAAGAATTGAAGCAGCCAATTCCGACAAAAGATTGTCCGGGTTAAATATCTGAGCGACTATACTTTTCCTTACGTCTTCCTGCAAATTTGATTGCAGTGCGTACAAAGTGCAGGCCTTGGTCCACCTGTTTATATTATTAAAATCCCTGTTCAACAGAAAATTGTAGGTAGTTGCTTCCTCGTACGATTGCCTGGGATAAAAATGCTGAAGTTTGGTAAGCTTTTCCTTTGTATCAATGTCATCTAAAAGAGGAAAAATCTTTGGTTTTAAATCTTGCGCAATAAAAATATCGAGTAGTTCAAGTGCAAAGGTGTTCCCTTCTGAGGTACCAGATTCAATATTTTCTTTAACAAGCTTAATTGACTCAGGATCATATATCATGGAAAGTAAAATGTAGATCATGCTAAAGTTGCTTGCTACTTCTTCATTTAAAGCTTCTTTAAGCAACTGATTATACTCCTGATCGGATATTTCATCAAAAGCAGCAAGATTCCATATTGCCTTGCCAATTTCATCGGATAATAAGTCATTGAGAACAGTCATTTCTACTTCAGATGCATGAAACCGCTTTTCATTGAAGGAAAGAAGAATTTGACGAACAATCTTTCTATCCGGGAAATCTATTTTTGCCCACAGCATTTTATTGGCTTCGGGGGTATCAATCGCACTTATGATATTGATTATTTTAAGCATAACGGATTGCACCTGGCCCGATCTGTGAAATGCATTTTCTAGACTATGCAATACCTCTTCACCTGCTTCAATAAGGGCTGAAGAGGCATCGTATGTAAAAACTCTGTTCGATAGCAGTTCTATTAATAAAGGCCATGTCTCTTTTCGCTTAACTTTTCGGGCAGTAATAATTGCTTGCTGTTTTACCTCTATATTTTGATCACGAAGTAATTCCAAAAGGACAAAAATCGTTTTGTCTGAAATCAAACTTCTAAGCAGTTTGGCTGCTAATATCCTGTCCGATTTGGAAGTTGACTTAGAAAGCGTATACAGCCGGTCAGGAGAAATAGAAATTACATCGGTTTGCTTAGCCTCATTAGCGGCCATCGAAGCAAGTTTTTTTAATTCCTTATTTTGTTGGATGGTTGAAGGCTTGGTATCAAATTCAAGCTCCATGTTCTTTATTTTGTCCTGAAGAAAATCCTGAACATTCCCTTTGACAGAATCAATCATATCCAGTGCTGTTTTTTCAAACTCACCTGGGCTCGTTCTTTCAAGTAATTTTAAATTATTTATCATCTGGTCGTCTGAAATAGTGTCTACATCATTTTCAGATTTTAAATGACCGGTTTGCTTTTTGTTTTTCTCAAGTGTATACTGAAGAGTTGATTTATACCCTGTATGCATCCTGTTTGTTAAAAAATACCATGCAATGAGCATTGGAATCAATCCCGCACTTACATACAAAAGTTCTATGTTAAAACGGTTCATTCCAATAAGTATAAGACCGGCAATTACACCACCTATTGCAGTTATTACACCCTCTATTTTGGTAGTAACATCAAATTTTACCTCACTGTCTATTGGTAAGAAATAGAGTTTAAATGTTGGGCCATCCAACGCATCTTTTAAGGAATCTATAAACAATTTACTGGCTGCAATTGCCAGGAAGAACCAAATGAAATTACCACCGGCATCAGCGGAGGAGCCCATTAATAAGCCCGCCACAAGGGCCACACCCGCCAACAAAATAGCAAGCGCAGGATTGATAAGCAGTGAAACCTTAAGCCCGTAGTTTTCTATAATCCAATCGGTAACGAATGTTTGGAAAAGGAAGCTGAATATTACTACCGTAGCCTCGAACTTGGCAAGAAAAGAACCTTTTTCCGCAACGGTGGTCCACTGAATGTTGGTTACGTTCAAAAAGGAATAATCAACAAACGTTATGGCAATAAGTGAAATGATTACAAATAAGGTCATCCACCGGGTGTAACGATTACCAAATATTTTTTTAAAAGGTTGAGCACTTACTTTCCGTTTGGACATCTCAGAATTGTGCGCCAGAGGATTTATGAGCGTTGAAGTAATAAGTAATCCAACAATACCTGCTACACTTCCAATGTAAAGATGTTCGGTAACAACAAGGTTATTGTCAAGTACAAACCCGATTACAAATAAGGAGAGCAACGATGCGATCAGTTGCCCTGTATCTATTCCACCAATTACTCTTTTTGATTGCTTTAGATTAAATACTCTTCCGAAATATCCCCAAAAAATAAGGCTTGACGAAAATGAAAAGGGCAATGCCAAAACAAAGCCAATGAAAATAACAACTTTGCTGGCATCTTTAGAAGTACTTTGGTACCAGACAAATGCAGTAGCCGCCAGCATTACAAGTGCAAAAAACCAAACTAAAAATCTGAATGGTATTTTACGTTGCAAAAAAGCATATAAATATGTGCTCAGCACACTTAGAACCCCCGACAGGAGTATGGCTTGCGCCAATGTGTTTTTGTCTTTGAATTGAGAAAGGAAAATTGCGGGAGAGGCAACATCGTATGTTGCCATAAAAATACCTGTAGAAAAACCCAATAACATCATAAGCCCCACAGAAGCAAATTCTTCAGGTCGTGCATTAAAAGCTTTGAGTAAAAGGCTTTTCAAGTTTTAGCTAGGTTGTATTAATAGCGAAAGATAAGGTTTATTGCTGATGGTGCAAAGCCACAAAGGCTCATAGATGTGTTTTTTGATGCTTTTTCAAGGAATTAGTAAAGAACTATCTCCAAAACTCAGAAAACGGTAGTTTGAATCAAGCGCATGTTTATAAATTTTGCGCCAATTGCTACCCACAAATGCGGCTACTAAAAGTATTAGTGTGCTACCTGGCTGGTGAAAGTTCGTAATAAGTGCATTGCAAACTTTGAAGGAATAACCTGGAAAAATAAAGATTTCAGTTTCACCATGAATTTCCTTTAGGTTATCACGTTTCATTTTGGCTACTATTGCTTCAAAGGCCTCGCTTACAGTTGGCAATTGGTTTGAATGGCTGTAAGGATAAAGCTTTTTGATACTAAAAGTGGCGCCTGGATCTTTTAGCAGCATTACTCCATACCAGTACAGGCTCTCCATGGTACGCATGGAAGTAGTACCAACAGCTATACGAAACTCTGCTTTCAGTATTGCTTCAATTGTCTCAACAGGAATGCTCATTGTTTCGTTATGCATCGGGTGTTCCTCTACTTTTTCAGCCTTTATAGGCATAAATGTTCCGGCACCCACATGTAAAGTAAAAAACTCCTCTTTAACACCTTTGTGTTTCAACTTCTGCAAAATCGAATCTGTAAAATGAAGCCCGGCAGTAGGAGCAGCCACAGCCCCCTCAACCTTTGAATAAACCGTTTGATATCTTTTTTTATCACCGGAGATTTCAGATCGTTTTATGTAGGGAGGAAGAGGAGTTTTACCAAGTATATCAAGTACCTGAGCGAATGAAATATTGCCGTCCCAGGAAAATTCTACAAGCTTTTGTTCTTTTTCGACCAACTTAGCTTTTAGATGAATGGGATTGCTTTTTTCTCCAAACGAGTAATGCAAGGCTTCATTTAAATTCCATTTTTTTAAGTTACCGATCATACACTCCCATGTAGTTTCGCAGGTTGATTCCAGTGACTGAGCTATATCCTTTTTAAAAGCTGGCTTTAACAAAAAGATTTCGATTTTCGCACCTGTATCTCTGGTCAAAAGCAATCGGGCAGGAATTACTTTTGTGTTATTAAAAAATAGTGAAGCATTTTGAGGGATCAAATCAACGATTTCAAAGAATGTACGATCGTGTATCTTACCCTTTTCATAATAAAGCATTCTGGATTGGGCCCTTTTACGGGTACCTTCAAATGCGATCTTTTCCTCGGGTAAGTTGTAACTGTAGTCCTTTAAATCAATCTGTATATCTTTTGGCATGTATCTGAGTTAATAAAACAAAAATGTTTAGAATTGAGTAACCCGATAATTGAACACAAATATGGCGTTAAAAGTAGAGGTAGTTCCACATGAATTAGATTTTTTGTTTGAAGCAGGAACTTCGAGAGGGGTGCTAAAAAACAGAAAAGTTTGGTATGTAAAGGTGTTAGACGAAGACAAGCCTGAAGTTATTGGTTGGGGCGAGGCCGGACCGCTTTCGGGCTTAAGTATTGATGATGTTCCAGATTTTGAACTTCGTCTTCAGAAAGCCATTGATAACTTACAGGGTAAGCCATTTTTGTATGGCTACTCTAATGTTGCTAAACTAGTTGCCGAGATACCAGAGAAACTGCCTTCGGTACGATTTGGAATGGAAACGGCCCTGCTCGATTTACTGCACGGAGGGCAAAAGAAAATATTTGAGAATGATTTTTTTGCCAATGGGCAACCCATTCAAATAAACGGATTGGTTTGGATGGGCGACAAGGACCTAATGATGAGTAGGTTGGAAGAAAAAATTGAGCAGGGATTCCGATGTATCAAGGTAAAAATCGGGGCTATTGATTTTGAGTCAGAAATGAAGCTTTTACAAGCTGCCCGATCCAGGTTTAGCGCTAAAGAACTGGAGTTACGAGTGGATGCCAATGGGGCTTTTGAGCCCAATGAAGCAATAAATGTACTTGAGCGATTAAAGGAACTTGAGGTGCATTCTATTGAGCAGCCTATTAAAGCAGGAGAAGTGCTGAAAATGAGAAGCCTGTGTGCAACTACGCCAGTACCCATTGCATTGGATGAGGAATTGATAGGTTACACCACCTACGCTGAAAAATATTGGTTAATTAAGGTAATTCAGCCCCAATACATCATTCTTAAACCATCGCTGGTGGGTGGTTTTGCTGCTTCAAAAGAATGGATTGAGGTAGCGGATGAATTTGGAGTAGGTTGGTGGATTACTTCAGCTTTGGAGTCTAATATTGGATTGAACGCCATCAGTCAATTTGCTTCTTCTCTCAACGTAACTTTACCTCAGGGATTGGGAACTGGTGGTTTGTACCAAAACAATATTGCGTCTCCGCTTACAATTTCGGGAGATAAGTTGTTTTACGACAATTCTCAAAAATGGGGTCAGGTCATAAAATAGTAATCTTTTACAGGGCTTAAGTCATTTATATCAAACCAATCCTTAATTTTTTTCTGGCCTTCTCTGTCGCTCACATATACAAGTATAAATGACTTGGAAAGGTTAACTTCTGAATATTTATTAACATTTCTGGAAGCCTCGGGCCTTTCCTTTATATCCAAGTATCCTTCAATTACAATCTCAAAATTGCTAAGCCATTTTGACTTATTGAAAACATCCTTTCCATACCCCCAAATCCACAGGCTTCGTCCTCTATTGTTCGTATTCCACCACTTGGCAAAATATTCAGCCTTTACTTTGGCAAAAGCTTCAAAAGAATAGTTTGAATCAGTCCGCGTTAAGCGAGAGCTGTAATCGTACCAGTCAAGCACCGGTTCTTCCAGCTTTTTGAACCGGACTCCATTTTGCATCAATCTTAACCAGAATTCATAATCCTCAGGACCTTCAAAATTCTTATAATTTCCATATTTTAAGAGGGATTTCCTGAACATGGCAGAAGGATTAGCCAGAGGGGCATCTTTAAACCTATTGGCGTAGTGCTCTTTCGGGGTTATAATGGTATTGATAGAGCGTACATGCGTTGCATACCCTTGTTGCTTACCGGTTGTAGGAACATGTTTAACCAATCCGGAAACAACACCAATATCTGTTTCTTTATTAAGCAAATTTACTTGTAATTCAAGCCTGTTATAGTGGGAGATATCATCTGCATCCATTCTGGCAATATATATTCCTTTTGACTGGTTGAGCCCATAATTCAAGGCGTTTACCAATCCTGATTCCGGTGCTTTTAGTATTTTAACCCGGTGGTCATTTATCGCAGTCAGCAGTGTATTCGTTCCGTCTGTTGAGTAATCGTCAATAATTAGAAACTCAAAATCTGTAAATTTTTGATTGAGTATGCTATTAACTGATCGGTTTAATGTTGCTTCGCCATTCTTAACAGCCATTAGTACTGTTACTAAAGGCATTATTTTTTAAAGGTTAGGAATTTAAAAAAATCTTTAAATCCTTCTTTGGTAAAAATGTATTTTAGGGTAGTAAGGTAGGACTTAAATGTTAACTTTTTTTCTTTAGATTGTGGCAGAGTAATCTCTAGAGCTTCGGCAGTATTTATCTTTGCCAATTCTTTATCCAGGTCAATTCCCTGTATCTCATTCGATCGATCGTAGCTTCTTTTGGCTTCTTCTGCGTAGCCCATTTGCTCTTCAAGTATTCCCTTATTATTGTAGGCAATAGCATCTTCAGGATCAAGCTCAATAGCCTTATTGTAGTCTTCTAAAGCACCCTGGTAATCTTTGTAATATCCTTTTACAAATGCCCTGCATGAATACCTGTAGGCATTTTCAGGCTCAAGACTAACCGCTTTGTCAAAATCTTCCAACGCAGTTTTGTGGTCTCCTGCCATATGGTAACATAAACCACGATCCGAATAAAGGTCTGCCTCTGCTGGTAAAAGATTAATTAATGTATTGTAGTTAGTTATAGCTTCATCGTAAACCTCCAGCTTAAACAATGCCTTGGCAAGCCAAACCATTGCTTCTGTATTGTATTGGTCGTTTTGAAGTATTTGTTTTAAGCCTGCTACGGCTTCTTCGTATTCGCCTTCCTTTATTAATTCCTGGAACTTATCCATACCGAATAAACTAGTTTTTTAATTTTACAATTTTAACACGTTTACTCTTTTTGTTTAGCTTAGGGTTGTAAGGTTTGTAATGATATGTTGGCTTTACAGTTTTAACATAGGTTGTTTTTTTACTGCAGGATGCAAGAAGAATTGCAGTTATAGTTATATAGACTAAGCCTCTGCTGGTAGTATTTAAAACCCAATATAATAAAAATGCAAAATTCAATTATTTCATTAATTTAGTATCTCAAACCTACTACTTTTTACAGCAAATTTATGAGGTACGTTGCATTGTTCGTTTTGTTTTTTACCTCTTCATTTAGAATTAACGCTCAAAGTACCCTGGATAGTTTACTTTATGCCTACGAACATCAAACTGGCATGGATAGGTTGCAAACTGTTCTTGAGTTAAGCAAATATTATACGAATGATAACCTGTTTAAGTCACTGGATTATGCCAAAGAAGGATTAGCTCTGGCGAAAGAATTTGGTGATGAGTCGGACATACAGAATGCTCATAACAGAATGGCGATTGTTTATTCCAGATTAGGAGATGCGGCTAAATGCAATGAACATTTTTTGGAAGCGGTTAAAATATCAATGGAAAGTGAAAACCGAGACATTCTTGTGGAAGGAAAGCTTCTGAATAACATAGGACTTAATTACAGTAACCTTAAGCAGGAAGACCTGGCTATAAAATATTTTAAGGAATCTATTGAGTTGGGAGCCCGGAGTGGAGATAGTACTCAATCGGCCACTTTGGGTAATATTGCAATTACCTATGGAAGAATAGGTAAGTACGACTCGGCCTTCTATTATTTGCAAGAGGCAATGGCCATCGATAGATTGTTTTCAGATAGCCTGTCTTTAGCTTATAACAAAGGCACATTGGGTGAAATATTTCAAAAAGATAATCAGCTCGATTCAGCGTCTTTCTATCTTGAAGGTGCTCTTGCATATTTTAGAAATATTCCGGACAACGATTATGCCCTTGCATACTATTATAATGAAATTGGTGAAATTGACTTTAAAAGAGGGCTTTACGAAAAAGCAAAGGAGCATTTCTTTACTTCTTTGGAGCTTGCCAAAAAGATTGGCGCCAAATCAATTCAAAGGGACTGCTATAAAGGTTTGGAGGAGGTTTTTGAAGCACAAGGCAATTTGAGCGAAGCGCTAAAACATGGTAGGCAGTATACTATTTTACAAGACTCACTTTTCCGGGAAGAATCTGCTCAAAAGATGTACGCTATTGAGACCAGTTATCAAATAAAAAATAAGGAGCAGGAAATATCGGTTTTAAGTGCGCAAGCCAAAGTGGATGAATTGAAGTTTTACATTGCCACAGGTTTGGCTACTGTAATATTCTTGCTGCTTACCTTTTTGTTTTACAGATATCAGTTCAAGGCCAAAGCCAATTTCATACTTCAGCAAAAAAAACCAGACAATTCAGCAGCAAAACAAAGAAATACTGGATAGCGTGGAATATGCAAAAGGTATTCAGGAAGCTATTCTTCCTTCTTTTAATGCATTGAAATCTGTTTTCACAAATGCCTATTTGTTTTACAGACCCAGTAATGTAGTTAGTGGCGATTTTTACTGGGTAGAAATGGTTGGTTCAAAAGTAGTATTGGTTTTGGCAGACGGCACCGGTCATGGGGTTCCCGGGGCTTTTTTAAGCGTTTTGGGCACCGGTTTACTTCGTCAGATAATCTCTGAAGAGAAAATTTGTGAACCGGATGAAATCCTTACCCTATTGAACAAAAAAGTAAAGGAAGGTTTGGGCCAATCCAGGTTGAACAACACCTTAAAGGATGGAATGGATGTAGCGGTTAGTGTCTGGGATAAAGCTTCACGACAGCTAACTTTTTCCGGTGCCAAGAGATCAATGCTTTTAAAACATGCTGAAGAAGTAAAGCTGATCAAAGGAGACAGGTTTTCTATAGGAGGGGACCAGCAGCATGAACCTGATTTTACAGTGCATCGTTTCAGCGCTGATGAGGGCGATTCATTCGTTTTTTTTACGGATGGCATTGTGGATCAGTTTGGAGGGCCGGAGGGTAAAAAGTTCTTGAGCAAGCGCTTGGTGGAATTGCTCGAAAAAGGGAAAGGCATCAATGCTTTTGTTGGCGATTTTGATCGAATAATGACTGAATGGCTTGGAGAACAAGAACAACTTGATGATATGTTATTATTGGCCGTGGAGCTTTAAAAGGGCAAGATCAAGTCGTTACTTGTGTTGCCTGAACAACCATTCCATCATTAAGGGATCGCTGTACGCATGAAGCCAGGAAAAGTGCCCTACTTCAGGGTACAAAGTGAAACCGGGATGCGCTCCTGCCTTTTCCAATGCTTCAACCATATTAATCGAGAACTGGGAGCTAACTGAAGGGTCTTCCGCACCATGGAATATCCACATGGGTATGTGGGCAATAGAGGCAGCTTTTGAGGTATCAGCGCCTCCACAAACAGGCACTGCAGCTGCAAATAATTCAGGATTTCTGATCATTGCATCGTAGGTTCCGTACCCACCCATAGACAGACCGGTAATATAGATTCTGTTTGTATCAATGGGGTAGTCCTTGATGGTCTTATGTATTAATTCAATAACAAGTTCCATAGATTTAGATGGCGTATCTAAAAATTTGATCTTTTCAGGGTTTTTCCAATCTGAAACGTTTTGCCATCTTTCGTTTTCAGGGCATTGCGGTGCAATTACAATGGCCGGATACTTCGTCATGTTTTCATCCGTTGCAAAATTTTGTACTCCCCATTTTAGCTGCGCTTCATTATCACTGCCTCTTTCACCAGAACCATGTAAGAAAATTACAAGTGGGTACTTACGAGATAAGTTGTAGTCGGGACCAAGTAACCTGTAGTTAAGTGTGTCGCCATTTTTACCAACAAATTTTTTGTACTCAAACCTGGAAGGAACTTGTGCCATAACACTATGTGAACTAAGAAAATAAATCAATGCTAAAACAATAAGCGCGCGATTTTTCATATTTTGAATATCTGTTTTATATGGGTATTATCGTTTTTTTCACCAGTAGAATAAGCTTTATCTGTTGAATAGTTGATGTTACTAATCCTAAACCATTGCAAAATACACCATAAACTTTAATGCACCATTTCAAGCGTAACCTCATTTTGTTCAGGTAGTATTCCTTTTTCAAAACCGGTTAGGTTTTGAACGGTTGTATTTGCTATTTGGGTGAGTGCATTATCCGTAAAGTATGCCTGATGTGCAGTTATCAGCACATTTGGGAAAGTCATCAATCGCATAATCTTATCATCCAGTATTATACTTTCAGATAAATCTTTAAAAAACAACCGTTCTTCCTGTTCATATACGTCAATACCCAGGTAGCCAACCTTACCTTCTTTAAGTCCATTGATTACTGCCTCAGTATCAATTAGCTTACCTCTGCTTGTATTTACTATCATTACACCCTTCTTCATTAACTGAAGGGAATCTTTATTGATCAGGTGAAAGGTTTCCGGGGTAAGAGGGCAATGTAATGATAAAACATCGGCTTGTTTAAAAACTTCTTCCATTGGTGCATATTCTAAAATGTTTTGTAACGATTCATTAGGGAATTGGTCATACGCTATTACCTTACTGCCAAACCCATTCATGATTCTAGCAAAGGAAGCTCCAATTCGTCCGGTACCAATAATGCCCACTGTTTTGTTGGAAAGCTCAAAGCCAGTAAGACGTTCAATAGAAAAATTACCTTCCCGTACACGGTTATAGGCTTTGTGGGTTTTACGGTTGAGTGTCATTATCAAGGCTACAGTGTGCTCTGCAACGGCAGTAGGTGAGTAGGATGGCACCCGTAACACGCGAATTCCATAGTTATCTGCACTTTCTATATCCACATTATTAAAGCCTGCACAGCGCAAAACAAGCAGTTTAACCCCTTGTTCGGCAAGCCCTTTGATAACCTCTTCAGAAATAAGGTCATTTACAAAGACACAAACGGCATCAAAGTTTTCTGCCAGCCGCAATGATTTAAGACGTAGTGAAGATTCAAAATAAACAAACTCGTGATCTTGGCCACTATTGGCTAAATCAAGGTAGTGTTTGTCGTAAGGTTTGGTACTGAAAACAGCAACTCTCATGAGACGATTTTAAATTAAAGATTAAACTACAAATGTCTCTCCTGGTGTTTGAATTTGGTGCCGGAAAGGTAATCGTTTTTGGTTATTAATGAGGTTAAATTTCTATGAAAGAGGCTATGAATTTCTATATATTAATAAAAGAATGACCACTGATTAGAATTTTGATAATTCTGATTTAAATAACCTATTAAGCTTTCTTTACAACAATAAAAAGGGGAAGTATTTGCTTCCCCTTTTACCATGAACTAAAGACTAAATGCTTACACCAAGTCCATTGTTTTTGGAGAACCACTCATTATAGCTTCACTTGCAAATTCTTCGTATTTGCGGAAGTTTTTAACAAACATGGTTGCCAATTTATCGGCTTGCTCATCGTATGCTTCTTTATTTTCCCAGGCTTCTCTGGGGTTCATTATGTCTTTGGGTACTCCGGGTACTCTTTTTACCATATTAAGCCCAAACACAGGATGTAGTTCCATTGCTTCATTATCCAGTTCACCTTCCAGGGCTGCCGTAATCATGGCTCTGGTAAATCTCAATTTAATTCTGCTACCCACACCATAGGCACCACCTGTCCATCCGGTATTAATCAACCAGATGTTCACATTGTGATTAATCATTTTTTCGCCAAGCAATTCAGCGTATTTGGTTGGGTGTAATGGCATAAATGGAGCTCCAAAACAAGCAGAGAATGCAGCAACCGGTTCAGTTATGCCCGCTTCTGTTCCTGCAACTTTTGCCGTATATCCTGAAATAAAATGATACATGGCTTGTCCAACATCCAGTTTTGAAATAGGAGGCAGTACGCCATAGGCATCGCATGTAAGGAAGAATATATTCTTGGGAACATTGCCTCTGCTTGGTTGTGCCGCATTTTTTATATGATGCAATGGATAAGAAACACGCGTATTTTCAGTTACTGTGTCATCTTCGTAATTAACCACATTGGTTCCCGGATAAAATCTGGTGTTTTCCAAAATGGCCCCAAACTTAATAGCATCCCATATTTCAGGCTCTTTTTCTCTTGAAAGATCTATCACTTTTGCGTAGCATCCACCTTCAAAGTTGAATATTCCGTTTTCGGTCCAGCCATGTTCGTCATCACCTATTAATCTTCGATTAGGGTCTGCAGAAAGAGTGGTTTTACCTGTTCCTGAAAGGCCAAAGAAAATGGCAGTATCGCCATCATCGCCCATGTTGGCGCTGCAGTGCATAGGAAGAACATGTTCGCGGTCTGGCAATAAGAAATTAAGAACGCTGAAAATTCCTTTTTTGGTTTCACCGGTATATCCAGTGCCACCTACCAAAATAATTCTGCGCTTGAAGTTGATGATGGCAAAGTTAGATTGACGGGTTCCGTCAATTTCAGGGTTGGCCATGAATTCAGGCACGGCCAGAATCGTAAAATCAGGATGAAAGTCTTTCAAATCTTCTTTTTCCGGACGGATAAACATGTTGTAGCAAAACAGGTTATGCCATGCTTGTGTATCAATCACTCTTAATTTGATTCTGTAATTTGGGTCAGCACCTGCAAAGGCATCGCGAACGTACAAGCGTTTCATGCCAAGTGCAGCTATCATTTTATTATACAACTGATCAAATTTTTCTTCATCAAATGGGATGTTGATATCGCCCCACCAAACTTTGTCTTCGGTAATCTCATCTCTAACTATGAATCTGTCTTTTGGAGAGCGGCCGGTAAATTTACCGGTGTCACACATTAAAGCTCCGGTGTCTGTTAGCACACCTTCTCCATTTTTAATGGCTTCCATAGTTAGCTCCGCCTGGTTCAAATTCCATAGCACGCCTTTAACATTTGTTAATCCGAGACCAATAAGGTCCTCCATCAGGGATTTTAAATTTGTATCCTTCATTTTGTAACAGTTATGTGTTGTAAATCACAGACAAAGAAAGACGAATGAATTACCTCAATTTATGACCAAAATCAGTTTTAACTATGATTTTGACAATTATAAAAGCCTTTATACTGGTATACGTTTGCACCGATTTGAACATTAGTTGTAACCTAAATATACCGTTGTTATGGGCTCCCAATCTGACCTGAAAAAGGTCTTAAAAATAGTTGCTATTTTATTAGTGCCAATCCTAATTGCATTACTGCCAACCAGTTGGATGCCCCTTGAAAATTTAACTACCACTGAACATCGAGTGATAGCGCTCTTTGTAATGGCTGCTTTGTTTTGGATATTGGAGCCAATCCCAATTTATGCAACTTCCATTTTAATTATTGTTCTGGAATTGGTGGTGTTATCAGATAAAGGAATTGTTTGGTTAAAAGGAGAGGGAGATGACTTTGGCATATTGATGTCTTACAAAGAAATAATGGCTACCATGGCCTCACCCATCATATTATTGTTTTTGGGAGGTTTTTTTCTGGCAATGGCTGCTACAAAATACCGTCTTGATCAAAACCTGGCCCGGGTTCTTTTAAGCCCTTTTGGTAACAAACCTCAATGGGTGATGATGGGATTAATGCTCATAACAGCTATCTTTTCAATGTTCATGAGCAATACCGCTACCACCGCAATGATGCTTTCGTTGTTGGTACCGGTGCTTGCTTCATTTGAGTCGGGTAGCAAAATACGAACTGCATTTGCACTTAGTATTCCAATGGCAGCTAATATCGGTGGAATAGGAACACCCATTGGTACCCCACCCAATGCCCTGGCTCTTAAATATCTAAATGGTTCAGATTACATAAGTTTTGGTCAATGGATGTCTTTTGGGGTGCCCTTTGTACTTGTGGCGCTAATCATTTCATGGGTACTTATTCTTTTTTTTTATCCCATGAAGAATATTGAAATCAACCTTTCCATAAAAGGCAAATTTCTTAAAACACCCAAAGCCTTAATCGTTTATGCAACTTTTATTCTAACGGTTCTACTTTGGTTAACGGACTTTATTCATGGGATGAACTCCTACGTTGTGGCCATGATACCGGTAGCTGTATTTCTAAGTTTCAATATCATCACCAAGGAAGACATTAAGAAAATCAGCTGGGATGTGCTTTGGCTGGTATCCGGAGGTATTGCTCTTGGCCTGGCGTTAGATAAAACAGGATTGGCTGCACATATAATAAACGCTATACCGTTTGGCGAATTATCTGCTTATCTCGTAATTGCCTTGGCTTCTTTTGTAGCTGCGTTAATGGCCAACTTTATGTCAAATACAGCTACTGCTAACTTGCTGTTGCCACTTATTGCTGCTCTTGGTACCTCCATGCCCGCCTTACAGGATTTGGGTGGGAGCAAAGTTATTATTCTGGGAGTGGCACTTTCGGCATCGTTGGGGTTGGCTCTACCCATAAGTACACCACCCAATGCATTGGCACATGCTACAGGCGAGATTGAAACCAAAGATATGGCCAAGTTGGGTGTAATCATGTGTTTTATTGGGTTGGGGCTTGTTTTCCTATTATTAACCATTTTGAAACTCGTAAATTTTGTGTAATGGATAAGAGCTGGTTTCAAAAAAGCAGAGATGTTGGATGGTTGAAATCGAAATATTTCAACGATGATGCCAAACGTATTTACCTGAAAAAGGGCGAGGTGCTTTTACGTCCGAATTCATATAATGACAAGCTGTATCTTATTTGCAAGGGTGTGCTAAAGGGGTATATCGAAGATGAACATGGCGAACTCTTTGAGATATTCAATAGCTCTAACGATATGTTTGTTGGTGTATATAGCTTTTTCAGTAGCGAGCATAAAAGTTATTCCACAGTAGTAGCAGCTGAAGATACCGTTTTGGGCTATATAGACCACTCACAAGCAGCTGTTGCAAGTCCTGATTTTGCTCAGCATTTTTTACCAGTTGTAGTAAACGAGATTTATCTGCGTCAATTGCTGGCAGGCCAAATGAGCCTGGAACGACAAGCGGCCATGAAAAAACTCGCTGAAACAGAGAAAATGTCTACTTTGGGCCAATTGGCAGCCGGTATTGCCCATGAACTAAATAATGCCATTGGAGTAGTTCATCGAAATACTGAATTGCTTGCACAGAGTCTTAAGGAGTATTTTGAGTTAAAAGAACCCGGTTTGTTTTCATTCTTTACCAAGAGCCTGGAGCGTGGGCAACGGCATTCCAGTTCTTTTATAAGGGAAAGGCGAAAAGAAATTGAGCAAAAGTATAAACTATCTGCCCGTATTGCTAAGCAGTTGGCAAAGGCAAACGTTGAAAACGAGCAAATTGAACAGTTGCTTAAATCCGGATTGCATGAGTTTAAGCCCATCCAGTTTTTAATCGACACCGGGGTGTCGTTGCATGATATGAATGTCGCTTCCACACAAGCTGCGCACGTGGTTAAGTCGGTGCGCGAGTTGGGAAACACACAAAAAATCACCTTGGTTGAAACTGATATCAATGAAACTATTCGGGAGGCATTGTCTTTGACCAAAAACATGCTTTTAGGTATTAAGCTAAGCATTGTAACAGAGGTAGAGGGTAAATTGCTTGCAAACCCCGGTGATTTAGTTCAGGTATGGGTAAATCTTATAAAAAATGCATGCGAGAGCTTGAAACATGAAAAAACACAGCAGCCTGAAATTGAAATAAAAACATGGGAAGAAAATAAAACCTATAATGTTTGCATTACCGATAATGGACCCGGAATAAGTGCAGATCTTTTGCCAAGAATTTTCCAGCCAAATGTAACTACCAAGGTAGATGGGCTTTCATTTGGGCTTGGCCTTGGGCTTTCCATTCTTAAAAAAATAGTTGAAAGCTATCAGGGCGCAGTATCGGTATCCAGCCAGCCCGGTCGTACAAGTTTTATTGTTCAACTCCCCAAAAAAATCTGATTATGGAAAAAATTGTTATTGTAATTATTGAGGATCAGCGCGAGGTACTTGAAGCAATAGCCAGGGATCTTGCCACATTTGAAGACACCTTTATGATTGAAGAATGCGATTCTGCAGATGAAGCCGGGGAGTTGATGGAAACACTGGATAGTGAAGGTGATTATGTGGCTCTCATTATTTCAGATCATATAATGCCCGGTAAAAGCGGAGTGGATTTTCTTATCGAAATGAATGAAGATCCACGGTTTGAATCTACCAAGAAAATTTTGCTTACGGGGCTCGCCACTCATCAGGATACGATCAATGCAATCAATAATGCAGCCATAGATAGGTATATAGAAAAACCCTGGAACCAAACCAATTTGATAAATTATGTAAAGGAGCTTATTACGGATTACATCCTAAAAAAGGGAATAGATTATACGCCCTATGTTCATCATCTCAACCAAACTACACTTTTAAATAAACTCAGAAATAATCCCTGATCATGAAACGTGCATTAGTTGTTAGTTTACTTTTAGTATTTGGTTTACGTGCGTTTGCGCAGGAAACGAATCAAGAACGACCAAATAAGCTTCGTTTTTATCTTACTTCAGATAAGAGTTCATATGTTGGCATAAAAGCTTCAGCTCAGGTGTGGGCCCGATATACTGAATTGAACCCGGGAACCTTAATTGGTGACAAGGTTCAGTCAACTGCTTTCGATCTTTCATTGAGGAGGGTTCGTTTTGGCATTTATGGCCAACTATCTTCTCGCTTGCTTTTTGAGCTACAGATGGGAGAAAACAATTTTAATTACCTCACAAATTATTCCAAGAGCTTAAAGGTATTGGATGCTTACGTAAGCTACCGGGTGGCTGACTATTTAACAATTGGAGCAGGCAAATCGGCATGGACAGGCCTTGCACGTTGCACAGTACCAAGTTCAGCGAATGAGTTGGGGGTGGACATTCCTATGTTTTCGCTACCGACAGTAAATGTAAATGATGATATTCTACGCAAAATGGGAGTTTTTATGTTTGGCTCCATTGAGCACATAAGCTATAGGTTTGCCATAGCAAAACCATTTATTGTTACCAGCACTTCAGCGCTTACACTAAGTCCTGAAGGGTATACCAACTTTTCAGGCCAGGATCCACAACTTCAAACCTCAGGCTATGTAAGTTATAATTTCTTTGAAAATGAAAATTCAAATAGTCCTTTTAATAAAAGCACCTATTTAGGAACTAAACGAATTGTTTCTCTGGGAGCTGGCTTTATGCATCAGCCAAAAGCGATGGCTTACTTAAGCAGTGCTGGTGCTACAAGTTATACGGATATGACACATTTTGCCATTGATTTATTTGCGGATTTTCCTTTGTGCGATCGTAATTGCAGCGCTATTTCCTTATATGCTGCCTACTTTAATTACGATTTTGGTAATGGGTACATACGAAATATTGGAGCTAACAATCCCGGAGAGGGTATAGCAGAAGGTGCAAGTTTTAATGGAAAAGGTAACGCGTATCCGGCTATTGGAACCGGGCAGGTTGGTTATTTAAAACTGGGATATGCCCTTCCTGAAAAAAAGAACTCAACGCATACTACAAGTAGATACCAGTTATATGCCGCTTTTCAGCATGCAGCATATGAACGTTTAGGTTCCAGGATGAACCTCTATGAAGGTGGGGTAAACTTTTACATGAATCAGTATTCTAAGTTTACCCTAGGATATCAGAGCCGCCCAATATTTGATGTGGTGTCTGGCGCAAAAGCAGAAGAAGTAGATCGCAAAGGTATGTGGGTGCTACAGTGGCAGATTAAAGTGTTTTAATCTCTTGTATTTTTATTGTAACTACTTCGGTAGGCTCGCGCCTTTTTTTCGGTTCTTCCTAATCCACTTAATCCCATAAAGTACTCCCACTGCAAGAAGAGCAAACGGCCATAACATTGTTATGGCAACAAGAAAGGATAGGAAACCCTGCCATCCATTGTTTAAAGCGCTTAGTATGCGCGCACCAAATCCTTTTCTTTGAGAGGAATCATAGGTATAAGGCAGTACTTCATAGAAAGAAACTTGCAAGGTGCTAAAATTTACTTGCTTACTTAGATAATTAAATTGTCCCTCCAGATTTTCAATTTCAGTTCGCACTTGATTTAGATTTCTCTCAATTTCAAGAATATCTTTTATTGCCTGTGCCTTGTTCAGCAATTCCAGATAACGCTGCTCCAATGCCTTTTTGTTTTTTATTCTGGTTTTAAGATCATAATACCTTTCCGTCACGTCCTGAACATTGGAGTATTTGTTATCGAGGCGAAAGGCCAAGTCGGAAATTGATGCCATGAGGGTATCGTATTTATTCCATGGAACACGTATGGTTATAGTGTAATTGATACGATTCGTAGATTTGCTTTGGTTTTCGCTTTCAATATAAGCTCCGAGTTCCGGTAGTATTTTACTGATCTTTTTGTAGTCATCTGCTACGTTTTCGGACTGAAAATCTATGCCTCCTGTTTTTATTAGTTTCTTAGCAACAACAAATTCATCAGCAGGTTTATTAGTCGGTGCTGGTTGGGTTGTGGCTGGCATTTCCATTATTTCATCAAAAGTTGCCAGTTTGGCCGTTTCGTTACTGCCTCCGCTACCACATGCAGCCACTTGCAATAGCATAATGGAAATAAAATAGGAGAGTTTCATCTTGAGAGGTTTTGTATAAGTACGGTTTTTTATAAGATATAGTATTCTATACGTTTGAAATTTTAGCTCAAAGAGCTATTTATCGTGATTATAGGCCCAGCAAGGGTAATTTTTTCACTTTATGATACGTCAACCCGGCTTTTATACATTTTTTCAACTCAGCTTCGGGTAGTTTTTTATCCATTTGGAAAACAAGGGCACGATTTCCTTCAAACGCAAAACGATCGGGATAAACTACTTTAAAGGTGGATACCAGACTGCTCGTACATTGAAAATACATGGCATATTGGTCAGGTGCTTTATCCTTCCAATCAATTCTAATGGTACTTCCGATTTTTGTAATATAACTCGGTTCTCCCCATTTCAGCGTTTCCTGAAGCTCGGTTATTTCATCCAGCTCTTCAGCTGCTTCTACAATCAGTTTCCGTAAACGTTCAATTTTGCTTCTTGCAGATTCAGGATACTTTCTAAAAACCTTTTCAACTTCAGGGTTTGTTTTAATCTTCAAAGCACTCATAAATATTTGTTACAGATGAAACGCTGTATTTTTTTCGTAAGAAAAATACAAACTTTTGAGAGTAATGGTAATAAAAAAGGGAAGCATTTGCTTCCCTTTTTTATTACTTGGCTTCCGCCTTTTTTCTTCGAACTGTTCGCTTCGGTTTCTCTACTTCCACCACATCCACTACATCAGATAGTATTCTACCACAATGCTCACAAACAATAATTTTCTTTCGCTCCTTAATATCGGCCTGACGTTGAGGAGGAACAATATTAAAACAACCTCCGCATGCATTTCTTTCAACAGAAACAACGGCAAGTCCATTTTTAGCATTGTCGCGCAAACGATCGTATGCTAATAGCAACCTTTCTTCTATATTTTTTGAAGCTTTTGCCCGTTCGGTACTCAATTTCTTTTCGTCTTCCTCACTTTCGGCAATAAGTGTATCTAGTTCTTCTTTTTTAGAAGCAAGGTCTTTTTTGCGCTCTTCAAGATTGGCTTTTACCACCTCAATTTCTTCTTTTTTAGCTTCAATCTTAGCTTGTGCTTCTTTTATTCGTTTTTCTGCTACCTGTATTTCAAGTTGTTGCAGTTCCATTTCTTTTGTAATAGCATCGTATTCGCGGTTATTGCGAACATTCATTTGTTGTTCTTCGTACTTTGCTATTAGTTTTTCAGAAGTTTTAATGCCAACTTTCTTTTCATCGATTTCAGCATCCAGGTCTTCTAAGTCCTGAGTGAATTTTGCAATTCTGGTTTCAAGACCCGCAACTTCATCTTCCAGATCGCCTACCTCTTCAGGTAATGCACCTCTTATCTTTTTAATGTCATCAATCTGGGAATCTATTTTTTGAAGTTTTTCGAGCGAGTCGAGCTTTTTAGCTACCGTGTTTTCCATTTACTTAAAATAACTGATCGGATTCGTAACAATTTCGGATAAATTGAGTGCAAAATTAGAAAATTTTTTACTTAATATATCATGCAACAACTCTTTTGTGGCAACTTCACTTTCATAATGGCCTATATCGCAAATCATAAGCTGATTTTCTGCATCAAAATACTCATGATATTTAAAATCGGCAGATATGTATGCTTGCGCTCCACATGCCTTTGCTTGTGCTAAAAGGAAACTTCCTGCACCACCACATAAGGCGATTTTTTTAATTTTCCCTTTATAAGAAGGAGTAAATTTTATTACCTCGAGCTTCATACTTTCTTTTAATAACTTCAAAAACTCTTGCTGGTCGAGTGCTTCAGGTAAGTCACCTGTCAAACCTGCACCTACCTCCTGATTTGCATTGTTTAAAGCAGTAATATAATATGCAACTTCTTCGTAAGGATGGGCACTTTTGAGCGCTGTTACAACATTGTTTACTTTGTGATTGGGCACAAGCACTTCAATTCGCTTTTCGTTTACAGTCTCAGCTTGTCCTTTTTTTCCTATGGCTGGATTTGCCTTGGCATTAGGAGTGAAGCTTCCCTGGCCATCATTTGTAAAACTGCATTCTGAATAATTTCCAATAGTTCCTGCCCCGGCTTTGTAAATAGCGTCCAACACGTTGTTAGCATTTTCAACGGGAGCAAAAGTCACCAGCTTGCTCAACGTATCATACTTAGGGCTAAGTATAGCCAGGTTCTTAAGGCCAAGTTGCTGGGCAAACTTAAAATTTACACCCGTAACAATATTGTCCAGATTGGTATGGATGGCATACAATGCAACAGAGTTTTTAATGGCATTGATCACCGTTCGCTCCACATAATTTTCACCTGTGAGTTTCTTAAGTCCTTTGAATAGAATTGGATGATGCGAAACGATAAGATTGCAGTTTTTACGTTTGGCTTCTTCAACTACTTCTTCCGTACAGTCCAATGAGATAAGTACTCCTGTAACTTCATCTTCACTATTTCCGGTTAATAAGCCACTGTTATCGTACGATTCCTGGTAAGAGCGTGGTGCAATTGTTTCCAAATAACTGATTACATCCTTTATTTTAGTCATATTTGTAGCCAATTAAGAATTATGTTCGTAAAGTTAGTGCTTTGAGCAAACCTCAAAGCTATTTCTAAAACCTAACAGGTAAATTTAGTAAAGAATGAAATTGCGCGTTCCGCTGTTATTCCCTTTTACACTTCCTTACATTGTTATTACCTCATTGCGCAATCACTTGTTCAATATTGGTTACAGAAGTAGTTTCAATTACGATATAATGACTATTAGTGTAGGTAATCTTTCTGTGGGGGGTACCGGCAAAACGCCAATGGTGGAATACCTTATCCGTTTGTTAAAACCTACGTACTCGTTGGCAACTTTAAGCAGAGGTTATAAGCGAAAATCAAAAGGCTTTGTGCTGGCAAAGCAAGGACTAACAGTTACAGACCTGGGCGATGAACCTTTTCAATACTTCACCAAATATGGAAAGGATGTGGTGGTTGCTGTTGGAGAGGAGCGCGCCTTGGCAATCCCTAAAATTTTAATGGAACATCCGGAAACGCAGGCTATTTTACTGGATGATGCCTTTCAGCATCGCACCATTGATCCTGATCTGAATATATTGCTTACCCGTTTTGATGCACCTTTCTTTAAAGACTATGTTCTGCCATCGGGCATGTTGCGCGAAACGCGCAAAGGTGCTAAAAGGGCAGATGCCGTTATTGTAACTAAGTGCCCGAATGACTTATCAGGAACGCAAAAGGCAAATTTCAAAACCAGAATTGAAAAATATACCCTTGACGGAACTCCTGTTTTTTTCTCGTCCATTCAATATGGTATTCCACAACCATTTACAGATGGAAAAACCTTTTCAGGAAAGGTTATTTTGTTTGCAGGTCTGGCTAATATGAAACCCTTAACAGATTATGTTGAGGATGTATTTGAGTTAGTGGAAACTAAGAAATTTGGAGACCACCATGAGTATACTTTAACTGAAGTTGAACAATTGGTCGAGCAAGCCAAAAAGACAAATACTACATTGTTGACTACAGAAAAGGATATTACGAAATTGAGGTCCGGGGAATTTATGGAGCTTATAAGTGAGGTTGGTTTGTTTTATTTACCAATTTCGGTTCAATTTTTGTTTGATGAGGAAGCTAAATTCAACGAGCTTGTTCATGAGGCGATCAAGGAGAAATATACGCCTGAAGAAGAGATTGTTGAAGCTGAGTAAGGTTGATGAAATTGTAATTGTTTTCGTGTTGTGGTAAGATTTTTAGCTTTTGGTATCTTTTTTCTGTTGTCTGCACCTCTTGCGGCACAAATACTTGATGATAGCACACAGTTAGTTTATGGCCCTTCCACAACTCGTTACCTCAAAGAAGAGAATATTCTTTACAACGATTTAACGTTTATCAATCTGGATACATCTGTAGTAAATAGCCATAGATGGTCTGTTCCTGAAAAGGAGGAATATAAATTACAAGACCTGGGAGTATCGGGAACAGCAATACGAAGCATTTATCCGGTATTGCCTGTTATTATTGGTGCAAGGTCTGGGTTTAGTGCATATGCTCCCTACTTCAGGCCGGTAAGTGATTTCAGGTATTATGACACAAAATCGCCTTACTCCAAAATTAAAGCAGCAATTGGTGGCAGAAACAGAACGGCAGTGGATGTTGGATTTAACAGGAGCGACAGCTCCAACTTTAATATTGGCATAGATTATTTTAATATCAACTCGGACAAACAGGTAAAGTCGCAGGGTAAAAACGATCGGTTGGTGAGAGATGAAGGGTACGATGCATACCTTGTTTATTTCACAAAAAAAAGGAGGTACCTGATCATGGGGAATTTCTCCAGAATGAAAACCCAAGCTATTGACCAGGGAGGAATAGATATTACAGGTTCAACTCCGGATTATTTTGACCGTGATGCAAGTGTTTATTTATCAAATGCCAGCACAGAATACCTGAAAAAAAATTACCATGTCTACCATCAGTTGAGGGTAAACGATGGTTTCCAGATTTATCAAACGTTTGATCGGTCGTATGAGCGGAGTTCGTTTAATGACAGCAATCCGGTTGCTGAGAACTATTTTGATACGTTCTATTTGAGTGAAGATGTTACCGCAGATACTTCGGTATTTGAAACAATAAGTTTTGAGAATGGGGTTAAAGGGACAATCGGTCCTCTTTTTTATTCAGGTTACTATAAATACAGAAACTATACATTTCATTATGGTTGGGGGAATGAAGATACCCTTGATTTCTCGAATTTGAAACCTGCTCAGGATGGAATTGAGCATTATATTGGGGGTAGAATACGTTATACTTTTACGCCTGAATATAAAGTTACGGGTGGTATCGATTTTAATCTGAATGGAAACCAGCGCCTTTGGGGGAATGTTCAGTTTAAAGGCCTGGAGGCTAAATTGGTTACTCAGCAGTACGAGCCCACTTTTATGCAGAAGGCGTATCTTGGAAACCATGATGCATGGATTAATAATTTTAAGACAATAAAGGCTTTGCAGGTAGATGGAGGTTATACAATTCCTTTTCAAAAGGTTTCTTTCATAAAGCCTGAAGCATCTTTTACTACCTACACCAATTACGTTTATTACGATACAGCAGCAATGCCTCAGCAAATTGATGGTAATTCAGCTATTTTAACCTTTGGCGCAAAGTTCAGAGTAGAACCCATCAAAAACTTTTTCCTCGAAGGTGAAGGATTGTACACAACTGTTTCAGGAGATAAGGTGGAGGCGTTTCCCATACCTGAGTTGTTTGCCAATTTAAACGTTTATTACCATAATATTTTGTTTAACGGCAATCTGGATATGCAGGTAGGTTTTGATAACCATTGGCAGTCAGACTACTTTGCTCCTGATTTTAGAGTAACCACCAGTCAGTTCTTTATTCAAGATTACTTTAATGTGCCTTCTTTTGTTATATCAGATTTCTATCTGAATATCAAATTAGGACATGCCTATGTGTTCTTCAAGTTTAACAACATAGTGGATGCCTTTACCAAAGAAAGTTATTTTGCAGCACCTAATTATGTAGGCAAAAGGGCTTTGATAGATTATGGGTTTTACTGGATGTTTTTTGATTAAATTTATATATATTTAATATTTTTTAATAATAGATACATTAAGTTTATAAAGTTATTGTTTTTTTAGAATTCTATAAATTATGGAGATTTCTAGACTATTAAGAGGGGGCTTTTTTATTATATGTTTTTTTTATTTACCCAAACTGACTTTAGGGCAGGATACGAAACTTATTGGAACATCTAGTGTAAGTTCTGGTACTATATTTAGTGTAGATCCAAGTGGACTTCTCAATGAAAAATGGTTTGATTTTTCGTTTGGTCAAGTTCCTCAAAACATGCGATTGCTCCAAAATAATGACAAACTTTGGGGCACGACAGCATATGGGGGATATTATGGTAAAGGAGTTATATTCACGGTCGATCTTAATGGAGAAAATCTAACAACCATATTTAATTTTAGCGGTGATGATGGTAGTAATCCATTTGGTGGTTTAATTGAAAGCAACGGAAAACTTTGGGGTATGACCTCCGAAGGCGGTTCAAACGACTATGGGGTGATATTTACAATTGAAAAGGACGGGAATGGCTTTACCGTAGTCCATAATTTTGTTAGTAGTTCAGGTAAATACCCAATGGGTGATTTGATTGAGAGTAGTGGAAAGCTTTGGGGTACAACACGTAGTGGAGGGATTTATAACTATGGTACAATATTTATTATTGATAAAGGTGGGAGCAATTATACAAAAGTATATGATTTTGATTATACGAATGGACGCTACCCCCAAACCACATTGGTTGAAAGTAATGGTAAATTATGGGGTATGACCTCTGAAGGAGGTGCTTCTAATTATGGAGTTATTTTTACTATTGAATTTGATGGAGGTGGCTATAATAAAATACATGATTTCACTAGTTCAAATGGTAAGTTTCCTAAGGGAAATTTAGTTGAAAGTAATGGAAGATTATGGGGTTTGACAGTAAATGGAGGAGATAATGACTTTGGAGTTATTTTTTCAATAGACTTGGATGGCGCCAATTTTATTAAAATTTATGATTTTGAGGGGAGTGAAGGGTCGTTTCCTTATGGACAACTTTTGGAAAGCAATGGAAAACTTTGGGGAAATAGTTCATATGGAGGACTTTCAAATAAAGGAGTGATTTTTAATATTGATGTAGATGGAAATAACTATACAAAAGTACATGACTTCGATAATACAAACGGAGCTAATCCTATAGGTGGATTAAAAGAAATTAATGGAAAGATCTGGGGTTCTACTTCTAGAGGTGGAACAACAGGTAATGGAATTATTTATAATATCGAATCGAATGGGACTAATTTTAATAAATTAAGAGATTTTGATAACATTATTGGACATACTCTTTATGGGGGAGTTATTCAAAGCAACGGCAAGTTATGGGGAATGACAAGATATGGGGGAATCAATGGTTATGGGGTGATTTTTACTATGGAGGTTGATGGTGTAAACCTCACTAAAGTACATGATTTCAATTTTGAAGAGGGTGCATATCCATATGGTAATCTTGTAGAAAATTCTGGTAAGTTGTGGGGGTTAACGTGGTTAGGAGGAAAGAATTCAGTAGGGGTGATTTTTTCAATCAACCTAGATGGTACGGGTTTTAGTGTTGTACATAATTTTGATGAGGGTGGAGGCGATTCGCCTCTGGGAAGCTTAATAGCGCATAATGGCAAGTTATGGGGTATGACACAAAAAGGTGGAATTAATGATAAAGGAGTTGTATTTAATTTAACTTTAGATAGTAATGAGTTTAATGTAGTTCACCATTTTGATGGTATGAATGGAGCGAATCCAGAAGGGTGCTTAGTCGAAAGTAAGGGAATTTTATGGGGTACAACTAACGGTGGAGGCTTAGATGGGTATGGAACAATATTTAAAATTGATCCTGATGAAGAAATATTCACTAAGGTTTTCGATTTCAATAATGCAAATGGACGTATTCCTGTTGGAAAGATGATTGAAAGCAAAGGTAAAATTTGGGGTATGACACAGGCAGGAGGTGATAATTACCTTGGAACTATATTTAATTATGACTTAAATGATGATGATTTTGAAATGGTTTATAGTTTTAATACTACAGACGGTGGGGATCCGCAGGGTAGTTTAATTGAAAGTAATGGTAAACTATGGGGTATGACAGCCTATGGAGGGGCATCAAATACTGGAACAATTTTTAACATTGCTTTAGATGGTTCTGGATTTACTAAGGTATTGGATTTCACATCTGAGATTGGAGGACGTCCAAAATATGGATCATTGTTGCAAATAGGTAATAAATACTCTCAGATAATCAATTTTAATTTAAGTGACAAAATTTATGGTGATCAATTTACTTTAGTTGCAAATTCTAATTCGGGTATTCCAATTATTTATACCTCATCTAATATTGAAATTATAAATATTGTTGGTGATCAAGCTTATGTTAATGGAGTAGGTGAAGTTACTATTACAGCTTTTCAACCAGAAGTAGAAAATTACTATGCAGGTGAAGCATCTCAGACAATATATGTTGATAAAGCAAGTCTAATAGCCACAGTTGATGATAAAACTATTACATATGGATCGGAAGAACCAATTTATACTTTTAGTTATTTAGGTTTTGTTAATGGTGACAGCCCTTCCGAAATTGATTTAGCACCTACAGGATTTTTAGATACTTCAGTTGAAAATGCAGGAACATACATAATACAAGTTAATGAGGGCTCAGATGATCATTATTATATGACTTATTTTGAGGGTACACTATACGTAAATAAGACATCTTTAATAGTAAGTGCAGACAGCAAAGCTATTACTTATGGTGATGTGGAACCAGACTATACATATAGTTATTCCGGTTTTGTAAATGGTGAAGATGAAAGCGTTCTTGATACTGTACCTACAGGTGTGTTCTCCGTTACACCTGTAGGAGATGCGGGTGTCTATACTTTGCAAGTTACGAAGGATGGAGTAGATAATAATTATGAATTTGAATATGCTGACGGAATCTTAACAGTAGACAAGGCATCTCAAACCATAATATTTAATGCCCTCGATAACATAAATGATGAAAATGAAACAGTTACCTTAGATGCCAGTAGTTCCTCATCACTTGAGGTTACATTTTTCGTAAGTGGTCCAACCGCTTTAATCGGAAATACCTTAACAATAACAGGTGCTGGTAGTGTTTCTGTAACAGCTAGCCAACCAGGCAATCAAAATTATTTGGCGGCTGAAGATGTGATTCAGAGTTTCTGTGTTAACCCCGTCCCGGGTATAGTACTTACACTTGGAGGACAATCAACAACTCTTGCCTCAACCTATTCAAATGGCAATCAGTGGTTTCTGAATGATGAGGCTATTGAAGGAGCAACAGAGGCAATGTATGAAGCCATGGAAAGTGGTTCTTACAAAACAGAAGTTACGATAGATGGTTGCTCAGGTATTTCTGAGCCTGTTGATATATTAGTTACTGGCGTATATGCTGAATTTGAAGACAAAGAATTAAAGGTATATCCGGTCCCAGCAAAGGACATGCTTAAACTAAAGTTTTCTACTATGAGCAGCGGTATATATGAGCTTAGGTTCGTAGATATAAATGGGAAAATATGGAAAGCTGAATCTATAGAAATAAGCAACTCCCTAAATCTTGTTTTTAGCATGAATTTAAGCAGCCTACCATTGGGTGCTTACACTTTGTTGGTAATTGGCAATAAGCGAACAATAGCAAAAAGAATAGTTAAATATTAAAAAATATTGTATATCCATCCAGTAACTGATTACAACTTATACATCTTCTCGTAGTATTCTTCCAGCATACGTTTCACATTAAAGTACTCCATAGTATCTAAAATACTGGCGCGCATCATCTTTTGCCATTTTTCCTTGTTCTTGTAGAATGTTGGCACCACTTCTTCAGTAAGTACTTTGTAAAGTGCGTTTAGGTCATGTGCGTCCTGCTCGTGGTCGTTATGGCTTTCAAAACCATCGCCAAATTGCCAGCCGTTATCACCATGCTTGCAGGCTTCGGGCCACCATCCGTCTAAAATACTAAGGTTAAGCACTCCATTCATGGATGCTTTCATGCCACTGGTGCCGCTGGCCTCCAGTGGCCTTCGCGGATTGTTGAGCCATACGTCTGCTCCTCGTGTTAAGGCCGCACCAATTTCCATTCCATAGTTTTCGAGGAAAACCACACTATTGGGGTATTGTTTGCTCATTTCCACCAGGTTTTTTACAATTTCTTTACCAGTGTCATCCAACGGATGGGCTTTACCTGAGAAAACGATCTGTATATCCTGATTTTTCAAATAAGATCCGATAATCTCTGGTTTAGAGAAGATAAAATTACTTCGTTTGTAGGGTGCAGCACGCCTTGAGAACCCAATGATCAATTTATTGGGGTTTAATGAGGCGCCATTTTTTTCTTTCACAAAATCAACCAATGCCTGTTTATTTTGCTGGTGTATGATTGCTAAATCTTCACCCGATTCTGCTGCTTTCAACATTTTTTCATCTACCCAGGTTGGCAAATGAATGGCGTTGGTTACAGCTATTATTTCTGAGCGTTTATCGATATGCGCCCACATTTTATTGGACGTTTCACCATGGAGTTGTGCTACTCCGTTTGAAATCTTTGAGAGTCTTAGTGCGCCTACCGTCATGTTAAACGGGCTACCACCGAGTGCTTCCAGTTGACTTTCGGTCATCCCCAGGTTAGCACTCATGTACATAAGCTTACTTATTGGATGAGATTCGTTGCCCTGAAGAATAGGAGTGTGGGTGGTAAAAACCACTTCTTCCCTGGTCTCTTCAATTGCTTCTTCATGGTAAAGTCCTTGCTCTTTCTTTTCACGTATCAGTTCAAATCCGGCAAAAAGGGCATGGCCTTCGTTGAAGTGGTAAATATCCACATCTATATTAAGCGCTCTTAGAGCACGTACGCCTCCAATTCCCAAAACAATTTCCTGTGCAATACGCTCTTCTCCAAACCAGCCGTACAATTGTCCCGTAATCCACCGCTCATGGTTTTCAGGTATGTCTGTATCAAGCAAGTAAAGTGGTATGTTATCGAACGATTCTGTTTTCCATACCTTGCAAAGTATGTGCTCGCCTCTAATTTCAACCGGTACTTTTACACCCGTATCTTCCAGAAAATCATACGAATAGTTGTGGTAAGTGTCATACGGTTGTCCTTCTTTATCGATCATTTGATCGGTATAACCCTGTTTCCACTTGATGCCAATAGCTACCATAGGGTAGTTGTATTGTTTGGCACCTTTTATATAGTCACCGGCTAAAATGCCTAATCCACCGGCATACATTTTAAAGTCTTGATGCAATCCGTACTCCATACAGAAATACGCTACTTTAGGTAAGTTCTTGCTCATAGTATTTATATTTCAATTTCGATGAGTTCTGCCATCTTTTTTGCAGGTTCTACCTCATCGTTTGTTAAATCATTATTTTTTAATTTTTTAAAGATCAGTTCCTGAAGTGAATCGATATCCGGCTTTACATTGATCTTTGCCAGCAAACGTAAGGCTTCATCAATATTCTCAATTAGCTCAGGTTTGTTTTTGTTTTTAGGGAATTGATCCACCAAATGAGTAATTTTCTTACTTGCCAGGTATGATATTCGGTCGGTTTTTAATTTGGCTCCCCATTTATACACTTCATCTGTGTAGCGTTGCAGCCTCGATATCTGAACAGGGTCCCCATTGTTTTCAAATATTTCCTCCAGCTTGTATTGAAACACAGCCAGAAGGTTGTTCTCCAGAAGCCCAGGCAACGAAAGATGATTGGAGCGCATCAAATTCAAAATACTGTAGGTAGAATCGTAAATGCTTTCGTACGTGGTAAGCGCATTTTGCATTTTATCTTCAATTACCAGATTGATAAGCTTTAGCTGCTGGTCTTTGAACAGTTGATGGAAGGAGAATGCTTTTTGCGTGAAATTCTCCTTGATTATATCTATGATCTCACTCAGGTTTCCCTTCTCAAAATTGAAAACCATGCTGGCCCTGAGTATGCCAAACCAATCCTTTGCAATATTGTTGGAAGTGCCACCAACCAAATGATGGTTGCCCATATAAATAATAGCAAAACTGAATGATTTATTAGATAAAGTTACTCTGCTAACTACTTTGGTAATTCCTGCGAGAAGTATCATATCGCCTGCCTTATGGCGAACCAGAACCTCGCTTTGGCAATCGTAATTCAGAACGGTAATCAGCTTTTCTTCATCTTCAAACAAAGCATTAACAGCATAGTGCATACCCACCTGGGTAAGGCTCAACCGTTGGGGTTCTACCCAGCGTTTGTAAATATCTTCTCCTGTACCATAAACAGCAATATTGCTTTTAATGCTGCCAAGCCTTTCTTTAAAAGGGCCATCGAGTCGTACCTCGGTAGTTTCTTCAGCAAGTTGTATGGCTCGGTTCGCATATTGTAGTATCTGTGTAGTTTCAATTCCTGAAACATCATTAAAAAACCAACCACAGGATGTAAACATATAGAGCGCCTGCTTTTGCATTTCCAACAGCCTGATGATTTTGGTTTTATCATCGGATGTCAGGGTAGTGGTTGTGTATTTGTTAAAAAATTCGTTGATAGTTTTCTGCGATCTGTCGTTAATTAGCTCAACATAATGGTTTCTTAGCTTCCAGGGCTCTTTTGAAAACTTTTTCAGTTCTTTTTCAAATAACTCCGAAAGCTCATCTCTAAGCCAGTCAAGAGAATTTCTTAACCCAACTCTCCACTCCTGGTTCCAACTCTCATCTCCACCGGTATGGCAACCGCAGTTGCTTCTCCAACGCTCAATTCCGTGCGCACAGCTCCATGATGTGTTTTCATTGATCTCAACTTCATATTGAGGTGTTTCCAAAGAAAGAAATTGAGAATAGTTGGTAATGTGCACCCCATTTGTTTCTTCCAGGTAATGAATGCAGGAAGCAAGTGCCATTTCACCATTTTTGTGGTGATGCCCGTAACTTTCGCCATCGGTTGCAATATGCACCAATTGATTTTCTTCGCTATTGTCAAATGCTGAGATCAGGGAATCGGCAAATCGTTTCCCATCGTTTAAATAGCCATTGAAGGCCACTCCCTGAGAATGATTGCCGTCATAAAAAAAGAGAAAAATGTCTTTACCTGAGGGTAGATTGCATTTGTAAGCTTTCTTGGAGTCGATTCCATTGGTCCAGTTCTCTTCACCAATTTTTCTGAATCGCTTGGCCTGGTAAGGGGCCAATATGGTAAATCGAATGTTGTTTTCAGCCAGCACCTCAAGTGTTTCGGTATCAACTGCCGTTTCCGCCAGCCACATTCCTTCAGGCTCTCTCTTAAAGTGCTTTTTGAAGTCGTATATACCCCATTTTACCTGAGTTTCCTTGTCTCTTCTATTTGCCAGGGGCATAATAATATGGTTATACACCTGAGCAATGGCAGAACCATGTCCATCAAATCGTTTAAGGCTTTCTTTATCTGCACTTACAATTGAATTGTAAGCCTTTGGATCGTTTTTTTGGAGCCATGACAGTAGGGTAGGCCCAAAATTAAAACTTAGCTTAACGTAGTTATTTGCAATGTCAACAATCTTGTTTTCATTATTCAACACCCGTGCAACACCATTTGGAGTGTAGCACTCGTGTGCAATTCGTTCATTCCAGTCATGATAAGGTGCCGCAGAATCCTGCAACTCAATTTCCTCTACCCAGGCATTTTCACGTGGCGGCTGATAAAAGTGCCCGTGAATGCATACATATTTCCCACTCATAAATTTTCTACAACGTGCGTTTCAGGATGCTTACTCCTAAAGGCGGCAAATTTATGTTAATTGAACATGACCTGTGATGAAATCCAATATTATTTGTTTGTAAAGGTTTATGATTTAAATAGCCACTTCCGCCATACTTTGTATCATCGGTATTAAGTACTTCTTTCCATATTCCTTCGGCAGGCATACCAATAGCATAGTTTTCACGTGTCATTGGAGTGAAATTGCATACAATAACAAGGTCTTCTTCCGCATTGTCTGCTTTTCTTATGTAGGCCAATACACTTTGTTCCGAATCTGTATAGTCGATCCATTCAAAGCCAAAGGCTTCATAATTTTTGTCGGTTAGAGCTTTATTGGTTGAATAAAGTTTGTTCAAGTCTTTAACGAGCTGCTGAACGCCACTATGCAGATCGTATTGGGTAAGGTGCCAAGCCAGGCTTTCTTCATGTTTCCATTCCGAAGTTTGACCAAATTCTCCACCCATAAAAAGCAGTTTTGAACCGGGATGAGTAAACATGTAACCAAACAATAACCGTAGGTTCGCAAAACGTTGCCATTCGTCTCCCGGCATTCTTTGAATAAGGGCTCCCTTGCCGTGTACCACCTCGTCATGCGAAAGGGGAAGCATAAAATTCTCAGAAAATGCATAGGTGAGACTAAAAGATATTTCGTTATGGTGAAATTTTCTGTAATAGGTATTTCGTTTAAAATACTCCAGGGTATCATTCATCCAGCCCATCATCCATTTCATTCCAAAACCCAGGCCTCCAACATAGGTGGGTCTGGAAACATTAGGGAAAGAAGTAGATTCCTCAGCTATCATCAAACTGTCGGGAAATGTTCCGTAAACCGTTTGGTTTAGCTCTTTTAAAAACGAAATAGCGTCCAGATTTTCACGTCCTCCAAATTCATTGGGAATCCATTCGCCTTCATTTCGCGAATAATCAAGGTACAACATGCTGGCCACAGCATCAACCCTTAGTCCGTCTATGTGGTACCTTTCCAGCCAGAAAAGTGCGTTACTGATTAAAAAGGAACGAACTTCATTTCGTCCATAATTGAAAATATAACTGTTCCAGTCAGGGTGAAACCCTAATCGAGGATCTTCATGCTCATACAAAGCGGAGCCATCAAATCGGTATAATCCGTGAGCGTCTCCTGGAAAGTGTGAAGGAACCCAATCTAAAATAACGCCAATGCCCGCCTGGTGGAATTTATCAACCAGATAGCTAAAATCTATTGGTGAGCCGAAGCGAGATGTGGGAGCAAAATATCCATGGATCTGGTATCCCCAGGATCCATAAAATGGGTGCTCCATAACGGGCATAAACTCCACGTGAGTAAAACCCATTTCTTTCACATATGCTACAAGTTCAGTGGCCATCTCTCGGTATGTCAGCCATCTATTCCCTTCTTCTACTTTTCGTTTCCAGGACCCTAAATGAACTTCGTAAATAGATATAGCACTTTTGTAATTGTTTGCCTGGTGTCTTTGCTCTGTTGCCCATTTTTTATCCCGCCAGGTATGTTTCTTGCTCCAAACCACAGAACCGGTTTTTGGTGGTTCTTCCCATGCCAGTGCATACGGATCGCCTTTCTCATGTTCTTCCCCATTGGCTGATACTACGTAATATTTGTACACCTCGCCTTCGCCAATATTTGGAATAAAGCCTTCCCATATGCCGGATGAGTCCCACCGAACATTAAGCACATGACTGTTCTTGTTCCAGCCATTGAAATTACCGATTACACTTACTTTTTTGGCACTTGGAGCCCAAACTGCAAAATAAACTCCATCATTGCCATTGTTCTTGGTAATATGGCTTCCAAAGTTTTCGTACAATTTGTAATGTTTGCCTTCTCTGAAAAGGTGTATGTCTAGATCTGAAAATCTGGAAAAAACTTCTACGTTATTACTCATTTTAATCGTTGTTCAAAATTTGATTTATCCCCTTTAGAGGTATGATTGCCCAGTTTGGGCGCGAATTTAGCTCATATCCTAGTTCGTAAATTGCTTTTTCGAGAATATGATATCTGAGCAGGTAATCTATTTCTTTGTAATAGCCAATGTCAAGGCCACTTTCAAAGGCACTTTTAATGTACGAATCAAGGAAAACAGCTACCACCGTACGATAGTATCGTCCACCCGCTTCTATCAAAATATCTTCAGGAAGCGATGTGGGATTATTGGCGAAAATGGTACTGAAAATTGCATAATGAAACGACCGGAACATGCCAGCAACATCCTTTATTGGGGGTTGTTTAATTTTTCGGTCGCGGATAGTGCTATCTGGCTCGCCTTCAAAATCCAGGATATAGAAATCATCGTCAGTCATAAGTACTTGACCCAGGTGATAATCGCCATGAATACGAATACGATGGCTATTCAATTTTTGATAATCAAAACCCAAAATCAGGTTTTTAATTGTTTCCGTATTATCAAGAAATTCTTCTGCCCAGCGTTTAGTTAAGCCTTTGAACTTTTCGAGAATGTTTTCAATAATTGCAACCCTGTTGTCCAACTGGTACAGAAGTCTGTTGTGGAGCCAAACCTGATAATCTTCGTTAAAAATAGCAGGAATGAACTCATGGTGTGTTTTTTCTCTAAACAAAGCCAGGTGCATTTCAGCGGTACGCTTGGCAAGCAGGGCTACGTTTTCAAGTGTCTCAACTCCAACCAGATCAAGCATTGTAAGTGGAAGTTTCTCTGGTATGCATCCTTTGTACAAAGGAACTTTCGGTATCTGGTCAATACTTAGTTTTCTGCGCTCAATATTTTTGAAATATGCAGCAACTCTTTTAAGCATATAAGCCCAGGCATCGCCATTGTTCTCAATTTTCTTTTGCATTAAACCCAGAGAAACCGGGTATACGTTGTCGCGAAGCAAGGTTACACTACCCATGTAGATAGGAGAGTTTTGAAAATCAGACCTCTCGCTCAAATGATAAGATACTTCATAATCGGGGTTGGTTCCCCGAAACAACTTACGATAAATTTTGAGGAAGTACTCATCGTTAAAAACAATGGTTGTATTGCTTTGCTCGGCAGAAAGGAGCCTGGATACAGGCGATTCGGGCCTTAACGACTTACCCTTATGATAGTTAATAACACCTTCCCTTATTTTAACTTGTCGTTTGTGACTTATATTTTCAAAAAGATCATTTCTGTAGTCGCTTACTGCAAGCGCTTCTACAAGTTCCTTTTCTCCGTCTTTACATTTTAATCTGGCGATAACAAACTCCTTATTGTCCACATTTGTTTCTTCTGTCCAAACCAAAGGGAGGTAGTATTGCTCAGAGTAGGCCGTTTGAAAAACAACTTCAATTATAAGCAACAAGGCCAACTGGTTGTGATATGGAGCCATTTCTGCATAAGATACCTCATATCGCTTTATAGGTGCATTTTTTGCTCCAAACCACCTGCATTTGAGCATATATTCCGGCAGTATTTTCTCAGTTAAAAGCTCAGAAAGCTGCATGCTTTTATACGAATCTTTCCATGCTTCTTTTATGGTTATTGTTCCTTTCATGACTTAAAGTGAATTTTAAATAGGTGAAAAGGAAGGGTCGGTATCAATTCAATATAATTCCATTCATTTTCCCAGGTGTAACTGTTGTCAGTTATTAAATCCTTTACAATTACTGCTTCTCCGGTTCTTACGGGCATTCTAAAGTATGGGAGCTGAACCATCCCTGACTGCTTATTGTATGGGTCGAGATTAACGATGCAAAGGATATGATTGCTTCCATCTTTGCTTCTTTTATGATAAGCAAGCAGTTGTTCATTATCCAACTGGCAAAAATGAATATCGAAAGTTTGCTGAAGAGCTGCATTGCTTCTTCGCAATGAATTAAGAAGCTTGATCATTTCAGTTAACTTATTGCTCTTATCCCAGTCCCAGTGATGCACTTCGTATTTTTCGCTGTCCAGGTATTCTTCCTTACCCGGAATGCTATCATGAACCATGTGTTCAAATACGGGCCCATAAATGCCGTAGTTGCTTGAAAGTGTGGCTGCCATGAATAGCCTGGTTAAATAGGCATGTTCCAAGCCATCCTGCAAGATCAGTGGATTAATGTCTGGCGTATTTGGCCAGAAATTTGGCCTGAAATACTCTCGCTCCGGTCCTTGAGTTAATTCAGTCAGGTATTGAGTTAGCTCGTACTTTGAGTTTCTCCATGTGTAATACGTGTAAGACTGGGTAAAGCCTGCCTTTGCCAATGCCTGCATTACTTTAGGTTTGGTGAAAGCTTCTGAAAGAAAGATAAAATCAGGATACTTTTTGTGCACTTCAGCTATTAACCATTGCCAAAACAGAAACGGCTTGGTGTGAGGATTATCTACCCTGAAAATGCGAATACCCTTTTCGGCCCAAAACAGGGCAATGCTCAAGAGCTCATTCCAAAGACTCTTGTAGTCGCTTGTTTCAAAATAAATAGGAAGGATGTCCTGGTATTTTTTAGGAGGGTTTTCAGCATACTGAACGGTGCCATCGGAACGCCATTTGAACCATTCCGGATGTTCTTTTACATACGGGTGGTCCGGTGCGCATTGTAAGGCAAAATCCATGGCTATCTCTATTCCTAGTTTGTCAGCTTTAGCCAGCAAGTCTTCGAAATCCTTCATGGTGCCTAGTTCGGGATGAATTGACTTATGCCCTCCATGCTTACTGCCGATAGCCCATGGAGAACCTGGTTCTCCCTTTTTAGCCTTTGGATTGTTGTTTTTGCCTTTTCTAAATTCCTCTCCAATAGGGTGGATTGGTGGTAGGTAAAGTACATCAAATCCCATTTTAGCAACACGTTCCAATTGTCCGGCAGCATCTTTTAGTGTTCCTGCTTTCTTTTTATTTTTTGAAGCAGATCGCGGGAAAAATTCATACCATGTGCTATACTCTGCTCTGTTGCGTTCAACCCTTACTTCTAACGTTTGATTATAGGAAGTTGCAAATTCTTTTAATGGGTATTTGCGTATTATTTCTTCCAGATCTTGAGAACAAGCTGTTTTAACAGCCTCTTTGTAGTGTTTTGAATTCTTGATCTGCTCTGCAAATTCGGTCAGAAACTTTCGGTCTTCTCCTTTCGCTATTTTGTTAAGTTTGTCGAACGAGGGAAGAAAATCGTCCAGTTCTACCTTTACATTAATTTCATTTTCAACCTTTTTTATAACATTGTGCTGCCAGGTAAGCAGATGATCCACCCATGCTTCAAGTGTGTATTCGTAAACTCCTTTTTTGCTAAGTTCGAAGGTGGCATACCATCGGTCGTTCTCATGGAATTTGAGTGGTGTTGTTTGCCAGGCTTTTGTATTGGGAGCTTTAAATTTCAGGTCTCCATTCAGAATATCATGTCCATCTGAGACCAGGTCAACTTCAACCCTGAAAACATCATGTAAGACACGTTTGGTATAATACGATCCATTTTCTACAATTGGTGTTACATGTTCGATCAGGACCCGGTTTCTTGTATGCATATAAAAAAATTAGTCGTTTACATGTGGCTAATTTAAGTAAATAAAGAGTGATTTTGCCCCAATAATCTAATTACGAAGCAAGATTCTTTCTTATTTCGATTTACCCTGTTGCTCCTCGTAAGTAGCTGCCTTTTCGAATAACTTTTTAACGGTGAGGCCCTGAACCACAATAGAGAACAATACCACACAGTAAGTCATGATTATGATAAGGTTAACGATGTCTCTTGACATGCCTGCTTCTGATTTGGTATACTCGTAGAGTGACAATGCAAGTGCAACGGAGATACCACCTCTAAGCCCGCTCCAGGTTAGTATCCTTATGGTATATTTTGCAATATGATTTTTGATTCTGTAAAAACTAATAGGGATACCAACGCCAATTACTCTGGAAATTAAAACAATTACAATAGCGAATGCTGCTGCCAGTATGTAATCGAGACTCCAGGGAATTACAATTATTTGCATACCTATTAAAATAAAAAGTATAGCGTTCATGGCTTCGTCCATTAGGTGCCAGAATTTATATACGTATTCTCCGGCTGCCTTTTCAAGTTCTGAACTTCTTCCTTTATTGCCCACAAAAAGCCCCATGGTAACCATTGCCAATGGGCCTGAAACATGAAGCATTTCTGCAACGCTTGCTCCCCCTAAAACCATGGAAAGAGTTACCAAAACCTCAATTTCTGTATATTCATTTTCTATTAAAATAAGCAGTCTTAAGCCCAAAAATCCAAAAACTGCACCAAGGCCAATTCCTCCAATCACTTCTTGTCCAAACAAAAGGCCAACGCTCCATGGGTCTACATGTCCTCCCGTACCTGATTGGGCTATATGCAAAATGGTTAGGAAAACAACTACTCCTATTCCATCATTGAAAAGCGACTCACCAGCAATTTGAGCTTCCAGATTTTTTGAAACAGTCGACTTCTTAATCATTGCCAAAACAGAAATCGGGTCTGTTGGTGAAATTAAACCACCAAAAAGCAAGCAATAAATAAGGTCGAGATGAATATCAATAAAGGGCAGTAAAAAGTACATAGCATAGCCAACCACAAAAGTTGAAATGAGAACCCCCATGGTAGCCAGAATAAAAATCACCCATTTTTCTTCACCCAGTTTTCGCAAATCGAGCTCAAGTGCACCGGCAAAAAGCAGGAAGCTAAGCATGACTTTGAATAGAACTTCAGAAAAATTATACTCTGTCATTAACTGGTTTGCCAGTTCTTTTAGTGTACGAAAAATTACCTCTCCGAAAATGATAAACAGCGAAAGGCTCAACGCCATAATCATCAACCCAATGGTTGAAGGCAGTTTGAGATATTTTACATTGAATAGCAGGAAAAAAGCTGCTAAAATGATAAGAATGGTTATAAAATCTAGAACATCCATACTAATAGGTTTGGTTTTAGTTGACGTAAGTTAGTTAAAAGAAGGGACATCTACAATCAATTTATAAAGGGCCTCAAGGTGCCTGTTTGGATTACTAATTTCAATGAAAATAATGATAAAAATTTCTGCTTGCTCAGTGGCAAATAGTTTAATTTTGTGCAACAATTTAAGCGCCCATGGAAGTTGAAAACAGGTTGTCGACCAAAGACAAAGCTCTCGCTATTAACTTAGACAGAAGTATTTACGGATCATTTGCAGAGATTGGAGCGGGACAAGAAGTTGCCGCTAATTTTTTTAGGATAGGAGGCGCCTCCGGAACAGTTGCCAAAACGATGTCGGCTTACGATATGGCCTATAGTGATGCCATATATGGTAAAATAGGCAGGTATGTGTGCGAAGAACGTTTACTTGCCATGCTGGATAAGGAAACTGAATTGTTGAACGACCGCTTGCCTCATAGAATTAAGGATACCAAATTTTTTACCTTTGCCAACACTGTTGAAACTCTTAATTATGCCCGAACCAATAGGGGCCATGGGTGGGTAGGTTGTCGTTTTCAGCTTTCTCCGGAATCGGAACCAAACGAATGTGTGATTCATGTTATCTTAAAAGATCCGGATGCTACCTGGCAGCAAGAGGCGCTTGGTAAATTAGGGGTAAACCTTATTTATGCATGCTATTTTATCAAAGATGCCGATGAGTTTTTGTTGTCGCTTGTAGATGGCTTTAGACAATTTAGGGTAGAAATTGACATGTTCAGGCTTGAGGGGCCTGACTTTCCTAAGGTTGACAATCGCCTCATGAGTTTGAAACTGGTGAAGCTGGGCTTTACACGAGCGGCCATGTTTGGACCCAGTGGGAATGTACTTATGCCTTCTGAAGCATTGTATAAAAAAAATGTGCTCATATTAAGAGGAAGGTTTAAGCCTGTAACCCATGTAAATGTGGATATGCTTTTCTGTGGCAGAAAGCGATTTAAGCAGGAAAAGGATGTGGATCCTTCTAGAATCGTTGTTTTGACTGAGCTTACTCTGCAGGATCTCGAAAGGGAAGGAAGCCTGGACGTTACGGATTTTCTTAATCGCGTAGATCAATTATGTTCCCTGGGACAAAATGTACTTATCTCAAATTATACCGAATACTACAGATTAGTTCGACATATTACGCGATTGAACAAAGATTACAAAGTTGGTCTTATCCTTGGTATTTACAACTTGCATATGGTTTTTGAAGAAAAGTATTACGAAAACCTGAAAGGAGGGCTTTTGGAGGCTTTTGGAATTCTTTTTGGTCGAAATGTAATCTTTTATGTGTATCCTTCCTTAAAACGAGATTCTGAGGAGATTTACACAATCGATGATTTTGAATTGCCGGATTCTCAAAAAAGTATGCTGCAGTATCTTTTGGATAATAAAAAAATTGTGCCGGTTACAAACGTTTCAAGCAGAAACCTGCATATTATTTCTGATGACGTGCTGGATATGATCCAAAGTGGCCAGGAAGGTTGGGAAGAATTGGTGCCTCATAAAGTAGCTTCAGAAATAAAAGAGAAAAAATTGTTTGATTACGTAGAACCAAAGAAGGTGCATTCATGAGTTATGTGCCTGATTCGGTAATTAACTTTTTACAAACCCCTGTTTCTTTACTTAAGCTGGAACTTGTTGTTCTGGAATTGCCTCAGGTTAAACCATTTTATTCTGCTGTGGGAGTTCGGAACTCTCGCAAGGCGCTTATTGTTAAATGGCATGATCAAAATGGCACTGTGGGCTATGGAGAATGTTCCTGTCGTCCCGATCCTTTTTATTCTCATGAATTTGTGGATGGAGCCATTCAGGTGATTAGTGAATACATATACCCATTATTGGCTCATTCAAAAACGTATGATGATGTGTTAAAAGCCCTTTCAAAAATCAGAGGTTGGAATTTTACAAAAGCAGCCGTTGAAATGGCAATGAATGATGCCATAAGGAGGGCAACCGGAACGGGTATTTTGGAAGCATGGGAGAGACCTAACTTAGATAAAGTACCTGTGGGTATTTCAATGGGCTTATTCAAAGATGAGTCTATTATGGAAAATACCATTAATGAAGCAATTTCAGAAGGCTATCATCGACTCAAATTTAAGATTAGCCCCTCGTATGCACATCCATTTGTGTTTAGGGCTATTGATGAGTGCTCACATCCTAACATAAGTTTCGATGCCAATGGGTCATTTGGTAAAGATGATTTTCAAAAGTTGAGTCAGTTTGCTCATTTTGGATATGTTATAGAACAACCTTTTGCTCCAGGTAGCCATTACTTAAAGGAAGTGTATGAGTTTGCCAATCCTGAATTGAGTGAGTGCCTTGACGAGGAGGTTGAGACACTTGGGCAATTAATCGAATACAAGGAGCAAATTTCTGAATTGAATATAAAGCCAGGTAGAGTGGGAGGTCTTTTTAATACCATTGAGATGATTGAATACTGCTTACAAAATTCAATTCCAGCATGGATTGGTGGTATGTTTGAAACAGGTATTGGAAGAGCCCAAAACCTACAAATAGCTTCTTTTTTGTTAAATGCAAAGGCTCATGATCAAAGCCCATCGAGCAGGTATTTTACGAAAGATATACTTGTAAATACAATTGAAATGGAAAATGGCTTTATACATGCTTCTTACTTTCTTAATCCTCAAATTGACGAAAATGCTTTTCAGGAATTGACGGTTAAATCGTTAAGTTTGGAAAGCTAACTTTTACACTATGCATAATTTTTTAATTAAAGAAGCAACCATTTATAATGGATCAGGAGAAAAGCCTTTTGTCGGGTCTGTTGCCATAAAGGATGGATTGATTAGTGGAGTGTTCAAAGAAGAAGATAATTTACCTGAAGCTAAGCACATAGTTGATGCAAAAGGTTTAGCACTAACACCGGGTTTTATTGATACGCATGCATCTACAGGGTTTGGCTACTTCTTTCCGCATGCTGCCGATCACAAGTTATATCAGGGTATTACCACAGAAATTTTTGGTAACTGCGGTACATCTCCGGCACCCATCAACGAACGATTGGTGCCAACTATGGAAAAGCTTGCGAAAGATCTGGAATTTACATTCAACTGGAGAACGCTTAGAGAGTATTTTCAGCTACTTGAAAAAATTGGAATCCAGTTTAATGTAGCAACGCTCACAGGACATAGTACATTAAGAGGTGGAGCCTTACAGGATTGGAATAAGGTTTCGGAAAGTGAGCACAACTTAATGGAGCGAAGCATGGAAGAGTCTATGCTTGAAGGTTCACTGGGTCTATCTACCGGCTTAATTTATGCACCAGGCTGCTTTGCAGAAACTGATGAAATTGTTGAATTGGCAAAAATTGCTCAAAAACATGGGGGAGTTTATGCCTCTCACATGCGTGATGAACGCGATAAACTTGAAGAGGCAATTGAAGAAACGTTAACTATTGGTGAGCAGGCAGGTATAAATGTCCTTGTCAGTCATTTAAAATCAGCAGAGAAACGTAATTATGGTAAAATACCTGCTGTGCTTAAACGTTTAGAAGAATACAATAAATCCCATGCTCAACAAGCTAAAATTGATGTGTATCCATACACGGCAGTTTCTACCAAACTAAGAGCATTTATACCCAAACGTTTTCTGGAAGGTGGATTAGAAGAAGTAAAGCACAGGCTTGATAAACCAGAAGTTGAAGAAGAGATAGCCAATTATATAGTTGATAAGAACTATGATATGAGCCAGATGCTCATTATTTCCAATGAGTATCCTGAATGGGAAGGTAAAACAGTTCAGCAAATTTCTAATGAATTTGGATGGACGCTTTCAGGAACTATGTGTGAAATTCTAAAACGCGATACCGAGATGTGGATTGTTTATCATTGTATCGATCAAGCAGATATTGATGTAGCGATAACATGGGAGAATGCAATGATATGCACGGATTCCTGGAGTCATCCAATAAATGCACCTAAGAGAATTGGAGTGCCACATCCTCGCTCATATGGGGCTTTTACAGAGTATCTATACCAATACGTTTTTCAAAAGAAAATGCTAACTTTTGAAGAAGCAATACGTAAGGTAACCTCTATGCCAGCCGAATATTTTAATATAAAGCATAGAGGTAAAATAGAAGTTGGTTATAAAGCAGATGCCGTACTTTTCAATATGGAAAAAATTAAACCTATGGCAACTTATACCGACCCTTGTGAGCTATCTAAAGGTGTAGAGCATTTATGGGTAAACGGAGAGCAAATGATCGAAAACGGATTAATTAATGATGCTACTCCTGGAGAAGTAATTCGAAATACTGCTAACTAAAATGGATACTGAATTAATTCGTGAAGCTACATTGGATGATTGCGCTGTAATAGCTTCCATTTATAATGAACATATAAAAAACGGAGGTAGCACAATGGATCGGGAGCTTAAAAGTCCCGAGCACATTGCCAAATGGATGAATGATTTCAGCGAACGGGAATTGATTCAGTGCTTGGAAATGGAAGGAGAAGTAGTGGGATGGGGAATTATCAAACGGTACAGTGATAGGGAGGGATATAAGTATGCCTGTGAAACGGCTGTTTACCTTCGTTCTGATAAACTCAGGATGGGGCTTGGCACTAAAATTAAGCGCTCTATTATTGAAAAATGCAGAGAATTGGACTACCATCATTTGGTAGCTAAAATATTTACCAGCAATAAAGCCAGCATTGAATATAACCGTAAACTTGGTTACGAAGTAGTTGGTAATCAGAGAGAAATAGGAAATATTGATGGAAAATGGCTGGATGTTACTATAATGCAATTACTTTTGTATTAACCATTTTTTTAAACTACCACTATGAATACGCTCACTCCAGGTTTACAACGATTGGTCGATTTTGTAGAAGCTTCACAGGAACATGTTACTGTGCAGTTAGCAGCTGATATGCTTAAAAGGGCAAAGATTACCGAAGATGATTTGCAACCCTGGGCAGACTATACACACCCAGCACAAGATGGGTATGGCAGAAAGCTTGCATACCAAACAGATAAATATGAGATAATGGTTATGACCTGGAATCCTGGCGATTATTCAAGTGTTCACGACCATGGCTATACACAATGGGGGGCAGTGCAGGTATTTGGCAACGTAATGCATCAAACATTTTCAAATACAGGTGAAAGGTTTCGTTTAAGTAAGAAAGAAATACTGCCTTACGGTAGCATTGCAAAAGTAAACAATGCCTTGATTCACCAAATGGGTAACGTAACTACCAATCCCTACCTTACCTTGCACATGTACGGAGCAAATGAGCCCCATGAAACAGTTACTGCCGATATGAAGGTGTACGAACTGGAAACTGGAGTAATTAGAGAAACTTCTGGCGGAGCATTTTTTAATCTTACTGATGAGGAGGCCCCTGTTGTTGCTAAAATGAAACCTATCGACAAGGATACATTTGTTTATTACTCCTCAATTTTGATGCAGTATTACTGCCGATACACTTCTCAAGAAATCAGGGAAAGAAGAATAGCATTGCTTCGCAAGCTTGAGAATATGGTTTGTGATCAGGTAGTTGTATAAGCAGAAATAATTAGAGTAGTTAGATAACAATCTACTTAATCTAGTTCCTTTTCCAATTTCGTAAGAATTTTGCCGCCCCGGCTTTTTATACCGGCTGAGCCATATACCATCATCTCCTTAATCAGTTCCTTTAGTTCATTCTTAATTTCAGGAACATCCTTCGAAATATTATAAGCCACGGTCATGGCAAAAACACGAATTGCAATGGGCTCAGAATTTGATTCCATGTATTCAAAGCATTTTTCAAGAGTTTCTCCCCATAGTTTTTCAGGCAGTTCAACCTGTTGAAATACGCGCATTGTATTCCGTTTAATGGCATCATTGGTAGGTTTGTACAGGTTTTTAATCATTTGGGAGAGATAGGGAACTAGTAATTCCGGATGTTTATCCACACAATGACTCATCACCCATGCCGCCCGCTGATTGACACGATACTCATCTGAAAAGAAAAGTTGCATTAATTGCTTGAAACGAGAGGAGTCGCCCTCAATAAATTGGACAATCTCCTTCACGTTTTCATTGAACAGTGGATGTCTTAAGGCTTTTTCCAGGTCCATGGCAACGCTCAATTATGGACCTAATCTAAGAAAAAAACCAGTTTAGCTCTCCTTATTACTGTTAAATTTGGCTGATTAAAAGCTTTTAAGCGTTGGCAGGTTGTTCGTCATAATTGGTTATAACGTTGAATGTAGGGGGCTCAAGTAAATGCTGTTTTACAGGGCACTGAGCTATTACATTCTTAATAGCTTTATTGTATTTAGATGGAAAGCTTTCAGGTAGGTCTACATGTATATTAATATCGGAAACATGATTTGTAAACCTGTTGTAATTCATCCGCTGTATAATTTTTACTCCGTCAGTGGACATTCCCCTTTGATGCATAAATGCTTGAACATAAACCGCTGAACACATACCGGCAGTTGCTAAAAATATTAGAAAAGGAGAAACTCCCATGGTTATTTGCTGTCCATTCATAACTGGAATTATTCCTCCGCGTTCGTCAAATTTTATTTCTATTTCCATAGCTGTTATTTCGTTTAAAAATGATGGCAAATATTATGTTTAGAATTGCAGACTAACGTAATGCAAATCACAAAAGGTGCAGGAATACAGTTTTAGTTTCTCGTTTAAGTAATTGCACTGAATTTTTGAGTGGAGGTTGAATAAATTCTTGTTATGAGTGTATCTTCTGTTATACAATATCTTATTATTTGCAAGGTAATGGTTTACATAAGTATTCATTTAAAGTACTAATAATCAATTAAATAGGTTAAATTTAATTTCTCATACTTAAAAGTTAATTTTTATTGTATCATTACGTATACATTTTTATTAAGAATAAAAATAGCTTCGATTTTTTTTCATTTGATAATCAACGGGTTAGTTGATTGTTCAAGTCGATAATAACAGTTTGGCCAACTTTTGGTGTAGTCATTTGGCATGTCGTTGAAAGCAATCATATTCGATGTGGATGGTACCCTTGCTGATACTGAAAGATGGGGACACTTACCAGCATGCAATGAAGCGTTTGAGCAAATGGGTCTGCCTATCCACTGGGACTGGGAATATTTTCAGGAACTTATGCCCAAAATTCAGGGTAATGCCAACAGGCTTCGCTATGAGCTGCAAAAAATGCCTAATCTAAGCGAAGTTGAAATTGATTCCATTGTTAATGAATTCGAACCACTAAAGAAAAAGCTTTATATAAATAAATTTCTTCCACAGCTTGAACTGAGAGAAGGAGTTAAAAGTTTTATACAAAAGCTATGTGAATCCGGGGTTCGGTTAGCCATTGTAAGTACATCTTACGAAGCGCAGATAAATGCACTTCTCAAAAATCAGCTTCCAGAATTCGCCTCATTCTTTAAGCCAGTGCTGGGTAAAGAGTCAGGTGTAAAAACAGGAGAAGACGGAATACTTTATACGCTTTGTTTAAACAGGCTGGGACTAAGTGCAAAGGAATG
>JAGQYI010000075.1 GCA_020436165.1 Cyclobacteriaceae bacterium | reverse complement strand
GCATTTGTGGATTTCTCAAGTTCTGCGGCAAAACACATTCCAGCTGAGAAGGTTCTTCTTCCCGTAAATACGAAGAGTTTCCCTTCCGAATTAATTTTCTCGTTGGATATAATTCCATTTAAAATAGGTTGATAAATAGTGTTATCTCCACCTTCGTTGGACCTTAAATCGACAATAAGTGCTCTTACTTTATTATTATCAACAAATTCCATTAATTTATGAATAAATTCTTCCTCGCTTTCTTTAGGGTTTGTTTGAACCTGATTATAATGAAAGACAACAAGTTGATTATCCGGTAAATATTCAAACCAGTAAGGTTCTTCCAATCTTGTTTGGTAGGAAGGTACTTCTTTTAACTTAATCTTGGACCAACCCTTTTCCTTGTAAAATCCGTACAGCCAGCTTTCCAAAAAGTCTGACGTTAGTTTTTTGTTACAATCAACCTTTAACGATCTTGTCTTTCCCTCTTTTTCAACAAGCAACGTATATCCCAGTTTATTTTGAGTTATGTTTAACGCGTTTAGTATTTCGGGTATGCTGAGTGCCACAGGCAATAACCACTTAATCCCAAACTGATTATCATGTGGAATAACCACCTGAACCTTATTAATGATTTCATTAATGGGCTTATCATCAATTTTAAGAACCTTCGCGCCCAATAAATCAGCATGCGAGTTCCTGGTGTTAATTATATAAAGACCATCATCAAAAAGATGTGTTAAGAATGGTGCTCTGTGAAACGTATTATCTCCACTCACGGGGGGTACAACTACAGTATGCCCATCACCAACTATAGCGGCAATTTTCATTAGTTCAACAACTATTTCATAATCTTTAAGCGATTCAATTTTCTCTTTCAATTCATTTATTCTGGTATTCCATTCTTTCTCTGTAATGTTTTCAAATAAATTATAGTGAAACTGCCTCATTCTTTCGTTAAAAAACTCAATATCTGACACCCATTTAGCATTACGGGTTGTTGCCTCTCTATCGTAATGGTATAGTTTGTTCAGGTAGTTTCGGTCCTTGGCAAGCTTAGTCAGATCCGAGTCTTCCATCCACTGGTAATAGTAAGATGGATGTTCATTAATTGCATCGCTCAACCACTTATACGCTTCTTCAGAATTTCCATCTAATGCATAGCAACAAGCTATATTGTATTTCGATTCTGCAACATTATAGCCGAGTTCCAGTGCCATTTTAAAGTACTTAATAGCTGTGGGCCACTGTTTTAAAAAGTAATCTGTTTGCGCAGCTATATAAATTACTTCATAATCGTAAGGAGAACTTCTTAAATAGTTTAAATAAAGCTCCTGGGCTTTAGAATACTCCTTGTTTTGAAAAGAAGAGATTACTTGATCTTTTGTTTTTAGATAGTTGGTTTCTAAACTCTGAGAAAAAGTATTTTGACTATAAAAGAGAACAAGCATCCAAAAAAACCAAAATAGTATTCTTTTCATCTTAGTAAGGTTTGTTTCAACATTTCTTTACTTAATCATTCATATTGTAGTCACAGGCAGAAAGAACTCTTCATACAACAAAACCTCTATTTGCAAATTGAAAATAGCTATTCATATATGGGTTTATGATTCCATTATTGATGGTTAGGTTGCATAGGTTGAATAGATAACGCCCTTTGATACGCTTTAAGGGCACCTTTCTTATCGCCTTTCTTCAACAACACCTCTCCATAGCTGTCCCAGCAATTGGCTATATCCGGGAATAGTTCGGTGTTCAATTTCAATAGATCCACGGCTTCATCCATTTTGCCAGCTTCTATCAACTGATAACCAAGATTATTAAGAATTCCGTCTTTGGGATCTCCGGGATAATAGTTGGAAGTCACTTCCTCAAAATTACTTTTCAGGTAACCAACTCCATTCTCTTTGTAGGCCTGATAAGCTGCCAAAAGTGCTGGCAGTTTGGGTGCTTGTGGTTCCCTGGCATTTAAAATAGCAACTATTCCATCCACCACTTTTTCCGCAACAGGCTCGTCCATGTTTGCAAGCACAATGATGCTGATGTTCTCTTTAAAAAATTGTCCTATCACACTGTTGTGCCCATTGGTGCCGCCTGCCAGGTAATCTATCGAATTGGGTTTGCTGTATAAAGGAGCAATCTGCTTAAAATAAGTGTCAGTAGCACGAATGCTATCAGGTATGAGCGTACTGCCATAGAAAAAGTTTTGATAGAAAAGGAGGAGATCGGACGGTGTACACCAAAAGCCACCATCGGGCCGTGGCTCAGCAATTACCATTTCAGTGTTATCAACCCCATTAATGGTTATAATATAACCAATGGTGCGGTCGGGTTTTTGCTGAATATCTTTCAGATACGTGTTGTTCATGCCAAGCGGCTGAGCGATTCTTTCCTTTACATTTTGTTCATATGTTTTGCGCGTTATTCTTTCGATAATAGCACCCAATAAAGCGTAACCGGTGTTGGAGTATTCATTGTCTGTTCCCGGTTCAAATAATAATTCCTGGTTCCGTGCTCGTTCCAAAATGGTGGCAAGATTTTTCTGCGCATAAGGTAGCTCAACAAAATCCCAGTCCTCATAATCACCAAAACCCGAGGTGTGGTCTGCCAATTGCCGCACAGTAACCTCTCTAACTCCAGGTTGGTCAAAACCGTTAAGGTAATCGATCATTTTATCTGTCCACCTTAGCTTACCTTCGGCTATTAATTGGAGAATCAACACCCGGGTAAAATCCTTATTCATGCTGCCGATAAGGTATTTTGTTTGAAGTGTATTTGGTCGTTTATCGTCACGATTGGCCAGGCCAAAGGCTCTTTCGTAAACTGGTTTCCCATCTTTCGCAATCAGAATGGCTCCGGAAAAAATATCCAGACTCTCGTATGCTTTGGCGTACGTGTCTACTTTTTCAGATAAAACACTCTTATCCACTTTTAGCACATTATTCTCTTCCTTTTCAGTTTGGCACGAGAACAAAAACAAGAGCACCAATAAAGTAATCAGGCGGCTCATTTGTTTTCCAGTTGTTTAACTGCCTGCTGAGAAGAGGGTAAATTGGGGTTAATGGTAAGCGCCTTTTTGTATGCCTTTAAAGCTGCCGCTTTATCTCCCTTTTTCAGGAGCGCTTCACCATAACTATCCCAGCAATTAGCAATGTCAGGAAACAACTCCGTATTGAGTTTGAATACTTCAAGGGCATGATCGGTTTCGCCTGAAAAAAGCAAATTATACCCCATGTCATTCAGTAGGGCGTCCTTTGGCTCCCTGCCACGGTCGTCACCGCTGAGTTCATTGAAGTGCTGTTTTACATAGGCAATTCCATGATCGTGATATGCCTTATAGAGGCCCTGAAGAGGAGGAAGGTCAGGTTTGGCAGGTTCTTTACCATTAATAACTGCATAAACACCACTGCTTAGCTGTTCGGCTACCGGCTCATCCATATTTGCCAGCACGATTACGACCAAATGCCGTTGGAGGTCAACCAGAGCCACAGCATTAGCGCCTTCAAAGCCGCCTGCTACCGGAATGGCACCTCCTCCTTTTTTCAACTTCTGCAAAAACAGGTAGAAATCATCGTATTTTTTACCTGCCTCGGTCATTAGTTTGTCTGAAAAGAAATAGGCTTCAGTAAATTTCAGAAGGTCTGTGCCGGTCATTATAAATCCGCCAGCCGGAGTAGGTATTAATAAAATATTTTCGTTGTTTTCAAGCTCTCCACGCATAGTTTTCATATATCCAATAGCTCGATTAGGGGTTGCTTGTTTGGCTCCATCTATAACCGTATGTGTCATACCAAGGGGCTCGATTATCCGTTCCTTTACATTTTCATAATAGCTTTTGCCTGTTACCTGCTCAATAATGGCACCAAGTAGTATAAAGCCTGCATTGCTATACTGCCAGTCGGTGCCCGGCTCAAACGATAGCGGCATACGTTTAATAATCTCTAGAATGGCCTGAATAGTTTGCTCGCTTTGAGGGCGATCAAAAAAACCGGGGGATTGCATGTAATCCCCATAACCAGATGTATGCCCGATCAGTTGTTCTATGGTCACTTTTTCAGACGGTTCTTTAGGAAACCCCTTCAAAAATTTACCCATCGGATCGGTGGGTTTTACCTTACCTTCTTCAATCAACTGAATAATAACAACCTTGGTAAACAATTTATTGATGGAACCAATATCGAAAAGTGTATTGAGTGTATTGGGAGTTCCCTTTTCGCGGTTAGACAAGCCAAAAGCCTTTTCGTAAACAGGCTTATTCTCTTCTGCTACCAATACTGCACCCGAGAAAATATCAAGATCCTGATATTGTTTTACAAGTGCATCCACCTGAGTTGAAAATGCTTTAGGATTTTTAATGATATCGTTTGTTTGTGCCTGGCACACCATTGCCAGTAATACCAAAATAAAAGCAATGCTTTGTTGTTTCATTTTTACTGAGTTTTTTTAACAAGCTTAACGGTTATACACGGTTAGGGTAGCCCATATGGTATAACTGCATTTACATTTGTTACAACCTCCTTATTTTTTGTTACCAACCAAAAATCATTGCGTTGATAACAAAATTGGGCTACTACCTACCACTAGGGGTACCGTGCACATTGATTGTTTTATTTTTGAACGATGAAACGAAATGGAATTGAAGTACTACTCAATATTGCCTTTTGGGGTTTAACCGCATGGTTAATTACTGCAGGCTTCTCCATTGAATCGCAGGAAATACGAAATGTGGATGGGGTAGAAACGGTTAAAATTATCCGTAACAGCTCCATCATTAAAAACCTGTTGCTCTACATTGGCATTTCGTCTGTTTTGTTTTATGGCAATTTTGCCAATATTCTGCGGCTTGAAAAACACCAAAAAACCACAAATGTTGTATTGGTTTCTCTGGCTTTGCTAGTGGCAACCGTTGTGCTAATAATGATTGTTCGTTCTCCCAGTTTTTGGCTGGCCCCACCGGTGCCTGAAGGTGTTGTCTGGGGTTCAGTATTGTTCTATTTTGCTGTTTCCACCACTTACGCACTTGGCAAAACGTGGATACATCTTGACCGGCAGCGTCAAAAACTTGCCTATGAAAAAACGCAGGCAGAGCTAATCTTGTTACGTAACCAACTTCAACCTCATTTTCTCTTTAATGCGCTTAACAATCTATTGTCACTGGTTGATCAGCAAAAAAATCCTTTACTTGCCAGCTCACTTGATAAGCTTTCCGGTTTGTTGCGATACGTTGTGTACGAAACGAATTCTGAAAAAGTGCCTGTTGAAAAAGAAATTGAATTTTTGGTTAATTATGCAGCACTTCAACAACTTCGGTTCGAGCAAAACGAAGTGTTATTTACACTTAACGTAAAGGGGGAATACAAACATCAAACAGTTGAACCGGGTATTTTTATTCCTTTTCTGGAAAACGCCTTTAAATATGGTGCAGAGCCTGAACACACATCAGAAATCAAGGTGACGTTTGACCTTACACAACCTAACACAATCCGCTTCACAATGCAAAATCCTGTTTTGAAAGAGCTTCAAAAGCAACATGGTGGAGGTACGGGAATGAAACACGCACAAGAACGATTAGATCTGGTGTACCCTGGTCGTCATTCGCTTTCTATTAAAGAAAATGATTTATTTACGGTTGAACTGGAAATCCAAACGCAATGAAGGCCATTATTGTAGATGACGAACCCAAAGCCATTGAATTGCTGAAAGGCTATTTGGAACACTTTAGTGCCGTTGAGCTTGTTGGCACTTTTCGCAACGGGTTAAAAGCTTTTGAATTTCTGAACCAATATCTTGTTGATGTTGCTTTTCTCGACATTAATATGCCCCATCTGTCGGGAACCTCGCTTGCTAAAATGACAAACACCCAAACAAAGATTGTGTTTACAACGGCTTATTCGGAGTTTGCGGTGGAAAGCTACGAGCTAGATGCAGCAGACTACCTTCTCAAACCCGTAAGTTTTGAACGATTTGCTAAAACGGTTAGTAAACTACTTAATCAATCCAATCAAGTACAATCTGTTCCAAATGATACCTATATATTAATAAAAAGTGGGAGCAAAACGGTTAAGGTCAAACCTCAGGAAATCCTTTTTCTTCAAAAAGACAGCAACTATATGGTTTATCACCTGGCCGACCAGCGAGTTATGGCGCGTGAATCGGTGCAAGAAGCATTAGCTCATCTAGCCGACCATTTTATACAAGTTCACAAATCGTTCATTGTTAATTTGCATGCCATTGACTCGTTTGAAAAAGATGAGATTGAGATTGGTAAACACCGAATCCCTATCAGTGGCACTTTCAGAAATACTTTTTTTGAACGAATGAAGAATCTCGGAGCCGAAAACTAAAAAACCCGACTAAGCTAATAGCCGGGTGTAGATAATACATTTTTTCAAGTTGTTATAACAAAACAGCGGTCTAAGATCGGCCTATGCGATTTGCCAAATGTCCTGTAGCACCAACGCTTCAGGGTTTTCACTTCTTTTTCCAAAAGTGATGCGATTGCTTTTACCAGCTCTTTCTCGAAGAGCTTTAGATCAAAACTCACCTTTTTCAGGATCGTTTTCACGTATTCTAACATAAGCTGTCAATTTGTTTAAAGAACATTTTCAAAAACGATAAACTGAATAGTTATCGCATTTGAATGTGAAAAGATATTAAAATTATAGCCCAAATCAAAGAAATTCATACTCTAGCAACCGCTCGTAACACAGAGCCTTGCATATTTGCGTTAAACAGCATTTTTTAGAAAAATGAAGTATTTGTCATTGCTCTTCTTCTTTTTAACATCGCTACAGGGGTTTGGTCAGGAAATCAGCATTCAGCTTGGTGATAATGAAATTGGCCAGAACGAAACCTTTACCGTGGCTATTGTAGCCAAAAATGGAAACATTAGCTCCTATGATAAGTTCCCTGATATTGAAGGATTCAATAAAATGGGAACGTCCTCTTCCAGTCAAACCAACATCGTAAACGGAAGGGTTTCTTCCACCCACAGTATTATAATGAACTACAGCGCCTCTCAACAAGGCACCTTTACATTGTCCCCTTTTACCATTCAGGTAAATGGCACCACGGTTTCATCACAAGGAACAACCATTAAAGTGGGACCACCCGTTCAGCAGCAGCACAACAACGGTTTTTTTAACGATCCGTTTGAGGACTTTTTTGGCAGAAAGCGTAGCGAACCCAACGAGTTCATAGACATCAAAGAAGATGCTTTTTTTGCCTTAACCACTGACAAAAAAGAGGTTTACGTTGGAGAAGGATTTACCGCCACACTTGCGTTTTACGTAGCTGAGAGCAACCGCGCTCCGCTTCAGTTTTATGATCTTGGCAGACAGCTAGGTGATATTCTTAAGGTAATAAAACCTGCCAACTGCTGGGAAGAGAACTTTAACATTGAACAAATAAATGGGCAGCGAGTAGAAATCAATGGTAAAAACTACACCCAATACAAAGTGTACCAGGGTTCATTTTATCCGTTAAATACAGAGTCCATTAAATTTCCTTCCATTGGTTTGGACATGATCAAATACAAGGTTGCCAAAAATCCTTCGTTCTTTGGGCAGAACAGAAAAGAAAGCCTTAAAAAGTTCTATACCAAGCCAGTTACTGTTAAAGTAAAAGAGCTTCCTCCTCACCCACTAAGAGATAAAGTAACTGTTGGAAATTTCAGGTTGAAAGAAGAAATTGACAAAACAAATTTAACCACAGGCCAAAGTTTTAACTACGATTTTAACATTTATGGTGAAGGAAATATTGCTGGTATTACTCCCCCGGAAGTAACTTCAACCGAAGACCTCGAGTTATACCCTCCTAATACTCAACAACAAATCAACCGCTCAGGCAGCAGGGTAACAGGCACCAAAACATTTGACTACTACGGTATACCCAAAGAACCCGGCACCTACGATCTGGGCAATTATTTTCAATGGATATTTTTTAACCTTAGTAAAAACCGATACGATACGCTCAAGGCACATGCGGTGCTTAATGTAACAGGTGAAAGCCGTAAAAATGAGTCTATCATTTCTAATGATCTGGGTGCTTTTTATGATTTGATCGACATTGAAAGCAACCAATTAATGCATCAAAATGATTGGGGTATCCTCAGAATTGTTACGAATGCGTTTATTTTGCTGATAGTTATACTATCTGCCTTCTTCATTATTAAACGCAAATGAGCAATACGCTTGGTTCACTTTTCAAAATAACTTCGTTTGGCGAGTCGCATGGCCCTGCTGTGGGAGTAGTTGTTGATGGATGCCCTGCTGGTTTAGAATTAGATACTGAATTCATTCAATCAGAACTGCTGAGAAGAAGGCCTGGGCAATCCAAAATAACTACCGCCCGAAACGAAACCGAAGCGTTTGAAATTATATCAGGAGTTTTTAAAGGTAAGACTACAGGCGCTCCAATAACAATCATAATTCCTAACAGCGATACACGTTCTAAGGATTACAGTCATATTGCAGAAGTTTATCGGCCTTCGCATGCCGATTATACCTATGAGGAGAAATATGGTTATCGGGACTACAGAGGCGGTGGCCGATCATCGGCTCGAATTACAGCCGGGTGGGTAGCTGCCGGAGCCATTGCCAAACAGTTTCTTTCCAGGTTTGGCGTTACTATTCAGGCGTATGTTAGTCAGGCAGGATTGGTTGCACTTGATAAACCGTATGCTGAACTCGACCTTTCACAAACCGAAAACAATATTGTTCGTTGCCCCGATGAGGAAATAGCCAACAAAATGATTGAACATATTTCCCAAATAAAAAAAGAGGGAGATACCATTGGAGGAGTCATTACCGCTGTGGCATCTCACATGCCTGTTGGTTTGGGAGAACCGGTTTTCAGTAAACTACACGCGGCACTTGGCCATGCCATGCTTTCTATCAACGCTGTAAAGGGAGTAGAGTTTGGAAGTGGGTTTGACGGTGCAAAAATGAAAGGATCGGAACATAACGATGCATTTGTTTCGGGAGAAAAGATTCACACGAAGACCAATTATTCAGGAGGTATTCAAGGAGGTATTTCCAATGGGGAAGATGTTGTGTTCAGGGTAGCGTTTAAACCAGTTGCTACCATAATGAAAGAGCAGGAAAGTGTGGATAGTTCGGGCAATGAAACAACCGTTAAAGGCAAAGGTCGCCATGACCCCTGTGTGGTACCAAGGGCAGTGCCCATTGTAGAGGCTATGACTGCAATTGTGCTTGCCGACTTTGTATTACGCTCCCGAACTACTAAATTGGATGCCTGACTTTTAGTAGTCACCAAAATTTTAAATTTTTAAAGAATGAAGAAGTTGTCGTTGGTCGCCAAAATTGGCATTGGCATGCTCATAGGAGTTATAATTGGTGTTTTAGCCATTTTTTGGGGAGGTGGGGAGTTTGTACTCAATTGGGTTAAACCATTTGGCACCATTTTCATTAGCATGCTAAAGCTAATTGCCATTCCTCTTATTCTTGTTTCTCTTATTGATGGCATCTCCAATATGACCGACACCTCCAAGCTTTCCCGAATTGGAGGAAAAACCATTGGTTTGTACATTGCAACTACCGTGTTGGCCATAACTATTGCACTGGTACTAGCCAATTTTGTCAATCCTGGTTCCTTTATATCGCCCGAAAAAAGAACCGAACTTAATGAGAAGTTTGCCAAAGACGTTCAAATAAGACAGCAAGCCGCTGAGGGAGTAAAAAGCGCAAGGCCTTTGCAGATGATGGAAGACATTGTACCCGATAATCTTTTTACCGCCTTGAGCACCAATGGCCAAATGCTTCAGGTGATCTTCTTTGCATTTCTTTTCGGTATAGCTATGGTTATGACCAAATCGGAATACAGCGCACCTGTAAAAGCTTTTTTTAATGGAGTTAATGCCATCATTCTTAACATTGTGGACCTCATTATGAAATATGCTCCTATCGGGGTAATGGCCCTTATAGCCGGTCTTATAGTTGATGTAACTGGAGATGACCCAAAAGACGCACTAAGTCTGTTTGCGGCCCTGGGGGTTTACGGGTTAACTGTTATTGCAGGGTTAGCTTTTATGATATTCGGATTTTACCCGGTAGTTATTTCGCTGTTCACCAAAATAAAATACCGCAATTTTTTTAAGGCTATTTTCCCGGCCCAGCTTTTGGCCTTCTCAACCAGCTCCAGCGCTGCTACCTTACCCGTAACCATGGAATGCGTTGAAAAAAATCTGGGTGTTTCTGAAGAAGTTACAAGTTTTGTATTGCCAATGGGTGCTACTGTTAACATGGATGGTACCAGTATTCATCAAGCCATTTCGGCTGTATTTATTGCCGTGGCGTTTGGCCACCACCTTACTCTGGTTGACCAACTAACCATTGTTGTTACGGCTACTCTTTCTTCTATTGGTGCTGCTGCTGTTCCTGGTGCAGGGCTTATTATGCTGGTAATCGTTCTGGGAGCCATTGGGGTGGACCCTGCCGGTTTAGCCCTGATCATTGCCCTGGACAGACCCTTGGATATGCTTCGAACGGTTGTAAACGTTACCGGTGATGCAACCGTTGCAACCATCGTAGCCAGCTCTGAAGGTGAACTCAATCATATACCTGAAAATGTGGAATAAATTTTTAAAACTTTTTTTTCTAACGGTAGCCATTCCTTTTTTTACTACCCGCGCCCAAACAATCGATACACTTGTTTTCTGTGGCCTGGATTCAATAGCTTTTAATGCTTCTTTTAATGGAGTGGTTATAGAAGAGCTTTCCGGAATAGAATACACAGTTCATTCAAACAACTATCTTTTATTACCTCAATCTAAGAAAAACACTCATTTATTTGTAGCAAAAATTCAAACCGGAAATAAATTCTCTGTTTCCGTTGATAGTCTAATCTTTCTAAGTGTTCCACAGCTTGAAGGAGAATCGGTTCGTATAAATCCTGCCGACAAGCATATGTATATCGCAGAAGAAGAGGACAATAAGTCATTTATCTATAAGGTTGATAAGAAAAATGAGCTGAAAAAGATTTTTTCTTCCAAAGGAAAACTAAGGCATAATAAAGGATATGAAGGTCTTTGTTTTAGCCCTGATGGAACTACAATGTATATTGGGCTTGAGAGTCCGTTAAAAGGAAATATTTCCACCATTACTGCGGTAAATCTTGAAACGGGAAAACAAAAAGTTTATAACTATTCCCTTGATATACTTGAGCACGATACAAAATCTGATAATGGTATTACGGAGATTTTGACCCTGAACGATACCACTTTGATTGTTGTAGAACGAACTTATATGGGGCCAAAATATGGCAATTCCATACGTATTTACAAGGCTGTGATACCGCAATCGGGTAATGAAATTATCAAAGAAAAACTGCTTACCAACTTCTCTGCCTCTCCTTACATCGATAATATTGAAGGTGTAACATTCTCAGCTTCTGGCAAAGAGTTGATTTTTGTTTCAGATAATAATGGAAACCCGCGCCAGCGTACTTTATTTATCTGTATGAAAATAGAGTAGCTATCTTTTAAACCTCTTAGCTTTGGGGTTTCAACCCTACAACTATGAATAACCGCGCTACCCATATTTACCTTGAAATGACTCCCAACCCGAATACCATGAAGTTTGTTGCCAACTATCTTCTGGTGCCACAGGGAGCCTCATTTAGTTTTACAGACCCTGAGCAAACAGGCGCTTCGCCTGTGGCAAAACTGATCTATGAGGAATATGCATGGGTACAGGAAGTCTTCTTTTCCAGTAATTATATTACGCTCACCAAAACGCCAGAAACCGACTGGAACGAGGTACAAATGGAAGCTCGTAACTTTATCGCTCAAACTCTTACAAAAGGTATTGAATGTGTGGTTGAAGGAGCTGAGCCGATACAGGAAGAGCCATCGCGCCCACTTAGCGAGGAAGAAGAACATACTGTTGCTAAGATCAAAGGCATTCTGGATGAATACATTCGTCCTGCAGTTGAGCAGGATGGAGGCGCCATTAGTTTTCATTCATTCGATGCAGGAGTGGTTAAGGTGTTGTTGCAAGGCTCATGCAGTGGTTGCCCGTCAAGCACGGTTACCTTAAAAGCTGGTATCGAAGCCCTTCTTAAACGCGCCATGCCTGAAGTTGAAGCGGTTGAAGCCATTGATGTTTGATTAGAGGATTCTCTTCTTAACTTTAGTCAAGAGCTTTTTTAAAAGCACCAAAATAGTTTTGCGTATTATTGAACTATAGCTCACCAACGCAAAGCTCCGTATGAAATACCTCAAGGTAATACTCAAAGTAATTGCAGGACTACTTCTGGCAGTTATAGTTTTTCTGGTTGCTGTAATTCTTATTGATAAGCAACAAACCTCCTATCTTGATCTAAAAAACAACCCTGATTCTAAGAACAATTCTTACCTTTTAACTAATGTAAATCTTGTGCCAATGACACAGGACACCGTTTTGGCAAACCAAATGGTGTACGTTAAAGACGGCATAATTCAGGAAATTGGAAACAATCTGAAAACCGAAAATGTGAAAACCATTGATGCAGGAAATGGGTATTTAACGCCTGGTCTGATTGACATGCATGTGCACGTGTGGGACAAATACGAACTTGGCCTTTACCTGGCCAATGGAGTTACGACCGTAAGAAATGTGTGGGGTATACCTTTGCATCTTCGAATGAAAAAAGAGATTAATAGCGGTGAAATTCTGGCTCCTCTTTTTTTTACAACGGGCCCCAAACTAACAGGTCCTGAGTTTATTGGTGACGATAATCTTCAGTTATACACTCCTGAGGAAGCGCGTGAAAAAATTATTGATTATAAAGAACGTGGGTACGACTATATAAAAAGTTATTACGGGCTGCCCAAAGACATCTTCGATGCTATCATTGATCAGGCAAGGATTTCCGATATGGATATTGTGGCGCATCCCTCACAAAAAGTGCCTTACAGCTATCATTTTAATCCACAGATTATTTCTTTGGAACATGCAGAAGAGATAGTACAACAACCCTTGAATTTTGAATTGGATACGGCTAAACTTACTCCAATAATTCGGGAGTTTAAGAACAGTCCACATACCTCATTCACTCCCACGTTAATTGTATTTTACAATATTTACAATATGCTTATCGATGATCAGGTTTTGTCTTCTGAATTGGTTCAATTTATGAATCCTTTGATACGAAAAACAGATAGCGAAGCTCAATTCGAGCGATGGAGCAATTCACAAAAAAGAGATTCAACAACGACTGAACGCATAAAAAAGCAACATGATTTTCACCTTGCAATAGTTAGAAAATTGCACGAAGCCGGAGTGAATATTATTTGTGGTACTGATGCCGGGATTGGCATTACGGTACCGGGTTATTCATTACATCAGGAACTTGCCCTTTATCAGGAAGCCGGAATGGGTGCGTATGAAGCTTTAAAAACCGCTACGCTTAATCCATCCAAAACACATAAGGAGTTTAAAAACCTTGGTACGATCGAAAAGGGTAAAATGGCAAACTTTGTTCTTACCTCGGGCAATCCTTTGGAAAATCTTGAAGAACTGGAAAATCCCCAATGGGTGATGGTGAAGGGCCACAAGATTGAGAAAGATGTGTTGAGTGAGTTTATTGATAAAGCCAGGAACCGCAACGGTTATCTTGCTACTGCCATTGAATATGCCGAGAATTTAATTGTTGAAAAGTAGCTAGTTGGATTAAAAACAATTTAATCAATTGAGTCATTCCAATTTGCTTTAGGAAATTATTACTCAAAAAGAGCTAATATCACCTCAGGTTTAATTAATTGCTCTATCCCAATAACCCTTCCTGAACGGCTATTCTAACCATGCCAGCTACATTAGAAACCTCTAGTTTTTCCATGATGGATTTTCGGTGAGTTTCTACCGTGCGAACTGCAATAAAAAGCTCTTCAGAAATTTTATTGGTACTTAACCCCTCTGCAACCAGGGTCAATATTTCGAGTTCACGCTCCGTGAGCTGTTGGGTTTTCTTTAGACCCGTCACTTCTAGTTCACTACTCCCCTTCACAAGAGCCTCCAGTACTTTAGAAGAATAGTGGTTTTGACCCTTCAAAACCGTTTCAAGACATGTTAGCACCTCTGATTCGTCTACATTTTTGGGCAAATATCCATCCAGTTTTATGTCCATTACCTTTTTAGCTACGCTTTGGTTGAGGTGCATGGTTATCAATACAATTTTGGTTCTTAATCCGGCTTTACGGATTTCAGTTGCCAGTTCAAGGCCATTCATACCTGGCATGTCTAAATCGGTTAGCAGTATTTCCGGCTTTAGAATTTTTATCCGCTCAAGGGCTTCCCGAGAATCGTTATAAATACCCACGACATCAAACGTAGGATTGTTCTCTAAAAAGCGACTTATCCCTTGAGCAACCAATTGATGGTCATCTACAATAATTACAGAATGCTTTATACTCATGCCACAGGTACAGTTACGGTTACAGATGTACCACTTGCAGGGCTAGGTTCATAATTCACCGATCCTTTTACCATATCCAGTCGACTGGTAATATTTACAAGACCATGACCTCCTCCTGAGGTGTTCTTCATTCCTATTCCATTATCTTCTACAAAAAGTAAAAGCTTACCTTTATTTTTAAGCAACTGGACCGATACCTCGCTAGCTCCTGAATGTTTAATGATATTATGGATCAACTCCTGCAACACCCTGTATAAACTTATTTCAATTCGCTCTTCAAAGCGTTCGTTTTCCACGTTATGATGCTCAAACGTATACTCCATTTCCGAGAATTGGAAACTGTTTTTTAGCAAATCTTCTATGGCTTCCACCAATCCGTTCTCTAAAAGTGTACGAGGCATCATTTGGTGGGAAATCTGCCTAACCTCCTCTGCCGACTTACTGAATTGCTCTGTGATTCTTAAAAGACCTTCTTTTTGATCCTGATCTTTTATATTACCGGAAATTGTCTGCAATCCCATTTTTAAAGCACTTAGTTGCTGGCCAATGCCATCGTGCAGGTCTTTGCTAATGCGCTTACGTTCTTCTTCAGTGGCTTGAATAACGCTTTCAAAGCCTCTTTCTTTTTCTTCAAGAATGGCTAATTGCATTTTTTGATCTTGCCTATTCTTATAAGCGTTGTAAAAAATAAGACCAAAAAGAACAAGGATTATAATTCCGCCAACCAATCCTATTACTTGAGATTGTTTGGCTTTTAACTCGGTTTCCTTATTTGCAAGGCTCAATTCTTGCTCTGCAAGCAGCTGTTCTTTCTTGGCCGTTTCATACTTGGTCTCCAACTCTAAAACCGCTTTGGATTTTTGTTCATTAAAAATGCTGTCAGCCATGTCCCTTGCCTGCACCTGATACTCATAGGCCAACTTGTAGTTACCAAGAGCAGCATAGCACTGCTTCATCATTTCTAATGTGTACTGTGCTAAATCCGCATATGCAATCTCCTTTGCTTGTTTGTAGGTTTCTTTGAAATACCTAATTGCCTTTTCATATTGACCCCTACCCTGGTACATTTCAGCTATAGTTACCGTATTAATTGCAATGCCATTTTTATCTCCAATTTTGGTACGTATAGCCGTAGAACGATTAAGGTATTCTAGTCCTTCTGGATAATTCTCTTTTACAAAATGATACGTGGCGATACGCTTCAACTCATAACCCATCCCAATAGAATCGTTAATAGCAGTTTTTATTTCTAACGCCTTATGCATTAGCGGTAATGACTCATTATACATTCCTCGTTTAAAATAACTCATGGCCTGGTTTGACAAACTAATTGCTAGTTCTTTATTAAAATTATTCTTGCTGGCTATTTCCTGAGCCTTTTTGTAAAACTTCAATGATTTTTCGTAATCTTCCTGCTTGGAATAAAATACTCCTAGTTCATTAGATACTTGTGCAACTCCCTGATCGTATTTTAACTCCTCAAAAAGCTCAAGACTCTTATAGTAGTTTTCTAATGCCTTTGGAAAATCGGCCAAATAGTAATTGCCCATTCCTAAATACATATATGCTTCGGCTTCATGGTTTTTCCAACCATATTTTTTAGAGGTTTCCAATGCATAGTTCATCCTGTTCAAAAGTAATTGGGTACTCTTTCCAATTAGTTCCTGGCCATGCACGATGATACTATCTATATTTTGCTTAATGCTTAAACTATCTGGTTGTTGAGCCTTTGAAAAAGTGGATGTCATCAAAAGAAATGACAGTAATAAGGAAAGTTTCTTCATATAAAAATCTTCAATTTACCGAAATACCATGAAGTATATACCGGAAAACCACGAGGTGAAGCATGAAAATACTAAAGGAACTTTGAGTAAAAAAATTTATTAAACCTCAAAGTCATGAAAAATTTTAAAGCCGTTAAAGCACTACGCTTCTCCTTTCTCTTTAGCCCCAATATAAACAAGCAAAATAGTAGGTAAGAGCTCGTCTTCCCAAAAACCCGGAAATCATATTGTATTTCAATAATGATGCGCTGAAGAGACTAAAAACAAAAGAAAAATCTTCTAATAAATACTTTTTAACCCTGGAAATAATGAAAACCATTAAGATCATTTTATCAATTGCTTTGATGCTTTTAGGTATTGATACTACAAAAGCGCAAAAAACTATTTCTGAATTGGCTCAAATGCCTGATGCGAAACTTGAAAAACTAGTTACGGAAGATGTCAACTCCTACACCATTCAAATCAATCAGTTTTCGAATAAGCTTCGGAAAAAGGGGTACGATATCCCTGACGACCTAACCCCCAAGCTTAAAAGGGTTGGCATACTTACTTATTTTCTGGTAGACAGAAACTGGATTGAACTTAGCGGAGCTGGGAAAGACGGTTGGGGATCGTATACCCGAAAAGAGGATTACCTTACTCCTGCTGGTTCTGAAACCTTTGTAACACAGTTCTATGAAAAAGCCCTGCCCGCTCTTGTGCAAGAGTTTACCAAACAAGGCATCAGCTTACTTACCCCTGATGTGTTTCTTGATACGGATGCTAAAAAGCAAGCCTATGAAAACAAAGAGATTAAAATGGGGGGACTCGCTAAGTTTACTAAAGGCTTTGCCGGATACCTTCAAAAAACCTACGATAAAAATCCGGCAGTACCTGTAGGCTATAGATTAATTACTGAAGCAGGTGAGTATGGAGGAGCTGACAAAACTACTGTGGAAGACATTGGAGAATTGTTGAAAGAGCTTGATTTAGATGCGCTTTTAACCGTTAAAATAGAAGTGGCGCTTGAGGGTAAGGACTTAAACCTATTATCTATTACCGAGGTTCTTCATGGCTATAACCCTATGCCAGACCATGATTATGGCGCATATCAAAAATTTATTCTTAAGGGTATCTATTATTCCAACGCCCCATTGGTACTTAAAAACCCAATCACTTTTGCCCTTGTTGATAAAAAAAGTGGTGTCAAAGACATAAACATTGACGGGTTTGATGTAGTTACTCAAAAGCTGACAGATATCTTGCTAAATAGATTTAAAAACAATTTTTCTCCTGGAAAATAAAAGAAATTGCTCCCAAGTGGCTTTGAGGAAATAAATGAGGGAGCCCCCCGCCTTGGGCGGGGGTTATTTTAAACAACAACCTGTAAACACAACTACTATGAAACCTTTAAGCATGAAAACTTACCTCTTATCCACTCTGTTATTATTGAGTTCTGTAAATTGGGCAGTTGCCCAGGAAGAATTGACGGTTACAAACAAAAAGTTCTTTAAAGATCTTGAATCAGTTAAACTAGCAGAATTTGCTGTAAGTTTTACGACCAGCGAAGCCAAGTCTGCCAGTACGCAATCCCGAACCAACTTTAATGGGGCTAAATCTGCACTTAAAGTAATGACCACAGGTCTTACTGAAGAGCTTATGCAAAAAATCACAAACGATGCCTATGCAGATTTTGTAGAAAAGCTGGAAAGCAAAGGTTTGTCTGTAACCAAATACAACACAAAGAAAAACATTAAGGAAAGCATGCAACAGTATGTAAAGCCATCAGAGAATTTTAAGGTAGATGTCGACTATTACCAGGCATATAGTTCTATTAGTACCATAACTGTTTCGGCAGGTGGTGGGCCCTTCTTAAAATTTAATGACCAATACTTTGCCGGTTATGCTGCCCAAGACAAAAAAGAAAGGCTTGTTACAGTTAATTATCTTGTAAACTCAGGATATATTGCTGCAAATGCCAGCAAGACCGAGGATAATTTCTTAGGTAAGATATACAATAAAACAAAGGTTGCATTTTATCCGGGTGTGCAGGTATTCTGGCATTCAGGTCTTGATATTTGGGTTTCCAAAAAAGATAAGGGTGAAATAAAAATCAACAAAAATATATATAAAGAAGGGGCTGCAGGTGAGCTCAAATCTATTGATGAAACACAGCTATCGCGTTATTCGCGTGCAGTATTGCAGCTAACCATTGACGAGCAAAAATACTACAATGACGCTATGGATGTGTTAAAGCAAGCCAACACAAAAATTGTTAATGAACTAATTGCACTTAGATAAACCACAAGAACTTGCTTTTATAATAAAGCCGTTTGAATATTCAAGCGGCTTTATTTTTGGGATAATAAGCCAATCTTTACCTTTAGCAAATGAAATATCATTTGCTTCTAATCCCGAGTATCTTATGCTTTGTTGGTTGCACTACATCCCCCAACCATTCTGAAGAATTACAAGCCCAAATTGATAGTTTAAAAACAAAACTGGCTACCACTTACAAACCCGGTTTTGGAGAATTTATGAGTAGCATTCAGGCACATCATATCAAATTGTGGTACGCAGGTAAAAACCAAAACTGGAAACTGGCAGATTTTGAAGTGCATGAAATAATGGAATCGATTGAAGACATCCGGACCTTTGAAACGGACCGACCTGAGCGTAAGGAATTAGGGATGATTACCCCGGCCCTTGACAGTATAAATTTTGCAATTGAAAAACAGGACACCTTGCTTTTTAAGAATAGCTTTATGCTACTCACCAATACCTGCAACAAATGCCACCAAACGGTTAACTTCGGCTTTAACGTAGTTAAAATACCTTCCAACCAACCTTTTAGTAACCAAAGCTTTAAGGTAGATAAATAAGTTTTTTTGAGTAAATTTAGTCAGGTCAAATACAGGTTCATTTAACAGTGCTTGTGTTGATCTAAAGAAAAAATTACAAGATCTGGCTTTTAACAAAAATTTAACTGATATGAAAAAGCTTATAACTCTTGTTGGCATGTTGTTTTTTTATTTAACTGCTGTTGGGCAAAACAACCAGGATGAAACATTTGGAATTCGCGGTGGGTTAGGAACCGATATAAGTGGTGGACTCGCTTACGGTTTAGGATTCAATTACAGACTTCAGCCATCTATGGAAATGGGTCTTGTGATTTTTGGAGGTAAATCAACCGAAACCTCAGACAATGGTTTCAATACGTATGTTGAAACCACAAAAGTATTTGTACTTGGCGCTCAGGCAAATTGGTTGTTCAACCATTATCCTGACCAGGCTAAGTTATTCTTTATTGCAGGTACCGGCCTTGCATTTATTAATGCCGACTGGGAAGAAAGAAGCGATACTGATACCAGCCTGGGTACTCCGTTGCCCAATGGCGGCAGTATGCAATCAGAATCAGGTAGTACGGGAGGTGTCATCTTCGACATTGGTTTGGGTCATACGTTCAAAAGCCCATTCGACCTGCGTTTCGAAGTTCCTATTATTGTACCTTTTGGCTATGAAAACATCGGGGTTATACCCACATTTATTTTTACAGCCGGTTACAGATTTGCTAAAAAATAAGCTAACTCTGTAGTGCCGAACCAACTTCAACAATCTGTTGAATTTTAACCATTCTTAAAATAATATGAAACGTATATTTTTAATTCTAAGCATCCTGTCGCTTTACTTAACTGCAAGCGCGCAGGTAATGACTCCGGAACTTCTCTGGAAACTTAATCGTGTTTCACCGATTGGGATTACCAACGATGGCAAGTATGTAATTTACCGGACAACCGTTTACGATGTTGCCGATAACAGCAGGTCATCAAAAACATATCAAATAGCCATTTCAGGAGGTGATGCCACAGAGATTAGTAATACTGACGGTTTATTAACCGATTCAAAAATATCTCCGGACGGTAAGTACAAAATTGTTACGCAAGATGTCAAAATCAATAAGGTAAAGGGTAGCGAACTTTATCCTGAACTTAAAAAATCAGACGTATATATTTACAATAGTCTTGGGTATCGCCACTGGGATACCTGGGAAGATGGCGCGTATAGTCATGTATTTGTAAAGGATTTGGCCACTGGGGAAATGACTGACCTAATGCCAAACGAGCCTTACGATTGTCCTCAGCAACCCTTTGGCGGATCAGAAGATTATGTGTGGAACAACGATGGAACACAAGTGCTGTATGTATCCAAAAAACAATTTGGAACTGAATATGCGCAAAGCACCAATAGCGACATATACGCCTATGATCTTGCATCTAAAAAAACCATTGATTTAACTGCCGATAACCCGGGCTATGACACCCAGCCGGCCGTTTCAAAAAATGGTACGCTGGCATACCTTCAAATGGATGAAGCAGGATATGAATCCGATAAAAATGACATCATTGTTGAAAAAGATGGCATTAAAACCAATCTTACTTCTAATTGGGATGAAACTGTTTTTAGCTTTTCCTGGAGTACGGATGGTAAGAAGATCTATTTTATTGCCCCCACCAATGGAACGCAGCAATTATTTGAAACCGCTATTCCAAAGAAAGGCAATGCTACTGTTAAACAAATTACCAATGGACAATTTGATGTAAGCAGTGCTGTTGGGCAGGTTGGCACTACTATGGTGGTAACGCGCACCGATATGAACCACGCCACAGAGCTTTATACTGTCAACCTGAAAACAGGTGAAATGACCCAACTAACCCACGCCAACGATGCTATTTACAGTAAAATAAAGCTAAGCAAGGTGGAGAAAAGAATGGTGAAAACCACCGATGGTAAGGAAATGTTAACCTGGGTAATTTATCCTCCTGATTTTGATGCATCCAAAAAATATCCAACGCTTTTGTATTGCCAGGGAGGGCCACAATCTCCATTAAGCCAGTTTTATTCGTTCCGTTGGAACTTCCAGCTAATGGCTGCTAATGGTTACATTGTAGTAGCTCCAAACCGAAGAGGCATGCCAGGCCATGGAGTTAAATGGAACGAAGAAATTAGTGGAGACTGGGGAGGCCAACCCATGCGTGACTACCTTTCGGCCATTGATGATGTAAGCAAAGAGCCTTATGTGGATAAGAACAGGCTTGGAGCAGTTGGAGCCAGCTACGGAGGTTACTCTGTTTTTTACCTGGCAGGCATTCATGAAAACCGTTTTAAAACTTTTATTGCACATGATGGCGTTTTCGACACCAGAAGTATGTACGGTACAACTGAGGAGTTATTCTTTGTAAATAAAGATATTGGTGGCCCTTACTGGCAAAACCCAACTCCAAAAGGGTACACTGAGTTTAATCCCATTGAACTGGTGGATAAATGGAATACGCCAATTTTAATTGTACAGGGAGGAAGAGATTACAGGGTTCCCATTGGCCAGGGGCTTGCTGCCTTTACTGCAGCTCAGGTAAAAGGAATCAAGAGCAAGCTGCTTTACTTCCCGGACGAAAACCATTGGGTATTGAACCCTCAAAATGCCATTATTTGGCAAAGCGAATTCTTTAAATGGTTAAAGGATACTTTGTAGCAGTTAATGATTAAAAGAGCATAAAAAAGGCTGAGTTAAACTCAGCCTTTTTTATTAGAACTTAGCCGCAAGGCCTATTCCCAGCGCCTGCCTAAACTGGGTTCTTGGACCAAAGCTTTCCTTTACTCCATCTCCGGTTCTATCAACAGGAATTTTTACATCCTGGTCATAGATCAGGTTGGTTGTAAAGTTAGCCGACAAAAATTCGTTGATCTTGAAATCAAGAATAAGGTCCCAGTTTATATCCCATGCGGCAAGATTGTCGTATTGGCCGTACATGGTGTAAAGCGTGTTAAACGTTACGTTTTTCACAATCTCCTTTTTGTAATACAAAGACAAAAACGCACCAAAAGTTGCTTTTGCATTTGAATTAGGATCTACTCCGTATGCCCCTTGCGCAGAAAGCACATCGTCCAATACAAATACCGTTTTGTTGGATAATGGGTTAATCATCAAAACAAAATCATCGTTAGGCTTATAGCCTATACCAAAACCGGCTACTAAATAACCGGGCGACATAAACGTAGAAACTACTACAGAGTCATTGGGTAAGTTGTATCCATCGGTAAACTGTGTCCTAAAGTTTAGGTCAAAACTTGCAAACCAGGCTCCTTTTAAATTATACCCAAGATTAGAGGTAAGAAGAATTTGATCATCCGTTTTATTCAGCGGATCATCGCCTTGTTTAGAAAGTCCATAGCCCAGATGGATCATATTATCCCATTTCCAATTACCTTTTTTATAGTCTGCTTTCAGATCAAAGGTTGCATTCCATGCCAATGAATTTTGACCCCCTGCAGCCCAGTTAGTGAGCGCCACCTGGTTAAACTTAAACCCAATGGCCCCGCCTACCTTCCAAAGGGTGTCTTTGGGCTGGGTATTCTGCCCAAACGCAATGGTGGTTGTAAAAAAGATTAGTGCCAACAGATTAAATACTCTTTTGTTCATAAGTTGATTTTTTAGTTAAGAAATTCTATTTAACGTTATTCACATGCACATCCATTTGTGGGAAAGGAATACCGATACCTTCTTTATTGAATTTAGTATAAACATTTTCATTCATGGCAAAATAAACATCCCAGTAATCGGAAGGAACAACCCATCCTCTTACAACAAAATTTACAGAGCTATCAGCCAATGCAGTTACTTTTACCAGTGGAGCAGGTTCTTTCAGAATTCTCTCATCTGCTTCAATCAAACCCGTAATTACCTTGCGCACATGCTCAATATCCGAACCATAAGAAACGCCAAATGTCCAGTCAACCCTACGAGTATCTTGTGTGCTGTAATTAACTACCGAACCATTGGAAAGCCCACCGTTAGGAATAATTATGGTCTTATTATCCGGAGTGGTTAAAACGGTTATAAATATTTGAATAGATTTAACCGAACCAGCATATCCTTGTGCTTCAATATAGTCTCCGACTTTAAAAGGTTTGAAAATTAAGATCATAACTCCACCTGCAAAATTTTGCAAAGTTCCTGAAAGCGCCATTCCGACTGCCAGACCGGCCGCACCTAAAATGGCAATAAAGGAGGTCATTTCTATACCTACCATTCCCATAATGCTGATAACCAGCAGGGCCTTTAACAGAGAGTTTACCAGGCTTTTCAAAAATGGCCGAAGAGAATCGTCCACATTCGATCGTACCATTACCCGATTTACACTTTTGGTAATTAATTTAATTATCCAAAGGCCAATAATGAGTACTACAATAGCACCTATAAGCTTAGGGCCGTAATTCATAATAAAGTCTATTGCATAGTCTTTGTACTTCAGCGCATCGGCTGTCATTTCGCTTGTATCCATAGATGATTTTGTTTTTTTACTAATTTATGTCATTCATATTAGAATAAAAATTGTTGCAACTTTGAGTTGGAGCTAAAACAATTTTTACCAAAAAATTTAAAAATGCAGGACATAAATTGGTGGGGATTTCTAATTCTGGCCCTTATAATAATAGCCGCAAATATTATCCGAAAGAAACTGCGTAAATAAAAGAAATAGACAATCGTTTTCTTAAAGTTAAAAGGAATGAATATATTTTGAGATTAATTTCTTGAACATGAGCACTATACGCTTACGCCCCCGTATTCGGTTATTCTCTCAACTTGATGAAAAAACTGTTGTAAGTAAATACAAAAGTATTCTTGACAGCAACAATTATCCTTTCGAAGGAAAGGTGGTTGAACACCATATTTTCATTAAGTTTCGTCAGAAAGAATACCATTTTTGGTCCCCGGAACTAACTTTGGAAGTAGTTAGAAATTACCTTCAGGACGATGCGTTTTCAGATCAGAAAGAACCTACACTGATCAGGGGCTATATTAGTCCAAGACCCTCCTTGTGGACCTTCTTTGCTTTTGCCTACATTGGACTTGGATTATTGTTCCTCGGTTTTATTGTATATGGTACATCTCAAATGATGCTTGACTTGCCCACCAACATGCTTTGGTATGCATTAATATGTCTTATTTTTCTGGCAGGAGTTTTCATAGCCACGCAAATAGGCCAGAGATTGGGCGATGAGCAAACCAATAAGCTGCTTGAGTTTGTGAATGAAGGTATAGCCTGAGACATTACTTGCTTAGGATATTTATTAATTAAGCCTAGATTTCTATTTACTTCATTTATAGCTAGTTAAATAACCCACTAATTGGGCAATTTAATAAGAATAGGCGTAAGCCATTCATCAAAATCAACTACATTTGCACTCTTATTTTTGAGCTATGTGGAGTAAACTGGCAGATTTTATACTCAAGTACAGGCTACCTCTTATTTTAGTTTTGGTAGCCGTTACTGTTTTTATGGGTTTCAAAGCCCAAAAAGCTGAACTTAATTATCATTTCGCAAAGGTGGTTCCGGCTGACGATCCTGACATGGTTGTCTTTGAACAATTTAAAAAAATTTTTGGTGAGGATGGAAGTATTTTGGCAATAGGAATTAAAGACAGTTCTGTTTTTACACCCGATAATTTCAGGAAGTTAAAATACATGTCGGATGAGATTAAAAGCTTGCCGGGTATTACTTCCGTATTATCGCTGCCCAATTTGCCCCGCCTCGTTCGTGATGCAAAAGAAAAAAAGTTTGATGTAGAGCAAATCTTCAAAACCATCCCAAACGATCAACATGACCTGGATAGCCTGTTGAAAGTAACGGAAGATCAGCGTTTTTACAGCGGCCAATTGATCAATGAAAAAAATGGAATGATATTGCTGCTCGTCTCCTACGACAAGTCATACCTTAATTCCAACAAAAGAATTGGCTTAACGGAAGATATTTTGCACGCTACCGATGCGTTTACAGAAAATACAGGCATCCAAACCTACTTTGCGGGCATGCCTTTTGTGCGGTCAGTTGTTGCCGGCCAGGTGCGCGATGAATTAGAGCTTTTCCTGCTTTATTCTGCGCTTATCACTGCCTTTATCATGCTGCTGTTTTTCCGCTCCTGGATAGCCGTGGTTTTTCCGATGATCACAATCATAATTGTGGTTATCTGGGTATTGGGCTCCTTGGTATTATTCGATTATAAAATCACGCTTCTTACCGGCCTTATACCGTCCATTATAGTCGTCATTGGGATACCAAACAGTATTTACCTCATCAATAAATACCACCACGAATTTTTGCAGCATGGCGATAAAATAAGGGCCATAAAAACAGTAACGCAGAAAATTGGTTTGGCAACATTAATAACCAACGGAACCACTGCCGTAGGTTTTGGTGTACTCATGTTTACGGACATTACCATCCTTAAAGAGTTTGGAATCATAGCCAGCTTGAACGTAATGTCAATGTTCATAGTGAGCATTATTACCATGCCGATTGTATTTTCTTATTTGCCAGAGCCTTCAGACAAACATTTGAAACACCTGAGCTTTTCACCGCTTAAAGGTGTGCTGGATTTGTTTACTAAAATCGTTACCAATCATAGGCCTGTTGTATTTGCTATAACAATTGTTCTGGTAGTGCTTTCTGCGTATGGCACGTATAAGATCCATACGGAGTCCCATATGATCGATGATATTCCTGAAGACAGCCGGGTAAAAAGTGACCTCCACTTTTTTGAGGATAACTTCTCCGGGATGATGCCTCTGGAAATTGTGGTGGATACCCATAAGAAAAGAGGCGTTACTAATCTTAGAAACCTGGATAAAATAGACGAATTTGAGAAGTTTCTCGCAGCTCAGCCAGACATCTCTAATCCTGTTTCTATTATTTCGTTTATAAAAGCTGCTCGTCAGGCCTATTTTAATAATAATCCTGACAGGTACGATTTGCCTAAAAACAACCAGGAGAAAAATTTTATTCTTAGTTATCTGAAAAATCAGGCAGACAGCTCTGGACTTCTAAAAGCTTTTGTGGATTCTACAGGACAAAAAATCCGAATATCGCTTAAGATAAAAGATATCGGGTCCAAAAAAATGGATTCACTCATCAATCAGGTCATCCGTCCAAAAGAGGAAGAGCTGTTTAAAAATACTGGCCTTACTGCTAGCATTACAGGCAGTACCTTATTGTTTGTTAAGGGCAATTCTTTCCTAATCAATAACCTGAAGTCTAGTTTCGTTCTGGCATTTTTCGTGATCTCAATAATAATGGGAACGCTGTTCCGAAATTTCCGTATGATCTTACTTTCATTAATACCTAACATTATTCCACTCCTCTTTACTGCAGGTTTGATGGGTTTCACAGGTATTCCATTGAAACCTAGTACGGCCATAATATTTAGTATTGCTTTCGGAATTGCCGTGGATAACGCCATTCACTTTTTAGCCAAATACCGCCAGGAGCTGTACTCAAGTAAATTCGATGTGCGTAAAGCTGTCGACTTAAGTATGCACGAAACAGGTACCAGTATGATCTATACGGCCATTATTCTCTTTGCCGGATTTGTGATTTTTACGGCTTCTAAATTTGGTGGTACAGTTGCGCTTGGTTTGCTAACCTCCATTACACTTTTAGTGGCCATGTTCACCAACTTGCTGGTGTTACCTTCTTTGCTGCTAACTTTTGACACAGGTAAAAGAAGCAAAAATGTACACCCTATCATTGAAGAATACGATGGCGTTTATGAAGAGGACGAGGAGATTGAGTTGGATAACATTAAGGTATCTGATAACGGTGAGGAGAAAGAATCTATCAATCAAAACAAATAGGTTGATTCAAAAATGAAATACAAGGAGTATAAAGGGATAAATTATGCCGAAATGGCAACACAGGTGTTAAGCACCTGGAAAAAGAACAAGGTTTTTGAAAAATCTGTAGAGAGCAGAGAGGGGCATCCTGTTTTTACTTTTTATGAAGGCCCGCCTTCTGCCAATGGAACACCAGGCATTCACCATGTAATGGCACGTGCCGTTAAGGACATCTTTTGCCGTTACAAAACCCTGAAAGGGTATCAGGTAAAACGTAAAGGTGGTTGGGATACCCACGGACTACCTGTAGAACTACAGGTAGAAAAGGAGTTGGGAATTACCAAAGAAGATATAGGTTCTAAAATCTCTGTTGAAGAGTACAACCAGAAATGCCGTGAGGCAGTTATGAAGTACAAGGACCAATGGGATGACCTTACAGAGAAGATGGGTTATTGGGTCGATCTGGATGACCCCTACATCACATTCGACTCCAAGTACATGGAAAGTGTCTGGTTCCTGCTGAAGAAATTCTACGAAAAAGGCCTTTTGTATGAAGGTTTTACCATCCAGCCCTACTCACCTGCTGCCGGTACCGGATTAAGTTCTCACGAACTAAACCAGCCCGGATGTTACCGTGACGTAAAGGATACCACCATTGTAGCCCAGTTTAAAATAAAGGGAACCGAAAGTGATTACATCCTTGCCTGGACTACCACTCCCTGGACGCTGGCCGGTAACTCGGCTCTAGCTGTGGGCAAAAACATTACCTATGTAAAGGTTGACACCTATAACCCTTACACTTTTCAGAGGCAAACTGTAATTCTTGCGAAAGATCGTTTTGCTGCTTATTTTAACCCCAAGGCTGCCGAGCTTTCTTTGGAAGAGTATAAAGAAGGAGATAAGCTAATCCCTTATAAGGTGCTTGACACCTTTAAGGGAAACAAATTGGTGGGTACTGAATACGAACAGCTTTTACCCTACGTAGCGCCTGACGGCCCTGCTTTTCGGGTTATTGAAGGTGACTTTGTGACTACCGAGGATGGTACGGGTATCGTTCACATTTCTCCTACGTTTGGTGCAGATGACTTTAGAGCAGCACAAAAAGCTGGTATAGGAGCTATTCTGGTAACAGACGAAGAAGGCAAGAAAATGCCTATCGTGGACAAGCAGGGCAGGTACGTGAAAGAAATGGGTGAGTTTGCCGGCATGTATGTGAAGAATGAATACTATGGTGCCGATGCTCCTGAGAAATCATTGGACGTACTTATTTCCATCAAGCTGAAAGAGGAAAATAAAGCCTTTAAGGTAGAGAAATACGAACACTCATACCCTCATTGCTGGAGAACCGATAAGCCCGTATTATACTATCCGTTGGATTCATGGTTTATACGAACAACCGCTTTCAAAGATCAACTCGTAGAGTTGAACAAAACCATCAACTGGAAACCGGAATCAACCGGAACCGGACGTTTCGGCAATTGGCTTGAAAACCTGGTGGACTGGAACCTATCACGTTCACGTTATTGGGGAACCCCACTTCCTATATGGGTTACTGAGGATAGGGAAGAAGAAATTTGCATTGGTTCCATTGCAGAACTAAAAGCCGAAGTTGAAAAGTCGATACAAGCAGGGTTTATGACCGACCCGATCGAAGATGATTTTGACTTGCACAGGCCTTATGTGGATGATATTGTACTTGTAAGCCCAAACGGAAAGAAGATGTTCCGGGAGCCCGATTTGATAGATGTGTGGTTCGATTCGGGCGCCATGCCTTATGCGCAGTGGCACTACCCTTTTGAGAACGAGGACATCTTCAAAGAAAATTACCCGGCTGACTTTATTGCAGAAGGCGTTGACCAAACCCGAGGATGGTTTTTCACGCTTCATGCCATTGCAGGAATGCTGTTTAACAGTGTAGCCTTTAAAAATGTAATGGCCAATGGTTTGGTGCTTGACAAGGATGGCAATAAAATGTCCAAGCGTTTGGGCAATGCGGTTGACCCGTTTAAGACACTGGAAGAATATGGCCCTGATGCTACGCGTTGGTATATGATCTCTAACGCTAACCCCTGGGACAACCTCAAGTTCAATATTGAAGGCGTGGCCGAAGCCCAGCGCAGGTTCTTTGGAACGCTTCAAAATACATACAACTTTTTTGCGCTTTACGCCAACCTCGACCATTTCGAGCCGGGTGAGCTGAACAAAGATGCTCTTACGGAAAGTGATCGTTGGATACTGTCAAAACTAAATAGCACGATTAAGCTGGTAGATGCATCGTACGATGCGTATGAGCCTACTCGTGCAGCGAGACTCATCCAAAACTTTGTGATCGATGATTTGAGCAATTGGTACGTTCGCCTGAACCGTAAACGTTTCTGGAAAGGAGAATTTAATGAAGACAAACGAGCAGCGTATCAAACACTACACAACTGCCTGGTAACTATTGCCAAACTGGCTTCACCTATCGCTCCATTCTATACAGATCACATGTATTTGGATCTTTCCAAATGGAACAAAGAGGCATTCGAATCGGTACACCTGGCTGATTTCCCGGTGGCAGATGAATCTATGATCAATGCAGATCTTGAGGCTCAAATGAAGCTTGCTCAGGATATATCTTCGTTGGTACACTCGCTTCGTAAAAAACACATGATTAAGGTGCGTCAACCTCTTTCAAAAATACTGGTGCCGATCCTTGACAAATCATTTGAAGAGCATATCCGTGCAGTGGAAGGCCTGATCCTGTCTGAGGTAAACACCAAAGAGCTGGAATATCTTGACGACACTTCAGGAGTTTTGGTGAAAAAGATCAAACCTAACTTTAGAAAGCTGGGCCAGCAATACGGCCCAAAAATGAAAGACATAGCTGCTGCAATAAATGGGTTTACCGGTGAAGACATTGCGTCTATCGAAAAAACAGGAGAAGCAACCATAGATGTTTCCGGAGAACACATTACGCTTACACTAGAAGATGTAGAAATAAGTAGTGAAGATATTCCGGGTTGGTTAGTTGCTTCTGAAGGGAACCTTACCGTTGCGCTGGATGTAACCATTACAGACAACCTAAGAAAAGAGGGTATCGCCCGCGATCTGGTTAATCGTATTCAAAACATACGCAAAGACATGGGCCTTGAGGTCCAGGATAAAATAAAAGTTTCCTTAGAAGAAACAGACGCAATTGTTAATGCTGCCGTTAACGATTTTAAAGAGTACATATGCACCGAAGTTCAAGCCCTGTCCTTTGACCTGGTAAATACACTCAACGGTGGCCGCCAAATTGAAATGGATGAGTTTAACCTCAATTTAAAAGTAGAAGCTTAGTGAAGTATTACAAATATTTTTTCCTCACGCTTGCGGTTATTGCGTTTGACCAATTGGTGAAAATGTTGGTTTACAACAACATGAATCTTTACGAGGAAATAAATGTACTGGGTAGTTGGTTTAGGATACACTACATTTTAAACGAAGGTATTGCCTTTGGAATGAAAATGGATTGGCAGTATTCTAAACTAGTGCTTACCCTGTTTAGGCTAATTGCCTCTGCAGGTGGCGCCTACCTTATTGTTCACTATGCTAAAAAGGGAATGCATCCGGGTGCCCTTTGGGCAGGAGCCTTGATTTTAGCTGGTGCAATCGGGAACCTGATAGACAGTATGTTTTACGGTGTTTGGCTGAACAATGCCCCTTATAATGCTCCATTTAAGCTATTCAACGGCCAGGTAATCGATATGCTCTATTTCCCTTTGTTTGAATTTACGTGGCCTAATTGGGTGCCTTTTGTGGGTGGTCAATACTTTCATTTTTTCAATGCTATTTTTAACGTGGCTGATTCATCTATCTTTATTGGAGTAGTTATTTTGCTAATCTTCCAGAAAAAGTTTTTTCCGGAACGACATAAAAAGAAGGAGGATGTTTATAAGGTTGACTCCCAATCTATGGCCAACAGGTCAATGGAAGATACACTGAGCGGGACCGAAGAAGACTGTTGTATTCCTTCGTAAACCAGAAAAGTAAGGGCATAAAAAAACCGGAAGCTTTTTCCGGCAGCTGAGGATACTTTCTGTTGTCCTCTTCGCGACAGTCTGCTCTGTATTGGCCACCACCGCTTATGACTTGTGTTTCGAACAATGTCGAAATTTTCTACCTCAAAGCTATCGGGTCTGATACAAACCACCAAATTATCTTTTTATTAACCCAAGGTTATCCTTCTTGCTTCTTGCTTTCAGAAATACCAACTTTACAATTTAAGCAACAGAATCATGGGCAAAGAAGTTTACTATTCCGATTACCTGCAACTCGACAAAATACTAACCGCGCAACAGACCGAAAGTGAAAAAGAGGGTATTGAAGCCCATGACGAAATGCTCTTCATCATTGTCCATCAGGCATATGAACTTTGGTTCAAGCAGATTAAATACGAAATGCAATCAATTGTTGATATTTTGCGAAAGCCAAGCATCAACGATAATTCCCCGGATATCTTCACTGTTGTTCACCGCCTTAAGCGCATTGCGTCTATTTGGCAGCTGGGCATTCAGCAAATTGACGTGCTTGAAACTATGACCCCACTCGACTTTCTCGATTTCAGGGAACAGCTACGGCCGGCTTCTGGTTTTCAAAGCTTCCAGTTTAAAATGCTGGAAGCAATGATGGGACTTAAATTTGCTGACCGTCATGGCAAGGCTTTTTATAAAAGCCACCTGCGGGATGAACACATAGAAGAAATTGCCAAAATAGAAGCGCAGCCATCATTAATTGAACTGGTTAATGGTTGGCTTGAACGTATTCCATTTTTTGATGACACCTACTGGGGGCATCACCAAGAAATTAGAGACCATTCGTTTTGGCAAAGTTACAGGCAAGCCTTTGTGGCTACTTTAAATGAGCCCGATGATAGCATCATCAATAGTTTTAGTCAAACCTTTTTTTCAAACGAAAAGCGGGAGCATCAAAGATTAAGTGCTAAAGCCAACCGCGCGGCAATCTTTATTCTTGCCTACAGAGACTATCCATTGCTTCAGGTTCCATTTCAGCTTCTGGATACATTAATTGCCATTGACGAGTTAATGACCACCTGGCGTTCGCGACACATTTCTATGGTTACCCGTATGATTGGCTTGCGCACCGGTACCGGAGGCAGCACGGGAGCTGATTATCTGAGCAAATCCAGAGACCATCATGGGGTGTTTAACGAACTGGCCGGATTGAATACCTTTTTGGTGCAGCGAAATATGCTTCCTGCCATTCCCGATTTATTGAAAGAAAGATTGGGTTTTAGAGAATAAAACGGAGCTCTTCAATTACTACATCCAAGGGATTTTTCCACTGCTTTCTGCCCAAAATTCACCAAATTTGTTACCCAACAAAAAACCATAGAATCATGGATAATAAAGCCATTCTTTCCTACATAGAGGAAAATAAACAACGATTTTTAGATGAACTTTTTGAACTACTCAGAATACCTTCTGTAAGTGCCGATCCTAAATTTAAGGATGATGTTAGAAAAACGGCCGAAGCAGTAAAAGCGCGCCTTCTGGAAGCAGGATGTGACAATGCCGAATTGGTAGAAACTCCGGGGCACCCTGTGGTATTTGGTGAAAAAATTATTGATCCTAATTTACCAACAGTGGTTGTGTATGGCCACTACGATGTACAGCCGGCCGACCCTTACGAGTTGTGGGATTCTCCGCCATTCGAACCGGTTATTAAGAATGAGAAAATATATGCCCGTGGATCATGTGATGATAAAGGGCAGGCATACATGCATGTAAAGGCATTGCAAACTATGGCAGAAACCGGCAATCTGCCCTGCAACGTTAAATTTATGATAGAAGGTGAGGAAGAAGTTGGCTCGGACAATCTGGAGACCTTTGTAAGAGAAAATAAAGAAAAGCTTGCCGGTGATGTTATTCTTATTTCAGATACAGCCATCATTTCAAACGATACACCTTCCATTACAGTAGGCCTTAGGGGGCTTAGCTACATGGAAGTGGAAGTTACAGGCCCCAACCGTGACCTTCACTCAGGTGTTTATGGGGGTGCTGTGGCAAACCCAATCAATGTGCTGTGCACCATGATCGATTCAATGATTGATAAAGATGGCCATATAACCATACCTGGTTTTTACGATAAGGTAGAAGAGCTCTCAGCTGCTGAGCGCGAAGAAATGAACAAAGCTCCGTTCGATCTTAATGAGTTCAAATCGGAGCTCGGCATCAAAGAGGTAAAAGGCGAAAAAGGCTACACAACACTTGAGCGAGTAGGTATTAGACCAACACTGGATGTAAATGGTATTTGGGGTGGCTACCAGGGTGAGGGCGCCAAAACTGTTTTGCCATCTAAAGCACATGCCAAAATATCGATGCGTTTGGTACCCAATCAAAATGATGAGGAGATCACTAAATTGTTCACTGAGCACTTCCAGTCAATTGCACCAGATTATGTAACAGTGAAAGTAAGAGCCCATCATGGAGGTTTGCCATCGGTTACAAAAACAGATTCATTAGCTTACAATGCCGCCAGCAAAGCATTTGAAGAAGCCTGGGGTAAAACTCCAATCCCTTCTCGCGATGGTGGTAGTATTCCTATTGTTGCGCTGTTCAGAGAAGTGTTGGGAATGGATGTTGTACTACTTGGTTTCGGGTTGGATTCAGATGCCATTCACTCACCCAATGAGCACTATGGCATTTTCAATTACTTCAAGGGTATTGAAACCATCACCATGTTCTACAAGCATTTTGTAGAAATGAAAAAAGCTTAACATAAGTAAACTTTCTCAGGACAATACATGTTATTGTCCTGAGTTTTATTAACAGATACTAACAATGCGTAAACTTCTGGTCATTTTTTTCACACTGGCCTTTTTTGCCGGCCAGGCTCAAATACTACAGCCAACCAAATGGCAGTATCAGTTGTCAACAACCAATTACAAACCTGGTGACACTATAGAGCTTATATTCAAGGTCACCATTGACAAAGACTGGCATTTGTACTCCTCGGACTTTAGTCGCGACCTTGGCCCAATGGTAACAACGTTTACATTTGAGCCTAACGATACCTACGAGCTAATAGATAGCATTAGGGCTATTAACCCCAAAAAGGGTTATGACGAAATATTTGAAGGGGACTACACCTATTTTGTGGGAACAGGAGAATTTCGGCAAACCATTAAAGTACTCAAGTCCAACCTTCATTTTGATGGCGACTTTGAATACCAGGTTTGTTCTGACATTGATGGCCGATGCATACCTTTTGATACAGAGTTTTCACAGCATGATTTTGGTATTTCTACACAGTTAGAAAAAAAAAGTGAACTAAGTTCCGATACTGGTTATAAGGAATCGGAAAATTTATTGCCTGAAGAACGCGGGTTATGGGGTTTTATGCTTTTTGCCTTTATTACAGGCCTTTTGGCATTGGTTACCCCATGTGTGTTTCCTATGATTCCCATGACGGTTACCTTCTTTTTAAAAGAGCAGGAAAAAGGTGGAAACGGAAGGCGCAAAGCAATTGCATTTGGCCTTTTTATCGTATTTATTTTTACTGTGCTAGGTACCTTAACTGCCTTTTTGTTAGGGGCCGAAACACTTAATGAACTGGCCACCGAATGGTGGCTTAACCTGGGAATATTCATCATTTTCTTTGTTTTTGCGCTCTCATTTTTAGGACTATTTGAAATCACTCTTCCACACCAACTGGTAAATAAAATTGATGCCCAAAGCGACCGAGGAGGACTCATTGGCGTTTTCTTTATGGCCTTTACACTGGCACTTATTTCGTTTTCGTGCACATTTCCAATTGTAGGTAGTGTTCTGGTACTTTCGGCTCAGGGTGAGTTTGTTAAACCAATTTTAGGTATGCTGTCCTTTTCGTTAGCATTTGCCTTGCCGTTTACATTATTCGCTTTTTTCCCTGATTGGCTTAAGAAAATGCCCAAATCCGGAGGGTGGCTTAATTCTGTTAAGGTGGTCCTTGGGCTTGCTGAGCTAGCGCTTGGATTGAAATTCCTGAGCGTGGCCGACCAGGCTTATCACTGGCATATTTTGGATAGGGAGGTTTATTTGGCCCTTTGGATTGTAATTTTCGGAATCATGGGATTGTACCTTCTGGGTAAAATCAAGTTACCACATGATAGCCCCTTGGAACATGTAGGTGTTCTTCGATTACTTTTTGCCATTATTACGTTTTCATTTGTCGTTTACCTTATTCCCGGTTTGTGGGGTGCTCCGTTGAAAGGCCTTTCAGGCTATTTACCACCTTTAACAACCCAGGATTTTACGTTATCGGATGCAAAAACTATTCAACTGCCATTGGATAAATCTTCTATTTGCGAGGCTCCTAAATATGCTGATTTCCTTCATTTTCCACATGAGTTACAAGGCTACTTCGATTACACACAAGCCATAGCCTGTGCAAGGGAACAGAACAAGCCCTTGTTTATAGATTTTACAGGGCATGGCTGTGTAAACTGCCGCGAAATGGAAGCCCGTGTTTGGTCGGACCCCAGAGTGCTACAGCGCCTGAGAGATGATTTTGTATTAGTTGCATTGTACGTGGATGACCGAACCACCCTGCCGGAGTCAGATTGGTATACTTCTACCTACGATAACAAGGTGAAGAAAACCATTGGAAAACAAAATGCTGATTTTCAGATAAGTCGTTATAACAACAATGCGCAGCCGTTTTATGTGATACTTAATAAGGACGAAAAAATGGTTATTAAGCCAAGGGCCTACGATCTAAGTGTAGATGGTTTTATATCTTTTCTAGACGAAGCCAGCAGGAGGTATAAAGAAGGTGAAACCTTTCGCAAAGAGTTAAACTAACTGCCTACCTCCCATGTAAGGCCGTATTTAGATTTTCCTTTGTCTGCTTTAATCATATCTGTGGTGTAAGGCCCTCCAATTTTATCCGCCTCGAGTAAGAATTTACCAAGATTATCGTCTTTTGAAAAAGTGTCGGATTCCCATAGTTCTACACTGGCAGTTGCTCCTTTCAAAATACTGATCTCCAGCTCTACATTAGCGGTAGAACCAGCCTTCATTGGTGTAAACTTTTCGTTCAACGGCCAAATCTTTTCGCCTCTGTATGTTAAATAAACCTCATCTGTTCCTTCATCTGAAAGAAAACAGCTTAAATTATGAAGTAAAAGTTTATACTCTAGTGCCATAGTACAACAGATTAAGAAATCTAATTTACTTAATTTTTTTATCCTTAGTTAGAAACGGCCTCTTACGCAGCTATTTCTAACTAAGGGGTTCTATTAACTCTCTGATGTGGCCGCTATATACAAAGCCGCACCCGCCATTGCAAGATCCTTTAACAAGTTGGGCATTGACATTTGATTACCACCAATAATGGAGGGCAAATGCACAGTTAATGCAAATATTAATAACATTAGAGCCAGGAGCTTTCCTGCCAATGCAACCTGTTTATTGATAATAAAAGACACACCCGCTGCCAACAGACCCAGGCCTGTAAGGTATACCCAGAATACACCAAATGGCAACCATGACGGAACGATACCAGCCATTTGGCTTGCATTCATAAAATGAAATAACCCGAATATTAGTAGGGGTATTGCGTAAACTATTTGTCCTGCTTTTTTCATAAGAATTTTGGTTTAGTTATACTGATCTAACACATTTTTTGTTTGAAATGTTTAATGTTATAACACCAATTTACATTTTTTCAGACTCATTTTTACCATTCTTCACAAAAAATAAGCACTCCCTTGTACCGGGGAGTGCTTACAAAAAATAACCACATTAGTAAAAATCAGATGGTTTGGTTAAAAAACCGTGCCTAAACCTAAATTAACCTTTCTACATAGACACTTTGTTCGCATTATTGCTTTGCCATTCTAAGAAGGCTCCGTCATATACTTTTACTTTGGGAAAATCCAGTGCTGACTTAAGCGCAAGAAATTCGATACCAGCTCTAACACTTGTTTTACAATAAACAATAACGGTTTTGTCTTTGGTTACACCTGCTTTTGCATAAATGCTGGCCAATTCATCTTTTGATTTAAGATTTCCTTTCGCATCAAGCAATTCTGTATAATTAATATTTACAGCAGAAGGAATATGTCCTAGTCTTAGATCGGTTTCGTTTGTACCATTATATTCTTCAGGTGTTCTAGCATCCACAATTACGTAAGCAGGATTATCTATCGCTTTTTTAACCTCTGCCATTGTAGCAATGTATGCAGGGTTTGGAGTAGGGGTAAATGTAGTTGCTTTTGCCGTAGTAGCAGTTCTGGTAACCGGCTTGCGAGCCGCTTTCCAGGCTTCCAAACCACCATCAAGAATTTTTACATCTTTTGCTCCAAGGTAGGTAAGGATCCAGTACATACGTCCTGAATATTTGGAGGAACCTTCATCGTAAAGAACGATTTTCATGTTTTGGTTCACTCCATCTTTTCCTAACATTTGAGCAATCTGGTTAGCAGGAAGTAACATGGTCATATCATTATACAAGCTATTATGATCTATATTGATAGCTCCTGTAATATGAATTTTGTTGTAGTCAACTGCTTTTTGGGCTGAAATAAGAATAGTGTTGTCTTGTTTCAGGTAAGCAGGCAGATCTTTTGCTGATATTACATCCTGGGCTTGTGCCAAGCCCACAACAAATAGTATCAGCAGCGTATATATAAATGATATTCTTAACTTTTTCATTTTCAAATCTTTTAGAATTTAACTTGTAATTGAATCATCAATGCATCGTTTTTGATTTCTGCAGGATCTTCTGTTGCATAGATGTAGTTCATTTGAATTCTTGTCCAGTCGTTTGGATAAATATTCAGGCCAAAAGTATGACATAGTGAATTAGCGTCTGTAGTTACATCAGAACCTACTTCACCTTTAGATGTGTTGTAAGTTTCGAGTTTGTAAACAGGTTCAAATTTGTTATATCTGTAAACAGCCATTGCAAAAAACCCATCTGCATTTTGAACACCTGTTTTTGTTACAGGGTTACCATCGCAACCTCCACCTTCGGTGTAAGAACCTTCGTCCTTACCATCAATGTACTCTCCAAATATTGTGAAATTCTTAAAGCTGTACTCAGCATCAAAGCCCCAGCGCATTTTGGTGTCATTATCTGTTACATCAGTTGCTGCAGGAGGGTTTTCACTATATCTGGCGCTGGCTCCAAATGAAAGACCTTTGATAGGCTGAATTGTAACACGGCCAGTTAAATTATATCCGTCAAATAAATTATTATCGGTAACATTGAGCACACCATAACCATTGGTTAAAGAAACATAATAGTTGATCAGGTCTTCTTTTCCTCCGCCTAAAAGCATTATACCTATGTCACGGTTACCGCCTCCAATACCTCCTGTAAGCTCGTCCACCACTTTAGATCTGCGAATGGTATAGAGTGAGTGACATGGCATGCTTAGTTCGCGACCAAATCTGTATTTAAAAGATCCTACGGATACTTTTAGGTAATTAAATCTTGTATAGCTTACAAACGCATCCAACAAAAACGGACCTGGTTGGTTTGGGTTTAAGAATGGGCTTGTTTCCAGCATTACATAGTAGCTGAAATCGTAAGGAATATTGCCCATAACTCCAATACGCATCCTTCTAAACCTAAAGGCTGCTTCGGTGTCTTCGTAGAAGTTCATGTCAAATTCTGGCTGAACGTAACCAAAAACGGTCACGCCTTCTTCGCTTGAGGGTGCATCACATCCCTGGGCAAGTACTCGTTGTGCCGAAAAAATAAACAGTACTGTAAAGAATGTTAAAAATAGCTTTTTCATTTTTTTAGTCTTTTTGTTCTATTCAGTTAAGCATCAGGACTGGCCTGAAAGTTAGGGCTGAGGGACACTGGGAGAGCCCCTCAAGCCCCTGTGCTCGAGCTAATCGGTCACCACAGGTAAGTCAACTGTAGGTTGAGCGAACTTGTGACTTTGAAGCTCATCATAGATCATACTGTTAACACCAAACTTCAAGCTTTTGGCTTCATAACCCAATACGGTTAAGTAAGCAGTTACCATTGATGAAGTTTGACCAGTCCAGCAGTAAGTAACAACTGTTTGTGCCGGATCGTAATATCTGAATTCATCGTTTGCCAAAGTCAAAGGATTAATTCTGGCAGCAGTTGCAATGTGGCCGTAAAGGTCAACATCGGCTTGTGCCCAGTAGTTATTAATAAAGTAAGCTGAAGGGTCTGCCAAAACATCTGTAGCAGTTATTCCCTGGAATCCTTTATTTGTCATATAAGCAACGCGTTCAACTAGCATTTCGGCTGGATCTGTGCTTGTAGTAGTAAATTCTGGTGAGCTATGGTCCGTAAGTTCTGCAGTAGCAGTTTTTACCCAATTTGCATTTCCTACGGCAACATTACCAACTCCACTTTCCCAAGGAGTAGCAAGATCAGCTCTCCATCCGCTCATTCCATTTTTAAGCACTTTTGCATCTGCATGGCCACTCAAACGAAGAGCCACTGTGGCATGTGCTGCAGTTTGTCCTGTATAGCAAACTACCAAAATGGGTTTTGTAACACCTGCTGCATCCGCAACGATGGTAGCTAAAGATGAATTAACAGCACCATCAATATGTCCTGTATTAAATGCATCTGCAGATCTTATATCCATTATATGATATGCTCCGGCAAAAGTGGCAACATCCGCCTCGCTTGCAGGTGCTCCAACAATCCATGCGTCAAGTATATTGTCCAAATCCAGGTCGTTGGCAACCATATATTCAGTCATTTTACTATAATTATCATCTGCTGGTGCAGGGTCGTTGTCCTTACAACTGATAACAAAAACTAGGGGAAGTATTGCTATCCAAATTAATGTTCTTTTAAAAGTTTTCATGGTTATTCAATTTAAATTAATACGTTATTTTTTGTTTTGCTTTTACCGGAGTTTCCGGGTTATTAAGTTCCTCATACACATTTGTTTGTGAATGTTGTCTACCCTAATCGTATGGCATTACCGGTAAATAATGATATACCTACAACAGGGTTATGGGTTTTTCTCATACGCAATATTTTTTGTGACTAATTTGTGACCGATTATCAGTGCCGGGGTGACTCTGATAACGACTCAAAGGTAGAAAGGCCCCTTTTTTGAAACATGAAATCCGGTTTTGTTGTCGTCAAGTACAAATGTTAACTTTGTCATGTCGCAATTTGATGTAAATCAATTTTTTTATTGCACATAACGTAACCAGGTATGGCAAAGCAGGAAATTCACGTAGAATGTCATGATTGCAGATGTAAATCAGGGCCTTTTATGCTGCTCAACGAAGAGCAAATGGCTCGCGTGGACAAGCAGCGAACAGAAATAACCTATAACAAGGGAGAGATCATCTGCAAACAAGGATCTTTTGTATCGTACATACTCTTTATTAAAAAGGGGCTTGTAAAGCTTTTTCTGGAAACCAAACCCACTCCTACTATCATTTCTGTTGAAAAAAACGGATATTTCCTCGGGCTACAGTCAATTACCGGGCAAGGCGTTTTTCATTATTCAGTAGAAGCCATTGAAGACACCGAGCTGTGTCTGGTAAACATAGAAGTGTTTAAAGAGCTTATTCTTGAGAATGCGAAGTTCGCTGCCGGTGTTCTGGGGTATATTAACAAGGATATGGTCAAACTTTACGATCGGTTACACTCGGCTGCTCATAAACAAATTCATGGACGCTTTGCCGAATTCCTGCTTTATCTCAAAGACAATATTTACCAGGAAAACCCATTTACCATTTCTATTACAAAAAAGGATATGGCCGATATAATTTCTACCTCAAGTGAAAGTGTATCACGCTTATTTACTGAACTAAAAAAAGAAAAGATCATTTCAGAAAAAGGCAAGACCATTACCGTTATTGACGAAGATAAGCTGAGGCAAATAAGCAAATTCGGTTAATGGTTTTTACCCGTTATTGGGGAATTAATGTATTTTTACTTAATATGTTAATCCACAATCATGAAAAAATTTATACTACTTCTTCTGTTAGTTTCCAGCTCTGCCTACTTGTTTGCACAAAATTTTGAGGGAACTGCCGTTTTTAAAATTACCTACGAAAATTTGCCGCCCGAAATGAAAGGTCATGAAGGCATGATGCCTTCTGAGTTTACGTTTTTGATAAAGAATCAAAAATCCAGAATGGAAATGAGCTCAATGATGGGTCCTACTATTGTAATTACAGACAATGAGGCAAAAAAATCTACCACGCTGATGAATATGGGTGGTCAAAAAATGAAAATGACCATTGATTTTGATGAGGCGGAAGAAATAGAAGATAATGCTGCCAACAACGTTAAAATAGAATATGTGGATGGCACAAAAGAAATTGCCGGCTATACCTGTAAGAAAGCGATAATGAAAGTAAAATCGGGAGAAGAAGGCGATGAAGATGAAGGAGAGATCGTTTTCTATTATTCTCCCGATATTGAACCCATAGAGAACATGAAGGGTTTTGAAGGGCTGAACCTGAAGGGAATGCCTTTGGAATATTCCATCTCCAACAGGGGTATTAAGATGGTTGTAACTGCTACAAGCATTGAGAAAAAACCTATTGATGACAGTGTTTTTGTGATACCTGAAGGCTACACAGAAATACCTGACAGCATGAAACAAATGATGCAACAACAGAAATAAAAAAATGAAAAAGTGGGCATATTTGTTTGTCTACACCCTTCCTGTTACGGTTTACTTTGCCTTTAACCTGCACGGTGTGCTTACATTTTTGCCCATTTTTATTTTTTATGGGCTGGTTCCGCTAATTGAACTCGTTACAAAACCCAGTTCGTCCAACCCGGAAGATATGGACGAGCGCGGCAAAAGCAGGTTTTATGATTTCTTGCTTTATGCTTCTGTTCCTGTTCAGGTTATCTTTTTGTTTTACTTTTTCCACCTACTTTCCGTTTCTGCTTTTTCTCCATTGGAGTATGCAGGAGTTACTCTTTCAATGGGTTTGATGTGCGGTGTATTTGGCATAAATATAGCCCACGAATTGGGCCATAGGCCCAACAGATTTGAACAACTACTTGCCGAAATTTTATTGCTTACATCTCTTGAAATGCATTTTCTTCCTTACCACAATAACGGGCATCACCGCAATGTGGGTACAAGAAAAGACCCTGCCACAGCCCGAAGAGGAGAACCCCTTTATGTCTTTTGGTTTCGTTCGCAAATAGGGAGCTATTTGCAGGCCTGGAGCCTCGAGGCCGAACGCCTGAAAAAGAAAGGAAACAGACCGTATTCTTTTGGCAACCGTGCGCTCACTTATACGATTATTCAGGCCGTTTTTATTGGGGCAATTTATTATTTCTACGGGTTGTTGGTTGTTTCGCTTTTTATAGTTTCTGCCATCTTTGGTATTTTGCTTCTCGAAACCGTAAACTACATTGAGCACTATGGCCTGATGCGAAGCAAAAAGGAGTCGGGCAGATACGAAAGGGTTATGCATGAGCACTCCTGGAACTCGGATCATCCTATTGGCCGAGCCATGCTATTCGAGTTGTCGCGCCACTCCGACCATCACTACAAAGCAAGTAAAAAGTACCAGACCCTGGTTTCTCTACCTGATGCACCACAAATGCCAACCGGCTACCCCGGTATGATGCTTTTCTCGCTTGTTCCTCCCTTATGGTTTAAGGTGATGAACAAAAAGCTTTCTTCGGTATAGGCATACGAATGGGAGGCAAAGCACACAAGTTTCAGGTTGACAAATCATATTTACTTAAGAAGTTCCCGGGTAAAGGCGGCTGGACTTATACGGAGATACCAGAAATTGAGCAAAACAAATCGAATCCCTTTGGCTGGGTAAAGGTGAGTGGCTTTGTTGACCAACACGAATTAAAACACTATAAGCTTATGCCAATGGGTAACGGCAAGCTGTTTTTGCCTGTAAAGGCAGCTATTAGAAAAAAGATAAAGAAAGAAGCCGGTGATTGGGTACGCGTAAAACTTTTTATTGATAAGACGCCCACAGAAATACCAGAAGAGATTATCGAGTGTTTCAAAAATGAACCTCCGAAGGTTTATGAAACATTTCTAAGTTTCACAGAAGGAGAACAAAAAGCCTACATCGATTGGATTTACGAAGCAAAAAAGGAAGACACCAAAGTAGAACGGATCGTTGCAATGATGGGAAGAGTTTCGCAGAGCAAGAAGTTTTATGACTAACTATTTGTTACAATATTTATACAGGCTTTTCCGTCAGCAATCCAAATGATAAAGAAAATGATAATCGCTCTGGCCGTATTTATCGGCATATTAGTTTTAGGTCTGCTTATATTTTTGCAACAACCACAATTTGGCAGCCCGCCAAATGGTACTCAATCAGCTTCTTTTGTTGGTTCACCAAGATTCACAGGTGAAAAATTTGAAAACAAAGGAGGAGTCTCAGTGAACATGAGTTTTGGGCAAATGCTAAAAATGATGCCTGAATGGTTAAATAGCAATGGGAACAAACGACCCGCCTGGTCTATACCCGTGGTTAAACGAAACACAGAAGAATTCACAAGCACGCATGACACCCTTACACGGGTTACATGGTTTGGGCACTCGGCATTTTTGCTCGAGATGGACGGAAAGAAAATTCTGATCGACCCCATGTTGGGCCCTTCGCCATCTCCGGTTTCGTTTATCAACAAACGTTTCAACGATACATTACCCATAACCATTGACAATCTTCCAGATATTGATGCGGTTTTATTTTCTCATGATCACTACGACCATCTGGACTATCCTTCTGTTGTTCAATTGAAAGAAAAAGTTGGTCACTTTTATACGCCCCTTGGCGTAGGCTCCCATCTTGAAAAATGGGGTGTTCAGAAGGACAAAATAACCCAACTCGACTGGTGGCAAGAAGCAAACCTTGAAGGTATAAAACTCGTGCTTACACCTGCTCAGCACTTTAGTGGCCGCAGCCTTGGCGACAGGGATAAAACCCTGTGGGGTTCATGGGTTATAAAAGGAGAAAAGGATAATGTTTTTTTTAGTGGCGACTCCGGCTATTTTGATGGCTTTAAAGAAATAGGCGAAGCCTATGGTCCGTTTGATCTTTGCATGGTGGAATGCGGCCAGTACAACGAACTTTGGAAAGAGATACACATGATGCCCGAAGAAACCGTGCAGGCCCATATCGATCTTAAAGGAAATGTGTTAATCCCCATCCACTGGGGGGCGTTTAACCTTGCCTTCCACCCCTGGACAGAATCGATAGAAAGAGCTAAAAAAGCAGCCCAGGAAAAGAACGTTACAGTTGCTACACCGCAAATAGGAGAGAGCTATTCAGTGAATGATGCTATTCCGCAAAAGGAATGGTGGGTTAAAAAATAGCTGGTAAAATTTTTCGGGTTACAAAAGTTTTCAATGGTGAATAAAGAAACTGAATAGATATCTTTACATATCTCATTAACCAAACCAAAGATGCGCCAGTTTCTGCTAATTTCAGCTTTGCTCACCCTTTCTCTGTATTCATTTAGTCAGGAAGATGCTAATTTTTCCGGCAAATGGGCGGGAACAGCCAACTGGGGTGTTCAAAACTATACCTTTACTCTTGAGCTCTCTCAAATAGGTGATAGCCTTACGGGTCAGGTTTTTACGGAAACACTTAACAAAAACAAGTTTGCAAAATATACTGTTGCCGGCAGCATCACTAATGGGGTTGCACTTGTAAAAGGCACAAATTATATTGACAAAAAAGGTCTTTGGTGTTTGCCTGGAATTGAATTTTCACAGGTTTCAGATGCAAGAGTAGTTGGTAAATGGAAATCGAATTTAGTAGCAAACGGCTGTCTTGTGGCAGGAATTGGCAAGCTTGACCTTTCAAGAGATGGGGCTGCACAAGTAATAGCCAAAAAAACTCCTGTACAGCGAGAGGTTGCTCCCTCACAGGCACCAGAAGGAACTAATGCATTGGCCGAAGAGCTAAAAAAACGAAACTACTATGCACTAATTATTGCCGTTCAGGATTACAAAGACCCTAACATTCTTGACCTGGATAACCCCATTGCTGACGCACGTTCGCTGGCAACTGAGTTGGAAACAGATTACAACTTTAAAAAAGAGAATGTTACATTCCTTCAAAACCCTGACAGAACCAGTATCATAGAAACGTTTGATAATCTGACCACAAAAATTAACGATGCCGACAACCTGCTTATATTTTATGCCGGCCACGGCATTTGGGATGAAAGCATTGAACAAGGCTATTGGTTGCCCAGCGATGCCAAAAAATCATCAAAGGCAGCATGGTTATCCAATGGTACCATTCGCGATTACATTCGAGCAATTGATTCTAAACATACCTTACTTATTACCGATGCCTGCTTTAGCGGGGGTATCTTAAAACAACGCGAAGCGTTTCGGGAGTCGAAGGCCATTCTGGAAATGTATAAGCTTCCCAGCCGAAGGGCAATGACCAGCGGTTCGCTTAAAACCGTACCTGATAGAAGTGTATTTATTGAATACCTGATCAAAGCATTAAAGGCCAACCAACAACCGCTTATCTCCACGGATCAGTTGTTCTCATCCTTCAAATACAACGTGATTAACAACAGCCCCAATGGCCAGGTACCACAGTATGGAGTCATTCAGCAAGCCGATGATGAAGGGGGTGATTTTATTTTCTTGAGGCGTTAGCCCTTTTCTAATTGTTTTGCTTATTCGAATTAACTAAATTACTTCCACTTAATTTGTTCTTTGTTATTCATTCAAACTTTCAATGGATAAAGAACCCTTTAGACTGTTTGTAATTTTGAAAAATTTAAAAATAAAAACGCATATAAAATCTATACAAATTACTGACTGTGAGGCACTTACGTGGGGTGCGCCATAATGAGTATAACGGGAAGATGCGTTTATACATACGTTGTGCATAATTATCGAAAGATATGAGAATACATAAACCTGGTATTTATCCAAATGTTCCTGATGAAATCAATGATAAAATCAACGATTTTTTGGGTGAGTTCAGTCCTCTGGAATTAGAACAAGAATCTAGTGATCTAACTCTACATTTTGATGAAAAGAGTAAAGCATACTATTTGATGTGCCACCTGACTGCAGAAGAATTTCAACAAAAAGCAGATTTCAAAGCGGCATTGGACAAGCCTGATGAAGATGATGAAATATACAAGCTTAATAGGGATATCTCTGAGAATGAATCAGCTTTTCAAATTATGGTTACAGATGCCAAAGAAGGACGTTCTTTTGAGGACATAGTTGTGGAATATGACACAAGTTATAGCAACGAAGTTCCTCTAAAGATTTATGGAGGGCAACATAGAATTCGTGCAATTCAAAATGCGGTTAATGAAAAACCGAAAGTTTATCACGGTTTTCGAATCTTTTTCGGACTAGATCGTCATCAAAAAGTTGAAATAGCAACTATTAATAATACTTCCATTGCTGTTTCGAATGATTTGTTGGACCGGATGAGAGAGCAAATGATTGGTGGTGAACTTAGGAAGTATTTTCAAACAATTGGACTACTTGCCGAGGGTGAAGATTTTTCTGACAAAAGAAGTCCTGTTGTTCCAACGGTAAGAATTGCAAGAACCTTCATTGTCAATTTTTACAAAGGTAAATCTGCAAAGAAAAGTGATTTCCATTTGCCCATTGTTTGCTCAACTGGTGGAGTCGATGATGAGTATTTGAAAATTAGAGAGAAGATTGATTGGAATAGCGAAGAGTTAGTGAAAGTTGGTAAAGAGTTTCATAAACTCCACACAACCCAAAGAGCAAAAATTAATAGCAGAAAAAAAGATAACTACGGTGAATATGCTAGAAAAGCACTTTCACTTGCGGTTGTTGCAAGCTGGTCATATGCTGCGGGATTTTATTCAAAAGAACCTGATAAACAACATGTGCTATTTTCCTTAGTTGATAATCTACGTGACTCTGAAGATCCTCTAAATGCCAAAGCTTTATCTGAGGCACGTTTAAAGGGAGTTGATCCAGATACTTACAGAGGGTTAGGTGCTCGAATTAACCCTAATGAATTGGGTCGGATGTTTGAAGTTTTCTTTGTACTTATTGAAAAGGCTACAGATAAAAAGATATCAATAAAAATTGCCAATGCAGCAATCCAATCATTTGAAGCTAAAAGGTCCCAATATGAAGCCCAAAAAGCGCTGGAAAAAATCTAAATATGTTCGAGGACTACTTAAAGGATTCTAAATACTTTTATGAACAAGCTTCTTCAGAAGAAGGAGATGAGGATTTATCCCGTAGATATTTTCGGGCAGCCGTTTTTTGTGCTGCAAGTGCAATGGAAGCCTTCATAAACTTTATTGGTAGCACAATAGAAACTGCAGGCACTCTAGAACCAAATGAAATAGCTTATATCAATGACCAAGTTTTAGAAATATCTCCTTCTAAGGGTTTAGTTGAAAGTAAAATGAAGTTTAATCCTATTGATGGGAAAATAAAATTTATCATAAAACGCTTGAATGTCGATGTTTCTTTCGAAAGTGATGTAAACTGGAATCATTTTAAAGATTTTAAAAAATTGCGAGACAGGTTGGTTCACCCAAAAGATACTGAAGATGAAATATCAGTTACGGAATATCAGTCAAAATTGAAATACGGACTTAATGCAAATATTTATCTAATCAATAAAATAGCAGCTAAAGTATTCACAAAAGGTCTCAGAAAGTCACTACTAGATTTAACCATTGACTAAACTATGCACAACAAACACTAAAATGAATATACGAACTGAGCACTTTGAAAGGACATTGCAAACTAGAAACTTCGGTGCTTCTAGCAATTGGAGCGCATACTCATTTTAGTTGGGCGTGAGAAGCTATATTTCTTCATGGAGCTGATATCAACAACTGAAATAAAATCAAAGAAGAGCTATCTGATTACTTACTTAGCGGTAACACTTGCAACGGTATCCGGTTCTCTTTACTTCATTTTTCTAACTGACACTTTTCCCGAACGAACAACTAAGATTGCCGGAACAATTGCAGCGGTCATTCTCTTTTACTTGGCTTGGACACTACTAAACAAATTATTAACAAACCCCATTGAACTTCTGATAACACCTGAGAAAATTGGATTTTACGAACAGAAGAACTGGATTGAGATATCATTTTCAGAAGTAGCCACATTCAACTTTAAGAACTTTTATGATAGATATAAGTGGGTCAGACAACTCATTCTTAAACTGACAACTGGAGAACAGAAGGTTATCGAACTGAACGGATTGGATACGAATCAGGCCGAACTCGAACGAATCCTGAAAGAAAAGAAAAGTTGGTAACAAGCACTAGCACGAATGCGCCAACTGCCATTTTACAGACTCAGTAGAGCTCACTTCGGCTCTGCCAATATTCACTACCCTTAAGCTTTTGGGGATTTTAGGTTAATCACAGGCTTCGTAGACCCTTACATAATCTACTTCAAATTGATCAGGCAGGTCTGCAACTGAGCCTTGGTAATCCGGTCCCGCATACATCTGAAAAACGATCCGCATAGGATGATCAAACGGCCATTTCCTCCAGTTATCGCTTATTTTATGATACGTCCAATAGTGGTCCCCATCCAGATAAAACTCAAGTCGATCCCTGTACCATATCATACCATACACATGGAATTGTTCGGTAGCATCAGGGAGCGTAACTGAAGTTGAATGATCTCCTCTTTTTTTGCCATTTTTCCAATTTGAATACTTGGTGTGAATATTTGTATAAAAGTCCGGAGCATTATATCCCCAGTATTCTAATATATCGATCTCTCCACAATTGGGCCACGCTCCGTATTCATCATAAGACCCCAGTAACCAAAATGCCGGCCAGGCTATATTAGCTTTGGGAAGCCTGGCTCTGCACTCTATTTTACCATATTGGTAATAGTCAATAGATGCAACATCAGATCCTGTGTAGGCATACCCATCATAACTCTCTTTGTGAAGCTCCATGATGAGCAATCCATTTTCCACTCTTAAGTTTTTGGAGCGATCTGTTCTCGCTGTTATGCCATTTGGCGCAACCGTAGGTTCCCAAACTTCTCGATTTAAAGAATCGAATTGATCTTCAAAAACCATACACCAATTCTCTACGGGTGGGTCATGAAATTCGTTTTTTTTGCAAGAAACCCAAGCCGTAAGAACAACAAGAATTGCAAATTGCCTAATCATAGCTAGTAGTTAACAATTAAATATACAAAACCTTTAGAAGAATCTACTCTCCTTAAAAGTGAACGAAAGAGACTCTGAGGAAATAGAATATGGCTTATCCGGCAGGCGAATGATGATGGGAGTGAGTTTATTTTCTTGAGACCCTAATTTTTTGTTTTTCTGATCTTTGTATCTTTCAGCCCATGAATAAATGGTTGATCTGGATTGCTGTCTTTGCTACTCCCCTTTTGGCTAGCGCCCAGCAGCCGAACTGGTCAAAAACTGATCAGCAATTAGAAGATTCCATCGCGATTGGTGCTTTTGAAGGTGCACAAAAAGTTGCTTTTACACACCTTGAAGAAGTAAAAGCACAAAAGAATGACACCATCTTAGCTAAACTATACTTTACCATTGCTTTGGGTCACCTGTATAAAGAGATTAACCAGGCTCTTATTTACTCAGACTCTGCCATACAACTTTCTTCCAAGGCTGGTTATAACAAATTAACTATTCGGACATTGGGGGCCAAAAGCACCTTTTTCAGAAAATTGGGCAAATACGATTCTGCCAAAAGCATGAGTTATAAAGCATATATGTTAGGCCTGCAGCATAACTCACTGGGTCTGTTTCAAAATGCCAGAAACCTCTCCATTGTTTATCGTGAGCTTAACCAGTACGACTCGGCCCTTTACTATTTGCTTGTAGCCGACAGCCTGGCTCAAATTTCTGCCGACCCTTACCAGAAGTACCTGTCAACACAAGGCATTGCAAACATTTATCTCGACATGGGAAAATTTCGCCAGGCAATTTCCAAGAACAAGGAGCTTTTAAGGCTGAACCAGAGAAAGCCAAATCAAATGAACACGCTGTTGAATTTAGGAAATGGGTATGAGGGCCTTGGTAAACTTGACAGTGCGGTTGCAGCTTTTGAACAATCGTTGGTGTATGCTAAAGAGCTAACTGATACGATAGAAACTGCCAATATTTATGGGCGACTTGGCGAGGTTTATTATAAAAAACAAGACTACAAAACAGCCGAAAAACAAATAGAACAAGCGCTGTTCTATGCTGCCGCAGATAAACCCAAAGACATAATTGCAAGCGCTCTGCTTACGTTGGCTAAAGTAAAATACGAGCTTAAAGACTATAAAAAAGCTATTAGTAGTGCACAAGAAGCCCTCAAACTGGCAGAGGAGCTATCCATAGTTTCACAAAAAATTGAGGCCCTTGGGGTGCTTCATAAATCGTACAATAAAACCGGAGACCACAGACAGGCTTACAATTACCTGACCGAGTACGAAAAAGTTAAATCAGAGTTTAACGACAAAGAACGCCAGGCTACCGTAGAGGAACTACAGACAAAATATGAAACGGCAAAAAAAGAGCAGGCTATTTCTGCTTTAACCAAAGAAAATGAAATCAAAGACTTGCAGTTAAGCAGGCAGTCTCTAATACTGTTATCTTCCATATTGCTTGCTATTCTTGTAATATCCTTTGTATTCGTCCTTTTTCGTCAGTTCCGCTTAAAAAGCAAACAAAAGCAACTGCTCCTCGAGCAGTCGTTACTACGAACTCAGATGAATCCTCATTTTATTTTCAACGCACTTACCTCGATACAGAATTTTGTGCTGGATAAAGACGAAAAGAACGCCTCTCGCTACCTAACCAAATTTGGCCAGCTGATGAGGGATATTCTGGAATCCTCCAGGGAAGAGCTTGTTCCTTTGTCACGCGAAGTGCAAATGCTGAAAAATTATGTGGAGCTGGAAGAAGCCCGTTTTAAGAAACACCTGGATTTTCAGGTGAGTGCTAATGAATTAGATCAGGATGAAGTACTTGTACCTCCCATGATGATTCAACCCTTTATTGAAAACTCCATTAAGCATGGATTTGATGGAAAAGAGGAGGGCGTTATTCATCTGGAGTTTACAAGTAAGGATAATTTCTTGCACGTTGTGCTAAAAGATAATGGCAGTGGCATTAAGGAAGCAGTTGACAGTGAGCAAAGCAAAAAATCTCTTGCCATTACTATTGCGCGTGAGCGCCTGGCCAACCAGGGAATTAAGTCTTCACTTGATGTTTCCAACATAAAAAATCCAGAGGGAAGTGTATTAGGTTTTCAGGTATCTTTTAAATTGCCACTTAAATATGCCTATTGATCGTATCAGAACCGTAATTGTAGAAGACGAGCCAAGTGCTGCTCAGGCCCTTGAAAAACTCCTCGCCCTTCATTGTGTTGAAGTAGAAGTTGTCGGAAAAGCACAATCGGTTAGTGAGGGTATCGATTTGGTTAAGTCTTTGGAGCCGGACCTAATCCTTCTTGATATTCAATTAGGCAAAGAACATTCCTTTCAATTGCTGGAAAGTCTCCCGGCTCTCACCAATACACATATTGTGTTTACTACCGCCTACAGCGAGTATGCAGTGGAGGCGTTTCGATTTTCTGCTGTGGACTATCTTCTCAAACCAATCGATGCCGACCAGCTAAGGGAAGCCATTGATAAGGTAATCGAACGAATGAAAACCCGGGATTCGAACACCAACCTTAATGTGCTCATAGAAAACATGCAGTCCAACCAGGGACAAAAAAAGAAGCTGGTGCTTTCTACCCTGGATGCCCTCCACGTGATCGAAATTGGAACCATCATCAGGTGTCAGTCAGATATGAACTACACCGTTTTCTACCTGATCGGAGGCAAGGAGTTGATCATTTCCAAAACATTGAAAGAGTTCGAGACCCAACTAACCCCTTATGGGTTTTTGCGCATTCATAAGTCTTGGCTCATCAATAAGTTTCACATTACAGCATACGACAAAACAGATGGTGGCTACGCCATTATGCAGGACGAATCGCGTGTTCCGGTTTCGGATATGAAAAGAGACTATCTGTTAAAAGTCATCAAAGAAACGCTCTAGTTTTCTGCTTCATTCATTAATAAGCAGGGTTTATTCAATACCGCTGCCCGTTTATTCATTGGGCCGATTTTTCATTTCTATTTATAAGATAATTGAATTTTTTAACGTGTAAAGACCAACTATTTTGAACATGAAAAAGCTCATACTAGTAGCCCTAACCATTACCATACTTCAAGGTTGTCGCAAAGAGGAACCCATAGTCAACATCCCACCAACAATTTCCGGCCAGACTTTTACAAGTGCTGAAGACATAGGAGATGCGGAGGTGATTGGTACCGTTGTGGCAGAGGATAAAGACACCAAAGACGTTCTCTCTTTTAGTATTGATACAGATACTAGCGGACTATTTGAGATATCATCAGGTGGTGAACTTAGCTTGAAAACAGGAAGCTCCTTAGACTTTGAAACCGCTACTTCGCATTCCCTTATTGTTTCGGTATCGGATGGCAAGGATAAAGCCTCTGCTACTATAACAGTGACTGTTACTGACGTAAATGAGGCACCCAGCACATCTGATCAACAATTTACAGCAGCTGAAGATATTGACGATGCTACCGCTATTGGCACAGTAGCCGCTACTGACATGGACGCTGGTGCAACCATCTCATTCAGCATAGAGGAAGATCCAAGCGAATTGTTTGAAATTGAATCCTCTACAGGAATTCTGAGCCTGGCTGCTGGAAAAAGCCTTGACTTTGAAACCGAGGAAAGCCATACGTTAAGCGTTCAGGTCTCTGATGGCACACTCAACTCCACTTCTTCTGTTGAAATTACTGTTGAAGATATAAACGAAGCGCCCTCTATTGCTGATCAGAGTTTTACAGTAGGAGAAAATTCTTCAACCATAGGAACTATTGAGGCGGAAGACCCTGATGCCGCTAGTACATTAACGTATACCATCATTACCAATGACGGTAATCTATTCGAAATAAACAGCTCTACAGGAGTATTGGCAACCGCTACAGGACAAACCCTCAACTTCGAAAACAAGACCAGCCACTCACTAACCATTCAGGTAACTGATGGTGAGTTTACCAAAACAGCTGCAATTTCAATAACCGTAACAGATGAAAACGATGCTCCTGTTGTTGCCAATCAATCGTTCAGCGCATCTGAAGACATTGATGATGTAGCGGTTATTGGCACAGTAATAAGCAGCGATGAAGATGCAGGAAGCACCCTTACATACAGTATTTCGGTTAACGATAACAACCTGTTTGAAATAGATAGCAATACAGGTGAGCTTTCGCTGGTTGCCAACAAGTACATGAATTTTGAAAACAAGGAAACACACAACATTGAAGTAAGCGTTTCGGATGGAACTGCAACCACCAAGGGCACTATAACCATTGATGTAACTAATGTTATTGATGTGAATGTAATCACCCTTAATTCAAGTTTGCCCGGACCAAACGGAATGGCTATAGATGCAAATGATAATATCTATGTGTCTAGTTCAAACTCAATTAAGAAAATAAATTTATCCGGAGTTGTTGAGGCAACCTATGATGGATTTAGTACACCCGCAGGTATAGCCATCGATGCCTCCGGAAACCTATATATTACCAATGTGGGTGACCATACGGTGGTTAAACTAGATGCAAGTGGCAACATAACCACTTTAGCGGGGGTAGCAGGTACAAATGGTTTTACTGATGGAGCCGCAGCCACTGCTCTTTTTAAATGGCCAATTGCAATCGCCCTTGGAACTTCGAACGACCTATACATTCTGGATGCAGGAAACCATGCCGTTAGAAGGCTGGATATGACGACCAATATGGTAACTACAATTGCAGGAAACGGAACTTCCGGCTATGTGGATGGTATTGGTGCTGCTGCCAGATTTCACAATCCTCAGGATATAATAGCCGATGGTAATGGAAACTATTACATAGCCGACCTTAACCATACCATTCGTAAGCTTAATGCTTCAACAGGAGAAGTAACCACAATAGCAGGAAATGGCACCCAGGGAACAGAAGATGGCAACGGAACTGCAGCCCGTTTTTTCCAGCCTTTAAGCGTAGAAATTGATGCAGCAGGGAATCTTATAGTGGGAGATACCTTTAACCACACCATGCGAAAAATAGATAGCAGTGGAAACGTAAGTACCCTGGCTGGCAGCCCGGGCGTTAGTGGTGATGTTGATGGCCAGGGAGATTATATTCGTTTTAGGAACCCAGCTAAAGCTCGAGTGGCTTCCGATGGCTCAATTTATATCTGCGACTTAGCCAACGCCAAGCTAAAAAAGATGGAGATAAAGTAATTATCTCACAAAAAGGCTCCTTAACTAAAGGGGCCTTTTTTATTTCACTCCACCATATGTTCATTTTTGTTTCTATACATATATTCATCTTAGGTATTTTATTAGTATAATTCAGTACTCTTTAACCTAACTGTTTTATTACCAATGAAAGGCCCTAAGCAACTGTTTCACCTAATAAGTTACTTGCAATATCCTCTCTATGCCGGAGCCATTGTTTTTTACGTACCGTTCGTCCGTTCTTTAATGGACAAAGCTCCTAATTGGACTATGTTGAATTACGTGCTCATTCTTTTTGGCGTTGCAATTAGCTTTTCAACACTTCAAGACACCACAAAGACACAAAACAAGGTCTCCAGAAAAGTATGGGAAAGCCCGGTAAAAGGTAAAATAGCATTAGGGTTTATAGCACTTCTGGCATTTTCTTTTGTTGGTGTTGGGCTAGCACTACTTTATGTTTCCCGGTCGGATACCACTGAAAGCATTGCGGTTGGTATCACCGTTTTGGGCATAGGGCTGGTTGGTGTTCTTAAATCGGCATTAGAAATGTTTGAGAACCATCGCAAAGACAAAATTTTGGTTTAAAAAAAGCAAGATATCTATTGATTTAAAGGTTTTCAAATATTCGAGATAATGGGATTCCATTTTTATTCTAAATCGTATAATTAATTAGCATTTATGAAAATCTTGATTATTGAGGACGAGACGGAACTCGCACAGGACATTGTTAACTACCTAACTAATGAAAAATACCTATGTGAATTTGCCCCTGATTATCAATCTGCCCTAGGGAAAATATATTCCCATGAATATAGTTGTATTATTTTGGATCTAATGCTTCCCGGAGGAGATGGCCTGATGATTTTGAACGAACTAAAAAAATTAAATAAACAGGATGGTGTCATTATAGTTTCGGCAAAGAATTCTATCGATGAAAAAGTTAAAGGTCTAAGGTTAGGAGCCGATGATTATCTGGCTAAACCTTTTCATTTAGCTGAATTGGCTGCTAGAATCGAATCGATTATACGAAGAAAAGAATTTGATAGCAGCAATATAATTGTACAACATGAACTAAGTATTGATTTAAACTCCAAGATTGTAACTGTTAATGGTATATCAATAAACCTTACCAAAAAGGAATATGATCTACTTCTATTTTTTATTGGAAATAAAAACAGGGTTCTCTCAAAAGGGGCATTAGCAGAACACTTATCTGGTGATTTTGCCGATATGTTCGATAATCATGATTTTGTATATGCTCATGTTAAAAACCTTAAAAGAAAATTGAAAGAAAAGAAATACGGTGATTATATAAAGAATATTTATGGAACCGGATATAAGTGGGAACAATGACCAGATTACTACATAAACCGCTTAAAGCATTTGCTTTATATGCCTTAATTATTTTGATAATAAGTGTTCCTGTTTATGTTTTAGTAATAGACTATATCTGGATAAGTGAACTGGATGAGAACAATTTACTCACTTTGCAACATACCAAACAAACCCTTGAGTCTAAAAAATTTAGTCAAAACGATATTGAGGATGTCAATCATATTTGGGGTGAACTGCAGCCAGGGTTTTCAATTTTTAAAGCAAAAGACAAAACCTACTTTCGTGATAGTATCTATGAGATTGTTAGAGCCAATAATTTTGATGAGAGTGATAGTGAAAATAGATTTCGAGGTCTAAAGTCCAAAATAGAATTAAATGGTGAATCTTATTTTATAACCATTGAGACCAATGTAGAAGAATCAGACGAAACCTTTTTTGCTATTGCCATAGTTACATTTGTGTTTTTTCTTTTGATGATAATTGGCTTTATTCTTCTAAATAATAGAATTTCCTCTAGAACCTGGAAGCCTTTTTACCAAACATTATTTGCGCTAAAATCCTATGAACTTTCAAAGGAGCATGGTATTAATCTTCCAACATCTGAGATTGTGGAATTTCAGTTGATGAATGAATCCCTTGAACAAATGGTAAATAATAACGTGGATGTCTACAGGCAACAGAAATTATTTACTGAAAATGCCTCACATGAGCTCCAAACACCTATTGCACTAATTAAGTCTAAGATTGATTTACTAATACAGTATAAAAATATTCCGCCTGAAATGTTAGATATAGTTAATAGTATTAATGCTCCTCTTTCGCGCCTATCTCGAATTAATAAAAACCTACTTTTGTTAGCCAAGGTAGAGAACCAACAATATAGTGGCCATAAAGAAAACAACTTAGTCCCCTTAATTCAATCTACATTAGATCTTTTCGAAGACTATATCATCGATAAAAAACTTAAGGTTTCCAATCAAGTACAAGGATCTATTAATGTTACAGCGAATCCATATTTACTTGAGACACTTATCCATAATTTACTCTCAAACGCCATAAGACATACGTCTGCTGAAGGAAAGATTATAATCAAAAATGAAGGTAAGGCAATCTATTTCCTTAATTCAGGAATAGATAATTTAAATAGAAAAAATCTGTTTGAAAGGTTTTCAGCAACAACAAAAGACAAAGTAAGCAGTGGTTTAGGATTGGCGATCGTTAAAGAAATTGCCAATCGATATAACTGGAAAGTAAATTATTTCTTTACGGATGGATTCCATAGTTTTTCACTAGTGTTCTAATAATTCAACATTTCTTCCAAATTCTGTTAGATATTTGATTTGAACTATTAATTAAATCTATTGAGTTATGAAGAGTCTAACAATCATCGCAACACTCACTGTTTTTTTCTGTATGCAATCCTGCGCTCAGAAAAGTGAAAAAGCTCCACAAGAGGTTCTATCGGCATTCAGCACAAAATTTCCTGAAGCCACGAAAGTAAAATGGGAAATGGAAAAGAAAGGTGAATGGGAAGCTGAATTTAAGCTAAACGGAAAAGAATATTCTGCTAACTTCAGCGTGAATGGAGACTGGTTAGAAACAGAATACAGTATAAAAGAATCAGAAATACCGGCAAATATTAGGGCTATTCTGGACCAGAATTTCTCAAATTATGAAGCTGATGAAGTTGAAATCGCTGAATCGCCTTCAGGCTCATCGTATGAAATGGGAATTGAAGTGGGGGATGAGGAATTTGAGGTGATCATTGATTCGAGTGGAAATTTAACGAGAGAAAAAGAGGTTGAAGAAAAGGATAAAGATTAGCAGGATTAACCATATTTTGATTTTAAGCTTTCTTTTGATCCCAATGGGGTTGAAAGCACAGAAATCATCTATTACCATTTCAGGGGCTGTTAAAGATAAGACGTTAAATCAAGCTCTTCCTTTTGTTAATGTTGTTCTAGAAGCCCGGGCAGATTCATCCTTTGTGGCTGGTACCATTACAAATGATGGTGGGCGGTTTACCTTATCTGAAATTAAACCCGGAGACTACATTATTTTAGTTTCCTACGTTGGTTTTGAAACGTTCACAGGTCCCCTGTTTGTGGGTTCTAATTCCGAGTTTATAGACGTTGGCTCCATTTTTATTGAAGAAAGTTTACAAAAGCTTGATGAGGTAGAAATAACTGCCTCCAAGGATGCAGTTACCAGCGCATTGGACAAAAAAACGTATAAAATTGATGCGAATGTTAGCCAAAGCGGAGGCAGTGTGCTGCAGTCTATGAGCAACCTTCCGGGTGTTACTACCCAGGATGGGCAGGTTCAGCTAAGAGGTAATAGTAAGGTTATGATTTTGCTGGATGGAAAACAAACAGCCATAACTGGCTTCGGCAATCAAAATGGCTTGGATAACATACCTGCTTCTGCTGTCGAAAAAATTGAAATTATTAATAACCCATCGGCAAAGTACGATGCAAATGGTAACGCGGGCATTATTAATATTATTCTTAAAAATGAAGAACAAAGTGGCTTCAATGGAAAGGCTGGATTATCTGCCGGAATTGGAGCATTATGGGTACGAAAGGAAAATCTTCCTGGTATCCGCCCACAATACCAGGCTACCCCTAAAATAAACCCATCCGTTTCGATTAACTATCGAAAAAACAAAGTGAATCTTTTTGTGCAATTAGATGACCTCTATACCCATACATTGAATAAAAATGAATTTGTTACGAGAACCTATGATGATGGAACAATAATTGACCAACAATTAAAAAGAAATCGTAATACAAACTTTTTTACTTCAAAAGCAGGGCTTGACTGGTTTATCAATTCTAATAACACATTCACGATATCAGGTTTCTTTAGCAAAGAGTCAATCAAAGATTATGGCGACCAACCCTTTTTTAATGGAAACACAGGCGAAAGTTTAAGACTTTGGCAGTTTTTAGAGGATGAAGTTCTAACTGCTGCAATGACATCTTTCGATTATGAACACAAGTTTGTACAACCTGGCCATAAGCTTACAATGGGTTTTAATTATACTTTTGATAGAGAAGATGAGAAGTATTTTTTCACAAATTCACTACCCACATTTACGACTGAAGAATCCTTTTTTTTGATTGCGGATCAAAAAGTTGCTGATTTCACTTTAGATTATACTAAACCATTAAGGCATGGTTTACTTGAGGCTGGAATAAAATTTCGTCAAAGAACAATTCCTACTGATATGCAATTTAACCCTTCTCCTACCAACTCGGTACTTGACACAGGTGCTGATGGAAAAGCGACTTATAAAGAAATAATTCCAGCTATTTATGGCAACTACACCTACGAGGTTAAAAAGTTAGAAGCCGAACTAGGTTTAAGGCTGGAATATGTTGATTTAACCTACGAAGTAGACCCCAACCACAACACCTACCAAAGCGATGGATATAGTTATTTGCAACCTTTCCCAAATACACGAATTACCTACAAATTTAATGATCAGAACAAATTATCTGCCTTTTTTAACCATAGGGTAGATAGGCCGGATGAAGTAGACATACGCATTTTCCCTAAGTATGATGATGCTGAAATTATTAAAGTGGGAAATCCCGCTCTGCAACCCCAGTTTACCAACAGCTTTGAATTAGGTTATAAAAATGAATGGGAAATGGGGTATTTCTATGGGGCCTTATACCATAAAGTTTCTAATGGCACCATAACACGGATAGGTACCACCGTTGATACCACAAATCTTATTTACAATGTTTCGCAAAATGCAGGTACTAGCTTTAACTCAGGAATCGAGTTTGTCATAAGTCAGAAACTGACAGATAAAATAGACATTAACATTAACCTTAATGGATACTATAATCAAATTGATTCCTTCACAGTAATTAATCTTTATCCTATTGAAAACACTTATCATGCTGAACAGCAGGAGATTTATTCCGGAAATATAAAGCTTAATACAAATTTTAAGTTTAAAAATAATTTGGAAGCCCAAGTAACGGCTATATACCTTGCTCCCGACATTATTCCCCAGGGAACTATTAACTCTAGGTTTTCACTTGATGCAGGGGTAAAGAAAATTATTCAGAAAGGTAAAGGTGAGCTATTATTGAATGCTACAGATCTGCTAAATACTATGGTTATAGAAAAAGAAATTAAAGGAAATAACTTTTCTTATACCAGTACAGATTATTATGAAACCCAGGTCATTCGCCTTACCTATAATTACAAATTTTAAGGCTTTGAACCTTTAAAAATTCATTCTAATTGATACTAAGTTCACAGATAAAATAAATTGTCCATTTCGAAATCATAATTATGAATAAAGTTGCCAAAATAACCCTGCTTTTCTGGCTAATGAAAATCGTAGCAACCACGCTGGGAGAAACACTTGGAGACTTTATTTCCATGACACTAAATCTTGGCTACTTAACTGGAATAGGTATTACTCTTGCATTTTTTGGTATTGTGCTTTCCACACAACTACTGTCAAAGAAATATATCCCCATTCTTTACTGGTTGGTTATTATTGGGACAACAACATTGGGAACCGAAATATCAGATTTCTTAGATCGAAGCTTACATTTGGGGTACGCCTGGGGCAGTTTTCTGTTGGTCTTTTGCTTAATGATTACTCTAGTCCTATGGCACAAGAGGTATAAAGGACTTGAGGTCTATCCCATTTTTGAAAAGTCTAAAGAAATATACTATTGGGTAGCTATCTTGTTTTCGAATAGTCTTGGAACTGCATTTGGTGATTTTCTAAGTGACAACATTGGTCTGAGCTATTTACATGGAGCAATGGTAACCGGGGCAATAATTTTGATTGTTGTTGTTCTACACTATTACACAACAATTAATCATATTTTTCTGTTTTGGATAGCTTTTATTTTCACAAGACCTTTTGGTGCTACTTTTGGGGACTTCCTAACCAAACCGCACTCCAAGGGAGGTTTAGAATTGGGAACATTAAATTCATCTTTAGTATCAATTGCAATACTGTCTATCCTTGTGGTTGTGGCTAATTGGGAAAACAAAAAACACACAGTGGGAAGATAAGGCCTGGTGGCTATATTTCAAGATAGTCAAACGTCTTAACTCCTTACTTCAATATTGCTAGCAATTTTTCTATCTGCGCACTCTTCGAAAACTGAGTTTCGCCAACCTTTCTCGAGTTTAACTGAAAGTCTATTAATTGCTCTTTATTATGAATAAAGGGCTCTAAATTCTTCACGAAATCTTCCGGTTTGTTAGGGTCGTAGTAAAAGCCGCAACTACTCTGCTCACAAATATCTTTCACCCAACCTTTTGTGTTCGTGATGATCAACTTACCAGATGCCAGGGCATCAAAAAACTTATTAGGACTGTTGGTTTCCAAAATAGGCTTGCGAGCAAAGGATACATAGGCTGCATCGGTTACATTTAGTAAGCGCTTAAGGTTGTGTTTGTTTTGGAATTTGAAGAAGCGCACATTGGTTAAATCGAAATGCTTTACCAAATACTTTAGTCGCTCCGTTTGAGAGCCCATTCCAATGATCAGGAACTCCACTTGCAAATTTGCTTTTAAAGATGCATTTGCTGCTGCCAGCAAGTATTCCAAATGATTAGCAAGCCCAATGGCACCAAAATAGGATACTACCGTTTTACCCTTTACATTAAAATATTCTTCCAATTCCGGGTCCTTTGGCTCAGGCTTGAAAAAATCAATGTCCGACATGTTGGGGATCACCTCTATTACTTTGGAAGGTTGACGAGAAGCAATCTGCTCTTTTATACCCGGAGAAAGAGCTACAATTTTGTCTGCATTTTGGTATACCTTTTTCTCTAATCTTTCCAGGTACAGTTTTAGCCATTTGCTTTTAATTACTCCCATTTGCACAGGGGCTTCCGGCCACATATCACGCACCTCAAAGTAGTAAGGAATTTGCAATTCCTTTTTTATGCGCATGGCGGAAATGCCGATTGTCAGTGGTGTAGAAGTGGCATAGCACACATCAATGTTTTTAATAGCTCTTGCTTTTTTTCGGGCAAGGCGCATAAACTTATAAAAGGCCTTCAAGCGTTTAACAAACCCCAGGGTGTTATCGTAAAACACAGGAAGATAATGCACCTTAATTCCCTCCACATTCTTTACCTCTTCGTATTTCTTGTTGTGCGAAGTGATCAGCTCTACTTCTATACCATTATCCACCATCCCTTTGGCCAGATAATACGAACGTATTGCTCCTCCTTCGTCTGGTGTTCTAAAATACTGGTGAATGTAAAGTACCTTCATTAACTAAAAATTGTGCTCCAGCCATTTGTGCAAAACCAAAATGCGCCATAACTCTTGCGAATAATCGGTTTTGCCCGATTGGTGTGCTGCTATTAATTCATCAATTGTAGCAGAAGTAACAAATCTATGTATTTGAGATTCTTTTTTGTTGAATTCCCACCAATCTTTCCTGCCAGAATTTTTAAACCAATCGTTTACAGGTAGGCCCAATCCAAACTTTTGTCTTTTGGTATAACTCTTACCCCCATACGAATCCAACAAGTCTTTCAACATCCATTTGGAGCCTTGTTTTAGCAATTCTTCACCAGGCTGATTTCGTGAAAAGGAAACCAGCTGATTATCCAGATACGGAACCCGTGTTTCAATGCTATGCTGCATCGTGGCATGATCGGTAATAGCCAACACATCTGCCGACAAATAGTTTTCCTGATCATGCCGCATGGCATTACATAAATGCTGTTCATTGGCAAGGTTGTCATCCCAAATCGATTGTTTGGGCAACCTGAAAAAATCGGATTGGATGAAATTGTTAAAAGTAGCGGATGCATCAGGGTCAATAGCGTTTGCCACCTTTTTAAGACTGGCTAACTTGCCCGACCAATTCGGAAGATGCGTTGCTTTGGGCAGTCCTTTAAACCATACTTTGTTCCGATTCCTCAGGTAGGTATAAAACGCCTTATGGCGGTTATAACCCGCAAAAAGCTCATCTGCTCCTGCCCCTGAAAGCAACACCTTCGAGGTCCCAGCTGCTTTTTCTGCAATCAGCCAGGTAAGCAGGGATGCACTATCTGCTATTGGTTGGTCTATTGTCTGAATATATTCATCAACCCTAGCCAGCGTGCCTTCATTAATGGCAACCTCATTAAACTCGGCCTGGTACTGATCTGCCGCTTGCCGTGCAAACTTCCCGTCCATTCCCGTTCCGGTAATGGAATAAACCGGCACATGATTATACCCTAATTCTTTATTTAGAATGGCTAACAACAAAGTGGAGTCTACTCCACCGCTAAGCATAATGCCTGTGTGGTTGGCTGTAGAATACTGCTGAATGACCGAGTCGATTAGAAGGTTCTTGAGCGTTATCTTTTTACCTGAAGGTTTTGGAGGAGGAATTTTGCTTTCTTCAATTTCCCCGGTTGAAGCAACTTCCCAAACAGTTCCAGGCTTCATCTCCTCAATCCCTTTATAAAAGGTAGAAGGACGTAGGGCATATTTATAGGCTAGGTAATGTGGAATTACTTTCTCATTTAATTGCTTATCCACCAAACCGGATGCGAGTATTCCGTAGATTTCGGAAGAAACAATAATCTTCTTTTTGCTTCTGTGCACAAATAGTGGTTTTATGCCCATCGAATCTCGTGCAACGATCAGTTCTCCACTTTCCAGGTTCGCAAAAACAAAGGCAAACATGCCATTCAGGTCTTTAAGGCCGTCCGTTCCCTTTTTAATCAGGTGAAAAAGTAACACCTCTGTATCAGACCGGGTTATGAATTGTACACCTTTATTCAAAAGGTTATTTCGTATATCCTCGTAGTTGTATATCTCTCCATTGAATACCAACGCATAACGCCCATCAAGGGAAACCAGCGGTTGATTTGAAGCTTCCAGCTTATCCACGATTTGTAGTCGATTGGCACCCATTAACAACTTTGCCTTGCCAACCTCCCTTTCCAGAAAATTACTGGCATCCGGCCCTCGATGATCTGTAGCCACCATCATTTTTTGCAGGTGGTTCGTTTCGGCCTTGCCCGAAAAATCGAGAATTACATTGATGCCACACATGTCTTAAGAAGCGTACATTTTTTCAAAATACCTACACCATTGCGTAAGCGGGCACTCCTCGCACTTGGGTTTACGGGCCAAACAAATGTAACGGCCATGCAAGATCAACCAGTGGTGGGCGAGGGGTACATCTGCCTCGGGAATATACTTAACCAATTGTTTTTCTACTTCCAGTGGAGTTTTGGCATTCTGGTTCACAAGCCCCAAACGTTTGGAAACCCTGAACACATGCGTATCTACGGCCATAGCTGGTTGATTATAAATTACCGAAGCAATTACATTGGCCGTTTTGCGACCCACGCCTGGCAGCTTTTGCAATTCTTTAATGTCGCTAGGTATTACGGAGCCAAACTCATTGGTAAGCATCTTTGCCATATTGATCAGATGCTTGGCTTTATTATTCGGATATGTTACCGATCTGATGAGTGGAAACACCTCATCAAATTGAGCTGTTGCTAAATGCTCAGGGCTTGGAAACTGATCAAATAGAGCAGGGGTAACCATATTGATGCGTTTGTCGGTGCATTGCGCACTAAGCAAAACAGCTACCAATAGCTGGTACGGATTTTCATAGTTCAATTCCGTTTCAGCTTCCGGGTTATTTTTCCTGAAAAAATTTAGAATATGTTCAAAACGCTGCTTTCTTGTCATATACAGCCGGGTTTATTTGGCTGTATGCAAGTTAGTAGATTTTGAATAATTCAAGATGGCTTCAACTGTCGATTCAGAAGGTTCGTAAGAGAGTTTGTCCAATGCTGCAACAGTCGATTTTAATTTTTTAAAATCTTCCATTAGTTCATTGTCGCATAACAAGGCCAACTCTATTGCGTGATGCTCTTTGTCTGTTATTTCATTGTAAATAAACCGTATCAGGTCATGATGGGTAAATGTTTTGATCATAGGCAATATTGTGTTGTTTCATTTTCTTCCGTAGGTTGATGAGTGCATATCGCATACGTCCCAGAGCAGTATTTATACTCACGTTTGTTGCTTCTGCAATGTCTTGAAAACTCATTTCCATGTAATGTCTCATCATTATCACTTCCCGCTGATTTTCGGGCAGCTCCTCTATAAACGCTTTGAGTTTCTTTTTAGTATCTTGTTGAAGCTGAAAAGTTTCAAAAGGCCTTTCTGCAAACTCAAGGGTGTTAAAAACATTGGAACCGTCCTCCATTACAATGGTAGGGTAGCGCTTATTTTTTCTGAAATAATCGATGGCAAGGTTGTGGGCTATACGCAGTATCCAGGGTTTGAACTTACCCTCTTCATTGTACCGTCCGCTTCGTAAGGTTTTAATAGCCTTCACAAAAGTATCCTGCGTAAGGTCTTCGGCTACGTACCTGTCCTTGACAATTAAAAAAATGGTGGTGAAAACTTTGGATTTATACCTGTTCAGTAAAACCTCAAAACTCTCTTCGTTACCTTTAATATACAGCGAAACCAACTTGCTGTCATTCGTCTGATTGTTATTCATTATGTTAGATTATTGGTAATCGTAGAGGTTTATATCATAGAGTCTAATTGTGGTTTTACTGCTTTTTTTAAATTACTTGGATTCCAAATGTATGGAAACGGACTTTTAATATCAAAGGATTTTTCTAATAATTTTTTCTTTCCCTGTTTTTAAATACTGTTCCTTATACACTACAACTCACCAATAAAAAACCCTAAAATTTATTCGCAACGAAAGATTGCACATCTTATTGTGTGAGCTATAATAATTTTTCAAAAATTGCATTATTCTAAGCTATCGAGCGTTAGTTTAATAATCTGATTGCATTTTTAAGAGGTTGTTTTGCTAAGCAAACTACTCCGGAATTCATTTTAACGGGTTGATGGCGAATAGGTTTCCCATTGCTTATATTTGCGCCTCATGCAAAACCACACCTTAAGTAGCCCCGATGCAGACATTGATTCTTTGGATCCCAAAGAATACATTATCATCAAAAATGCACGGGTTAACAACCTGAAAAATTTAAGCGTTGCTATTCCCCGCAACCAAATGGTGGTAGTGACAGGGCTCTCCGGTTCGGGTAAATCTTCCCTTGCATTTGATACACTTTTTGCCGAAGGGCAGCGCATGTATGTGGAAAGCCTGAGCTCCTATGCACGCCAGTTTTTGGGCCGAATGGAAAAGCCGGAGGTGGACTACATCAAAGGCGTTTCACCTGCTATTTCCATTGAGCAGCGAGTGAACACAAGCAACCCGCGTTCTACGGTAGGAACTACCACGGAGATCTACGATTATCTTAAATTGTTTTATGCCCGGGTTGGCAAAACCTATTCCCCCATAAGTGGCAAAGAAGTAACAAGCCATTCCGTTTCGGATGTGGTGGACTACTTACAGTCGTTTGATGAGGGCGAACGGTATATGGTTACCTGCCCGCATGCGTTCGACCATAGTCGTAAGGTAGAAGACGAGCTGAATACATTATTAAGCAAGGGCTATTCCCGATTGATTATTGATGGAAGCCCTGAGTATATTGAAGACCTGCTGGGTAATGCCTCCGGACTTCAGGATAAACCTATGGAGCTGCTTATCGATCGTGGAACGGTTGCGCACGATGAAGACAGCCAATACCGCATGGCCGATTCAGCACAAACAGCTTTGTTTGAAGGCGAAGGCGTTTGCACTGTTTCAGTGGGTGACAAGCTAACTACTTTTTCAGATAAGTTCGAGCTGGATGGTATTCTGTTCGAACGACCAACGGTTAACTTTTTCAGTTTCAACAACCCATACGGAGCTTGCAAACGATGCGAGGGTTTCGGTACCATTCTAGGTATTGACCCCGACCTGGTTATTCCGGACAAAAGCCTGTCGGTCTATGAAGGCGCCATTGCTCCCTGGCGCAGCGAAACCATGAAAAAGTGGTTAATTCCCTTAATCAACGAAGCACCTTCATTAGGTTTTCCTATTCACAGAGCCATCCAGGATCTAAGTGCAGAAGAATATGACATGCTTTGGGAGGGCAAGGGTAAATTCAAAGGGTTAAACGCCTTCTTCAAACATTTGGAAGCACGTACCATTAAAATACAATACCGTGTAATGCTTTCGCGCTACCGTGGCCGTACCATTTGCTCCGATTGCAAGGGCACACGGTTACGTAAAGATGCAGGTTACGTAAAAATTGTGGGCAAATCGATCATTGACCTGGTGCTGATGCAAGTGGATGAGCTGTACGAGTTCTTCCAAACCATCGAACTAAGCGAAAATGACAAAGCCATTTCCAAACGAATTTTGATAGAAATTCAAAGCCGTTTGAAATACCTGAACAAGGTTGGCCTCGGCTACTTAACGCTCAACCGCAAAACTGCCACCCTTTCGGGAGGTGAGTTTCAGCGAATCAAGCTTTCCACTTCGTTGGGTAGTGTGCTGGTGGGTGCCATGTACATTCTGGACGAACCAAGCATTGGCCTCCACCCAAAAGACACCCTTCAACTGGTATCGGTTCTCAAAGACCTTAAAGCCAAAGGCAACACCGTAATTGTGGTGGAACACGAAGAAGAAGTAATGCGCGCGGCTGATCAGATCATAGACATTGGCCCAGATGCCGGAGCGCATGGAGGTGAACTCGTTTTTCAGGGTTCGATAGATGAAATTGCCGAAGGCAATACCCACACTACCCGGTACCTTTCAGGCAAGGACGGTATTCCTGTTCCTGATCGCAGGCGCACCTGGAACGATACCATTAAAGTGGTAGGTGCCCGTGAAAACAACCTCAAAAATGTAACCGTAGATTTTCCCTTGGGAACCCTGACGGCCATTACTGGCGTAAGTGGTTCAGGTAAATCCACTTTGGTCACTAAAATTCTCTACCCTGCTTTGGGTAAAATTCTGGGAACGGTTTCCGAACCTACAGGCAAGTTCGACCAGCTGCAAGGCGAGTACAAAAAAGTGAGCCAGATCGAGTTTGTGGACCAAAACCCAATTGGCAAGTCATCCCGCTCCAACCCTGTTACCTATGTAAAGGCCTACGATGGCATTCGCCAGTTGTTTGCAGACCAGCAGCTTTCAAAGCAAAGAGGGTACAAACCCTCGCACTTCTCTTTTAATGTGGAAGGCGGTCGCTGCGAGACCTGCTCAGGTGAGGGAACGGTTAAAATTGAGATGCAGTTTATGGCCGACATTGTACTCACCTGTGAGCAATGCAAAGGCCATCGCTTTAAGCGCGAAATTCTGGAAGTAACCTATAACGACAAGAACATTAGTGAGGTACTCGACCTAACGGTTGATGAGGCCATTGAGTTCTTTAAAGACGTTACACCTGTGTTCAATAAGCTACTTCCGCTGGCAGAAGTCGGGCTGGGGTACATTACCCTTGGTCAGTCGTCCAGCTCTTTAAGTGGAGGGGAAGCACAACGGGTAAAATTGGCTTCATTTTTAGGCAAGGGAGGCTCGGGAAACCAAAACATTTTGTTCATATTTGACGAGCCAACAACCGGGTTGCATTTCCACGACATAAGCAAGTTGCTGGATGCCATGAATGCACTCATTGATCAGGGCAATACTGTGCTTGTAATTGAACACAATATAGAAGTAATCAAATCCGCAGACTGGATTATCGACCTGGGGCCTGAAGGAGGAGAAAAGGGCGGCCAAGTAACATTTGCGGGCATTCCTGAAGATTTAATCAAGCTAAAAAATAATCACACAGCGAACTTTTTAAAGGATAAAATTTCATAATTAAACCTAATTTAAGGTTGTATCTTTGAACCACATTCAATACATAAAAACCAAGTAACTATGAGCCGAGAAGTTCTAGATCGAATTCTACAACGCAGTCCTCATGAACCGGAGTTTCATCAGGCAGTTGAGGAGGTATATCTCAATGTTGAAAAAGTGATTGAGCAAAATCCTCAATACAAGAACTTAAATATTTTTGAACGGATATCCGAGCCGGAACGAATCATCACTTTCCGAGTGCCTTGGATGGACGACCAGGGAAACATTAACGTGAACCGTGGCTACCGTGTGCAAATGAACAGCGCCATTGGCCCTTACAAAGGAGGTTTACGTTTTCACCCTACCGTTAATTTAAGTGTTCTTAAATTTTTAGCGTTCGAACAAATATTTAAAAACGCGCTTACCGGACTTCCCATGGGAGGCGGTAAAGGCGGTTCCGACTTCGACCCTAAGGGCAAGTCAGATGCAGAAGTAATGCGCTTTACCCAAAGCTTTATGCAAGAGCTGGCCAAGCACATTGGCCACCGTACGGACGTACCTGCCGGTGATATCGGAGTAGGCGGACGTGAGATCGGGTACCTGTTTGGTATGTACAAAAAGATCAACAACGAGTTTGTGGGTGTGCTTACCGGTAAAGGCCTTGGATGGGGCGGTAGCCTTATTCGTCCTGAAGCAACAGGTTACGGACTTATTTATTTTGCCATTGAAATGCTGGCTACCAAGGGACAGAAATTTGAAGGCAAGAGATGCCTTGTTTCCGGTTCCGGTAACGTGGCTCAGTTTGCTATGGAAAAAATCATTGCCAATGGTGGTATTCCTGTTACTGCTTCCGATTCTTCGGGATTTATTTACGACAAAGACGGTATAGATGCTGAAAAACTTGAGTTTATCAAAGAACTGAAAGAGGTGAAGCGTGGCCGTATTAAGGAATATGCTGATAAGTATCCATCCGCTGAATACCATGCAGTAGAAAAAGGCGCTACCAGCAACCCTCTTTGGAGCATAAAAGCAGAATGTGCCTTCCCTTGCGCTACACAAAACGAGGTGAATGTGGAAGATGCACAACACATGATCGACAATGGCGTGATGCTGCTTGCTGAAGGCGCCAACATGCCTACTACTCCGGAAGCCATTACCATGCTGCAAAAAGGCGGTGTAATGTATGCTCCGGGTAAAGCGTCTAACGCGGGTGGTGTGGCTACTTCTGGTCTGGAAATGGTACAGAACTACAACGGACTGTACTGGACCCGTGAAGACGTAGATGAAAAACTAAGAAACATTATGCGCAACATCCACGATACCTGTTTGAAAACTGCAGCTAAATACGGCTTTGAAGGCGACTATATGGCCGGAGCCAACATTGCAGGTTTCATTAAAGTGGCCGATGCGATGGTTGCAGAAGGTATTCTATAAACCTTTTATCCCCGGATTTATTCCGGGGTCTCCTTACTAATTTGCCTTGTGCTTTTATCGAGGGGATACCGGAACGGAGTCCGGTATGAAGATTAGAATGTTAGAATTAAAAAGACCGGATATCTCCGGTCTTTTTTTATGCCCTCATACCTGTCTGGAATAAGGAAGCTTTTTCCTGATGTACCAAAATGCCACTATATTTACCAAAACACCAAAACCATGAGAACACTTATTTTCCTTTTAGCTTTTGGCCTTGCCTCTATTTCCTGTGCACAGGTCATTTCCACCTCCGACAGCCTGCGCATTGTGTCTCAAATAGACGACTGGAACAAGGCCTGGAAAACAAAAGACTACAAGCTGGCCGCCAAATGGTATTCGGACGATGCTGAGTTTACCAATGCCTTTGGCTTTAGCATGGTGGGGCGCCAGGCCATAGAGGAATACCTCGCAGAGGTGTTTGCAATGGATTTTGTAATGGCAGGCGAATCGGAGCAAACCTCCATAAAGCTTAAGCCTATTGCAGATAATGTGGTTTTGGTAATTTCTACCATATCCAGAACAGGCCAAAAAATGAGCGACAACAGCGCGCTTGGCCCCAGGCGCACCACGCATCATCGGTTGTTTAAAAAAGAAGGCGACTGGCAGATTGTTGGGCATTTAATTTCAGACGCCCGCTCAACCGAAAGCAGCAAGCATTAATTTGCCAACCCCTTGTTGGCGTTTTCCCGAAGGGATGCCTGTGGCATACCAACAAGGGGTAAAGTGCCATTTATTGTTGTTTTTGTATCAACATGCGTTGTTATTTTGTAGATTTAATGTGTTCAAAAATGTAACTGCAGATTTGCAAAAATAAAAGATTCGTATACTCGTATTATAGCACTTATTTAGCTGTAAACCTGTGATTTACACAACCATCCATTATAGTAGAAATAAACAATATTGTTTTTTTATACATAGTTAGCAAGCATTAAAACAAAACAGAATGGCAGAAGAAAAAGAATCAAAGAAAGAAACTGTTGAAGAAACAAAATCTTCTCGCAGCTCAAAACCATTGGTATTTATTAGTCACGATACGAGAGACGCTGAATTGGCGGAAGCCTTTAGCAAACTTCTAAGTTCTGTGAGTGCAGGAGTGTTGAAGTCTTTTCGCTCATCAGATAAAAAAGGAAATCAAGGCATTGCCTATGGAGTGGAATGGTATCCTGAAATAATGAAAAAACTAAGTGATGCCTCTGATGTAGTTGCACTTCTGACAAAACATAGTGTTGATAGACCTTGGATTCTTTACGAAGCAGGAGTTGCAAAAGGGAAACTTGACACGCCATTGTTGGGTATTGCAATTGGAATTCCTTTGAATAAAGCAAATAATGGACCTTTTGCACAATTTCAAAATTCTACAGATGATGTAGATGCCTTGACAAAATTAGTAGTTCAATTGGTCGGAAGAATCCCTAATGCTGAGCCTGACAAAGAAGTAATTAAAATGCAGGTTGAAGCATTTAAGAAAAAAGCGGAAGAAATTATTGCAATACAACCAGTAGAAGAAAATTCAGAAGGTGAACTTATGGAAGACTCAACGGTTGCAAAGTTATTTGAAGAGATTAAAATTATGTTTCAGGATTTACCCGAAAGAATTGATAGAAATTCGGATGGTATGCGTAGTAAACGGAAATTTAGATTTCATCCTAAAATGTTTCACGAGCTAATGTATATTTCAGAGAAAGACGGAAATCCATATTTAGGATTTTTGATGGTTTTAAGCTTCTTCAAAGAAGATATGCCTTGGATTTATGAAATAGGAAAAGAAACGTATGAAACTCTTAAAAGAGCTAAAACTATGGCTTCAAAAGAAAAGGCGATGTCTAACTTTAGAAGAATGATTAAGAGAAGTCATCATCCAATGTTTATGGAGATGAATATGTCCAAAGACACTTTTAGAATGATGGATGAACTTCTTTTCTTCTCGGAAGAATTCTTGCAAAGAATGATACACGAAAAAGAGTAAAACGCTTGCTAACAATGTATATAAAAAATAGGCGGAATATCAGTAAATTCAGGGCTTTTAGCTTGTTTATAAGTTTGTGCTTAACTGAAAGTTTAGTGCTTCGTAACCGCCTACTTTTCATATACTAACCGTTATGAGCCACTTCTAAACCGCAAATGGAAATTACTAAAGGATTTCAAATCACAGAACCAGAACTTTTTATTCCATGGGGAATAACTGAAGAAGAACTAAGATCCTTGTTTCCATCGGGACAACTTAGGGAAGTGACGAACGGATACATAACAACTTCCTGCGTCTCATTTCGGAACCTTAAACACGAACTTGGCTTTCACTTCAATCCTCGTAAGAACGGCAGACTTGGCTTACTTGAATTCTTCAGGAAAGATTACAAGAATCTCGATAAATCGTTTAGAGATTTTCAACAACAATTTGTTGGTGAGTTTGGGCTGCCGCATGCTACTACAAAGGGAACTGATGGATATACAATTCACAGATGGCAATTCGATCATATTCAAATCGAACATACAATTATCGATCGATTCGGACCAGAAGAACATATGCGAATCTCAAACCTTGTTTACCGTATGGATCCAAAGGTGCTATTCAAGAATTATTTCGTCTTTGAATTAACAGAAGACTTGAAAGAAGTGATTCCCTTGGAAGAGTTAGGTACAGACGATTCAGGATGGCGGCAATACTATAAGAACAGCGCAGGAAACTGGATAAAATTTTTCCCATTTAGTGAATATCATGGTGGAGGACAAGCTTATTTGATACTACTAGGGAATGAAGATCCTTTAAAATGGGTTGAGTCAAATAAAGAGTTTGAAAATGAAACAAGATCACTTCTATTATAATGACTGATATCTTTAAAAAACTCATAAAAAGATTAGAAGATGTAAAGAAGCTGAAGGAAGTATCAGTTCCGATTGAAGTTGATGAACATGGATACATCGACAAAGAATGTCCAAATAAAGACTGTCTATTCCAATTCAAAGTTTTACAAGAAGACTGGATCAATATTTTGAGAGATGAGCAGGTCTTTTGTCCAAGATGTGGTGAAGATGCACCAGCTGACCATTATTGGACCACTTACCAACTCGAACAAGCAAAAAATCAAGCAATAAAGCTAGTCCGAGATTTACTGACTAAAGGAAAGCCATTTCCTCGATCAATTATTCCAATTAAGGCAAGTGACTCGTTTGAGCTGCATGTAAAATGTGATCTATGTTCAACGAATTATTCAGTTCAGGGTAGCGGATTTTATTGTCCCAATTGTGGTAATAATTCAATTGAGAAAATTTATGCTAATACATTATCAAAAATTAAGGCTAAAATTCACTCAGCTGACTCCATACAAAATCTGCTGCAAAATCAAGGGTTAGAAGAAGAATCAAAGCTTATCAAACAGTCTATTTTCAGAGAATGTCTAACTGACTGTGTAGTTGCTTTCCAAATGAAACATTCCTATTTGTTTGAAAAGTATTACGGAGAAAAGAAGTCTCCGAACAGTTTTCAAAATTTAGAACACGGAGAAAAGAACTGGAAAAAACACACGCAAATCAGTTACAAGAAAATTTTAGGAGAGGAGGAGTTTAAGTTTCTATTTATCCAATTCCAAAGAAGGCACCTTATTCAACATTGTGCCTCAATTGTGGACAAGGAATACATTGACAAGACTAAAGACTCAACATATAAAGTAGGCCAAGAACTTTTTGTAACCAAACATGACGTAATGCAAACATTTGACCTCACCACAAAACTCACTGAGGAAATAGAAAAGGAGGCTCATAACAAATGATATGGACGCATGCCTCAACGTGCCTTTTTGAATCTGACCTGCAATCCGCTAATTTAGAAGATATTAATGAAGTCCAGAGGCGCAGCGCCATCTGTACGTTCAGCTTCTTTCCATTCCACAAACTCATCGTAGGTCATTAGCTTGTCGCACCTTTCACTATAACACCTCTCGTGCCTTAATCTCCAGGTATTTATTAATGGTATTTACGGTGAGGTCGTATGGAGAGGTTAAAATAGCATCAATGCCATGCTTGTGTAGCTCTTTAACGATCAGCTGCTTTTCGATCTGAAACTTATTAGCGATGGTTTTGGTATTTATTTCTTGATTCGCGAATCGCGAATCGCAAATATTTTGTACTTTTGTGAACACAAAAAGTCATTAGATGAAAAAGCATAGCGGCATGCGGCCTCATGATATTGCCATTTTACTTAAAATAGCCAGCAAAGGGCAAGAAGAATGGTATATGAAAGACCTGGCTAATGAACTTAGCATTAGTGCCAGCGAAATAAGTGAAAGCATCAACAGATCAATTATTGGTGGTTTAATTAGCAGCGATAAAAAAACGCTAAACAAATTAGCTCTATTAGACTTCTTAAAATACGGTCTGCGTTATGTATTTCCACAACAGCCCGGCCCAATAGTCAGAGGATTGAGCACTTCTGTTTCAGCCGCTCCATTACAAAACGAATTTATGAGTGAAGAGCATTTTGTCTGGCCATTTGGAAAAGGGAACATAAGGGGACAGGCTATTGAGCCCCTCCATCCTAAAACCCCCGAGGCTTGTATTAAGGATCAAAAATATTATGAATTGATGGCATTAACCGATGCTATAAGAATAGGAAGAGCAAGGGAACAAAATATGGCATTTGCCTTACTAAAAGAAAGAATTGAACATGCTTAAAAATCAAACCATCAATTTAAAAATTGTTGAGAAGGTTGCTTCAACATTAGAAGAACTAAACAATCAAGTAATTTATGTAGGAGGTGCCGTTGTGAGCTTATATGTAACCGATGAAGGTGCCGAACAGCCACGTCCTACCAAAGACATTGATGTTTCTATTCAAATAAGCACATATGCTCAAATGAACGAGTTGCGAGAAAAATTAGCAACTAAGAAAATCTATCCGGCACATATGGAGAAAGTAATGTATAGGTTTATCCTGAAAGATATTCTTATTGATTTCATTCCTTACGAAGAAACTCCTCTAGGCCCCACAAATAGTTGGCTTAAGCCAGGGTTTGAAAAGGCCTATCCTGTTAAAATCGGTAATGAAGAAATCAGAATCTTACCTGTTAGCTTATTTTTAGCAACTAAGTGGGAGGCTTTTAAAAGCAGAGGAAACGATCCACGAACAAGTCATGATTTTGAAGATATTATCTATATCATTGACAATAATTTAGATTTGGTAGAAGATGTTAAGAATGCCAAAGGGGATGTTCAACTCTTTTTAAAAGAGATGAGTAAAGAAATACTTACACACTCATCTCGAAATGAAATAATCGAGTGTCATATAAACCCGATTACAGCCAATGAAAGAAGAAAGCTGGTTATTGGTAAACTTGAAAAGATATTAGAAATATAGTGTGTAAATGAAATCCCATGTATTCCGACATCTTCTCCACTAAAACACCCCCCTCGCCTTAATCTCCAGGTATTTATTAATGGTGTTTACGGTGAGGTCGTAGGGAGAGGTCAAAATGGCATCAATGCCATGCTTGTGTAGCTCCTTAACAATCAGCTGCTTTTCGATCTGGAATTTGGTGGCTATGGTTTTGGTATAAATGGCTTCGGTATCTTTCGAGGGCTGGTCCAGCAGCTCGTTTAGCTCCACATTTTTGAACAGTACCACAATTAGCCGCTGGTGCCTGGCGATGGTTTTCAGGTAGGGCAGCTCCCGGTAAAGGCTGGTGAGCCCTTCAAAATTGGTATACAAAAATATAAGCGCTCTCTTTTTAATTTTCTGCCGTACCCAATAGGCCAGCTTTGCATAATTTGCTTCCGAAAAATCGGTCTCCTGATTGTACAGGGTTTCCAGTATTTCCGTGATCTGCGTTTTCTTCTTCGAAGAAATAACCATGGCCGACACCTCCTTATTGAACGTGATCAATCCCGGATAATCGTCTTTGGTGTAGGCGGTGTTCAGCATCACCAGCGAAGAGTTGATGGCATAATCCAGTAAGGTCAGTTCTTCAAATGGCAACTGCATTACCCTGCCTTTGTTTATAATGGCATACACATCCTGCGATTTCTCATCCTGGTATTGGTTCACCATTATCTGGGAGGTGCGGGCCGTTGCCTTCCAGTTGATTGATCGCACATCGTCCCCCGGAACGAACTCCCGTATCTGGTCAAATTCATAATTATGGCCAATCCTCCGTATCTTCTTTATGCCCGCATGTGACAGAAAATCTGAAACCGCCAGGAAAGAGTACTTTTTCACCTGGATAATGGAAGGATAGACCTTGGTCATCTCCTCCGCATCGGACCGGTACCTGCGCTGGATCATGTGCGTAAAGGTGGAGACATATACATTGACGTTGCCAAACGTATACTCTCCCCGTTCCGTTGGCCGAATGGTATAGTCAACGGTCTTGTTCTCCTCCACTCCCATTTTGCCCAAAAACGTTTTGTCCCTGCTTTGAAATTGCACCGGCAATTCATCGATGAGCATAAACCGGCAATCGTAGGGCATCGTGCTTTTCAGCGTTATGTAAATGTGGTTTTCATCCCCGTTCGACAGCTTTTCCGGCACGTGCCTTCGGGCAACCAAACCATCCTGTATCCTGAAAAGCTGAACCAGCTCAACGAGCAACATGAGCCCGAAAACTAAAAGGAGTACCCGGGCAAAGAGTAACGCCAACGGGTAAATACTTCCCAGGAAAAAGGCCAATATGAGAATGCCGATGCTTCCAAAGAAGTACTTCGATAAATAGACCGATCCTATTAATTTAAGTACGCGCATACGATCAGCTTGGCACTTCTATCTTCTCAATGATCTGTTTTAAGGCCGTGTGGTTGGTCATGCCCTCCATTTCCTTTTCAGGATTCAGAGCGATCCTGTGGTTCAGCACAGGTATGATCATCTCCTTTACATCATCGGGCAGAACAAAATCGCGGCCTTGCACGGCTGCCCATGTTTTAGCGCTTTGCAGCAAGCTAATGCTCGCCCTGGGCGAAGCCCCTAAAAATATGTTGGGGTTATTGCGGGTTTCGTTCACAATCCGGGCAATGTAATTAAGGATGTCGGCCTTTACCTTCACCTGGGCAATCGTATCCTGAATGGAGCGCAACTTCTTGAAATCGAGTACTTTTTGAATACTGTTGATGTCCAGGCGATGCATCGTGTTTTGATGGAGCTCGAGTATTTTTTGCTCATTTTCTATGGTGGGATAGTCCACTGTGAGTTTAAAAATAAAGCGGTCGAGCTGAGCCTCCGGCAACCGGTAGGTTCCTTCGTGATCGACAGGGTTTTGGGTACCAATTACAATAAAAGGCGATTCCAACGCATAGCTGGTTCCATCCACCGTTACCTGCCGTTCTTCCATGCATTCGAAAAGAGAGGACTGCGTTTTGGCCGGGGCACGGTTTATCTCATCAATCAGGATAACATTGGAAAAGATAGGGCCCGATTTGAAATCGAATTCGGTTGATTTGGGATTGTAAATAACCGTTCCCACCACATCGCTTGGCATCAGGTCGGGCGTGAACTGGATTCTGCTGAACCCTGCATCCACGGTTTTGGCCAGGCACCTGGCCATTAATGTTTTGGCTACCCCGGGCAGGCCTTCGATCAGTACATGCCCTTCGCAAAACAGGGCAATAGTTAGCTGCTCCGCTATTAGTTCCTGACCCAAAACAATCTTGCCGATCTCAGACTGAATCGCATCAAAGGTATTCTTTACCTCAGAAAGGTCTAATCGTGACTCAAACAAACCTTCATTTTCCATAGGATCTCTCT
>JAGQYI010000074.1 GCA_020436165.1 Cyclobacteriaceae bacterium | reverse complement strand
GAGTGAAAATCAGGTGATCGGAAGGCAACGGTGTACGTGTATCTGGTCGGGTCTTCGGCACGCACAAGGCTGTCCAGGGCAATATGCACCTTTCTCCGCTGTTTTTGGTAGGCCTCCTCTTCAGAATTGTACATGGTGGTTTCATTACCTGTACACCAGGCCACAATGCAAGGATGGTTAAAGTTGCTTGTAATGGCCTCTCGCATCATATTTTCCGTGTTTTCAAGAAATGCCTCTGAGGTGGAAATTTTATTAACAAACGGAATCTCAAGGCTGGCAATAAACCCGTACATGTCGCACATTTCGAGCATAGCAGGGTCGTGGGGATAATGGGAAATGCGAATGAAGTTGATACCCATGTCCTTCAATAATTTCATATCGTAGCGGTGCATTTCATTGGTAAGTGCATTGGCTTTGTGGTAGTAGTCCTGGTGGCGATTGCTTCCAATAAGTTTCAAAGGTTTGCCATTCAGGCTAAATCCTTTTTTAGGGTCAAATGAAAACCACCGAAAGCCTACCGGATTGTCAACAACATCAAGCAGGTTTCCTTTGGTATCCAACAATTCTGCCCTGAGTGTGTATAGGTAGGGGCTATCAGGAGACCAAAGTGAAGGATTTGTAATATCCATTGAAATTCCAGTTTCCTGACGGGTACCTGCTTCCGCTTTACTTTTAACCAAAGTAGCGGCCACTTCTTTCTGTTGAGCACTTAGCAGCGTGTATTTAAGTACGACCTTTTTGCTCTTTAGGCCCTGATTTACCCAGGTAGATTTTATATTGATTTTTGCCTGTGTTTCGGAGACCTCAGGTGTTGTTATGAATACACCGTTGGACCCACGATTACTTAGATCAAAATGCTGTGGGTTGGTTATTACCAGGTACACATCCCTGTAAATGCCACCATAGAAATTAAAATCGCCACTTAATGGAATAATATTTTCATCGTACGAATTGTCCACTTTCACCATCAATTCATTTGCCGTTTCAGCTAAAAAATCTGTTATTTCAATAGCAAAAGGGGTATATCCTCCAATATGTTCCTTCCCAGCCTGGTTCCCATTCATAAAAACTTTCGTTTTTTGGTTGGCCCCCTCAAAATAGAGAAACACCTTTTGATTGCTGAAGAGTGCTGGTACTTGCAGGTTGCGTTTATACCAACCCACGCCCCGGTAATAGCCTGGTGTTTCGTCCAGCACATCTTCCGTATTCCATGAGTGAGGTAAGTTCACGACTTCCCATTCCACCTCTTCATTTTCGGCAAATGGGCTGTCAATGTTTCCTTTGTGAAACTTCCAAACTTCATTAAGGGTTTCTGTATGACGCTGTGCAATGGAGGATGAATAAACTAAGCAAAGTACAATACTTACAAAACAGGATGGTCGGAACGCTTTTTTCATTTGGTGTACTGGCAGGTTGTTCTTGTTTAACTAAATATACTATAATCGATTAATTTAAAGCCACATTTAAGGATTGACTTAAAAGTTACAATTTCAGGTAGGTATATTTGTTTGTATGACCAGCCATGAATTTAAAGAGCTAGCGCTATCTTTTCCCGGTACTGTTGCCAATCCTCATTTTGACAGGACTGCTTTTAAGGTAGAAGGTAAACGTATTTTTACAACCCTGCATGAAACCAGCCAGTCGATAAATGTAAAACTCAGCCCTGAGGACCAATCGGTGTTTTGTGAATACGATAAGGCAATTGTGTACCCGGTACCCAACAAATGGGGCCAGCAAGGCTGGACTACTTTTGAGCTGACTAAGGTGCCTCGCGAGCTAGTTTTGGATGCATTGGATACCGCCTACAAAGAAGTATTCAAGAAAAAGTAGTATTACTTTCTGGCAACAATAAATTTTACCTCGCAGATGCATTGGTGGTCTTCTTCTGTAAGGCATGAAAGGAACTCAGCTTTTATCCTATGAAAGTTTTCACCTAAAAAGCTTTGCAAGGGTTTCATTCGTTTCAGCCGCGTTTGCCAGGCTTCGACAATTTCTGGTTCGGCAGGGCCATTGAATGATAACTCCTTGTCTTCAATAGAAGCCTCATGAAGTATCTGAAGGTTTTTGCTTTGCAATATGTTTATGAGCTTGCCACCCATTTCAAAGTCGTAAAGAGCGTTGGCGTGTTGAAATTGATAAAACTCCTCAAAGGAATTTCTCGATTCTTTGCTCAGGGGTTTGTGACCAAATAAATCGTTTATTTCTACAAGGGCAATCCATCCTCCCGGCTTTAGCAAAGCAAGCCATTGGTCAAGTGTTTTGTCAAAGTTGGTGAAATAGGCAGCAGTAAAGCTCGACCAAATGCCGTTTGCCTGTGGCAATTCCAGTTGGCCAATTTCCGCCAGGTTTCCGACTCTGTACTCAATATTGGATGCAGAATGAACCCTTTTGGCTTCTTCAATTAATTGGAAATTCATATCAACACCAATTACCTGCTTGGCTTTAGAAGCTAATAGTTGGGAAACAAACCCGAGACTGCAACCTAAGTCCAACACAACATCTTCCTTTTGAATTGGAAGTTTATTAATGTATTTGTCCCAATTTCTCCATTGGTTTTGGTTGGCGTATTCTTGGGTTAGAGACATTGTTGTATTTTAATTAGTTATTACAATAGCATAAACAAAGAGTTTGTTTTTTCAGCTATAATCTGTAAACAAAACCTAAGTTTAAAAGAAGTGAAGAGGTTTTAAAACTTGTCTCATTTTCTTTGTCAGAGTATTTATTTCTTACATATTTTATTAAAGGTTCAAGTTTTATTTTTTCAGATAAATCAATATCATAACCTATCCCAAAACTGAATCCTATTGTAAAATTCTTTGATTTCAGAGTTGATATTTGAATTATTGGATCGTTAGGATCAGGGCCTAAATAATCAGGATTGAAATTCAATGTTTGTTTTGTTCGTCCAATATTAAATTGGCTTTGGATGAAAAGAGGAACATTGAAGTAATATCTTAAAAAAGGATTGAATAGAAATTCAGATTGCTTAATGCTGCTCAAATAAATATCATCTGATTCATAGTATACGTTAAGTATATTGTTTTCAAATGCAATACCTGAAAGAAAATTTTTCGATATAAAGTATCCAATGAATGGAGAGGTTGAAAGCTGAAAAGTTTTATCAATGTCACCCCGAAAAGAATTGTTGTCCCCAGAGTAATTGGAAAGATCAATTCCTAATGACCCACCTAATAGGATTTTTGAATTATCCTGCGCATTGGCATTTAAAATAGAAACAAAAAGTAATATTACTACTGTAACAAGGTTTTTCATTTTAAATATTTTAATAGTAAATTGATTATTTAATTATCTTCCACATCAACTCCGTTAAGTAAGGCTCTGCTTTGGCAGCCGCAGCCAGCACTTTTTCAATATTTACTTCTTCAATAGCTCCGGGGTAGCATAAATCGGTAATTACCGAAACAGCAAACACAGGCAAGCTCATGTGTCGGGCTACAATTACTTCAGGTACGGTACTCATGCCTACGGCATCGGCACCAATGGTGCGCAGATAGCGGTATTCGGCCGGAGTTTCCAGGTTGGGGCCGGGCACGGCTGCATACACACCCTGGTGCACACCACATTCCATCTTTTTTGCAATCTCGAGTGCTTTGTCAATCATAGCCACATTATAGCTATGGAACATATCCGGGAAGCGGGGGCCCAACTCATCGTAATTTGGTCCTGCAAGTGGGTTGTCCGGCTGCAGGTTAATGTGGTCGTTCAGGATCATCAAATCTGTAATTTTATACTCGGGGTTAAGCCCTCCCGCTGCATTGGAAACAAATAGGCGTTCGATGCCCAATACCTTCATTACCCGAACCGGAAAGGTAACTTGACGCATGGTGTAACCTTCGTAATAATGAAAGCGCCCCTGCATCACGATCACTTTTTTACCATTCAATCTGCCTAGCAGTAGTTTTCCATGATGACTTTCCACAGTGGAAACGGGAAAGTGGGGGATTTTATCGTACGATATTTCTTTTTCAACTTCAATGAGTTTAACCAATCCGCCCAGGCCTGTACCCAGAATAATGCCTGTTTCAGGTTGGAAATCGAGTTGGTTTTTAATGTAATTGGCTGCTTCGTGAATGTTTTGCATAATGAAAAAATTGGATGACAAGTATCGGTAGTTTTTGCTCTAATAAAAAGGGAAATATCAATGAGTCATCCTGAACTTGATTCAGGATCATTAACAGAGATTTTGAGATGCTGAAACGAGTTCAGCATGACTTTTAAAACGCCTAACAAATTCTTGGTAATTGTTCCCCCACTTGCATATTCACCACACGCTTGCCACCAATCTTGCTTGTAAGTACCACCTTGTTGTGGTGGTCGGCAACTACTTCACCAATAATAGCCGCATTTTCGCCATATTCCAGCGATTGTAGTTTTTTCAGATAGGCATCCGCAACAGAGGCATCCACAAACGAAATAAATACGCCTTCGTTAGCCACGTACAATGGGTCGAGCCCAAGCATTTCGCATGCACTGTCAACACGTGAATCAATGGGAATATCATCCTGAACTATATCAATGCCCAATTGAGTATCTCTTGCGATTTCGTTGAGGGTGGAGGCCACACCACCGCGCGTTGGATCGCGCATTAAATGAATTTGGGAACCAAATTCATTTAACAAGTGACCTATGGTATGGTTTAAATTGCATGTATCACTCTCAATGGAGGTTTCAAATTCGAGCCCTTTACGCACCGACATAATGGCCATACCATGTGTAGCTACGTTGCCGCTAACAATAATTTTGTCGCCCGGCTTTATATAATCGGTTCCTATTTGCGCATTGGGGTTCATTTCTCCCACCCCTGTGGTATTGATGAAAATCTTATCTCCCTTACCTCGCTCTACTACCTTGGTGTCTCCTGTAACTATCAAAACGCCTGCTTTTTCAGCAGCACCTTTTACATGAACGAGTATATCCCACAGTTCAGTAACAGGGAGGCCTTCTTCGATAATGAGTGCCAGCGAAATATACCGTGGCGAAGCTCCACACATGGCCACATCGTTTACTGTTCCGTTCACGGCCAGCTCCCCAATGTTTCCTCCAGGGAAAAAAACAGGGGAAATGACAAAACTATCGGTTGAGAAAGCTACTTTGTGTCCGAAACTAAGGATGGCTCCATCGTGGCGTGTTTTAAGTTTTTCGTTATCAAATAATTCAAAAATGGCTTTGTCAAGCAGCTTATTGGTTAGCAGTCCGCCACCTCCATGCCCAAGTGTGATTACATCAAAATCGAGCTGGGGTAGGGGGCACTGTAAATTGGTTAGGTTTGACATAGTTTAATTCTATTTGCTTTAATGCGAATGTCGAAACAACCTTTTCAGGTTAGTCATGACTATTCACTTTTAACTATTATTTGTTCATTTTTTCCAGTCGATGAAAAAACGAACCAAAAAAATCTTGGCTTCTACAAGGTCTTCCGAGAAAAAGTACAGCTTTATCCGCATAGAGTTTCACTGAGGACTTGAGCGGGCTTTTTATCTCTCTTACACTTTGTGCCACGACTGTGTAGAAGCCCATTTGTTGTATTATATGTTTAAAAAAACCTTTCAAAATCGGAACGTGTCAAAAAGTGGTGTAATGATAATAAGCCGCGCATGCTCCTTCGGAGGAAACCATGGGTGCACCCAGTGGATTCTCAGGATTGCATTGCTTGCCAAAAGCAGGACATTGATACGGTTTTTTAATCCCTTTCAAAACATCTCCTGCAATGCAGATCTCATTTTCATTTACCTTGTCAATATCAATACTAAACTTTATTTCTGCATCGTAATCCACATATTCATCCCTCAACTTATACCCGCTGTAGGGTATTTCTCCAATGCCGCGCCATGCACGGTTGCTCACCTCAAACACCTGTTTTATAACTTCGAGTGCCTGCTTGTTGCCACTTTCCTGCACTACCCGGCTGTATTGGTTCTCGAGTTTATACTCACCTTTCTCCAATTGTCGAACCACCATTAAAATACCTTGTACAAGGTCAAGCGGCTCAAAGCCTGTAACTACTACAGGAACTTTGTACTTTTCGATAATGGGGTAATATTCGTCAAAACCCATGATGGTAAGCACATGGCCTGCAGCCAAAAAGCCTTGAATTCGATTGTCTTTATCGTTCAATATGGCTTCCATAGCAGGTGGCACCAAAACATGTGATACAAGAATGGAATAATTGCTGATGCCTGATTTTTTGGCCTGGTACACCGAAAGGGCATTGGCAGGGGCTGTGGTTTCAAAACCAACAGCAAAGAAAACAACTTCCTTGTCAGGGTTTTCTTTGGCAATGTTTAGTGCCTCCAAAGGCGAATATAGAATACGCACATCTGCACCTTCCGCCTTTGCCTGCAACAGGCTCTTTTTAGAACCCGGAACACGAAGCATATCTCCGAATGAACACAGAATTACGTCTTTATTCTGTGCCAGATGTACCGCCTTATCGATGAGCTCGAGAGGAGTAACGCACACCGGGCAGCCCGGACCATGCACCATGGTGATTTCCTCCGGAAGCATTTCAAGGATGCCGTTTTTTACCAGACCATGCGTCTGACCGCCACAAGTTTCCATGATGGTCCAGGGACGGGTAACTGTTTTTCTCAGCATTTCAAGATGCTTTTGCACTTCGGCTGCATTTCTATATTCAGATAGGTATTTCATGCGTTGGGTGAATTTTGGGAGATAAAGTAGCAGGCAAGCTGACCAAACGAAATGCATTCATCGTTGGGTGAAAGTTGTTGATGAAAGAACAACTTGAAATCATCTGAAAGCAATGATATCATCATGTCAGTTAGCAATTTGTTTTGAAAAACCCCACCACTAAAGGCTATGTGCTTGATGGCGTTTTTCGTGGCGACCTTCTTTACCAAATCTACTAAAGAAATATGGAAAGAATAAGCGATTTCGTCAGTTGAAACACCATTCTTTAGCTCAGTAATTATCTTGTTAATTAAGTATTGACTGATCCTTTCAGGAAGGTTATTAGCCGTACTGAAATACGATTTTTCAAAACCTATTTGGCTATGCTTCGGATACTTTTCAGCATGGCTTTCCAGCCATATGGCCGCTTCTCCTTCGTAGCTTGTGGTGTCAATGTCTACCAATAACGAAGCAACCGCATCAAACAACCTACCCATACTTGTGGTCATTAGTCCGGTGTGGTTGGTAAGCAGTTTTTGATAAATCATCCATTCCTGATTGGTGAACTTGGAACGCATAATTTCTTCAGCGCCATCCAAGCCAAATGATGCGCATAAGGCAGAAATGCGTGGTTCACGCGGCATCTTGTCTCCCAAAATAAATGGGAAGTATCCAATGTGCTCCAGGCGATTAATGCTGCGATTTGAATACGAAAAGAACTCACCTCCCCAGATGTTATTGTCGTCTCCCATGCCGGTACCATCCCAGATTACCCCCAAAGTGGGTTGACTGGTTTCTAGCAAATTATTTTCAGCCATTACGGCTGCAAAGTGTGCTTTATGGTGTTGGTATTGAAATAGTGGTATGCTGAGTTCATCTGCTCTTTCCTGTGCCCATTCGGATGTAAAATAAAGTGGGTGCTTATCAGCCAATATTACATTGGGCGAGCAAGCCAGTATTGATTGTAGATGCTCGACCGTATGTTTGTAGGCATTTTGGGTAAGGTAATTGTCCATGTCGCCCAGATACTGACTCACATACACTCTGTTCTTGGTAAGAATTGAAAAAGAGCTTTTCATTTGCGCACCCAGTGCAAGAATGGTTTCTTCAGTTGATTGAAACGGTGAGTTTTCATAGGTTGGAGCGAGGCCTCTCGACCTCCTGTGGATAATTTTTTGATTATTGATTGAAGTAAATGAAACGACAGAATCGTCTTGTGGAGCAACAATTTCACGGTTGTGAATTAAGAGTGCATCTGCGATTGAGCCAAGTTCCTTTATAGCTGCTTCATCTTCGTAAATTATGGGTGAACCGCTTATGTTACCACTTGTGGCAATAACAGGTTTTTGAAACCGATCCAATAACATTTGATACAGAGGGGCATAGGGAATCATACAACCAATTCTGCTTATACCAGGGGCTATTTTTTCTGCTTCTATTGTAGGCTGTATTATTTCCTTTTTTCGAAGCAATACAATGTATGCTACCTCGTTGGTTAGCGCTTCCCGTTCCTGGTCGTTGATTAGGTATTCCCTTTCTACAGAATCCATATTGGGATACATTACCGCAAAAGGCTTTGTAGGCCGATGTTTCCGGTTTCTGAGAAGTTTAATGGCTTCGCTATTGGTCGCATCGCATATAAGCAGGTACCCGCCAATTCCTTTTACAGCCAGAGTTTTGCCACTCTTTAAATGTTCAACGGCCAAGTCAATGGTTTGCACATAATCTAATCCTGCATTTTCCTTTTTAGGGTTCAGTTCAACCAGCTTAAGCTCAATGCCGCATGTTTCGCACGAATTGGTTTGTGAATAGTAGCGCCTATCTAAAGGGTTGTTGTATTCTTTCTTACACGCAGGGCACATTTCGAATGGCTGCATAGTTGTGGTGTGCCTGTCGTACGGTAGTTTTTTAGCTATGGAATACCTGGGGCCACAATACGTGCACGTAGTAAAGGGATATTGGAACCTTCGATTGTTGGAATCTTTTAGCTCTGTACGGCAGGTTGGGCACAAAGCAAAATCCGGGGTAAGAGGTATATCTGGATACCCTTCTTCTTTGCTTCTGATTATTTCAAACGACTGATATGCCGCATCGGAGGTTTTCTTTATGTTATGTTTATATATCCGTGAATTGGTCGGGGCTTTTTGAATAAGATCTTTATAGAAAGCATTAGCTTCTTTTTCCTCAGCATTTACTTCTATACGAACGCCATCCAGGCTATTGTTTACCCAACCCTTTAAACCAAATTCTGTTGCTAACTTATACACGAATGGCCTGAAACCAACTCCTTGTACAATACCAGTAATATAAATATGATAGGTGTTCACTCAGAGCAATCTAGTAAGATATTGGAGAAAATAGAACCGCATAAAAAAACATTCTCCCCAGATTACCAGGGAGAATGTCTCGGTTGTTTGTGCAGAAAAATTAATGGTGTATTTTCTCTGCTAGTTTTAAAATAGTATCAATCACTTCAGGGATACTTTGTTCTACCTCATTGCTAAGTCCTATATACATAGGTACCATTTCTTTAATAGATATTGTTATGAGGTATAATTTAGGAACATTCCCCAAGAAGTAAAGCGTTTCTATCATATCCTTCAGACCTACATCATGCACGCTAAGTGCACTTGGGAAGTCTGAGGCAAACCTGGGCTCTGTAAGTGTAACGGTACCTGCGGGTTTTCCATCCATGGTAGCATCCACAAAAATTACAGTTGGATACTCGTCAAAATAATTCATGAGGAAAAACCCGCCTGTACCTCCGTCAAGAGCTGTTAGATAGTGTGGGAGCGGCATTTTTTCCATTGCGTGTGCAATGTGAACCCCAATTCCCTCATCACCCATCAGGTAATTGCCGACTCCCATCACCAATGTGTCCGCAGTAGGCACGGGAGTCTCCACTGAAACAGGACTAGACTCTATCATTCTATAACTAACTTAATCTTTAACACGTTCTTTTCTAACAAACTTATATCCACCAAACATGGATGATATTTCGCCACGGCCTTCCAGCCAGTCATGCCACATTGAAAGGTACACATGAATAACTATGAAGATGGCAAATCCCCACATTGCTAAATGATGGACAAATCGTACATTAAAATCTCCTCCAAACAAGGCTGTTACCCAGCTAAACATTTTTGGTAAAAACCATGTTGAGTTGTCAGCATACAGTGCAAAACCAGTAACCACCTGAAGGATCATAAGAATGAATAAAAGTGAATAACTGATAGCTGCAACCGGATTATGACCTATAAAATTCTTTCTAAAATCGTATACTTTTTCATTTTGAAGCATAACGTGATCCTTAATTACAAACAGGGTATTTGCAATACCTTTTTTGTTATAGGGAAAGAATTGTTTCCAGCTTGCGTATTTATTACCCATAAAGCTCCAGAAAACACGATACACCATATTTAGTGTAAAAATATAGGCTGTTGCAAAATGAATAAACCGGGTAATACCAAACCAATACTGGTTGGTAGCTTCTGCTCCTGACATAAATGCTGGGGGATTACCTATAAGTATTCCGGTTGCCATGAGTACAAGTATGCATACTCCATTTAGCCAATGGAATAAACGAACAGGTGCTTCCCAAACAAATATTCTTTTAAATTCATGTGATACTGTTGCCATTATCTCAATATTTTAATTAGATAGTACATGCAGCTTCATTCTGCACTTGTGAGATATGCTTGCCATGCTCATCGTATAAATGAACAGCGCAGGCAAGGCATGGATCAAACGAATGTATTGTACGTATTATTTCCAAAGGAAGTGCTGGGTCAGCCACGGGCGTATCGATCAATGCAGACTCATATGCCGACATCATTCCTTTAGGATCTCGAGGAGATGCATTCCAGGTTGTTGGAACCACTTGTTGATAGTTGGCGGTTTTGCCATCTTTGATTACTATCCAGTGGGCCAAAGAGCCACGAGGAGCTTCAGTATAACCAACTCCTTTTGCTTCAGCAGGCCACAAAGCAGGATCTCTCAGTTCAGAATTGGCCATTCTGCTATCACCATTCTTAATGTTGGTCATTAATGTATTGTAGAATTCCATTGTCCAGTTGGCAACCAGTTGAGTTTCCAAACCACGTGCTGCTGTTCTTCCCAATGTTGAGAACAGAGCAGTTACAGGAACATTCAACGTGCTCAAGGCACTGTCAACTATTTCCTTGAATTCAGGATTTCCACTTCCGTAACCTACCAGTACCCTTGCCAAAGGTCCTACTTCCATAGGGTGCCCTTTCCAACGCGGAGTTTTAATAAAGCTGTATTTTTTATCTACATCAAGATGTTCGTATGGAGGTTTAGGGCCAGAGTACTTAATGTTGGTTTGTCCATCCCATGGATGCAATCCAACATCATCTCCTCCGGTGTATTCGTACCATGATTTGTTGACATACTCAACAATTTCGGTACTATCTCTATGGTCTACAGGGTAGATTTTAGTTACATCTCTGTCAAGGATAACTCCACTAGGGAACTTAAAGTTAGCTTTATCTGCATAACCATTGGTAGGGAAGTCGCCATACGACATGTAATTACCAATACCTTTACCAATGGCACCCCAGTCTTTATAGAATGAGGCTATTGCCATTAGATCAGGAAGATATACCTGTTCGATAAAGTTTTTGCCATCTTGTAACAATTGCCCAACATAAGCTAACCGTTCAGCATTTATTCCTCCGGGGTCGTCTGTATTAACAGCACATGCCATACCACCCACCAGATAGTTGGGGTGAGGGTTTTTACCTCCAAAGATGGTATGCACACGAACGATTTCTTTTTGCCATTCAAGTGCTTCGAGGTAGTGAGCAACGCCCAAAAGATTTACTTCGGGTGGAAGTTTCATTTTTGGGTGTCCCCAATAGCCATTGGCAAAAATTCCAAGCTGGCCGCTGTCAACAAATTTCTTGATTCGTTTTTGTACATCTGTAAAATAACCAACAGAGCTTTTGGGCCAGTTGGAAATACTTTGTGCAATACGTGAAGTTTCTGCAGGGTCAGCGCTAAGGCTAGATACTACATCTACCCAGTCAAGTGCATGCAAATGATAAAAGTGCACTACGTGGTCGTGCATGTATAATGCGCCTTCCATAATGTTACGAACCATTTCTGCATTTGGAGGAATAACTATTCCCAGTGCATCTTCTACAGCTCTAACAGAGGCAATAGCATGCACAGTAGTACATACACCACAGGTACGTTGAACGAAGGCCCAAACATCGCGAGGGTCACGACCCTTTACAATTTCCTCGATGCCACGTACCATTGTAGATGAACTATACGCATCTACAATTTTGCCATCCTTAATTTCTGCTTCTATTCTTAAGTGTCCTTCAATTCTGGTTACAGGATCAACTACTATTCTTTCAGCCATTTTTTTTAAATTTTATCAGTGCTAAAAATTATGATTACTCAACGCGCTTTTCTACATCTTTTCCGGAGACAACTCTTTCTCTCATCTCTTTTCTTTTAGATATTGTAGAAGCAATAGAATGCGCTACAGCAGCTCCTGCTACAGCACCTGTTGCAACCATACCAATCTTATCGGCATTGGCTTCAATTCCAAAGCCCGGTACATTGGTCAAGCGTTCATAAATAGGCCCGTTGTCCCAGAAATTGTCTTCGCTACAGCCAAAGCAACCATGGCCTGATTGAATAGGGTAGCTTACACCACCGTTCCATCGCATGGTTCCACATGCATTATAGGTAGAAGGTCCTTTACAACCTACTTTATACAAGCAGTAACCTTTCTTTGCATTTTCATCATCAAATTCTTCTACAAATAAACCTGCATCAAAATAAGGTCTGCGGTAGCAGCTATCATGAACACGTTTTGCATAGAATGCTTTTGGTCTGCCCTGACGATCGAGTTCAGGAAGTCTGCCAAAAGCAACTACGTGCACCACTACACCGGCCATAACCTCACCAATTGGAGGGCAGCCCGGTACATTTATAATCGGTTTGTCTTTTATTATTTTATGTATTGGAGTGGCAGTGGTTGGATTTGGATGGGCTGATTGAACACATCCGTTGGAAGCGCAGCTTCCCCATGCAATTATAGCTTTAGCTCCTGCTGCTGATTCTCTTAGTTGATCTTCGGCAGTTTTACCGGCTATACAGCAGTAAACACCATCGTCTCCCATTGGCACGGAGCCTTCCACACATAATATATATTCTCCTTTGTATTTCTCCATGGTTTCATGCTTAGCCGCTTCTGCCTGGTGGCCCGAAGCTGCCATAAGTGTTGCAGTGTAATCAAGAGAAACTTTGTCCAGAATAATGTCAGCAGCTATAGGGTGATCTGTTCTGATGAATGATTCGCTACAGCAGGTGCATTCCTGAAAGTGCTCCCAAATAATGGGAAGTCTTGGAGTCGTTTTCAGCGCATGCTCAATCTGACCAATTGCTGATGTTTCGTACCCCAAGTACGCAGCCATGAAAGCTGAAAACTTCATGAAGTCCCTTCGAGAGTACCCACTTTTTATGATACTCTCATAATACGTTTCTTGTCGTTCTTTAGTGGTGTTCATGGTGATAAGGGTTCTGTAATAAGTTTTTCTTTAGAATAAAAATTGGTTTTTACCTCATTTAGGTTTTTACAAAATGATAATTGACCCTTAAATTAGAATTATATATTGTCTCTAAGTATGACAAAAGTCAGTTCTTGTAAAAAAGAAATGTTCTAAATTGCTCGTGAATTTTTGTTTAACTAGTAAATGTTAAAAAATGAGAACCCGTATTTTCACCCTCATCGCTATTGTAACCATTTTGCTTCCATCGTTGGCATTAGCTCACCCTGGACATGGTACATCAGACGGTTATAATCTTATGCACTATTTAACATCACCTATGCACCTTATTTCGGTATTATTGGTGGTTGGAGCAAGTGCATTGGCAATTCGTTACGCTAAAAGCAGCAGAAAGCAGGAAAACTAGCCTGGTATGCATGAATTGTCGATAGCGCTCGGAATAGTAAAGATTGCCGAGGACGAACGACAAAAAGCGAATGCTCAAAAAATTGACCGGATAGAGCTTGAAATCGGGGCCCTATCTGGTGTAGAGTTGGATTCTCTCGATTTTGTTTGGCCTATGGCAGTTAAGGATACAGCCCTTGAAAAGGCAGACTATCATGTTGATTTTGTAGAAGCCGTAGCCGAATGCCTTGAGTGCGGTCAGCAGTTTCCTATTAAAAATCTGTACGACAACTGTCCTGTTTGTAATGGATATTTTAAAGACATTGTAGCCGGAAAGGAATTACGTGTCAAAGCCTTAGAAGTTTCTTAAAACAAATTATAGAAAAATGTGTAGTACTTGCGGTTGCGGTGATCCCGAAGGAGAAGTAAAAATTATGATTCCCGGTGTAGAATCCATGGATCACCATCATCACGATCACGACCATACCCACGATCATCATCATGACCATGATCATGGGCATCACCACCCTCATAGCCATGACCATCATCACGATCACGATCACGACCATGGACACCACCATCATTCTCATGAGAAAACAATACTTGAGGTTGAACAGGATATACTTAGCACAAACGATATGCTCGCTCAGAGAAATCGCGGCTATTTTGAAGCAAAGAATATTCTTGCCATTAACCTGGTGAGTTCACCTGGGTCGGGTAAAACTTCTCTACTGGAAGCAACGCTCCGCGACCTTAAGAATGAGATTGAATTCAGTGTTATAGAAGGGGACCAGCAGACCACAAATGATGCCAACCGGATAGATGCACTAAAAATTCCTGTGGTTCAGATAAATACAGGTAAAGGCTGCCATTTGGATAGCGATATGGTTTATAAAGCGTTCAAAAAGATGGAATTAAAAGATAATTCGATCTTGATGATAGAGAATGTGGGAAACCTCGTTTGTCCCGCTTTGTTCGATCTTGGAGAACAACATCGGGTGGTTATAATCAGTACCACAGAAGGTGACGATAAGCCCATCAAATATCCTGATATGTTTGCGCACTCCGATATCTGCATTATCAATAAGATCGATTTGCTTCCGTATGTTTCGTTTGATGTGGAAAGAGCGAAGGATTATGCCAGAAGGATAAATCCTGATCTTACATTTTTTGAGTTGTCGGCTACTACCGGTGAAGGTCTAACCACATGGTATGAATGGCTGCGACAACATGTTTCTAACTTTTTAAAAGCAAAATAATATGTGTTTAGCAATACCGGGAAAGATAGAAAGCATAGACAACCAGCTGGACGAGACATTCCGAATTGGTAAGGTTGCTTTTGGTGAGATAAAAAAGGATATAAATTTATCCATGGTGCCGGAAGCGCAAATAGGAGATTATGTAATGGTGCATGTGGGGGTAGCAATTAGTGTGGTAGATGAGGATGAGGCGCAGCGAACCTTTGATTTGCTAATGCAAATGGGAGAGGTGGATGAATTGAAAGAAGGAAATGAATGACTTACTTAAATAACCTAACTTAAAAGGGTCGCTAAGGTGGCCCTTTTTGTTTTAGTACCTTTTATTAATTAACCTCAGGTTTACCGGTTTTAATACAATTAATAGCCTTAAGGTTTGTTTCTTTGTAGAGACTTTTTTTACCCAGAATTAGAATGAAGGAAAAAATTTACATCATATCCGGTACCAATAGAGAGGCCGCGGTGTCGCTTCAAGTGGCTCATATTTACCAGGATGTGTTTGAAAGGAAAGGAGTTGAATCGGAGATTATTGATTTGCAGAATTTGCCTGATGATTTTATCGCAGCCGCTCTTTACAGCAATGCCGGAACTCACGAGGGTATGAAGGACATGCGTAAAAAAATGAAGGAAGGGAAGAAGTTTTTGTTTGTGGTTCCTGAATACAACGGATCTTTTCCCGGAGTTTTAAAGGCATTTATCGATGGGCTCATATTTCCCGATTCCTTTACAGGTAAAAAAGCAGCACTTGTAGGTTTATCTTCAGGAATTCAAGGTGGAGTACTGGCTATGAGCCACCTGACGGATATATTGAATTATTGCGGAACCCATGTTTTGGCTCGCAAGGTAAAACTGGCTGGCATAGGTAAAAATATGCAAAACGGTGAAATCACCAACGACCTCTATAATCAGCTAATTGATTGGCAAGTGGATGAATTTCTTGATTTTTAGCTGAGTAATTATTTAACCCTTCCCGGGTTATTGGCAATAAATATTTTCCACGATTTCGTTCCCGTAGTAGTTTTTCCTCCCTGAAAAAAGTGGCAAACAGCTACTCCAAGGGCATCGGTTGCATCCAGCAGTTTGGGCATGTCCTCAAACTTTAAAAGTTGTTTAAGCATAGCAGCCACCTGCTCTTTGGAGGCATTTCCATTTCCTGTTACGGCTTGCTTTACTTTTTTAGGTGCATATTCGGTAATAGGAATTTCCCTGAACAAAGCGGCAGACATGGCTACTCCCTGGGCTCTGCCCAGTTTAAGCATAGATTGCACGTTTTTACCATAAAAAGGAGCTTCAAGGGCCACTTCATCCGGATGGTATTCATCAACTATGGTAAGCACCCGATCAAATATTTTCTTCAGTTTTAACTCGTGGCCCTCGTAGCGTTTCAGGTGGATGACCCCGAACTGCATTAGTTCTAATTTCTGGCCGGTTACTTTTATCAGACCGTAGCCCATAACCGTTGTTCCGGGGTCTAATCCCAAAATAATGCGTTCGGTTTTAACTTTTTTATCTATCTTAACCACCGATGCAATTTAGCAGGTATCTTACATATAGCAAAAGCGATTCGGCTTATCGATTTATACCCTGGGCAATTAAACTGGCTTTGGTTGCTGCTTCCTTTTATTACATTGTTTCAAAATTGATAGATGGAGATGTGGAAATCAGTGAGCTAACCCGCCAGATGAAGCAACCTGCATTTGGATGGATAGTTGCTGCTACGCTTGCTTTAATGCTGGTAAACTGGTGGCTGGAAGCCAAAAAATGGCAGATGGTAGCCCGACCATTCAAGTTGCTTTCTATTGTTCAGGCGTTTAAAGCTATTGTTACTTCTGTCTCGCTCGATGCTGTTTTGCCATTTGGTTCAGGGGCAGTGGCCGGTAAGGTATTGAGCTTAAAGGAAGAAAACAGAAATAATGTACTACTTCCGGTTGTGTTGGCTCAGGGGCTTCAATCTTTTTGGACGGTTGTGTTGGGTAGTTTTGGGCTATACCAGTTGGCTCAATTAACGCATTTGAGCAAGCTCTATACCATCAATTTGTGGCAGGCAGGTTTCATTTTTCTTTTGGGAGTTTCAGTCGTTATTGTGCTGCGACTAAGGTCAAAATGGTTGCAGGCTCTTAGTCTTTATTCCGCAAGCGATTGGCTACGCCTTGCCGGTTTGTCCTTTCTCAGGTACCTGGTGTTTTTGATCCAGTTGATAGCACTTGCTCAGTTTTTAAGTCCTGAAATATCGCTCTACACACTTTTAGGTTGCTCCACCTGGATGTTTTTTGCAAAAACAATTGTTCCCAAACCTGGCCACATTGGTGCTCTGGGTATTCGGGGGGCTTCGGCTATTTTCTTTTTAAATCTGGCAGGCTATCCTTATGCAGGATTTGTTCTGGCAACTTTCGTGCTTTGGATTATTAACCTGGCTATTCCATCACTTGCAGGCTTGTTCTTTATCAAAGAGTTGCACCTTACTACCGATTCCAAATGATAATTGCCTGGATTTTTGGAACCATTGTTTTTATCTATTGTTTGTTTGTTCTCTACCTCTGGTTAGGATGGGAACAAATTGAACTTGGCGAAGATGAAGAATATTTGCCTTCTGTAGCTGTAATCATACCGGTAAGAAACGAAGCTGAAACCATCAGACCATTATTACAGGATCTGTTTGGGCAAACCTACAAAGGTATGTGGGAAATGGTGGTTGTTAATGATCATTCCGAGGATCATACAATTCAAGTAGTAAAGAATGAATTTAAAGGAAAAGCTAACTGCCATCTGTTAGAATTAGAAGGGGATGAGGGGAAAAAAGCTGCCCTTGCAATGGGAATTGCAAATACCCAGGCTAGCATTATTCTTACCATTGATGGTGATTGCAGGGTAAGGCCTGAATGGATAAAAGCCATGACAAGTGCTTTTAGCAACTCTACTCAAATGGTGAGTGGACCCGTTGGTTTTACAAATAATGCCGGACTGTTTCATCAAATGCAGGTAATAGAGTTTGCCTCATTGATTGGTAGTGGGGCTGCTTTAATTGGCTGGCATAAACCGGTAATGGCCAATGGTGCCAACCTAGCTTTCAGAAAATCTGCCTTTGAAGCAGTGGGTGGCTATAATGATTCTACAACGGCTTCGGGCGATGATGTCTTCCTGCTTCATAAAATAGCAGAGAAATACCCTGATTCTGTGGCATTTGCCAGGAACGAGGAGGCAATAGTCAGGACACAAACACCCGGGAGTTTTAAACGGTTTTGGCAGCAGCGCAAGCGCTGGGCCAGCAAGTGGAAAGCCTATAGCGATGGCCTAACCAGGGCAATTGCGGTCTTCATTTTTATCGTGTCTTTAAGTATGGGCGCTTTACCTGTATTGGTAGCTTCAGGGGTTGTGAGCTTGTTTACCTGGCTAAATCTGCTGGTTGCCAAATCCTTCTTCGATTATTTTTTTCTGAGGCAGATTGTAAAGTTTTCAGGAGCTAAAATGAACCTGCCGGCTTTTTTATTGCTTCAGTTGATTTATCCGTATTATGTGGTTTCGACCGCCTTATTTTCGTTCAGAAAAACTTATAGTTGGAAAGGACGGAAGGTCAAATAATCAGAATTCGTTTTTCTCAATAATTAACTCAATTTGAGAGGTAACTGTTGGGATTTTATTTTTTATTACATCCCAAACTATATTATAATTCACTCCAAAATAATCGTGAATTAATTTGTCTCTCATTCCTGCCATACTTCTCCATTCCACGTTTTCCCATCTTTCTTTTGCTTCAGTAGGCAGTTTTTTTGAAGCCTCTCCAATAATTTCCAGGCTTCTTGTAACAGCTCGTTTTAAGGTTTCATTCCGAAGAAACTCCTCTTTAGAAATGGACTCGGTTTCACTGTTAATAAAAAAACACTCATCAAGAATATGTCTCAAAAGTTCAATGTAATGTTTAGACATATTCCGTTTCGCTTAAAATATGCTTGCCAATATGTTTGCTCAATCCATTCTTAGTCACAATCTCTAACTTCTCTGAGCCAAAGGACTCTTCGAGAATCGCATAAATTGACATTAAATTGTCGTACGTTTCACTTTCTGCATTAAAATCAATTAAAATATCAATGTCGCTGTGGTTTGTCTGCTTATTTTTCTGATACGAACCAAACAATCCAATATTCTTAACACCATATTGGCGCAAAGCTTCTTTTTTACTTTGCAGAACATGTAATATGTTTTGTCTGGTAAGCATTTTATTTTTTATCAAATTTACATCGTTTGCATAACAATTAAAATTCAATGACAGATCAGGAATTTGACATATTAGACGAGCTGTATTTTTTAACCGGCTTTGAAGAATTGAAAGAGGGCTGTGGTTTAAAGAACGAAGAACTTGTGCCTGCACTTTGGAAAATGATCAAAAAAGAATGGGTCAATTGCTTTAAAAATTATGATCAGGAGTTTCAGGCTACCCAAAGCGAATTTGAAACAAATTTTGCCGATTATCACTATCTTGCATCCAAGAAAGGGTTAATGGCTCACAATGCAAGATAATCCACAGATATCGGAAATTGATTACAAGAAAAAATACGATCTCAAGCAAATGGAACTCGATTCCCTGCTTGAAATCACTCAGGCTATTAACAACAATATGTCTGAGAAGAACCTCTATAAAATCTATGAATTTACAATAAGAGCCAACCTAAATGTAAGTAGGCTACTCCTTTGTGTAAACGAAATTGGCGAGTGGCAAAATAAGGTGGTTTTTGGGGTTGAAGGAGATGCTCTTTCAAAAATGGACGAAGCGTTTTACGAAATAGAAGAAGTAACACCTTTGGTAAAGAAAGAGCACAGTGGATTTGAGTGGATCGTTCCTGTAAAACATAAGAAGAAGCTTCTGGCCGTAGTGCTTGTGGCACGCAAGGAGGAAGACCATGACGAGCTGAATATCACTTTCCTTCAGGCGATCAGTAACCTGATTATTGTGGCAATAGAAAACAAACGATTGGCAAGAACCCAGTTGGAAGAGGAAGCCTTTAAAAAGGAGCTTGAAATTGCCAAAGGTGTTCAAAAATTATTGTTTCCTGAGGTGCTTCCCAACGGGCACCGGCTTAAAATGGAAGCGAGCTATCTGCCACACCACTCTATCGGAGGTGATTATTACGATTACATTCCTATCAATGCCAACCAGTTTTTATTGTGCATTGCCGATGTATCGGGCAAAGGCATTCCGGCTGCCATTATGATGTCCAATTTTCAGGCTTCGCTGCATACGTTGTTGAGGCAAACTTCTAACCTCACAGAGATTGTGGAGGCGCTCAACTTCCAGATCATGGAAAACTCGAAAGGCGACCAGTTTATCACTTTTTTTGGAGCTATTTATGATCATTCGTTGGACACGCTTGTTTATGTGAATTCAGGACATAATCCGCCATTTTTAGTTAACGAAAAGGGCGAGTTCAGAGCTTTAACGGAAGGCAGTACCGTGTTGGGCGCTTTTGAAGAATTACCCTTTGTGAATGAAGGGTTTATTGACAATCTGGAAGGGTTTACGCTCTTTGCTTACACCGATGGACTGACAGAAACTGAAAGCCCGCAGGATACGGAACTTGGAAGCGAACCTATTGAAGACTATTTTAAAAAGAATTATAAGAAGTCTCTCGAACAGATCCATACAGATATTCTTCAAATCGTAGATGACTTCAGGGGCACCAGACCCTATCGGGACGACATTACCCTTTTATCATGTAAAGTAGAAGCAAGGTAGATACATGCTGCATAAAATCCCTGTTTGGTTTCAAAAGTTGTTTTCTGGTTATACATGGCAAATTCCTGGTGCCGGAAAAGTTATTTACCTGACTTTTGATGATGGCCCTATTCCTGAGGTTACTGAATGGGTTGTTGAAATTCTTGCCAAATACGGGATCAGAGCTTCTTTTTTTGTGGTAGGAGAAAATGTAAGTAAGTATCCCGAAGTTTTTCGAAAACTTGTAGAGGGCAGGCATGTAATTGGGAATCATACCTACCATCATGTGCGTGGCTGGGGTACACCAACTTCTCTTTACCTGGTAGAAGCCGGACTATGCAAGGATGCGATAATGGAAAACGGGGGAGAAGAACCTCTCTATTTTCGTCCTCCTCACGGGCGAATAAGGCCGGCTCAGGCAAAGGCATTGCGCGAGCGCTATAAATTGCTGATGTGGAATGTGCTTACTGTGGATTACGACAGGAACCTGAACGAGGAAAAGTGCCTGGCCAATTCTATTAAAGCTACGCACCCGGGCTCTATTGTGGTTTTTCATGACAGTCTTAAAGCTGAGAAAAACCTAAAGTATGTTTTGCCCAGGTATATAGAGCATTTTACAAGCCTCGGATATTCATTTGAACCCTTGCCATGATAGAAATACTATGTCTGGTTCTGGTTGGCATCGCTTTGCTTTCCGATGTGCTGCTGTTAATTTTTTGGCTGACAAATTTTAAGGAAGACACGGATGAATTGAACGAGTTGCCGGAAATTGATATTCTGGTTGCTGCCCGCAACGAAGAGGCGAACATTGGCAGATGCCTGGATTCTCTAATTGCATTGGACTATCCGAAAAACAAGACCAACATTTGGGTAGGTGATGATGACTCTACGGATCGAACCTGGAGTATTATAGAGCGTTACCAAAAGGAGTACGCTCAGGTACATGGGGTTCAAATTAAAGAACGTGTTACCAAAGGCAATGGTAAGGCAAACGTACTTGCACAGCTGGCTCGGCTTGGTGCTGCCGAATGGCTTTTTGTAACCGATGCAGACATTGCAGTGCCTAAACAATGGGCAAAATCTATGCTGGGCGCTGCCATTGCAAACAACCTGGCTTTGGTTACAGGAACTTCTCTCGTAGAGGGTCCAAATTTTATTTCGCGGTTTCAATGCATTGAATGGCTATACGCTACGTCCATGCTTAAAGTAGTCTCCGATTTGGGTATCCAGGCTACCACCATGGGCAACAACATGGCTATTCGCAGAGTGGTTTATGATGAAGTGGGTGGTTACGAGAACATTCCTTTTTCCGTTACGGAAGATCTGGAGCTGTTCAGACAGGTTAAGAAAAGGCACGAAACCCGTAATCTGTTTTCTGCTAATGTACTTAATATGAGCAGTGCTCAAACCTCATTTTCCGAGCTGATCGTTCAGCGTAAACGCTGGATGCGGGGCGCATTTCAATTACCGTTTCCCATGTTGCTTATTTTGATTGTTCAGGCAGTCTTTTTCCCGGCTGCAATAGCGCTTTTAATTGTAAATCCTGTTGTTGGAGGCATAGCCTGGTTGACCAAATGGCTGACAAAGTATGGTTTTCAGCGTTCGGCAGCCCGAAAACTTAGAATAAAACTTTCAGTGGTTGACAGCTTTATTATGGATTGGGTTTCCGTAATTTTTTCAATGGCATCGCTAATGTATTACCTTTGGCCCGGAAAGATAAAATGGAAGGGAAGGACCTATTAGGTGAATTTTAACATCCAAATACCAAATCTCAAAACGCTAAATTTGAACCTGGTTTTTGAGGTTTATTTGTGGTTTGTCATTTGGAGTCTTAAAAAAGGTTTATGAAGGTAAAATTGTTTGGTATCACGCGTGAAATTGTTGGAGGGCCTATTCTTGAGGTGGATGGGATTGGAACAGTTGGCGAATTGAAAGCATTCATGATGTCCACCTACCCACGAATAAAGAAGCTGAACTCGCTTATGGTGGCAGTTAATAGCGAGTATGCAAAGGAAGACCTTGCGTTGCATGAAAATGATGAAATTGCCCTGATACCACCAGTTAGCGGAGGATAATGATACGGATAACTGAAGAACCCTTAAACACACAGGCAATTGTTGATTCTGTTATATCTCCCAATGGGGGTGCAGTAAATGTGTTTATTGGAACGGTACGCAACTCTACAAAAGGCAAAGAAGTGGTGCGACTTGAATTTGAAGCCTATGAACCTATGGCAACCAAAGAACTTACTAAAATTGCAGAAGATGCAAAGCAAAGATGGCCTATTCTAAAAGTGGCGGTGCACCACAGGGTTGGGGTGCTCGATATTAGCGAAATACCTGTGGTTATAGCCGTTTCAACGCCTCACAGGGCAGCCGGGTTTGAGGCCTGCCAATACATTATCGACACCCTGAAACAAACCGTACCGATCTGGAAAAAAGAGATTTTTGAAGATGGAGAAGTGTGGGTGGCTGCACATCCGTAAATATTCTAATTTTTTATATAAAAGCTAACCACCTTGTTTTCAGAGGGATGTTCTTTTGATACCTCTAATTTCAAACTATCTATTTTTTTAACCCTGAGATCGCTATTATTCAGATAATAATGATCATAAAGAGTATCAGCATTAATAATATATTTATAATCAATCTTATATCTTACGGTTTTAAAATAAGGGACTAAATTCTTAGCTACTATATATCCGGTAACAAATCTTGTCTTACCAACTAATAATTTATGGTTGTTAAAGTTTAAGAAATATATAGATAACCAAAGTGTTAGAATTATTAAACCGGATATACCTATGACTTTACTTTTCACCTTTAAAACTTCAAACAAACCGGTTCATCTATTTCTATTTTCTCACCCGTAAAAATAAGCAGCCCTGAATCCGGGTCCCGCTTAAAAACAGTTATATCGTTGGATCTTCTGTTGGCCACCAGAAGGAAATTCTCGTTTGGAGAGAGGGTAAAGTTCCTGGGCCAATTTCCATGCACTAATTCAGTGGCTATTTTCTCAAGTTCACCATCACCGGATATTTTAAAAACAGCTATGCTGTTGTGCCCCCGGTTTGACGCGTACAAGAACCGCCCGTCCCCTGAAATGTGGATGTCGGCACAGGCATTTTTGCCTTCGTAATCTTTGGGAAGGGTGCTTAGCTTGGCTATTCTGGTAAACTCACCTGTTTGGTTATTTACTGATACCGATACAACAGTGCTCGACAACTCATTGATGATAAACGCTATGTTTTTGCTTGGATGAAAAATTAAATGCCTGGGGCCGTCTCCCGGATCGAGTTCCAAGGCAACCTTTTCATCTCCAGCTTCGCCATTTACAATCGGGTAGGCTAATACTTTATCGTTGCCAAGGTCAACTGCATAAAGCCATCTGCCATCTTCAGAAAACCGGACGCAATGCGCATGTGGTCCCTCCTGATTGGGTACTACCGGCCCATGGCCGGTATGCTGTTTCACTGAAACGGCTGGCTGGATGCTCCCATCCTTATTTACAGGATATAAAGCAATATTACCTGTAACATAATTGGCTGTAGCCAATAAATCTTCCTTTTGGTTCAGTTCAATGTAGCATGGAGAGCTGCCTTTGCTGGATTGCTCGCTAATACGTTCCAGCATGGATTTATCTGCATTCCACTTAAAGGATGAAACACTCCCTTTTTCATTTTCATTTACGGAAAAAACGTTCGTTCTGTCTTTGCTAATGGTTAAATACGCGGGATTGGACGTTTCAACCACCCGTTTTTTCTCAGAAAGTGCTCCTGTGCGCGTGTTGAAGTTAACTTGATAAATACCTTCACTTCCACTTCCTGTAAAGGTTCCTACCAACAGTCGTAAATCAGTCCCTGATTCTTCCTGATTGCTTTTTTTTTCGTTAGTACAGCTCGGAAAAATGGTAAAAAGAGCTGCAAATAGTAGAAGTGTTGGAATTAGTTTATTCATTTTTTTAGCTATTAGTTGCTGCTAAACTAATGCAGTGAAAGACAAAATAGCACCTAAGAGGTGCTATTTGTTATGAAGCGAATCAAATCAGGTGATGATTAGTATTCTCTCCTGATAATCTTGGTTACATCCGACTCTTCCACAATACCCACGGGGCCTTTGTAAATGCCTCCGTCTTTTCCGATGTCGGTAACTTTTACGGAAATAACATTTTTCGAATCAGCTTTAAGCAGGCCCGAAGGAATGGCATATACCCTGATCTTGTTGAACGATTGGCTTTCGCCAAGTTTGCCCCCATCATTGGTTTCTCCAACTTTCTGTCCATTTAAGTAGGTAACATCAAAATCGTCAATTTTACCAAGGATAAGGTAATACCTTTTGTTGGCATCGGGATTAAAGTCGAGTTCAAAGGTTTTTCTGTACCATCCAATACCATCAAACGAACGGTAGCCCTGATTGTCCCAGTTGGAGGGCACCATCACGGTTTCCCATTTTGTATCATCAAATCCCGGATCGCTGAATTCTGAATTGTTCACAGGGATAAACCTCCAGGGCCCGTAGAAATTCTGTAAAAGAATATCGCTATTTTTTTGAGCATAAATCCCGGGATTCCCTCCAACAATTCCTCCATCCAGCACCTCATCATACACACGAATGGCAATTACGTTGTCTCCCTCAAAATTTATAAGCTCATTGGACATAAAATACTTTCTATCGTAGTTGTAGGCCGTTCTGAATCTTGGAGGTAAGGCTCCGCTTTTGCCAATAAGAGTGCCGTTCAAATAGGTCTCATCCACATCGTCAATAAAACCCGGTAAAAGAAAATGTGCCTCTTGCTTATTTAATTCCCTGCCATCAAAATGTACGCGATACCATGCAAAACCATCATATCCGTTAAATCCTTCGTTTTCCCATTTGGCTGGCACATAAATTTTCTCCCAGTTATAGTCTTTGTATTTTGGAGACGCCCACTCCGGATTATCGCCAATGCTAAACTGCCAGTAAGTGGCCAGGTTTATCTTTTTTTCGAGACCTTCATCCGTATAATAGTGGTTGGATTGGTGATAATCTTCACCAAATAACCAGTCCCAAAACCAGTTACGCCTTTGTGGTTCATCCCATCGGTTATCGGAACCGTTTTCCTGAGCAAAAAGTGGAATGGTTGCTGCTATTAAAAATGCAGCAACCATTGTGAGTGTTGTTTTATTTTGAGTGCTCATATCTTATTTTTAGTTGAATTCATTTTGAGTTTCAAGACTCAATAAATAGGGTTTGTTTACTTCGCTATTTTTGATTTTGCAATACATTACAACCGAGTTGTTGCCCATATCTATTACAAAACCATACGTTCGCATAAGATTGGTTCCTATTATTGCTGTTATTCGCTTTCCGGTTCTGTTTTCAATAGATTCTGCAATAGTGGTTAAATCAAATGCAAACATGGCTGAACGCAAGCGAACGTCACCAAACATCAGATTTACATTAGTTGCTCTGCGCAATCGGTTATTTTCAGAACCAAATCCGGGTACCATATAACCATCCTTTTCAAAGGTATTGAACCCAAATTCTTTTTTTGATTTGATATCAAGAATTGTAATGTCAGATCCGGTGTCGAGTAAAACCCATGTTTTTTTGTTATTAATAGTCATTTCTACGATGGGTTTGTGCGTGTAATTAGCTTGTTGAACCGCTACAATTTGAGCGTGGCTTACGTTGGCAACAAGGGAGGTTATCAAAACCATAGCTAGAGTAAATTGTTTTTTCATTTGAGTTGTCGTTTGAGTTTTTGAATTTATACTTCAAACTAAACTCTAAAGATGTTACCGTGTGTCATGGGTAGGTAAACAGATGTAACAAGTTGTCATAAGCATCGGAATTATATCATTTTATACCCCATTCCATGAACTGTGAGGATGATTTTAGGGTCGTTAGGGTTGTTTTCTATCTTTTGACGAAGACGCAGAATAAAGTTGTCGACTGTGCGCGTTGTTGGAAATTCATCGTACTTCCAGATGTTTTTCAACAGGTCGTCTCTGCTCACTATTTTCTGCTTGTTTTCCCAAAGAAAATGCAGTACTTCAAATTCCTTATGCGAGAGTTTGACTTCTTTGCCTGAAGAAGTGGCCACATAGTTTTCGAAATCAACCTCCAATAAACCAATCGTTTCTCTTTCTGTTGAGGCGCTCGTATTGGAATTTGAATACCTGCGTAAAATTGCTTTTACACGTGCAAGTAATTCACGAAGACTAAATGGCTTGGTTATATAATCGTCTGCTCCAAGCTCCAGACCCAATACCCGGTCGATCTCTTCTCCTTTTGCAGTGAGTAGAATTACGGGAATGTTATTGCCTTGCTGACGCAGTTTTTTACACACATCAAAACCGGAAAGTTCGGGCATCATTACATCCAGAATCAAAAGATCGTATGATTCGCCACCTAGTTTTTCCAGTGCTTCCATTCCATTGGAAGCCACCTCTGTGTGGTAGCCTTCAAATTCAAGGTTATCTGCAAGCCCTTGCCTCATGGAAGGCTCGTCATCGGTTATAAGTATCTTTATCATGCAGGTTCAGTTGTTAATGGAAATAGGAGCGTAAAGGTGCTACCCTGGCCTGGTTTGGAAACCACTTTTACTGCTCCGTTGTGTTCTTTCATTATATGTTGCACAAGGCTAAGTCTAAGACCGGTTCCCTTTGTTTTTTGCGTAAGTGCATCTTCCACCCGGTAGAACTGTTCAAAGATTTTTGTAAGATGCTCCTGGGCAATTCCTATACCCTGATCGGCCACCTGGCAATATGCCATTCCATCTTTAATTCGAGTTGTAATATGAATTTTGCTTTTCTCTGGGCTGTATTTAATAGCATTATCAATAAGGTTGGACAGCGCTTCTTCAAATGCCTGCTCATCAACCTGAACAGGAATTGGTTCTTTGAAAAGAATTAATGCACATTCTATTTCCTTTTCCTTAAAAGTATATCCGTAGGTATCGTAAAGTTTCTGAACAAGCTCGTTCATATCAGCTTTCACCATATGGTAGGTTTTTCTGTTGGCTTCTATTCGTGAAAAATCAAGAATGTTGTTTACAAGATAGGTAAGCCTGCCTGATTCACGATGAATGACCTGGTAATAATTTTGTTTCTTTTCTTCAGAGGATACTCTTCCGAGCATGAGTGTTTCGGCATACATGCGAATTAAGGATAATGGCGTTCGTATTTCATGCGAAACGTTGGATACGAAGTCTGATTTTAATTGCGCGATCTTAAGGGCTTTTTGGGCGTTTTTAAAAATAAGGTAAGCGCCAATTAGAACCGTAGAAATTGAAAAGAAAAGGAATGCCAGGTTGGTTCGGTTTCTGACCCCAATTAATTCTGATAAACTTACATTATTCGACTGAATGGTAAGGTACGTGTTTGGCAATATCCAAAGAGCACGCTCGATGTATTCTCTGGCCGGGTCAAACTGAGCGGTGCTGTATAAAATATCGGGATGTTGCGCATCTTCTGTTTTTTGAATGACCGATAGAAGAAACTCATCCTGAGCTATTTCCTGCATTTTTGAGCCCAGGACAGATTCTACCCAATAATTGGTATCGAAAATAAAAAGTGCATTGTATAGTGTAGAATCCTTGTCATAGATCATAACCGTCATGGCGGCCTGGGCAGGGTTTAGCCCTGAAATAGAAGGTAAACCACTGGCCGGTTGGATTTTTTGAAATCCGGCATTCAGGTAGTCGGTAAGTTTTGCGAGCGTTGAGTCATTTTTGCTATACCAGTCATTTATCTGTTCGGGTGTGCCATTGGTGCCAGATACGTAGTCGTTGTAGCAGAGGCTATCTTTTTTATTGGAAATATGGCGCATGACCAGCAATTGAATTGCCTCATTGCCCAAAACCAGGTCGGATGCATTTTTGATAATTGGGTTTGCTTTGTTGGAAAGCCTGCTTACCCATTGCTGCATGCGGTCATCGGCATATTGGTTGAGGGAGAAAAGCACGGTTTCCATTTGCTTCTCATAAATGGCGTCCGCCATTTTCTCGTCATCGCTAAGCGAGCGCACTTGTAAATAGGCATAGATTAAAAAAGGTACAATTATTACCAGTAGGATTATTAGTATGGTACGTACGCCTTTGTTCATCAGCACTGTTTGATGGCGGCTAAGTTAGGGCCAAAATGCATATTAAGTGAATTAGGTAGTGTAAACGTTTTTAATGAGTTGTCACGAAATGTCACAGGAATGCTAGATGTTAATTGCATTTTAATAAGTTCTGACGAAACTTATTTGTTGTTACAATTCTCTAATTTGGCTTCCAGTTGATGGACTTGAGTTTCAAGCTTTCGAATACTATCTTCAGTATTTGCTTTTACCTTGAATGCATAAAGTAAGAACCCAATAGAAACAATTGTTGCAAAACCCATCATCAATGCTGTACGCCTTGCATTTCTCAAAGTTAGTTTTGCTCGCAATTTTAACTCTTCGTTATAAGCGCTTTTAAATGAATTGAACCTTTCCTGACTTTCTTTGTCATCTTTTATTAAATCATCAAGCTCGTTAAGTTTCATAATAAAAATTGTTTCACCTCTTAGGATTATCTCACCACATTCGTCTGCCCACTCAATAATTTCCATCCGGTTTTGCGTTTTACTGCCAGACCGGTTTCAGAAAGTTTAGTCCTTATGGTGTCGTTGCTTGAAGTAACTACCACACTTTTTACCACACCGCTAAAAGAAGCGTAATTTTTAGATAGTGCCTGTACACGTAAGGTGTCCCATTCATTGGTTATGTAGCTAAGTTGTGGAGCAGTTTGGCGTAATATGGAGGCAACCGAATCGAAATTGATGGCATATTTATACCCTGGTGGTACCCAGTAGAACTCATCGGAGTTGTCGAGAAAATCGAATTCGCCCTCCAAACCTTTGGTTCGTACGGAGTCGTCATAAGCGTTTAGCATCAAGCGCACTTCTTGCTCAATGGTTGCTTTGTCAAATTTATCTTCAGGCACACAGCTAAAGGCAAATGCTGCCAGCATCATCAGGTAAGTTATACGTTTCATATGGTTTGTGTTAAGTAAGGCTATGTAAGTTTAGCCAATAAAGATAACACTTGCTCTACAGAATTTATATTGTAGCGTGCAGCGGTTTCCGAAAAACCTACTTTCAGACTGTAAGCTTCCGGAGGTAGTACTTTGAAAGTGTCTTCATCCGTGTAATCGTCACCAATGGCCAGCACAAATTGCCAGTCCTTTTCTTTAAGCCATTTTTGAGCCGCTTTTCCTTTATTTATCTGGTCATTTTTAACTTCCAGTACTTTATTTCCTTCCATTATTTGCAGGCTTTTGCCAGTAATAACATGACTCAATTGCTCCAAAAATTCGGGTTTACGTATTTCTGCCAGTCCGGGATCGGTTTTGCGGAAGTGCCAGGCAAGGGAGTAATTCTTTTCTTCAATAAAAGAACCAGGGGTTCGGTCAACAAACTGCTGAAAAATAGGAGAGATGGTTTTTTTCCAGTCGGCATTCAGCTTTTTTATCTGCGACCAATCGTTGCCATTTTTTCTATGCCAAGCCCCATGCTCAGCAATTATATCAATGGGGTACTCGCCAAACCACTTTTCCAGTATTTCTTTGTCGCGACCACTAATAAGAACTACCCGGTTCAATTCGTTTTTGCTCAAGTTGTCTATGATATTGAATACTGTTTTTGTGGGTCTGGCACTATTTGGGTTTGATCTGAAGTTAACCAGTGTTCCATCATAATCAAGCAAAATAAGTCGCGATTTTGACTTTTTGTACGCCTTAACAAGTTTGGTTTCTTTTTCGGTATTGAAGTGGTTGCCCAAAATATTGAGCGACTTGCTTCTTACTTCTTTCAGGTTGGTAAGAAAAGTGGTTGCCCAACGGTTTACGTTATTGCGCTCTATTACCTTTTGCATGGCCCGGTTTCGTTCTATTTGTTCTTCCTCATCCATTTCGAGCGCCCTGTAGATAGAGTCGGCTATGTGGTGAAGATTATTTGGATTAACCTGCAAAGCGCTTATAAGCTCTTTGGAGGCTCCGGCCATTTCACTCAAAATGAGTACTCCTTTTCCATCGTCCTTTGTGGCTACATATTCTTTTGAAACCAGGTTCATGCCATCCCGAAAAGGAGTTACTAAAGCCACAGGGGCCATTTTATACCAGGCAATCAAACGAGGAAAACTGATGGACCTGTAGTAATATCGGACGGGTGTCCAGGTGATGTCGCCATACTTGCTGTTGAGGCTACCAACACGTTTGTCAAGCTCCTCTTTAAGTTGATTATAATGCTTTATGGTGTCGCGTGAAGGCACAACGATCATTATCATTACCACTTTGCCCCGGTACTGAGGATATTTCTTTAAGAAGAGGTTAAAAGCTCTCACTCGTTGGGTAAGGCCTTTTGAGTAATCGAGCCTGTCGATGGAAAGGATTATTTTGAAATTACCAGTTTCACGTTCGTAACGTTCCAGTTCTACCTTCGTTTCCGGTAGATTAACTGCATTGGCAAACTTCTCGTAGTTGATACCCATTGGGAATGAATCTACTTCCACCACCCGGTCTTGTAAGCGAATCCTGCCTAAATGGTGCTCATGGCCTAAAATCCTGCGAACTGCCGATATAAAGTGGCGAACATAGTCGTGCGTATGAAAACCAATAAGGTCGGCCCCGAGTACACCGTTGAGCAGCTCCCTGCGCCTTGGCATGGTACGCATTAACTCGAAGGTAGGAAACGGTATGTGCAGAAAGAACCCAATGGATGCCAACGGGTATTGCTGGCGTATCAGTTGAGGCACAAGCATTAAATGGTAGTCTTGCACCCAGAAAATATCGTCTTCTTTGGCAACCTTAAAAAGTTGTTCGGCAAACAAATAGTTCACCCACTGGTAATCACGCCAGGTGTGTTCGTAAAAATCGGAATATTGCTGAAAATAATGGAATAAAGGCCACAATGTGGAATTGCTAAAGCCGTTGTAAAATCCATCGAATTTATCTTTAGGAATAAAGACCGGAGTCATTTTAAGCTCTTCCAGTTTTTCTGTAATTATCTGTTGTTTCTCCTTTTTGGAGGTTGTTATTCCCGGCCAGCCAATCCATCTAACTTCGTTTTCTGTATTCAGAGAGTTTAGCCCGGTGGCAAGCCCACCAGCACTTGGAGTAAGCTTTAGCTCTCCGTTTTCTTCGGTAATAGAAACAGGTAAACGATTGGATATAATTAGTAGTCTTGGCATAAAAAAATAGCTCTTTTTGTAAGAATTACTAAGATACAATAATTAAGGCGAACGGCTGGATGAACGTATTATCCTTTCATCTTCATTTCAATTTTTAGGAATATTTGAGCTACCGCAGGACAGATTTTAGCATTCTTTCTGGTAAGTGACAGAATACCCTGTTGATTCACCCTGTCGGTATGGGGGTATTCCCTGCAAGCCTTAGGACGCTCTTCATAAATACTGCAATAGTTGTCCGAACCAAGAAACGGGCAAGGCATGTTCCTGAAAACATAGTCATTGTCTTCATCTACTCTCAGGTATTGCTCAATAAATTGTGTTGGTTTTAATCCGAGGTGTTTGGCAATGCGGTCTATGTCTTTGGTTGTAAGCAACGGGCCGGTAGTCGTGCAGCAGTTGGCACATTGCAAACAATCAGTGGTTTCAAATGCCTCATCATGCAATCTATGCATAATTTTATCTGCATCGCCCTTACGCATTTTTTTGAGGGAATCAGAGACCTTTTTAACCGTTTTAGGGTTCTTATTCAGGTGTTCAAGGAGTGACTTATATTCTGGCTTCATCCACTGCAAAGGTAAAAACTCAGCACCTAATTAACATTTGAGGTTATTAATGCGTATTTTACTTTATGCGTTTTGTTTTACTGCTCCTTATTTTATTCCCCAATAGCCTGCTTGCACAGGTAATGAGTTCCGAGCCGCAATTGACCAAAAGTATTTATTTCGGAGGAGGTAGTTATTACATAGATGAGCTACAGCGACAAGAGCTTATAGAGTTCATTAAATCAGTGCCAGATATTAAAAATTTCACCATTACCGTACATAGTTATACGGATGATATAGGCTCACCGGAGTATAACCAGCGACTTTCAGAACTAAGGAGTCAGGCTGCCATTAATGAGTTATTGCGTTTAGAAATTTCTAGTGATCGCATTGAGATTCATGACTTTGGGGAGTTTAATCCCATTTATGACAACAGTACCTGGGAGGGTAAAATTAGAAACCGCAGAGTGGATGTGATTCTTTGGCCGGATTACACGCTCTAATTCAGACTTTATCCAACGTTTTTCTTTTGTCGTCTTTTAGCAATTTGAAATTGCTTGGCGTTAGCCCGGTTTCTTTTTTGAATTGATTGGAGAGATATTGCACACTGCTGTAATTCAACTTCCAGGCAATTTCGCTTAAAGACAGCTCATTGTACATAAGAAGCTCTTTTACGTATTCTATCTTTTGTGCGATTATGTATTTTTCAATGGTCCGCCCTTCCAGAGACGAAAATGTTTTGCTAAGATGCGTGTATTCTGTGCCCAACTCTTTCTCTAAAAAAGAAGAGAAGTTTTCACTGGCTTTTCTATGTGGTTGATCGGCACGGATTTCTTCAATAATTGTGGTCTTAAGCTTGTTGATTATTCTCGATCGCTGATTATCAATTAATTCAAATCCTTGAGCCTGAAGCTTGCTTTGCACTTCATTTAAATCAGGCTCTTTTTCCGAAGTAACTCTAACCTCACCGAGCTGAATATGATTAACTGTTAAGCCAATACTTGTAAGCTCGCTACGTACAGCGGTAATGCAACGGTCGCACACCATGTTTTTTATATAGAGGGTTGTTTCTTCCATGTTATTAAAACAAACCTGGCTTGTTTTTGGTTTACTCTTCAAATGTTATTTTGGCAATTCGGCCTTTTGAGCCGCTTAGCCAACCTGTTTTACTACTACCAAAACTTGCTGAATGATAGCCGTCTGTGGTTAACAACTCCCAGGTAACTCCGTTATTTTTAGATATGTCCACACCTGAAGTGCCGGCACTAATCCACCAGTCTGAGTTAGGAACCAGTACTACAACCGATCGATATCCTTTTGGTTGATTTTCTTCCAAAACCTTCCAGGTTGTACCACCATCGGTGGTAATGGCAGCATTTTGTTCCATGTTGGTATCATCCTCATAGTCACCACCTACGGCTACGCCATAGGTTTGAGAGCTAAAAGCCAGGGAGAAAATGCCACCTGTAGGTTTAGGCCGTTTCATGGGTGTTTCAACTACATTCCAGGTCTTGCCTTTGTTCTCCGATTTAAATACCCGGGAAGCAGGGCTTCCCAAACCAATCCAAACTGTAGATTTACCAAAGGTGGTTAAGCAGGTTCCACTGGCGGCAAATCCTCCTTCACCCTCTGGGGATGCAGGAAGGTTTTTATAGTCAATTTCTTTCCAGGTATTGCCTCCATCTTTCGTAGTAATAATTACAAGATGTCCGTTCATGGCATCGCTGAATGCAATTCCGTTTTTAGCATCCCAAAAGTCCATAGCATCGAAAAATATCTTTTCATCTTCATTTAGGTAGGTTAGTTTCCAATTCTTGCCACCATCAGTGGTTTTGTAAATTTTAGCCGGACTACCTGCAGAAATAACAATAGCTTCATCTGAGCCAAAAGCTTCAATATCTCGAAAGTCAGTTTTGGTTTCGCTTGGTACAGATATATCTTGCCAGCTTGCACCGCCATCTACTGTTTTCAATACAGTTCCTTCTGTACCACTCGCCCATGCTACCTCTTCACTAAAGGCTGATAATCCTCGCAAGCTTGCTTTAGAGGGAGTTTCTTGAGGTATTATCTTTATTTGCTGTGCATAGCTGTGAATAGATGCCCAAACCAGTAATACGAATGCATTTATGAATATCTTCATGAGAGTAAATCTAATCATTCATTGACAATACGACCAGATTCACTGCCAACATATTCTTTCTGTGTATTTCAAGTGGGGTTTATAATTTTTACATTTGGTCAATACTAAAACTTTAGCCATGTCAAAAGTTAAATGGGAGGGAGTCTACCCTGCAGTCACTACAAAATTCACAGAGGATGATCAGTTGGATTTGGTTGCTTTTGAGAAAAACATCAAGGCGCAAATTAATGCAGGCGTTGCCGGTATTGTTTTAGGAGGAACTTTAGGAGAGGCCAGCAGTTTGTCGAATGAAGAAAAGCTTGTGCTATTGGATAAAACCATAAAAATTGCCAATTCACAAGTAGATGTGATTGTGAACATTGCAGAACAAACCACAAAGCAGGCAATTGAGTTAGCTAAAACGCTTGAACAAAAAGGAGCAGATGGCTTGATGTTATTGCCACCAATGCGGTATGCTGCTGATTCCAGAGAAACTCTGGAATACTTTGAAGAAGTAGCTGGAGCAACCAAACTGCCCATTATGATATACAATAATCCGATTGATTATAAGATACCTATCACTATTGAGATGTTTGAAGAGCTTGCAAAGCAACATAATGTACAAGCTATAAAAGAGTCTTCTCGCGATATTACGTATTTAACAAAGTTGAAAATCAGATTTGGAGATCGTTTTAAGATTCTTTCGGGAGTTGATAATCTGGCACTTGAAAGCCTTTCAATGGGAGCTGACGGATGGGTAGCAGGATTGGTTTGTGCCTTCCCGGAAGAGACTGTTGCCATTTATAAGTTAGCAAAGGCAGGAAGACAAAAAGAGGCTCTTGAAATTTATCGCTGGTTTATACCAGTTCTTGAGCTGGACGTACATCCAAAGCTGGTACAATATATTAAATTAGCCGAGGCACTAACCGGTTTGGGTACAGAGCAAGTAAGAGCTCCTCGTTTAGTACTGGAAGGAGAAGAAAGGAGACGAATTATAGCATTGGTGCAACAAGCCATTGATACACGTCCTCAATTGCCGGATTATAAAAGTTTGTAACATGAGTATTGAAAGAAGAAATAGAATAGGTTTTGAGTTTTCGGAAGGATCAGGTAGTACAATGCAAGGTGTTAATCCTGTTACAAATACCATGATTCCGGATAAATTTTTTATTGCCACTCCAGAAGATGTAGATAAAGCCATGCGAAAGGCACAAGCTGCCTTTCACGCATATAGTACAAGCAATTGGAATCAACGGGCAGCCTTTCTCGAGACTATTGCGGATGAAATGGAAGCATTGGGAGATGTTTTGGTGAAGAAAGCCTCTGAAGAAACAGGATTACCAGAAGCAAGAATTATTGGAGAGCGAGGGCGCACAACAAGTCAGTTGAGAATGTTTGCTAGTTACATACGAACTGGTAATTGGGTTGAGGCAACCATCGATACGGCAATCCCTGATCGCACTCCAGTGCCCAAGCCCGACCTGCGTAAAATGATGGTTCCGCTTGGACCTGTGGTAGTTTTTGGAGCAAGTAATTTTCCATTGGCTTATTCTGTAGCTGGGGGCGATACCGCTGCGGCCCTCGCTGCGGGGTGCCCTGTGCTTGTAAAAGCACACCCGGGTCACCCGGGTACCAGTGCCCTGGTGGGTGAAGCAATAATAAAAGCAGCAAAAAAACATAATATGCCGGATGGCGTGTTCTCTTTATTGTTTGATAACGGCTTTGCCGTTGGCCAGGCACTGGTAGGGCACCCACATGCCACTGCGGTTGGTTTTACCGGTTCAGTAGGAGGTGGCAGAGCCTTATTTGATATTGCAGCTAAGCGGCCTAACCCGATTCCGGTATTTGCAGAAATGGGGAGTACCAATCCTGTTATTCTATTGCCCCAAGCACTTAAAGTACGCGCTAAAGCAGTAGCTGAGGAATATGCAGGCTCTATTACCTTGGGAGTGGGACAGTTCTGCACCAATCCGGGCTTGCTGTTTGGTATAAAAGGAGAAGAACTGGAAGTATTTAAAAAGCATTTGAAAAACGCTTTTGTTCAAACCAATCCGGGCACCATGCTTCATGAAGGCATAGAAAAAGCCTTTGTGCAGAAGTCTGGCAAAATGCTAAGCGAACCTGATGTGGCTGTTTTGGTGGAATCTGATGCTCAAGCTTCCACTGGTCAGGGAAGGCCAACTGTTGCCGCAGCCAAGGGAAGTGAGTTTATAACAAATCCCGCTTTGCATGAAGAGGTGTTTGGGCCATTCTCCATGCTGATTGAATGTGAAAATGCTAAAGAACTTAAAGAGTGTGTAAAGGCTTTGCATGGTCAGCTAACAGGAACTTTAATTGGTGAACCATCAGATTTTAAAGTACACGTTTCTATTGCTTATCAATTACAGCAAAAGGTTGGGAGGCTTATTTTCAATGGTGTTCCAACAGGTGTAGAGGTTTGTCCGTCCATGATGCATGGTGGTCCTTACCCGGCAACCACCGACTCAAGATTTACAGCTGTGGGCATTCATTCCATCAAACGATTCTTGCGCCCTGTTGCTTTTCAAAATACACCTCAGGAATTGCTTCCAGACCCTTTGAAAAACGAGAATCCAAACAAAATACTTCGTTTGATTGATAATGAATATACCACCAAATCTATCTAAACTACAACGTTGAAGCAGGTTTTTAAATGTATCGATGGCCATACTTGTGGTAACCCTGTAAGGCTGGTTGTGGAAGGTGGACCTCAATTGGAAGGAGCTTCAATGGGTGAGAAACGCCTGCATTTTATGAAGAAATTTGACTGGATTCGCAAGGGGCTCATGTTTGAACCGCGAGGGCACGATATGATGTCGGGTAGTATTCTGTACCCGCCTTCTGACCCAGCGAATGATGTGGGTGTGCTTTTTATTGAAACAAGTGGTTGTTTGCCAATGTGTGGGCATGGAACTATTGGCACTATCACCATGGCCATTGAAAACGGACTTATAAAGCCGAAAACTGAGGGCAAAGTGCGAATGGAAGCACCTGCAGGCCTAGTGCCTATTGAATACAAAATGGAAGGGAATAAGGTGAGTTCTGTTAAGTTGTTCAACGTGCCTTCATTTCTAGCCCTTGAAGGTCTTGAAATCGAAAGTCCTCATTTGGGAAAGCTGACCCTTGATGTTGCCTATGGTGGAAATTTCTATGCTATCATTGATCCTCAAAAAAATTTCAGGGATATGAATGATTTTACGGCCGCTCAGCTTATTGAAATGAGTCGTTCAATTCGTGAGCTTATAAATGAGAAGGTAAAACTGGCTCATCCTCTGGATGCATCCATTACGGGTTGCTCACATGTCATGTGGACAGGTAAACCTATAAAACCGGAATCAACAGCTAGAAACGCTGTTTTTTATGGAGATAAGGCAATAGATAGGTCGCCTTGCGGAACAGGAACATCGGCTCGTATGGCGCAATGGTATGCAAAAGATAAACTTAAAAAAGGAGACGTATTTATTCATGAAAGTATTATTGGTAGCCAGTTTGTAGGAAGGGTGGAAGAGGATGGTTTAGCTATAGAAAATTTTAAGGGAATTGTGCCATCCATTGAGGGGTGGGCAAAATCGTATGGTAGGAATGAAATAACTATTGATACAGAGGACGACCCAATGGCGTTGGGATTTCAGGTGATTTAAAGAGTATTTTTTTATAGAAGATGAAACATTATGATGTAATCGTAATCGGAGGTGGAATAGTAGGGCTTAGCTCTGCTTATTACCTTGGTAAGGCTGGCAAGTCAGTACTTGTATTGGATAAAGGCAATGGTACCGATGGGTGTTCCTTTGGGAATGCAGGCTATGTGTCACCTAGTCATTTTATACCATTGTCGTCTCCGGGCATTGTGTCCAAAGGGCTTAAATGGATGATGAGTTCGGATAGTCCTTTCTATTTAAAGCCGCGTCTTAATTTAGACCTTGCACGTTGGGGGTGGCAGTTTATGCAGCATGCCACAGATCAGCATGTAAGCGCTTCCAAAAAGCTGCTGGCGGATCTTTCAATCCTTAGCAGATCGCTTCACAAAGAAATAGCCGAAGAGTTGAAACTGAATTTTCGGGAAGAGGGCATTGTGATGCTATGTAATACTGAAAAAACGCTCAAGCATGAGATAGAAATTGGGGAAATGGCTGCAGATCTGGGTGTACCGGCCAAAACAATGTCAATGAATGAGTTAGATGCGCTCGATCCTAATGTGAAAAAGAATGCACTTGGAGGGGTGTTTTTTCCACAGGATGCTTTTACCGATCCTAAGATTTTCATGAAACAACTTCCTTCACTTTTAAAACCATTGGATGTAACAATTGAGTATGGTGCGGCAGTCACCAAATTCAATAATGTAGGTGGAAAGATTCAGAGCGTACAGGCTAATTCGATTGACTATTCTGCGGATCAATTTGTGATGGCTGCAGGGTCATTTTCACCTCCTTTGATGAAAAAGCTCGGCCTAAGATTGTTGCTGGAGCCTGGAAAAGGTTACAGCGTAGATTGGGTAAACCCGGCATCGATGCCTTCAGTTTCCTACATTTTTGTAGAGGCACGCGTTGCAATAACTCCTTTGGCAGATAGAGTACGCCTGGCGGGTACTATGGAAATTGGCGGGTTGAATGAACATGTAAACATGACCAGGGCTCACGGCTTTCTTAGATCCATTCAAAATTATTTTCCCGACTACGAATTTGAGAAAATAAAGGACCTTCCGATTTGGGCAGGATTGCGGCCCTGCTCACCAGATGGTCTTCCTTATGTTGGGCGTACTAGGAAGTATAAGAACCTTATTTTGGCCACAGGCCATGCAATGCTTGGCTTTACTTTGGGCCCTGCTACAGGGAAACTTGTTATGGAAATAGCACTGGAAGAAAAGACATCTCTGGAAATAGGCATGCTTTCTGCCAATAGATATTAGTTTTGCGCCATGAAAATGGAAGCAGTACTTGAAATTGCCAGAAAAGCAGGAGAAAAAATACTTGAAATATATCATAACAGTGATCTCGCCAATGTGGTGGATTACAAGGCTGATGATTCACCTCTTACTTTAGCGGACAAGGCCTCAAATGATGTGATATTGGAGGGCTTAAGGCAAATGAATACTCCATTTCCCATTTTATCAGAAGAGTCCAAGCATGCACCTTACGAAGAACGAAAAAACTGGGGCACCTTTTGGTTGGTTGATCCTTTGGATGGCACCAAAGAATTTATAAACCGCAATGGCGAGTTTACAGTCAATATTGCTCTTATTGAAAATGGCACCCCTGTTTTCGGAGTTATTTATGTTCCTGTGAAGGATATTTTGTATGTGGGGGATGAAAATGGAGCGTTTAAACAAGAAGGTTCGGGCGAGATGAAGCCTATCCGTGTTAACAATTCCACGAAAGGAAGAATTGCTGTTCGAAGCAAATCTCATGCATCTGTTGAAGAAGAGGATGTGCTCAAAAAGTACGATGTTACAGATAGCATTTCAGTGGGTAGTTCCTTGAAATTTTGCATGGTTGCAGAAGGTAAGGCAGATGTATATTATCGCCATGGACCAACTATGGAATGGGACACTGGTGCTGGTCAGGCGATCGTATTAGCTGCTGGCGGACATGTATACCAGGGCATAAGCAATAATCCTTTTACCTACAATAAGGAAAATTTACTTAATGGTTCGTTTCTTTGCCTAGGATTTTAGATTAGATGGCAGAAAACATCCACCCTATATTCGATTCTATTTTAAACCGAAGCGATAAGGAAAAGCTTTTGGAGCAAAGAGCTATTGTTGTTTGGTTAACAGGCCTTTCCGGTTCTGGTAAAAGCACTATTGCAAAAGGGGTGGAGCACAAACTGTATAAGCAAGGTGTTATAACCAAACTGCTCGATGGTGATAACCTGAGAACAGGCTTAAACGGCAACCTTGGATTTTCAGAAGAGGATCGTGAAGAAAACATACGAAGAGTAGCGGAGGTAGCTAAACTATTTGTTAATGCAGGTATTGTTACACTCTGCTCTTTTGTAAGTCCTACGCTTAAAATTCGTGAGCAGGCAGCTCAAATTATCGGAGATGATTTCCATGAAGTCTATGTGAAGGCTTCCTTTGAAACATGTGCAGAAAGAGATGTCAAAGGGTTGTATAAAAAAGCTTTGGCTGGAGAAATAAAGAATTTCACGGGATTGGATGCGCCATTTGAAGAGCCTGAGAAACCATATTTAACTATTGATACAAATAATCAGAGCGCAGAGGAGTCTGTTGACGCGCTCTATGAGTCTATTATAAAATTAATTAAACCAAATGCACACATATAACCTTACACACCTAAAGGCATTGGAGGCAGAAGCAATCTTTGTGCTAAGGGAAGTGGCCGCCCAATTTGAAAACCCGGCACTCCTGTTTTCGGGAGGAAAGGATTCGATTGTTGTCTCTCATCTGGCTCAAAAGGCATTTTTTCCAGCTAAAATACCTTTTCCATTGGTGCATATCGATACGGGTCATAATTTTCAGGAAACAATTGATTTTCGTGATGACTATGTGAAGAAGCTGGATGCTCGTTTGGTTGTTGGACTTGTTCAGGATTCTATTGATCAAGGTAAAGTGGTTGAAGAAAAAGGATACAACGCCAGTAGGAATGCTTTGCAAACAGTAACCTTACTGGATACTATTGAGGAGCATAAGTTTGATGCGGCAATTGGTGGAGCTCGTAGAGATGAGGAAAAGGCAAGGGCGAAGGAGCGCTTCTTTTCACACAGAGATGAATTTGGTCAGTGGGATCCCAAAAATCAAAGGCCCGAATTGTGGAACCTATTTAATGGTAAAAAAAGCTTTGGAGAGCATTTTCGAGTATTTCCTATCTCAAACTGGACAGAGATGGATGTTTGGCAATATATTCTGATGGAAAACATAGAATTGCCTTCGCTATATTTTGCAAAAGAACGTGAAGTTTTCGTTAGAGATGGAGTAATTATGGCTGCATCTGAGTTTATTCAGAGAAAAGAGGATGAAGAAGTGATTAAGAAAGTAGTGCGGTTTAGGACCATCGGAGATATTACATGTACAGGTGCTGTAGATTCAAATGCTGGCTCTTTGGAAGATATAATTGAGGAAGTTGCTGCAACTCGTGTTACAGAAAGAGGTACACGCGCGGATGATAAAAGATCCGAGGCTGCAATGGAGGATAGAAAAAAGGATGGATACTTTTAGGTTTGAAAGTTGAAATATGAAACTTGATAAAGAAAATTACAACCAAGATTTGAAAGAACGAACGAAACAATTCTCGCTTGATGTGATTTATTTATTCAAATCACTTTCTAAGGAAACAGTTTCTCAGGTCGTTGGAAAACAATTACTTAGAAGTGCTACTTCTGTTGGGGCAAATGAGTTAACGGCAATTTTCAATTCAATTAAACATAAGTACAGAAATTGATTTTCAATTTTTCACATTTCAAATCTCACATTTCAAATCTCACATTTAATTAAAATTATGAGTGATAAGAATGCATACCTGGACATGGAACTATTACGCTTCACAACGGCTGGAAGCGTAGACGATGGGAAAAGCACATTGATAGGTCGTTTGCTATACGATTCAAAATCTATCTTTGAAGACCAGTATGAAGCTATAGAACTATCGAGTAAGAAAAAAGGTGACGAAAATGTAAACCTTGCCTTGCTAACAGACGGATTGAGGGCGGAACGTGAGCAAGGGATTACTATTGATGTAGCTTATCGATATTTTGCAACTCCAAAGCGAAAATTCATAATTGCCGACACACCCGGCCATATTCAATACACCCGTAACATGGTTACAGGAGCATCAACTGCAAATCTGGCAATTATTCTTATAGATGCACGTAGAGGTGTGCAGGAGCAAACTCACAGACATACTTTTATAGCCTCGCTTCTCGGAATACCACATATTGTTTTCTGCGTTAACAAAATGGACCTTGTTGACTACGATGAAGCAGTCTATGAGGAGATTAAAAAAGAAGTTGAATTATTCTCAACCAAATTGAAGGTAGGAGACATACGCTTTATCCCAATTAGTGCACTTAAGGGAGATAATGTGGTAAACAAGTCTGAGTACATGCCCTGGTACCAGGGAAGTACCTTACTCTACTTACTCGAAACCATCCATATAGGTAGTGATTACAATCATGTTGACTGCCGTTTTCCTGTTCAGGGGGTTATTCGCCCGCAAAGTGATAGGTATCACGATTTTAGAGGTTATGCAGGCCGTATTGCCAGTGGAGTATTTAAACCCGGGGATAAGGTGGCAGTACTTCCAAGTGGCTTTACAAGCACTATTAAATCCATTGAAATGATGGGTGAGCAATACGATGAGGCCTATGCGCCAATGTCGGTTACAATGACTTTGGAAGATGAGATTGACATCAGCAGGGGAGATATGATCGTTCGTGAGAATAATCAGCCTGTAATTTCGCAAGATATAGACCTTATGCTTTGTTGGTTAAATGAAAGGTCTCTAACACTTGGAGGTAAATACACCATCAGACATACTTCAAATGAAGCCAGATGTATGGTTAAGGAGGTTAACTACAGAATGGATATTAACACACTTCATAGAATTGAAGATGATAAATCCATTGGTATGAATGATATTGGCAGAGTAAAAATTAGAACAACAAAGCCACTCTTTTTTGACAGGTATGAAAGAAACAGGGAAACAGGTAGTGTTATTTTAATTGATGAGCAAACCAATGAAACGGTTGGTGCAGGTATGATAATTTAGTTGAAACTATTCTGCATCAATGATTTTTTAAGCTAACCTGTAAAGAATTAGTTCATAAGATGTTTCATTTTAGATTTTGTTTATTTTTTCATTTTTTCTGCATTTGTAATTATTACTATTTTTTGTCTGCTTGGGGAAAAGTTAATTGCGTAACTTTAACCAAAAGCGAATCGAGAAGAACATGTTTGCGGCATTATTAAACATTGGTATCAAAGATGGAATGTCCCGGGTAGAGATTAGGAAATACCGGCTTACCAATTTTGTATTGATAGTGCTTTTTTTTCTTGGCTTACTTCTTCTCATTCCATCGTTGTATGAAAATGGGTTTATTGTATCTGCTTACATGAACCTGACTTCTGTTGCTTTAATAGCGACACTTTTATTTGTCAATAACTTTGGATTTATAAACTTCACAAGGTTGGTAGCCTCTACATACCCTTCAGTTATTATTGTTTCTGCGAGTATAGCCGTTAAGACATTATATCCTCAATCAGTTGTTATTTTCGATTTTTTTGATGCACGTGTACTTGCAGGAGGGTTCTTTGTATTGCCTTACTTGTTTTTTGGTTACAATGAGAAGCGCTACTTATTTACCTCATTGTTCTTTATTATGTTAGCGGTGGTGGGTTTTGATCCGCTTCACAATCTTTTTGGCGTAGGCTATACGAATTTCTTTGGTCCAATGTCGAAGGCGTACATTGTATCCGGTATTTACATAGATATAGTGCTGTTTTTTTCCTCATGGGCATTTTATTACTTCAAATACAATATTGAGGGCCTTTTACAAAAAAATGCGTTACTAGTTGAAGATCTGGGTGAACGAAACGTGGAATTAAGTGCTTTGTTTGAAGAATTGGAAGATTCTAACCAAACCTTGAAGAAAAATGAAAAACTAATCAATGAGCAAAAACAACTCCTGGAACAAACCAATCAGGATTTGGCTAAGCAAGTAGAAGAAAAAACTGCAGAGCTTAGGCAATCAAACGAAGAGTTAGTTCGGCACAACAATGAACTTCAGCAATTTTCCAATACCTTGTCGCACAATTTAAGAGGTCCTGTCGCTAATTTATTGGGGTTGGCCCAGTTATTCAAAATGGATAGCTCTGAAGAAAACAGGAATTCAGTAGCAATGCATATCCTCAAATCAGCTGAGTCGCTTGACGGGATTATAAAAGATTTGAATAAAGTAGTGGAACTCAGAAATAACCTTTTTCAGATAAAGGAAAAAATTGAGATCAAGAAAGAGGTCGATGGGATTTGGTTTGTGCTGGATCAAAATGTGAAGCAGTGTAATGGTAAGCTCGTTTTAAATATAGAATTACCGGTGCTTTACGGAGTGCGTTCTTATTTTCAAAGCATACTTTATAACTTAATAAGTAATGCCATTAAATACAGGCATGTTGATAGGCCTTGCCTTATTCGCATTTCCTCGTTTATTAAAGAAGGAAAATGTATTATAGAAGTTCAGGACAATGGTATTGGAGTAGACCTTCATAGGTATGGAAAGAAAATTTTTGGAATGTATAAGCGGTTTCACGACCATACCGAAGGAAAAGGGCTTGGGTTATTTTTAACCAAGCAGCAAGTAGAGGCCATGCAGGGTAAAATAAGAGTGGAGAGTAAACTGGGTGTTGGTACTCGATTCGTAATTGAATTGCCATCCATACCATTATCTCAAATTCAAAGTCAGTTATTTTACAGGTCTGAAGCAGCGGATATTTATCTTGATGCTGTAAATAACATTACTACCCTGGATTGGAAAAAAATGCCGCTTCCGTTTGAGTTTAGTGAGGTATTCAGAAACAATATCGAAATTTTTAACGCCTATAACTCAGAATTATGGATTGTTGACCTACGTCTCATGGTTAACCGTTCTCCGTCAGAAAAAAAATGGGTTATCGATGAAGCCATCGATCAATACGTGCGTGTAGGAATAAAAAAAGTAGTTGTCATCCGTAAAATTGTAGAAGAAGACATCGCTTTTTGGGATGAGTTCTACCAGGCTACGAAACGAAAATCTATTCAGGTAATATTTGCTGAGTCTACAACGGAAGCCAAAGAAAAACTTCTTAACGTGTAAGTACCTTACAATCGGTTATTTACTTTTGCAGGATGAACAGATTTGGAGAAGATAAAATGGAGCTCATGGCGCCAGCCGGAAGCTTTGAGTCGTTGCAAGCTGCAATTGATGCCGGAGCCGATTCGATTTACTTTGGGGTGGAGCAGTTAAACATGAGGGCGAAGTCAAGCATAAATTTTACCCTTGATGATCTGGAAGAAATAGCTCAGAGGTGTAATGAACACAACGTTCGTACCTACCTTACATTAAATACCATCATCTATGACCACGATCTGAGCATTATAAAAACGCTTATTAATCGTGTAAAAGAAGCTGGAATAACTGCTATTATTGCTTCAGACCAGGCTGTTATTCATTATGCAAAAACGGTTGGTGTTGAAATACATATTTCTACCCAGCTCAATATAACCAATATTGAAACCGTAAAGTTTTATTCACTTTTTGCGGACACCATGGTGTTGTCGCGAGAGTTGAGTTTAGGACAAGTAAAAAAGATTGCAGATGCAATCAAAGAAGAAAATGTTATTGGCCCCAATGGTAAGCTTATTGAACTTGAGATTTTTGGACATGGGGCTTTGTGCATGGCCGTTTCCGGTAAATGCTATTTGAGTTTACATACCCAGAATTCATCGGCAAACCGTGGAGCTTGTGTACAAAATTGCAGACGTACTTACAAAGTGATTGATATTGAAGATGGGCATGAATTGGAAATCGATAATGAGTATATCATGTCGCCCAAAGATTTATGCACTGTCAACTTTTTAGACCAGGTAATTGATACGGGTGTTAAAGTACTGAAAATTGAAGGGCGTGCCCGTGCTCCTGAATATGTACATACCGTTATCGGAGTATATCGCGAAGCCATAGATGCGTATTACAGTGGTAGATATTCAGAAGAGAAAGTAAATGAGTGGATGAAGCGACTGGATACCGTGTATAACAGAGGCTTCTGGAGTGGATATTATCTTGGGCAGAAATTGGGAGAGTGGGCCGATACTCCCGGTTCAAAAGCAACACAGAAAAAAGTATATCTCGGAAAAGGAGTTCATTATTTTTCAAAGAGCAAAGTGGCTCATTTTAGGCTGGAGTCGCAATCGGTTAAAGTTGGAGACCCTATTTTAATTACCGGCCCCACAACAGGGGTTATTGAAACGGTTTTACCGCCTATGCGCGTTGATAATAAAGAAGTGAAAAAAGCAGACAGAGGTCAGGATATTACTTTTGAACTGGATCAGATAATACGTCCTTCCGATAAAATTTATAAATTGGTAGAGGCGTAATGGTTATAATTACGCACCAAAGAGAGAAGTGCATCGGTTGTAATTATTGCGTTGAGATTGCCTACGACCGTTGGCGTATGTCAAAAAAAGATGGGAAAGCAACTTTGCTGGGTGGAGTAAACCGTAAGGGTTTCTACACAGTCAAAGTACGTGAAGATGAACTTGATGAAAATATTAAGGCAGCAGAGGCTTGCCCGGTAAAAATTATACATGTAAAGCAGGTTTAAATTATGAGTGAATTTCGTTTTTCAGCAAGTGTAAAACTTATTTTTTGGCTGTTTTTGTTATCTGCTGGAAGAACATATTCGCAAACTACTTTGCCTACATTGCCTTCTACCTTTAAATGGCAACAAATCAATACGCCTCATTTTCAGATTATATTTCCAAGTGGTTTTGAAACACAGGGCCAACGTATGGCTAATACTATGGAACACCTGTATAAGCCAGATGCAAAATCATTGGGCGTTGAACCGAAAAAAATCCCTATTATACTTCAAAACCAAAATTCCGTATCCAATGGTTTTGTAACCTTAGGGCCCAGGCGTTCAGAGTTTTATACCATGAGCCCTCAGAACTACAATTTTGCAGGTACGCTCGATTGGCTGGATTTGCTGGCAGTGCATGAATTCAGGCATGTGGTTCAATACGATAAGAGTAAAACAGGATTCACCAAATTCATCCACTACCTATTAGGCGATTATGCACAGAGCGTGGTTGCTTCAGGATCGGTTCCGTTGTGGTATTGGGAAGGAGATGCTGTAGGAATGGAAACGGCCCTCACACATAGTGGACGAGGCAGAATCCCTGATTTTTCTATGGTTATTCGGGCAAATCTTTTGGAAAAGGGAGCGTTTAGTTACAACAAACAATACCTGAGGTCTTACAAAGATTATATTACCAGCCACTATGAGTTCGGGTATATTTTTTCTACTTATCTAAAAGATAAATACGGTCTGGAGGCAATGGATAAAATTGTTGACAGAACCTGGCGATTACCCTTTATCCCATTTGAATACTCGTTTGCCATGAAAAAGGAGACAGGTCTAAAAATGCCTGCCTTGTATGAACAAATGATGGCCGATTTAAAAACCCGATGGCAGCAACAGATAGATCAGGAACGATTAACGGATTTTCAAACAATTTCATCCCGTAAATCAAAAATTTATACCAACTACGATTATCCGCAACCAATTGATGGAGGTGGATTGGTATCAATCAAGTCAGGTCTTGACGATATAAGCCAATTGGTACTTACCGACCCTGATACAGGGGAAGAGAAAAAAGTGCGTGCGCTTGGTCCGGTAAATGATCCGGGTTTTTTATCGGCTGCCGGGAATACGGTTGTATGGACGGAATACAGATACGACCCAAGGTGGCTGAAACGAACCTATTCTGTTATAAATACATACAACATAGCGACCGGCCAATTCAAACAACTAACGTTTAAATCTCGCTATTCAGGTGCTGCCATTTCACCGGACAGAACTAAAATTGTTGCTGTGGATAACAACACAGACTATGAAACGTATTTAGTGGTTATTGATGCATACACAGGCAAAATACTGAAACGATTTGAAAACAAAACAAATGCATTGTATTCTATGCCTGCCTGGGACAACGAAAGCAAAACAATCGTAGTGTTTGATCAATTCGATCAGAAAAAGGGAATTGTTCAAATAGATTATGAAACAGGTGAAAAGAAGGTATTACTTCCGTATTCATTCGAACACATTGGTCATCCTGTACTTTGGGATAATTATTTGTTTTATAACTCGGGCTACACAGGTATAGATAATATTTATGTTATCAATACCAGTTCGAATAAGAAATTTAGGATTACATCGGCCAAATATGGAGCGTCTAACCCGGCCATAAGTTTAGATGGAAGGTATATTTACTACAATAACTTTACAGTAAATGGTAACGATATAGTTCGCATTCCATTTGACCCCTCTGCCTGGGAACCGATAGATCAGGTAAAAGATAATGCAGTTAAATTGTACCAAACGATTACCGAAAAGGAAGCAAATCAGGATATATTGTTCTCAGTTCCCGATTCAACATACCAGGTTTCCAGATACCATAAAAAACCGTTTAAAATTCATAGCTGGGGTCCTTTGTTTACAGGTAGTACTACTGAATTGGAACTGGGTGTTTATTCAAACAATATTTTAAGCACATCAGATATATTTCTGGGAGCCGAGTTCGATAATATAGGGAATGTAAAAGCAGTAGCCCGTACTAGTTTTCAATCGCTTTATCCTATAATTGATGTTACTGCTACATATGGGAAACGAAAAGCAGACAGAAGTACTTTCTATATAAAAAATGATACCTCAATTGTTAATCTTTATGAAGAAAGCCGTACCTGGAATGAAACAACCTTAAAGGCGGGTTTGAGGATACCCTTACTTTTAACTCACTCCAAATTCCATTCAAGAATTGAATTTCATAATTATTTTGGCATTACAGCTATTTCAAATTTAAATAGCATAATTACAGATGAAGATGTTATTCTTACCAACCTTTTGAGTGATGGAGAATTACTAAGTAATGAATTTGTGTTCAGTTGGTATAATTTATTGAGCCAGAGTAAACGGGATATATACAGTAAATTTGGCCAGGCATTTACATTCGAAAATTACTCCACTCCATACGGAGGTGACTATAAAGGAGGTTTAACTGCTGTTAAGGGTCAATTGTACTTCCCTGGGCTTTTAAAGCATCATTCAATTAATTTCTTTGGTGGTTGGCAGCATCAGAAGATTACCTACACCTCAAACGAACACTTTTTTAACAATAGAATGCCTTATCCCAGAGGCTACCCTGCTCGAACTTTTGAGGACTTTTATGTGCTTAGATCTAATTATGATTTACCTCTTTTTTATCCTGATTTAGGTATTGGACCATTTGTTTATATCCAGCGGGTTAAGGCAACCTTGTTTTACGATTATGGGTATGGAAAGACTAACGTAACGGGATATAATCCAAGTCAGAGGAGCTATAACTCAACAGGCATCGACCTTAAATTCGATTTCAATGTTTTGCGAGCCTTGCCACAACTAGAGCTTGGTGTAAGATATGTTTACTTGATCGATAATCAACAAGGTCAGTTTGAGTTTTTAATTGGCAGCCTTGGATTCTAAAAAAATGTAGAACTATTCACGTTTTGTTTGTAAGTAGGCATATCCCTGCTAATTTTGCACACTTAACAATCGAATTATGGCGGAAGTTATTAGAATGCCCAAAATGAGTGATACGATGACCGAAGGGGTAATAGCCTCTTGGTTAAAGAAAGTGGGCGATAAGGTGTCTTCAGGAGATATTTTAGCAGAGGTAGAAACAGACAAGGCCACCATGGAACTGGAGTCTTACAATGATGGCACGCTCTTATATATTGGAGTAGAAGAAAAAGAGGCAGCTCCAGTTGATGGGGTAATAGCCATAATTGGAGAAAAGGGAGAGGATTATAAGTCTTTACTTGAAGAAGAAAAGAAAAGTACTCCTGCTAAAGAGGAACAAAAAGAAGTAGCAGTAGCAGACTCAGCTCCTGCTGAAAAAATAGATACATCCGGTATCAACGCCAGTGTGGTACGCATGCCAAAAATGAGTGACACTATGACGGAAGGTGTGATAGCCTCATGGTTGAAGAAAGTGGGCGACCAGGTGTCTTCAGGAGATATTTTGGCAGAAGTTGAAACAGACAAAGCTACAATGGAGCTTGAATCGTATGAGGATGGAACATTGTTATATATTGGCCCTAAAGCAGGAGAATCTATTGCCGTTGAAGGGGTTATTGCCATAATTGGTGAAAAGGGAGCAGACTACGAAACCTTGTTGAAAGCTGAGCAATCAAAACCGGTTGCCAGTGCATCTGCCAGCGAACCAGCTCCTGTTAAGGAGCCTGAAGTGAAGAAAGCTCTGGCAGTAGAATCGGTAGCTCAAGCAACGGTTGCAGCACCTGTTGTATCAACTTCTGAATCAAACGGTAGGGTAAAGGCTTCGCCTTTGGCAAAAAAACTAGCCAGGGACTTGGGTTACGATATTGCCCAAATTAAAGGTTCCGGAGATCATGGCAGAATTGTAAAAAGAGACGTGGAAGCATTCCAGCCTTCTGCTCAACCTCAAATGGAGCCAGCAGCTGAGAAAGGAAAGCCAGCTTCTCCGGTAGCATTGCCAGCTGTTGTTGGGGAAGAGAGCTACGAGGAAGTGCCTGTTTCGCAAATGCGTAAAACTATCGCAAAAAGATTGTCAGAGAGTAAATTCACCTCTCCACACTTCTATGTTACCATGGAAATTAACATGGACAAAGCCATTGAAGCAAGAAAAAGCATTAATGAAGTATCTCCTGTTAAAGTTTCCTTTAACGATTTAGTTGTGAAAGCTACTGCTGCTGCCTTGCGTCAACATCCGAAAGTAAACTCTTCATGGCTTGGCGATAAGATCAGATATAACAAACACATTCATATTGGAGTTGCCGTGGCAGTTGATGAAGGACTTTTGGTGCCTGTGGTTCGTTTTGCAGACAATAAGTCACTATCGCATATTTCGGCCGAGATTAAAGATTTAGCTGGAAAAGCAGCTAACAAGCAGCTTCAGCCACAGGATTGGGAAGGCAATACGTTTACTATTTCTAACCTGGGAATGTTTGGCGTAGAAGAATTTACCGCCATTATTAATCCACCTGACGCATGTATTTTGGCAGTTGGAGGTATAAAAGAAACAGCTGTTGTTAAAAACGGTCAATTAGTTCCTGGTAATGTAATGAAAGTTACCCTTTCGTCTGACCACAGAGTGGTAGATGGCGCTCTAGGTGCTGCATTTTTGAAAACATTAAAGGGACTTCTTGAAGACCCCGTGCGCATTTTAGTATAGGTATACTGCCAAGTTGGCAACGGTACGCCTTTTGTTAACCCATTCTAAAAAATCGAAATAATGAGTAAAACAAGAGTTCGATCTACCACGGTATTAGCCATTGTTCATAACGGAGAAGTGGTGGTAGGGGCAGATGGGCAAGCGACCATGGGTAATTATGTTGCTAAAAGCAATGTTAAGAAAGTTCGCACACTTCAGGACGGCAAAATAATAACGGGCTTTGCAGGTTCCACTGCAGATGCATTTACGCTTTTGGAGCGTTTTGATGAAAAACTCAACGCCTACGGAGGTAACATGAAACGCGCAGCAATTGAATTAGCAAAAGACTGGCGGATGGATCGCTACTTGCGTAAGCTTGAAGCTATGCTGGTAGTGGCTAATAAAGAGGAAGTTCTGGTACTTTCAGGAACCGGAGACGTGTTGGAGCCTGACAATCAAATAGCAGCCATTGGCTCAGGTGCAATGTATGCACAGGCAGCTGCTCATGCATTAAAAAAACATGCCCCTCAGTTATCTGCCGAAGAGATTGTTCGCGAAAGCCTAAACATAGCAGCCGATATTTGCATTTATACCAACCACAACCTGATCGTTGAAAAAGTAAAATAATATGCTTACCATTTATCACAATCCGCGGTGCAAAAAAAGCCGGGAAACATTGCAGTTAATAAAAGAGGCTGAAGCTGATGTGGAGGTGGTGGATTATCTGAAAGAACCCCTCACAGAGGATGAGATTTACGAGCTGCTTTCCAAGCTAAACTTGCCTGTGGATTATTTAATTCGTAAAAACGAAGAACTTTTTAAACAACAATTCAAAGGGAAAAACCTTACTGAAGATGAATGGGTAAAAGTGTTAGCTGAAAACCCTAAACTTTTGGAGCGACCCATTGTAGTGAAAGACGATGAAGCCATTTTAGGACGACCTCCCGAGAATGTAAGGAAGTTGTTGTAGTTTGCATAATTTTACGAGCTATGCCCCGTTACTCGTGAAAAGCAAACTTGAAAATCTTTTTTATCCATTACCTTCTTATGTAAAAAGGTTCTTTGAGGAAGACTTCTCCTCGAAAAAATACCTGTTGATTGCCATTTTTCTGCTTCTTGCCATTGGTATAAACTTTACGGTTGAATTTGAAACAAAGTATGTTGCGCTTAAAGAGTTTTTCCCTCGATTTATAAGGTACATAGCATTTTACAGTTTTGCCTACTTTGGAGGTGTTTTGATCGTTCGGTTGTCAGGTAGTAAGAAAAATTATCTACGCAGCCCTGGCTACTGGTTTCTCTCAATTTTTGCAATGGTTGTTTTGGCCTTTGACGGAAGTTACCATGGAGCTTACGACATTGCAAAATACCTGGTTGGGACATCTTCTTATGTATATGTCGGAAGGGTTCTGGGAGAAGTCAGAAATTTGTTTACCATCTTAATTCCATTATTAGTTGTTTGGTGGTTTACCCGCAAGCATTATGAGTCTTTCTTTGGTCTTACATTAAAAAATGTGATTGTTAAGCCATACATGCTGCTTTTGTTAATAATGCTTCCGCTTATAATAATAGCCGCACAAACAGACTCTTTTTTAGAGTCTTATCCCATGTTTAATGCGTATAGAATGGATGAAAAGTGGGACATAGCCAAAATTTGGCTGGTAATGCCTTACGAGTTTTTTTATGGGTCTGCTTTTCTCTCCGTAGAATTATTGTTCCGTGGGTTTTTGGTAATTGGCCTTGCGCGGTTTATGGGCAAAGATGCTATTTTGCCAATGGTGTGTGTATATGCTTTTCTGCACTTTGAAAAACCTATGGGAGAGGCGATCAGTTCTGTTTTTGGAGGTTATCTACTGGGCATTTTTGCCTACTATTCCCGGAATATTTGGGGCGGAGTGTTTGTGCATGCCGGCATAGCCTTAATGATGGAAGCTGTAGCTGCGCTGGCTAAAATGTAAGGGGGTGTTTTGTTACAGCTTATTCTGAATTTTACTCATTGCTCGTTCAGAAATAGCTGTAATGCTAAGTGAAGGATTAACACCTGGGTTGGCAGAAATCATGGAGCCATCGCACACATACATATTGACGTAACCAAACACTTTGTTATCCTTATCAATTACTCCCGATTGACCATCTTTTCCCATTACTGCTCCCCCTAAAATATGTGCTGTGGAAGGAATGCCTGTTAACGTTTCCGTTAACATAACAACCGATTTTGAATTGGTAATTTTAGCATGCTCGCGAGCAATCTTGTGCGCTTCCGGAATAAAGGCCGATGGAGCCTTTCCTGATGACAATCTCGACTTCATCCCAAAAACACCTCTTTTAAACCGAAGTGTGCTATCGAGATGTTGCATGAATAATAGCACCGAGGAACGTTTGGCAAAGTCGTTTACAAAGAACACCCGAAGCCATCGGATGGGGTCGGTAAAGGGAATGAGTAATAGCTTAATAATTCGTAAAAAGAAATTCTTTTCCGACACCATGGGCATCATCAGTAACCGCCAGAAACCGGAACCGGCTCCGTACTTTACAGGCTCCAAATGGCTGTTCTCGTCCAGATCAATGATGGAGCCAATGGCAATGCCTTTGGAAAGGTCTTTTTCCCTATCCAGCGTTACATTGAGTATGAGGGCCTCATTATTGGAGCGCACTTCATCACCCACTTTAGAGCTAAGATTAGGCAGGCTGGTTTTTCGCAGCTTGAGGAGCAGGGAAACTGTTCCCAGCACTCCTCCTGCAAACACAATTCCCTTTGCGGTTACAGTTTTTGAATGGGAAAACCATCGGGTAGATTTATGATAGGTTATTTTGTAACCTTCAGAACCATCAGCTTTACCGATGGGCTCCACATTGCTTACCTTGCTTTCAGCAAGTATTTCTACGCCTAATTGTTGCGCCAGGTGGAGGTAGTTCTTATCTAGTGTATTTTTGGCATTATAACGGCAGCCTGTCATGCAGGCGCCACAGCCCACGCACCCGGTTCGGGTTGGCCCTTTGCCATCAAAGTAAGGGTCATCAACGGTTCTGCCTGACTCTCCAAAATAGACGGCAACCTTGGTAGACTCAAAGGCTTTGTCTTTGTCAATAGAGTGGGCAAGGTCTTTCATAGCTTGCTCAGCCTCTTCAATCATCGGATTTTGGGCTGCGCCTAACATGCGCCAGGCTGTTTCATAGTGAGGTTCCAGTTCTTTTTCCCAATCAGCTAGCCCGGCCCACGAACCATGATTGAAAAACTGTGGCTTGGGTTTGGGTAAGGTATTGGCATACACCAATGAACCACCTCCCACACCTACACCGGAAAGCACGGAAATATGTCGAAAAAAAGTGAGCTTTAATATGCCAAACAGTTTAAGCCCGGGCAACCACATCCAGCGCTTCAGATTCCAGTTGGTTTTAGGAAACTCCTTATCTTTATACCACTTGCCCTTTTCAATTACCAGCACGGAATAACCCTTTTCTGCCAACCGCAAAGCAGAAACAGAGCCACCAAAGCCGGAGCCGATGATGATAAAGTCGTAGTGGGGTTTAGTTTGCATTTGATTTATGCAACTACTGGCTTACTAGGTTCTACGTTTATGTTTTTAGGTGTATTCATAAGGCTGGCATCACGAAATTGACGATTTACCTTGTTTATTAATTTATAGGGCCTGTTAAAGGCTTCTTGTGATACCTTGAAGTACTCGGAAAGTTTTCGGATGGTATCTTTAGAGAGACCCTTGTGGTAGTTAAGGATTTTGGAAATCGTTCCCTTGGAAATATCTAAGATCTCGACAAGGTCTTTTGCCTTTAAATGATGGTCGTCCATTAAGTATTTAAGCAATTCAATAGGGTCAGCATCATTAAACGTATTATGTTCGTCATCCCATTTTTCTATCAGTAACGTAAGCAATTCAATCTCATCCTGAACATTTTCACCCTCACTGATAAGCAATTGTTCCAGGGTTTTACAATAGCTGTTATATTGCTTCTTATCTTTTATTACTGTAAATTTTAATGTTTCCATTTCAGCACTTTACTTAATAAATACTAATTGTGTATTGTTTTCCTTCATTGCAGAGTTGGGTGTATTCTGCATGACTTCCGATCCAATTAACAAACAAATGAATCTTTGTTTTCCCAAAATAATAGCTGGCTATTAAACGGTAATTATTTCCTCCAATATTAAACACCACCCGTTTAGAGCCTTTCCCAAGAATATCAGCATTACTAAATGTAGATACAATATCATCTGGTTTGCTCCAATTTGCTTTTCGTATAATTAATAACCATATTGCAAATGAGGTTTTACTTCTTGCATTTTTCAGAACAAAATCCTCAATGGATTGCTTTTTGATTAAATGTACACGCATAAACTATAACGTAAATATCTATCAAAAGTTTCACAAAAGGAAACATTTTGAAATATGTTTTAGAGTTCCAGAACTGGAGCCGATGATGATATAGTCGTAGTGGGGTTTAGTTTGCATTTATTGCTTTATACGCTAAATAAATATTCAAGCGTATAGTAGTGTACCTTGTCCACTATATCAATAGTCATTTTACCTTCGATACCAGCTAACTCACCAGTGCCACAACCCGGTACCACTGCAACTTCCAATTGTTGGGAGTTGCTATTCATGGTGCCAACATGTGTCAATACGAACGAGCCTGATTTTCCTTTCAAACTCCCATCTATTCGCTCAATGGCAACGTAGGCGGCAGAGCCTTTGTCTGAGCCTACAGTAAGCATTTCCACCTTACTTGTAGCTTCAAGGTCACCTTCAAATACCTTGGAAATAATAAAGCGCCCAAATGAAATATCTTCAATTTTTTCCTGACTTTCTGGTTTCATTTCTACCGTGAAGGTACCCTTTGCAATTTCTTTTTTACTCATGGTATGTTATCGTATGCTACTAATCTAATCAAATATATTTTATTCTAACTTTAGGCAATTTTAACTTCTTTAACCCCAAAGTGAAATACATCACCCGCACCATTTGGATTCTCTCGCTGGTGAGCCTGTTTACAGACATGGCCAGTGAAATGCTCTATCCCATTATGCCCATTTATCTCAAGCACATTGGGTTTTCGGTGGTGCTAATTGGCGTGCTGGAAGGAGTAGCCGAAGCTATAGCCGGTTTGAGCAAAGGGTATTTTGGAAAGCTTTCGGATACAACTGCCAAACGGCTTCCGTTTGTGCGAATTGGTTATTCTTTAAGTGCCATCTCAAAACCCATGATGGCCGTTTTTGTGTATCCTCTCTGGATTTTCTTTGCCCGCACGATCGATCGTTTTGGGAAAGGAATTCGTACGGGAGCACGAGATGCCCTGCTTTCAGACGAAACTATGATAACCAATAAAGGCAAAGTGTTTGGGTTTCACCGCTCGATGGATACGATGGGAGCGGTAATGGGGCCTGCACTTGCCTTGCTGTACTTGTATTATCGGCCTGAAGATTACAAAAACCTTTTTTACCTGGCATTTATACCTGGGTTGATTGCTGTTGGCACCCTGTTTTTGTTGAAGCAAAAGCAAAGAGTTAAAGAACCTGGTCAAGAAAGACCATCATTTTTCTCTTTTCTTAGGTACTGGGCAAATAGCCCAGTTGGCTATCGAAAACTGACAGTTGGGTTATTGGCCTTTGCACTCTTTAATAGTTCGGATGTGTTTCTTCTGCTCAAGGCAAAAGAATCTGGGTTGGACGATACGATAGTAATTGGTGTCTATATTTTCTATAACCTGGTGTTTGCTCTGTTTGCTTTCCCTATTGGCATAGTGGCTGATAAAATTGGACTGAAAAAGATGTTTATGTTTGGGCTTGGCCTTTTTGTAGTAGTTTATTTGGGTATGTCAATGAACTCAAACATCTATCTCTTTTTTGGGCTATTCTTTCTTTATGGCGTGTATGCAGCTGCTACGGAGGGAATCTCCAAAGCGTGGATTAGCAACATTGTGGATCAGAAAGATGTAGCAACAGCTATTGGAACTTACTCTGGTTTCCAAAGTATATGTGCTATGCTGGCCAGTTCGTTGGCTGGAATTATCTGGTACAGGTTTGGGGCGCCTGCAACGTTCCTTGTCACCGCAGGTATTACAATTGTAGTATTGTTCTATTTTCTATTTATTACTTCTCCTAAATCAGAACAATAGTTACTATCGATCCTTTACCCGATACATGAACTTTAGTCCGCTCCAGGTATCGTCAACGGCAGCCACTTTAATGTCAACTAAGCCGTTTGCAAGAAGATGCTCCCGGATAGGATCACGCTTGAGATCTGTAGCAATGGGGACTCCTCCCTTTGGCCAGCTTATCCATAGCATTCCGGTTTTCTTTAAGGCAGGTTTATACTTGGCAAAGGCCGACTTCAACTCATCTAAGGAGACACAAAACAGATGAATAAAGTCGGCCATTTCAGACTGTGGCCCGGAAAGGATCACCAAATCATCGGGCAAGTCATCAAAAAGTTTAAAGTAGTTTTCAGGAGCATTGTAAAGTAATAATGCAAATCCTGGCTTTATGCCCAGTTTCTTAGCTAATGGTGTACCTGAATATCCCGCTGGCATTACTTTTCTTTCGTGGAATCGTTGCCTGCTTTAAATTCAAGCGAAGCTGAATTGAGACAATAACGTAGGCCTGTTGGTCGCGGACCATCATTGAACACATGGCCCAAATGGCCACCGCAAACGGCACAAACTACTTCTTCGCGTACCATTCCGTAGCTGGTGTCTTTTATAATCTTTACGTTTTTAGGATCAATAGGCTTCCAGAAGCTGGGCCATCCTGTTCCTGATTTGAATTTGGTATCAGAGCTGAACAAAGGCGTTCCGCATCCACCACAATAGTAAATTCCGTTCTTATAGTTTTCCCAGTATTTTCCTGTAAATGCAATCTCCGTTCCTTTCTCACGCAAAATGTGGTATTGCTCAGGAGTTAGTTCTTTTTGCCACTCCTCATTTGTTTTGGTAACCTTGTATTCTTCTTTGTCCATTTTCGAGGTTTGTGCGTTGCAGCTAATCAAACCGGCTAACCCGGCTAAAACAAAAGTAAAAATATACGACCTTTTCATAGTATTATAGTTTATTCAAAGCTATCTGATTAATAGAAATTCAATTGTCGTAATTCAGACATAGACATTATTCTAGTAATTTGCCAATAGTGTTCTTATTTGATTGTAATAGGGTTTTCTTTGCAGTCGTAAACCACAAAGTATGTTAAAGTCAGCTATTGAAAAAGCCCTTGGGCAAGCATTAAAGAACCTTTATTCTATCGAGGAACCGTCTGTTGCACTACAGCCAACCCGAAAAGACTTCAGGGGAACCTATACATTTGTGACTTTTCCGTTGCTTAAAATAAGTAAAAAGGGACCTGAGCAAACGGGTGAAGAAATCGGAGCTTACCTAAAGGTGCATTCTGATATAATTGCTGATTACAATGTGGTCAAAGGTTTTCTTAACCTGGAGGTAACTGATAAAGCCTGGCTGGATACGTTTAACGAATTAAATGCAACGAAAAATTTTGGCTTTTCAGCACCAGACGGGAGCGAGTTTATGGTGGAGTATTCTTCACCAAATACAAACAAGCCTCTTCATCTGGGCCACTTACGAAACAACTTTCTGGGTAACTCCGTTGCACGAATACTGGAAGCCAATGGTACCAAAGTGCACAAAGTTCAGATTATCAACGATCGTGGTATTCACATCTGTAAATCCATGCTGGCATGGCAGAGGTTTGGCAATAGAGAAACTCCTGCATCATCGGGAATGAAGGGCGATAAGCTGGTTGGTACTTACTATGTGAAATTTGACCAGGAATACAAAAAGCAAATTGGAGAACTGGTTGCAGGTGGAATGGATAAAGAAGAAGCAGAAAAGAAAGCTCCGGTAATGCTTGAAGCACAGGAAATGCTCCGTAAGTGGGAGCAGAAAGACCCTGAAGTGTACAACCTTTGGCAAACTATGAATGGTTGGGTGTATGATGGATTCAGTACAACTTATGAAACCATGGGTGTTGATTTTGATAAATTATACTACGAGTCGAACACCTATCTGCTTGGGAAGGACGAGGTACTGAAAGGAGTTGAAGCAGGTATTTTCTATAAAAAAGAAGACGGTTCCATTTGGGTTGACCTAACTGAGGATGGGCTGGATCATAAGTTGCTTCTTCGTGCGGACGGCACTTCAGTGTACATGACTCAGGATATTGGTACCGCTATTCAACGGTTTAAGGATTATCCGAATATTACGGGTCAGGTCTACACGGTTGGGAATGAGCAGGATTATCATTTTAAAGTGTTGTTTCTTATTCTTCAGAAGCTTGGTTTTAGCTGGGCCAACAATTGTTACCACCTGAGCTATGGCATGGTGGATTTGCCTTCCGGCAAGATGAAATCACGGGAGGGTACGGTGGTGGATGCAGACGATCTGATGCAGGACATGTTCGATACGGCACGTGTGCATACGGAAGAACTGGGAAAGATTGAAGGATTTACCAGTGAGGAGGCCGATGAGCTTTATCATACTCTGGGGCTGGGTGCCCTTAAGTACTTTCTCATGAAAGTAGATCCCAAAAAGCGGATGATGTTCAACCCGGAGGAGTCTATTCAGTTTCAGGGTAATACAGGTCCGTTTATTCAGTACACGCATGCGCGTATTTCTTCCATATTACGTAAGGCAGAAGTGGAAAACATTAGTGCTAGCCTTCCACTTGATTCTTCTATGGAGTTGGCAGATGTGGAACGCGAGATTATTTACATGCTCACAGAGTTTGAAAGTAAAGTGAAGGAAGCAGCTAAAGAATATTCACCGGCAATTATAGCGCAGTATGTGTACGATTTAGCTAAAGAATACAACCGCTTTTATGCAGAGTTGCCTATTTTTAATGAGGAAAATATTGAGCTCATGCGTTTCCGTGTGATGTTCTCGAAAGTAGTTGCAGATGTAATTAATCGTGGAATGGGCCTTTTAGGCATTACCGTTCCTAACCGTATGTAATATGAAAAAGATGTTAATAGCCGCAGTATTTCTGGTTTCCTGCGGGTTCAGTAAAATAAAAACGCGACCTATGGATACACCAATTCAGGAGTCTTCCTCTATCTACGATTTTAAAATGCCCCTTCTGGATGGAGAAGAGGTATCATTAAGTAAATTCAAAGGCAAAAAGATGCTGATCGTAAACACCGCTTCTGAATGCGGATTCACACCTCAGTACGAGGGCCTTGAAGCTTTGTATGAAAAGTACAAGGACAAAGTTACCGTTTTGGGTTTCCCTGCCAATAATTTTGGCGGACAGGAGCCTGGCTCAGACGTTGAGATAGGTGCTTTTTGTAAAAAGAACTATGGCGTAACCTTTCCCATGTTCTCAAAAATATCTGTAAAGGGTAAAGACATGGCACCCTTGTATCAGTGGCTTACTCAGAAGGATAAAAATGGGTGGAATGAAGACGCTCCCAGCTGGAACTTTTGCAAGTACCTTATCGATGAGCAAGGCCATTTGGTAGCCTTTTATGCTTCTGCCGTGGAGCCCATGAGTTCCGAAATTATTGAAGCAATAAACAAGTAATGAACGTAAAAGTCTGGATAACAGCTTTTCGATTACGCACCTTGCCTCTTGCCTTGGCAAGTATCGGCATGGGAAGCTTTTTGGCTGCTGCAGAGCATAAATTCAGGACCGATGTGTTGCTTTGGGCAGGCTTGACCACCATCTTTCTTCAGGTGCTTTCCAACCTTGCCAACGATTATGGTGACACAAAACATGGGGCCGATAGTATAACCAGACAGGGGCCTGCACGAACCGTTCAATCGGGTGCCATTCGTATATATGACATGAAGGTAGCCATAGTGGTAATGGGACTTCTCTCACTTATAAGTGGTATTGTATTGCTCTATATATCCGTTGGATTTGGTACCCCGGCCTTTTACGGGTTTCTGATCATGGGGCTTTTAAGTATTGGAGCGGCATACGCTTATACGGCAAGCGATAACCCTTACGGCTACCTTGGTTTGGGAGATATTTCTGTACTTATTTTCTTTGGTTTTCTGGCGGTTTTGGGAACCTATTTTCTTCATACAGGTGAGTTTGAGGTGATTAATATATTACCTGCTTTAAGTATGGGGTTGTTCGCAACTGCGGTTTTAAATGTTAATAATATTCGGGATATCGAATCAGACAGAGAAGCAGGAAAGCGATCCATTCCTGTTCGATTGGGCCGCAAAAAGGCGGTAGTATATCATGTTTTTCTTTTGCTTGCAGGACTTACAACAGCTTTGTTTTTTATTGCTCGTTTACCATTCGCTTATCATCGATTTATAGTGCTTTTAGCGGCCATTCCTTTACTAATTAATGCCCGTGCGGTTGTAACAAAAAGGGACCCTAAATCTCTTGATCCATACCTAAAACAGATGGCGTTGTCATCACTTCTTTTTATGCTGTTGTTTGGCATATCAATTCTGTAGAATATTAGGGTTTTATCATGTATAAATCGGTAAAAAGGGCTAACTTGTGGTTGTAAAACTGCAAAATCTTATAGCCGTGAAAAAAATATTAGTTCCAACCGATTTTACCCAGGAGGCAGACAACGCTGTTGAAACTGCCAGAGTATTAGCCAAGAAATTCAAAGCCAAAATAGTCTTTCTCAATGTGATAGAATTGAGCAGTGGAGAGGTAATCAATACAAGTGGTGGCCCATCTAACTACGCTTCTTTTACAGACGGAATGCTGATTCATGAATCCCTGAGAAGGGCAGAAGAGGAAATGACTCGTTTGGTGGATGTTTCCAAGTTTCAGGGAATTGAATCTGAGTATGAAGTAAAACTAGGCAATCCTTTTGGCCACATATTTAGCACCGTTGAAGAGCACTCCATTGATTTTATTATTATGGGAACCAAGGGAGCAAGTGGCCTTAGTGAAATTATTATTGGCTCAAATACTGAAAAGGTGGTTCGTAAGGCAAAATGCCCTGTGCTTTCAATAAAAGAACCAATGACAGAGGATAGCTTTGAGAATATTGTGTATGCCACCAACTTTGGTGAACATGAAGAAAGAGTGGTAAATGCCATTAAGGATATTCAGAGTGTATTCAAATCTAAGATACATTTGGTGTGGATTAACACCCCCAATAATTTTAAATCAGACGTTTCGAACAGGCCAATGCTTGACGATTTTGCCTCTAAGCATGGCTTGGAAAACTTTACAACAAACGTTTATAACGATATAATTGCTGAAGACGGCATTCGTCATTTTGCCGATTATATTGATGCAGACCTGATCATTATGGGAACTAATTCTTACACCGGTGTAAGCAGGCTAATAAGAGGAAGTGTGGCAGAAGACATGGTGAACCATGCGGTACGTCCTGTTCTTACAGTTACTATGAAGTAACCCTCGCCAGGATGTCAAAAAAGAATAAGTGGAAAGGTAGAGAAGGAGTTGTTTATTCTACCGAAGAAAGTTACGATTACTCGTATGAAGATGCTTATGAGGAGGAAACGTTGCCTCCCCATGAGCAATCTTTGTATGTTCAGCTCGACAAAAAAGCCCGAGGCGGCAAACAGGTTACTTTAATCACAGGGTTTGTGGGCAATGAGGACGATCTTAAAGAGCTTGGAAAGGCATTAAAATCAAAATGCGGGGTAGGAGGATCTGCAAAGGAAGGAGAAATATTGGTGCAGGGCGATCATCGCGACAAAGTTGCTTCCATCTTAAGTGATATGGGTTATCAGGTAAAGCGAAGAGGTTAGTTTATTACATTTCATTTTCAAATTATTTTTCATTTCATCAATTTTGCAAGCTTAACACACTAAGCAAACTAAAATTTCTATGACTACTGAACAGTTGAAAGACTTGAAAGCCCGTGTAACGGCTTTGGGGAGGTATCTTTGACTACGACAAGAAAAAAGCTGAAATAGAGGAACAGGAGCTGCTTTCGGCACAACCTGGTTTTTGGGACGATCCCAAAGAAGCTGAAAAAGTAATGAAGTCCATAAAATCAAAGAAAATATGGACAGATAGTTTTGAAGCTGTTCACTCTTCGTTTGAAGACCTTGAAACCCTTAATGAATTTGTAGCATCTGGAGACGCCACTCCGCAGGAAATTGACGCTGAATACAAAAAAGTAATGGACAAGGTGGAAGACCTTGAATTTCAAAGAATGTTAAGCAGCGAAGAGGATCAACGGGATGCAATGCTGGAGATTAACCCGGGTGCCGGAGGTACCGAGAGCCAGGACTGGGCCGAGATGCTGATGCGAATGTACATTATGTGGGGTGAAAAACAGGGGTTTACGGTAAAGCAGGTAAACTACCAGGCCGGAGATACTGCCGGCTTAAAATCGGCAACACTAGAGATTACAGGAGATTTTGCCTATGGGTATCTGAAATCGGAGATAGGAGTACATCGCCTGGTTCGCATTTCGCCTTTCGATTCCGGAGGAAGGCGGCATACTTCTTTTGCCTCTATATATGCGTACCCCATTGTAGATGACGATATTGAAATTGATATTAATCCGGCCGATGTGGAGCTTCAAACCTCGCGTTCAGGTGGAGCCGGTGGGCAGAATGTGAACAAGGTGGAAACGAAAGTGCAGCTTACACACAAGCCTTCCGGCATTGTTGTAGTGTGCTCTGTAGAGCGTTCACAGTTAGCTAACAGGGAGAGGGCAATGAAAATGTTGAAGTCACGACTCTATCAAATTGAAGTGGAAAAACGAAATGCCAAGCGCGATGAAATAGAGGGATCCAAAATGCGTATTGATTTTGGTTCTCAAATACGTAATTATGTACTTCATCCATATAAGCTTATAAAGGATGCCAGAACAGGAGTGGAGCGAACGGATGTGCAGAATGTGCTTGATGGTGATCTGATGGAATTTATAAAAGCGTTCTTAATGGAATCTGCGGGGGAGCCGGAACATAATGACTGATAGCATTGCAGCAGCCAATGTAAAGGAACGATTCGATTTCCAGTTCTGGCTGTTATGTGCCAGTTCATTCATTTTTTTCTCCAGTTTCAATATGATTATACCTGAGCTTCCCAATTACCTTACACAATTGGGTGGTGCAGAGTATAAAGGACTAATTATTTCACTTTTCACTCTTACGGCAGGCCTAAGCAGGCCTTTCAGTGGTAAACTGGCAGATACCGTAGGGCGAATACCCGTTATGCTTGTTGGGGCAATAGTGTGCTTCATCATTGGCTTTGCTTACCCGATGGTTACAACCATTTTTGGCTTTTTTGTTTTGCGTTTACTGCATGGTTTTTCTACCGGGTTTAAACCAACAGGTACATCGGCCTACGTGGCCGATATCGTTCCTGTTAATCGTAGAGGTGAGGCCATGGGTATTTTGGGTGTTTTTGGTAGCGTGGGAAGCGGAGTGGGATTTGCTATAAGCAGTTATGTAGTGCAGCATTTTTCTTTGAATGTGTTGTTCTACGCCTCTTCTTTTGTATCTATTTTTTCTGTGATAATACTTTTAGGAATGAAAGAAACCTTGCCTGACAAGCAGAAATTTCAATGGCACCAGCTATACATTCATCGGCATGAAATTTTGGAGCCAAAGGTAATGGCTCCTTCGATAGTGCTACTCCTCTGCTCATTTTCATATGGTGTGGTTCTAACTATTGTTCCTGATTTCAGTGTTCATATGGGGATGTCTAATAAGGGAATTTTCCTTGCCAGTTTTATTGGTGCCTCCATTTTGGTTCGCGTTGTAGCAGGCAGGCTTTCGGATAAATACGGAAGAACAAGAATATTGAGGTATTCCACACTTTTTTTGGCCGTTGCAATGGTTTTAGTGGGTTCTTCGCAAAACATTTTTACTTTCTTACTATACGGAGCTTTGCTTGGTGCTGCTATAGGTACCAACACACCAACACTTTTTGCATGGACCGTTGATTTAAGTGACCCACTAAAAAGAGGACGAGCTGTTGCTACCATGTACATTGCTTTGGAAATTGGGATTGGTCTTGGTTCCCTTATAAGCGGATTTATTTTTGGCAATGTAATGGAACGCATTCCTTTAACATTTTATTTAGGGGCAGTTTTAGCAATCCTATCTTTTGTTTATCTCGAATTTGTATATTTAAGGAACCAACCTAAAATCAATTAAAGTGAAAGCTAAATATTGGTTATTCCTTTTTCTTATAGATGCTTTTATCGAACTGGTCTCGCATATTTTTGGCTGGAATCAGGTTAATTTTTTTACCAAACCTTTGCTCATGCCAATGCTGATCGGCTACTGTATCTCCCGATCAGAACAAGATGAAAGTATGATTCGAAAACTTGTCATTTTAGCTTTGGTTGCAAGCTGGATTGGCGATACCGTTTTAATGTTTCAAAGTCACGGTTCTATTTATTTCATGCTTGGATTGGTTGCTTTTTTGATAGCCCATATATTGTATATAGTAAGTTTTACGTATTTGTCTAGTACGGCAAGCCTATCCGAAAAAGCAATTATTGTGTTACTGTTTCTGGTTTACACTACTTCACTGGTAACCTTTTTATGGCCAGGACTGGGAGAAATGAAAATACCGGTAATAGTTTATGCAATGGTATTAACAGTAATGGGAGCTTTGGGTGTTATTAAAAACACAATTAACTATCCATACATTACGCTGGGCGTTGTATCTTTTGTGGTATCAGATTCTATTCTGGCTTTTAACAAATTCCTTGTAGATGTTCCTTTTAGTGGGGTCTTAATAATGGGAACATATATTTTAGCTCAATTACTTATTGTAACAGGGCTTTCCATGAGATTTAAGACTACCTAAACTATTCGTCTTTTATTTTATACGGCAAAAAATCGCTAACGTCTCCTCCGTATTGATGCACCTCTCGAATAATGGAAGAGCTTATGTGAGCATATTTAGGGCTGGTGATCAAGAAAACGGTTTCCAATTCAGGATTTTGATTTCTGTTTAATTGGGCAATACTGTTTTCGTATTCAAAATCGGTTGTATTTCGCAAACCTCTTAAAAGAAATTTAGCATTGTGTTTTTTTGCCAATCCTGCAGTAAGCTCATTATAAATTACAACAGATATCTGTGGTTTCTCTTTGTAGGTTTCTTTGATATACCGCACCATGGTGTCAACATCAAAATATCTTTTGTGTTTTGATGTGTTGTATCCGATGGCAATAATAATTTTGTCAAAGAGCTTTAATCCTCTCAGTAATATATCTTCATGACCTTTAGTGAAAGGATCGAATGAGCCGGGGAACAACGCAATTTTTTCCATTATTCGCAAAGGTGAAGGTTATAACTGTCGAAATAGTAGTGGTCCTGAAGTTCATCGAACACGAAACCGTATTTGTAAAATGTAGGCCTGTCACCAAAGGACACATGTTTGATATACTTGACAAACTCGTTGTAATGAATAGATTGCTTGCCGATATACCCCCAAAGTATCACATTGGTCGTTTTCTGACTACGTTTTAGTCCGTTGAACACTAGCATAATGTATTTTACGTAGTCCTGAAATTGCTTAATGGTAAACTGGTTATAGTACTCTAATTTTTTATTCCGGGATGAAATAACGTGCAGCTTAAACCTGTCTACATAAAGAAAAATGCTGTCTTCCGGATAGTTTGGCAACTGGGCAAGCACACCTTCGATCAAAGGACTTGATTGGTGCACATAGCCTATTTTCAGGTTGGGATACAACGACTGAAACCAATTATAAAGCTGCTTATTAATTGCAAAACAATTAACGGCATCAGACTTTAGATGCTTATAATAAAGCAATTGATCTGTTTCCCTGTTTACCTTACAGTTAAGTTTTAAGTAATCAAATAGGGAAGTTTCATCGAAAAGCTTGGAAGGCACCAGAGCAAATTTATTGTTTTTAATACCAACTTTTACAGCTTTCCAAAAACCGGCTTTTAAAAGATGATGGTTATCGAAAAGACCTTCCAAAATGACAACAAGCTCTTTATACGTATCCACCCTTGAGATGGCATAATCTTCAAGAAGCAAACATTTTTTAGAAACAGAATCAATTACCGTAACTTGCAAGTCACGGCTGCCCGAAAGGATTTGCAGGTTGTATTGATGCAGTTTATCTACATCAAAATCCTTATCCTTTATTTTTTTTAATAGCTTATACTCTTTTGTTTCTGTTTTCAATTACTCCCAGTTTCCTGCAGTAGTAACTTCTGTTCTTGAGCCAAAGCGTAATGGTTTACGGCTATTGATCTCATTATCTTCTTTTCGTGTAGGGTCCACAGGTTTAGTATCCCTCACTTCAATCACGTTTACCATCAACCTGTTCTTTTCAATTCGATCGGCAAAAAGATCAAACTTAACAGGAGGATTAGTTAACGGAATATAAGCCAACTTGCTTATGTCAGTGTTAGGGTCAAACTTCTCTTCCCTCATGCTGAACAGCAATTGTCCTTTGTTAAGGTTAGAGTTAGATTCCAAGGATTGTATTTTAGTAACAGTACCAGATTCTTTCGCAATCTGGTTTACTTTTTTGCCGGTGGTGGCACTAATCATTTCATAAATCTTTTGTCCCTTTCTAATGTGTTGGCCTTGTTTAACATAGAATCGAAGGAACGTGCCATTGTCTGCTGCAAACACATCGTGCTTTTTAATAAAGATGTATTCCTTCGCAGGAATAACATCAAGAGTGTCAACTTTCACAACAACACTATCAGCTCCGTAAGCAAGCTCAATAATAGTTTCTGTTCTTTTGGTTATAGGATATTGACCATATTCAATAAAGTTTTCGAGGGAATCCCAATTATTGGTGTATCGGTTGTGTACCTCCTGGTATGCAATTTCAGCTTCGCGAATAAGTTTTAATTTATCAATTACAACTTGTTCCGATTTTGCAATCCTTTTTTCCTCATCAATTGCATATTTAATGCTTGATACGAGTATGTACGCTAAAACCAGCGCCACTGCCAGTGCGATGAATGAAAAAATCCTTGTTTTCATGTGTATTTAATTTGTTTTTAATGGCCACATGGAATTCGCATAAAACGTAATCTTTTGTAATATACTAATCAAGTGTGGAGTTGAACAGCTATTACATTAATTTACAAGCTTTATGCTCATTACATAGTTTAGTTATTTTCTGCAAGTATAGGCATTTTATAAGGCAAAACATAAAGAAAAAAATCACTATTTATTTAAGTTGCCGGGCGGATGAACAAAGCCAGACAGTTCAAGCAGCTTTCTTAGATTATTGCAATTATGCAAAATATGATGAAGCTGGCTCTTCGGGAATCGGTTAATATCTGAAATAGAAAAAAACGATACTTCTTCTATAAAATTCTGAGAAGACAATTCCGGATCATCCCCTTTGCAGGGGCTACCATTCCAGGATTTCAATGAGAAAAACATCTCAATAGCATGAAGTGGGGCTCGAATGAACTCTGTTGTGAATAACAAGTTACCAGGTACGATGTTTAAACAGGTTTCTTCTTTAAACTCTCGTACCAATGTATCCGTTATACTTTCGCCAAATTCAACAGCACCACCTGGAGGAGCATAAAATGGTTGACCATTCATGTTATGCCTGACCAGCAGTAGTTTATTTTTGTTGAAGCACAAACCACAAACGCGAATGCGGATTTTACCACCAAAAATTTTTTCTATTGAATCCATCGCTTTATCCTCGTGGAAAATTAGTTCATTTTTGGTCAATAAAATTAAAAGTAAATGAAAGCATATAATCCTGAATTTAAAGCAAGAATAGAAAAGCATCTCAAAAAACAGGAGTTTATGCATCACATGGGCTTTAACCTGGATGTGATAGAGGTTGGAAAGACGGAGGGGCGAATGGAATTAAAAGAAATACATAATCAGCAAACAGGACTGGTACACGGTGGAGTAATAGCTACCGCAGCAGATATTGTTTCAGGCTTTGCAGCATATACGCTGGTTGGGCCTAAAGAAGGTGTTGTAACAGGTGAGCTTAAGGTGTCTTATCTTAGACCGGGTAAAGGAGATACTTTATATGCTGTGGGATGGGTGATTAAACAAGGAAGAAAGATAACATTTTGCGAAGCTGAAGTATATGTTCTTAACGGTGCCGAAAAGACATTAATAGCCAAAGCAACCAGTTCTATGGTAATAGTTTGATTAAATCTCAAATAACAAAAATCAAATTCCAAAATAGAATTGAGCTAGAGCTTTTTAATTGAAAAAGGCTGTTCGAATATTGTAATTTGGTTATTGTTATTTATTTGTAATTTGTGTTTTGATTGTTGATAAATTTAATTGTGAGCTAACTAAAAGTTTGAAATAACCAAAGTGCCATCTCCCTCTCATCTACTAAAACAAAAATTTCCTTTTGAGGCTACAGCCGGACAGCTCAGGTTGTTCGATACGATGGATGATTTTTTGGACCCTGATCATCCATCAGATGTGTTGATTTTGAGAGGGTATGCAGGTACGGGCAAAACCAGTTTGCTGCCTGCATTGGTTAAAGTACTGCCACTTTTCAATTACAAATCCATATTAATGGCGCCAACGGGTAGAGCGGCCAAGGTTATGTCAGGATATACCCATCGGACGGCATTTACAATTCATAAGATCATCTTTAAGCAGGTTGCTGACCCCGGAAGTGGCCAGCTTAAGTTCAAAAGGGTTAAGAACTACAATAGAAACATGGTTTTTATTGTTGATGAAGCTTCCATGCTTTCTGAAGATGATAGTTTTGGGCAATCGGGTGTTTTGAGTGAGCTCATGCAATTTGTTTTTGAGCACCCTTCCAACAAGCTCATACTTATTGGTGATACGGCACAATTGCCCCCTGTGGGTCAGGATAAAAGTGTTGCGCTGGATGCAGGTTTTATAGAACATAACTTTAAGCGATCGGTATTGGAAGTGGAGCTAACGGAGGTGATGCGCCAACAAGAGGAGTCCGGAATACTAATGAATGCAACCACCTTACGCAATCAACTTAATCGTGATGAGTTTTCTGTTCAGTTTGAGACAAAGAAGTTTAAAGATGTGTACCGGATGTCAGGCGAAAAACTTGAAGATGGATTGCGTTACTCGTACGATAAATACGGGCCAGAGGAAACTATGGTAGTTTGCAGATCCAACAAGTCGGCAGTGCTATTCAATAAGCATATCCGCATGGGTATCTTATATCGTCAGGAGGAGGTTGAAGCAGGTGATCACCTGATGGTTGTGAGAAACAATTACTATTATGTTCCCCCCAATGCGCCTTCCGGATTTGTTGCAAATGGCGATTTTGTCTGGGTTAAAAAACTTGTTAGCACTGAAGAAATGTACGATCTGAGATTCGCCACACTGGAACTTCAGTTGTTGGACGTGCCCAATGCAGAACCTTTTGAAGCTAAAGTTATTTTAGATACGCTGCATACCAACAGTCCCGCACTTACACCAGAACAAAACAGGTCGCTTTATTACAATGTGCTGGAAGATTACCAGGAAATAGCGGATAAAAAGGAGCTTAACGAGAAACTAAGAGATGACCCTTATTTAAACGCTTTGCAGATAAAATATGCCTACGCGGTCACTTGCCATAAATCGCAGGGAGGGCAATGGAAATCGGTCTTTGTTGACCAGGGATACATTACAGAAGAACAATTGAATAAGGAATACCTCCGCTGGTTGTACACGGCAGTTACCAGAGCTACTGATGAGTTGTTCCTCGTTAATTTCAACTCTAAGCTCTTTTCTTCCTGATTGCTGGTTGCAAATGATGCTAAAATGGTAGCAACTTTGTACTATTGAGGTTAAAATAAAACTCGGAAACAATGAAAAGGTTTTTGATTACTCTTCTCTTCATTTCATCAGTTAGTTGGGCACAAACCGAAAACAATGTACCAGGGCCTGCTATTACATTTGAAGAATCTTCGTTTGATTTTGGTGATATTTATCAAGGTGACAAAGTAGAACATATTTTTGCATTTGAAAATACAGGTGATGCCCCATTGATAATTACCAATGTGCAGGTAACTTGTGGTTGTACGGCCACAGAGTGGAAAAGAGAACCAATTTTACCCGGAGAAAAATCATCGATCAGAGTAAATTTTGATAGTGCGCATAAAGTAGGAAGACAGAACAAGGTAATTACAATTGTTTCCAATTCGGTAGCTCCCTTGAATCAGGTAAAAATAGTAACCAACGTGCTACCACCTAAAAAGGACAGCGATAGCCAATAAACATAGCAAATTTGAAATTCACAGAATTCAATTTCCATGATTCTTTGCAGGAAGGAATTGCTGCAATGGGATTTGAAAATGCAACTCCTATTCAGGAACAAGCCATTCCTATTATCCTGGATAATAAAGATATAATTGGATGTGCACAAACCGGAACCGGCAAAACAGCGGCATTTCTTTTGCCAATAATGCAACATGTTTTAAAGAATAATCATAATGGAGTTGCAGCACTGGTAATTGTACCAACCCGCGAGTTGGCTTTGCAAATTGATCAGCAAGTGGAAGGGCTGGGATATTTTACGGGAGTTGGCTCTGTGGCAATTTATGGAGGAGGAGATGGCTCTTCTTTTGAGCAGGAAAAACAGGCGTTAACAGGCGGTACCGATATAATTATTGCTACTCCGGGCAGACTTATTTCTCACCTGAATCTGGGGTATGTAAAATTTGACACCATTAAGTTCTTAGTACTGGACGAAGCAGATCGTATGCTGGATATGGGGTTTTACGATGACCTTATCAAGATAGTGAACCATTTACCCAAGGAAAGAAATAATCTACTTTTTTCGGCAACCATGCCCCCCAAGATACGCAAGCTGGCCAATCAGATATTAAAAGACCCGGAAGAGATAAATATTGCTATTTCTAAACCGGCAGAAGGCGTGGTGCAGGGTGCATTTATGATGTACGAAAGTCAAAAAATCGGCTTGATAACGCATTTGCTAAGTGCACGAAAAATGGAAAGCGTAATTGTTTTTTGCTCCACCAAAAAGGCGGTTACTCAGGTAACCGCAGCGCTCAAGCATAAGCAACTTAAAGTAGGTGGTATTAGTTCTGACCTGGAGCAGGCAGACAGAGAAAAGATACTGCGTCAATTTAAAAATGGGGAAGTGGAAGTGCTGGTAGCAACCAATATTATGGCACGTGGCATCGATATTGACGGCATTGAACTGGTGATCAATTACGATGTTCCGCGCGATGGGGAAGAATATGTGCACAGAATTGGCCGAACAGCCAGAGCCAATACACAAGGTATTGCATTCACATTAATTACAGAAGAAGATCAGAGTGATTTCCATAAAATTGAGCAGTTGATTGAAACAGAAGTAAGAAAGTTGCCTGTACCTTCTGTTTTAGGTGAAACCCCAACTTATGCCCCTCATGTTAGGAATTTTAAAGGGAACAAGAGATTTAGCAGGAAACGGAAATAGACTAATTTATTTCAACTGTATAGTGTATACTTTTTAGCTCGGCATATTGCGTTGGGCTTCCCTTGCGCACAATCAATTTTCCACATTTGTTTTCGGTATTGTATTCTACCACGTGGTAAAGAAATGTCTGAAGGTTGTCGCCCAAATATTCAATTTCATCTCTACTCATTTCAAAAGGGGCAGTAGTGCCACCGGTGGTAGCCATAAATAATATATTCCTGGGCTTTCCGTCTATTTCAAATGATCTTATCAAATGTAACTTTCCTTCAACTTCATTTTTAACACTACCAGCCAAATCATTGCGTTCGGCATGGCTCAAAACAAACTGTTCGTAGGTAATAATAAGGTCAATGATATCTTCGGCATCTATCGACTGATAAGTCGATTCTACCTCAGAACGATACTTGGAGCTTAGTTTGAAAAGCCTGTTCTTGTGTACATTGCAATCCACCTTATCGTTCCAGATAAAGTCTATGACCTGTTCGTATAGTTCCTTATGATCTTTAATAAACTGGTCGGCAATAAATGTAAGGTCGGTTAGCCCTAAACCAACTATTTGTTCCAATGAATACACAACAGAAAGATTTCTGCCTTCCATGAAATAGTCGAAATCCCGTATTTCGAAATTGCTTAGTTTGTGTGTTCCTGAACGCAATACATCCAGTTTGATTACCAATTCCTTGTTTGCAACATCAACCCCAACACTAAAGAACACCTTCTTATCCTCGTGTGCTTCTTTGTAAATTTTTGCCCAGGTGAACGATTTAAATCTCCCGGCTACCTGCCAGTAACGCTCCGGCTCAATGCTGTAACCATCAGGAATAGAAAGCGAATTTGCCCATTCATTGGTGGTGTCAACAATTTTATCGGCATAGGTATTTCCCAAATCTTTTAAAAAGGCATCCGAGGCTTTGTATCTCTGGCCGGCATAGTTGCTCAATTTTTCAAGCACAGAAATGTCAAAAAAAGCGCCTTCGTCAGAAGCAGCCTTGGGACGAATGTAGTAGCCAATGGTATTTTCCCTTAAATCATCGGGCCATTGTATTTGGTGCTGGCTATAAAATTCTTTTAAACGCATGTTAAGACCAGCGTTCGTCTCAGCCTTGCCAAACACCTTAAAAACATCAAGCAAAATGCTGTATTTGTCATATGTAGCTCCCAATAAACTAATAGGTACAAACTCCTGTTTTCCGTTTATTGTGGCAGTAATAAAATTATCTGGTTTCGAAAAAGAGGCTGCGTACGTTTCGTTATCAGTTTCACGGATAAGAATTGCGTTCTTAACTTTTAGCAGCAACTGGCTGGCAATATTCGACATAGGTTTTTATTTCTTGAACTTACATGCAAGTTACACAACACAGGTGATACCACTAAATTTTAAAGGCTACTTTTTCTTTCTAAAAGAGCTTGGAAGGGCGCTGTCAGGAAGAATTTTCATAAGAAGTGGAAGTGTTAAGAAGCTTCCTGGCAAGGCAATGATTACAAATGTTGGGAGGATTTTAAGAATATCAATAAGCTGATTTCTTACAAATATTTGTTCTTCGGGAGTTAAGTCTTCTTTGGTAGATTTAACAAGCAATTGCATAAGTTCCTTGCTTTCACGTATTTCCAGAGAAATCATTTCCTTGTTCTTATTCACAACTTTGGAAATACGTTTAATAAACTGCTCACTAATTACGTTAAAATTGTTGCGCTCTTGCAGAAAGGAAACCTTACCCCAATTGGTAACCACAAAGCTTTCGATGGCGGCCATGCTTCGTTCAATTTCGTAGTCATCAAAACCAAGCTTTTTGCCAAGTTGATTTATAAAGGTTTTTTCTTCTTCAGTTACTATTTGATCGGCCCAAACAAACAAAATGGCGAGCTCAAGGAAATATTTACGAAGTATCCATTCATCTAATTTCGACAGATCGATTTTATCTAACGAATGCCCTTGTTCCAACAGTTTATAGAGATGTTCCTTTCTTGTTTTTGAAATCTGAACGGAATCCAAAAGCTGCACAAAAAGCTCTTTTTCTTCCTCCTGTACCATGCTATCGGCATAAGATGCCGCAATCATAACTTCGAGAAGCAGCTGATGGGTCTGGTCCCGTTGCTCCATCAATGAATCTCTCAGGTTTTCCGGGTGGGCAAGCCATTCTCCAAAAAAGAATACATCGAGAAATAACAAGCTGTTGTTGAAAAAGCTTCCCCAGAACGTGTGCTGCTGGGTGGCATTCAGCCTGTCGTTTATTATTTTTTCTACAATTTCTTCATGAGAGAGCTTCTTTCCCCAAAAGGATGTGAATTTCACATTGCTGTCAGGATATGCATTTTCGTAAAACTCTACGATTACTTTGGCCATGAACGAAACGTATTCGTCAGGATCGGTGGGAATAACAGCATCGGACGGGAAAACGGCAGTTTTAACAAATCCATCGAGTAGAACAACTTTAAGCTTTTCAGAAGGATCCAGAGCCAGAAATTCTTCACTTACATATTCTTTGGGCAAAATAGGATGGCCGTACATTAAACCGGAAGGCTGAATGGTTTTGTAAATAAACTCACTTTTATTTTCCAAAACTTCTTTTGGAGGCTGAGGCTTTTTACTCTTTAGCAATTCAGAAAACCAACCTTTTTCAGATAAATCCATCCAGTCACAATTATTCTAAACCCAAAACTTTTGTTTCGGCTCTAATTATACGCTAATTTCACTAATATAACCGTATTTGCAAATATGATCTTTGTTAGAAATCTAATACTCACACTCTTTTTAATTGGCTGCACAACTCCTTCAGGAATTGACCAAAAGGACGTTAAACGTATTCTTGAAACGCTTTCTTCAGACGAAATGCAAGGGAGAAGGACGTTTACGCCTGGCATTGAGAAAGCTGCTGCTTTTATTGCCAGTGAGTTTGAGGAGATAGGGCTAAAACCTATTGATAATTTATCTTCTTTTTATCAACGTTTTACTGCTACTTCTGTGGCAATCAAAGAGTCGAAAGTGGTTATTAATAATAAGCTAATAGAAAAGAATAACTACTTTATTAGGCTTTCGGATGGCGATATTTCATGGACTGATACTGAAAGTGTGGAGGTGAGTTTTATAAACACCAATGATGATTTTGGCAAAAAAGCAAGCGAAGCTTTTGCGAGAAACGGCAATTTGCTCGTAATGGTATCTACGGAGCATAAGGATATCTTTAACAGGTACCGATCGTACATGGAGAGGCCAAGAATCGTATTGCCAACAGATTCGGAAAGCAGCGCTAACCTTGTTTTTGTGTTAATGGATACCAATGCGATTGATCAGTTGTATGTAGAAGCCAGTTCTGCTGCAGAGGAGAAGCAGCTTGCTAATATCGTAGGAAAAATTGAAGGAAATAAAAAGGATGAAATAGTTGTTTTTTCAGCTCACTATGATCATTTGGGGATAGGGAAACCAGTTGAAGGAGATTCTATATTCAATGGTGCAAATGATGATGCATCGGGTACAACAGCGGTAATTGAACTAGCCAATTATTATAAACAAAAAGGAACACCTGAACGAACTCTTATATTTGCAACCTTTACAGCTGAAGAGATAGGAGGGTTTGGGTCGAGATATTTTTCAAAACAGCTGGATCCGGATAAGATTGTGGCAATGATAAACATTGAAATGATTGGTAAACCTTCGAAAGAAGGGATTAATTCAGCCTGGCTCACAGGATGGAATAAATCTGATTTGGGCGAGATTATGGAGCATAATTTAGACGGGACAGAATATACGCTTTATGCAGACCCTTACCCTGAACAAAATCTCTTTTATCGATCGGACAATGCAACACTGGCTCGTTTAGGTGTGCCTGCCCATTCCATAAGTACAACACAAATTGATATTGATACGGATTACCACCAGGTAAGCGATGAGCTGGCAACTTTAGACGTTGAAAATATTACGCAAACCATAAATGCCATTGCCATTGGAGCCCAAGGAATTGTAGATGGAAGGCAAACCCCAACCCGGATAAACCCTGACGAAGTAAAAAGATAAATTATAAAATGACTAAATCACAAAAAACTTTTTTAACAGCAGCACTTATTTTTTTGGCTATTGTGCTCTATATAGCATGGGATATGAGTCAACGAACTACAGCTCCCTGGAACAAGCATAAAAAAGAGCCAGCAAAGACTGAGGTTCAAAAACAGGATTAACTCATAGGTTCACTAAATAAGCCAAAAAGTTCAACATCAATTCGGTCAATGATTTTGGCAAAATCATCTACGTTGGCTACAAAATCCATGTTGTTTACATCAATGGTTAGCAGCTTACCCAGTTTGTAGGAGCCCAACCAGTCTTCATAATGTGTATTAAGATTTTTGAGGTATTCCAATTGAATGGAATCCTCATAGTCGCGCCCGCGCTTCTGAATTTGATGCACGAGTTTAGGCATGTCGGCTTTCAGGTAAATAAGCAGGTCAGGCGGCTGCACAAACTTGATCATCGATTCGAAAATGCTTAGATAACTTTGGTAATCGCGTTCGTTTATATGTCCCGATTTATGCAGGTTGGCGGCAAAAATGTAGGCATCTTCGTAAATGGTACGATCCTGAATAATCGTCTTTTTTGCCTGCCGAATAGCATTTACCTGGTTAAACCTGCTGTTGAGAAAATAGATTTGCAGGTGGAAAGCCCAACGGCTCATATCTTTGTAGAAATCCTTAAGGTAAGGGTTGTTTTCTACTGATTCGTATTCTGCCTGCCAGTTGTAGTGCTTGGCAAGCATTTCGCAAAGAGTTGTCTTGCCCGATCCTATATTTCCTGCTACCGCTATATGCATATTGAAAAAATTTTGTCAAATCTAACAAAGCCTTTTTAATGAACTGAATGGTATTGCAATTATTCGGGTACTTTTGCAAAAGTTTTACAAATCAGAAAAAGTTTCTCTCTAATGGCAGAATTAGGCCAGACCAATATACTTAAAGTAAACAGAATGGCTCCTCCCGGTGCTTATTTACAGTACAACGATGAGGAGGTTCTCTTGCCAAATAAATATGTTGCTGAAAACCTGGAGGTTGATGATGAAGTGGAGGTTTTTGTGTACAAAGACTCGGAAGACAGGCTGGTGGCAACAACGCTTGAACCCTTGGCAAAAGTTGGGGAATTTGCGGCATTAAAGGCAGTGGATGTTGCTCCCTTTGGAGCATTTTTGGACTGGGGGTTGGAAAAACACTTGCTTGTGCCTAAAAGTGAGATGCAGGAGCCTATGCAGGTAGGAACGAAATATGTAGTTAAAGTAGTAATGGACCACAGGACCAGCCGTATTGTTGGAGTGAGTAAGTTAGGAGTGTTTATAGATTCGAGCATTGAATACGATGAGAGACAAGAGGTAAAGGCGCTGGTAGTAGGTGTAACTGATATTGGCTATAAACTTCTTGTAAATGATTGCAGTTGGGGTTTGCTTTATAAAAACGAGGTGTTTCAACCTATTCAGCAGGGAGATTCACTTACAGGTTTTGTTAAAAAAGTACGTGAAGATGGTAAGCTGGATATCTCACTGCGTAAGCCAGGTAGAGAAACACAAGAAGGAGATGCGGCATTGATCCTACGAATGCTCACGGAAGCAGGTGGGCAAATGGCTGTTTCCGATAAAAGCGATCCTGAAACCATTAAGGCCATTTTTGGTTTAAGTAAAAAAGCATTCAAAAAAGCAATTGGCTCTCTTTACAAGCAAAAACTTATTACAATAGAGCCGGAGAAAATACGTGTAGTCTAAAATTTTTATTTTTTGAAACTTCGCGCATCAATCCTGTGCTTGTCCATAATGCGGTAAAACGTTCTTCTTGAAACTTTTGCATAGGCACATGCAAGTGAAATATTCCCTTTTGCTTTTACAAGGTAGTGCTGAATTGCCTGCCGTTCAAATACTTCCATGGCTTTTTCTTTGGCCTTAAGCAGGCTGCTGTTGAAGTCAAAACCGGTTTCAACAGATTGGATGGAAAGAGGAAGATGCTCCTTATCTATCTGATTGGTTTTGGTAAGAATAACAGCCCGTTCAATGACACTTTGTAGTTCGCGTAAATTACCGGGCCAGCTATATTCACTTAAATGCTCCAATGCTTTTGGCGTTATTACGTTTACTATCTTATTGATTTTGAGCACAGCCTTTTTAAGAAAATGGTAGGCGAATAACGGGATATCTTCTTTTCGATTTCTAAGAGGTGGCAACTCCAGCATAAACGTATTCAATCGGTAAAACAGGTCTTCCCTGAACCTGCCTTCTTCTATAAGTTTTTGAAGATTGCGATTGGTTGCCGTAATTATTCGGGTATGTACCACTTTGGTTTCTGTGGAGCCTACGGGCCGTATCTCTCCAAATTGAAGGTAGCGCAAGAGCTTAACCTGCATTTCCATGGATACATCACCGATTTCATCCAGAAAAAGGGTTCCGTTGTTTGCTTTTTCGAGGATGCCAATCTTGTTGGTAACAGCACCCGTAAAAGCCCCTTTTACATGACCAAAAAGTTCACTGTCCAGTAGCTCAGGAGAAAAGGCAGTACAGTTTACTTTCAAGAAAGGCCTGCTTTTAAGTTGGCTCTGCTCGTGAATAGATTGGGCAATAATTTCTTTTCCGGTTCCTGTTTCGCCTGTGATGAGCACGGTAGAAGGGGTGGGGGCAACCTGGCTTACCATTTCTTCCACTTCCTGCATGAGTGGATTGGAACCAAAAATAACATGCTCCCGTTCCCTGGTACGGATTTCCTCATTGAGTGCTTCGAACCGCTCTTTTAACCTTCGGTTATTGTCCCTCGATTCCAATAACTCCCAGATAAATTTGGCTGCTATTCCTACAATCATTCTACTCTGGGGTGGCTTAAGGTCAGAAAGCTGCTTTTGAACGTCCGGATTACCGGTTACGTCAATAATGATGTCCACCTCATTTCGATGCTTCTCTATAAAATCAATAAAATTATTGGAAAAAGGAATGCCAAGATCTTTTGCAAGGTATATTCCCTGACTTTGCAGTTCAACATCCGCTATGCCCAGAATTTGGATACTGGGATCATTGTTCAATTGCTCCAAAAGGGCTTTTCCTCCTTTCCCAGCTCCCACAATAATGAGCTTAACAAACGAACTTGCATTTATTCTTTCCATACCTTGAAGCCCGTAGCTTAAAAGCGAAGGACTGCCTTTTATTATTTTCGAACGTGTAGTCCGAAGCTTGAAATGCGTAGGATTACATGCTCGCCATTTTAACAGCGTCTTGCATACCCTTTTCGCCAAATTCAAGTTTTCGTTTAAGCGAATGACTACCTTCAATCAAACGAATAGAACCAGATAAAGCTCTTATAACAATACTATGAGTTGTTACACCTTTAATTTTATCGAAATGAACTCCTTTTAAGAAGGAGCCTTCAGTTATACCTGTGGCTGCAAAGAAGGCATCTTCCGCACGAATCAGGTCGTCAATATAAAGTACCTTATTCAGGTCAATTCCCTTTTCTGCTATTATTCTTTTTTCGTCTTCCAGTTGAGGGTCGCGCATGGCTTGCATGCCTCCCCGAAGTGCCTTTACGGCAGCAGCTGCAATTACACCTTCAGGTGTTCCTCCTGTACCCATTAGCACATCCACACCTGTTCCCGGAATTGCTGCCATCAGAGCTCCCATTACGTCTCCATCTGTATGAAGGGATATCCGGGCGCCCACCGATCGAATATCTTCGATCAGTTTTTTGTGCCTTGGTTTGTCGAGCACAAAAACAGTTAGTTCATGTACATCTCTATCCAGGGCATGCGCAATTCTTTCGAGATTTTCTGCAGGTGAGTCTTTAATATTAATGACATGTTTTGCGCGTTCCTCTACCACAATCTTTTTCATGTATAGCGAATCTTCAGGCACCCACATACTACCACTTGCCGAAGCAGCAATAACTGCTATCGAGTTTGCGGTTCCGTTGGCTAGCAGGCGGGTTCCCTCAACGGGATCAACCGCCACGTCCATTTTAGGGCCATTGCCATTACCAACTTTCTCTCCATTATAAAGCATGGGAGCTTCATCTTTTTCACCTTCTCCTATTATTACTACTCCATCCATATCTACCGTTTCCAGAACGGCTCGCATGGCATCCACAGCTGCCTGGTCTCCAATTTCTTTATTGCCTACGCCCATATAACGGGCAGCGGAAATAGCAGCAGCTTCTGTAACACGAACCAATTCCATGGCCATGTTTCTGTCAGGTTGTTTTGTAAAAGGTGACATAAATAGTTTTTAGGTTGGTTTTCTATAAATAAAATGCTCTTGACAACTTACATGCCATTCAGTGCAATGATTATTAAGTGCCTGATAACCAATTCAATTTAAAAAATAAGGCTTCAAAAAATGTATAAGCGAATATACAAAATTGTTTTTAAATTTTGACGCAAGATTTATTTTTAATAAACTATTGTTAAACAGTAAGTTGTGTGTAATTCAATTGACTCATATACGATCGATTTACTTGAAAAATTGTATACAAAAATATACAGTTCAAAAATTAAGATAAAAATCCCTTGTTAGATCCTTGAATTCAGTTGAATAAGAACCATTTTCCATTTCAATACATAGCTCATTTTTTATAGATTCTATGGCTTTTGATGTTTTTTTAAACTCAAGAAGCGTTCGATTAACTGGTTTGATAGGTTTGGAGCGCACATTTACTATTTTACTCACTTGAAGATTAAATTTTTTTGCCTCATGTTTACTGTTTTCTGCAATCTCGCTTGGAATCACTATGCATAGTTTTCCATTTTCCCTTAAAAGTGCAGATGACTTTTGCAATAAAGTGATCAAATCAAGCGAATCAGCAGCATTTCTGGCCTTGTTTCTTGCACTATCGCTCGATTGTTTACCCATATAAAAAGGCGGATTACATATTATCAGGTCATACAGGTTGGCTGGTTGGTATTCCTGAAGACTTATTTTCTGGATCTTGATGCTAGTTGGCCAGGGGGAATTGCGCAGGTTAAGTTTTGCATCAATTATTGCTTCTTCATCAATCTCAATGGCATCAATTGCGCATTTCCCATCTACCTTTTGAGACAACATAATGCTTAACAGCCCTGTTCCTGTCCCAATGTCTAAAACCTTGTCGGTTTTCTTCACGGTAGCCCATGAGCCAAGCATAATGCTATCGGTTCCAACCTTCATGGCTGCATGTTCTTGTGAAATGGAGAATTGTTTAAACTGAAAGGGTTTATAATGCTTTTTTACCATAGCTAATTGCGTACGATTCGCTAAAATTGTACCCTCTATTCAAACGACAAATTATTTTTAGCGAACAACAAATTCAAATAACCGATGAGTATTAAATCAGATTTAGAAATTGCTCAGGAAGCGAAATTACGACACATAAACGAAATAGCAGCTAAGCTGGATGTATCGGAAGAAAAGCTGGAGCATTATGGAAAATATAAGGCAAAACTTCCCCTTTCTTTAATAGATGAATCGAAGGTTGAGAAATCAAATATGATTTTAGTAACAGCCATTACCCCAACACCTTCTGGTGAAGGTAAAACCACTACATCTATTGGTTTGGTAGAAGGGTTGAATAAAATTGGGAAAAAGGCCACAGCCGTTTTACGAGAGCCTTCCTTGGGGCCTGTGTTTGGAATGAAAGGTGGTGCTGCTGGTGGCGGATATTCTCAGGTGGTTCCAATGGAAGACATCAACCTACATTTTACCGGTGATTTTGCTGCCATTGAAAAGGCGAATAACTTATTAGCAGCTCTTATTGATAACAATATTCAAAACCCAAAACATAGTTTGGGTATTGATCCGCGTACGGTTTCATGGAAACGTGTAATGGATATGAATGACCGTGCCTTGCGCCAGATCGTATCAGGCTTGGGTGGTAAAACCGGAGGTTTCTTGCGCGAAGCGGGATTTAACATTACCGCTGCCTCTGAGATAATGGCCATTCTTTGTTTGGCGAAGGATCTGGAAGATTTGAAAGAGAAAATGGGTAATATCTACGTGGGTGATACCTTTGAAGGAAAACCCGTGTATGCCCGCGATATTAAGGCCAATGGTGCCATGGCAGCGCTTCTGAAAGATGCCATTAAACCTAATTTGGTACAAACACTGGAAGGGAATCCTGCCATATTGCATGGTGGTCCGTTTGCCAACATTGCACAGGGTACCAACTCAATTATTGCCACCAAAATGGGCATGTCGTTGAGTGAGTATGTCGTAACTGAGGCCGGTTTTGGAGCAGACCTTGGGGCTGAAAAGTTCCTGGATATAAAATGTGGCTATGGCAATATTTCACCAAAAGCAGTAGTACTAGTTGCTACCGTTCGGGCATTGAAATACCACGGAGGCCAGCCTCGCGAAGAGTTAAAAATGCCAAACCCGGAAGCATTGCGCAGGGGGCTGGGAAACCTTGAAAAACATATTGAGAACATTCAGCAGTTTGGTTTGCCACCTGTGGTTGCGATCAACAAATTTGTAACGGATAGCGAAGAAGAATTGAACATCATTCGAGAAGAATGTGCCAAAGTGGGTGTGCATTGTGCCTTATGCGAAGGCTGGGAATTTGGAGGTGAAGGAACCAAAGAGCTGGCAGAAGAGGTAGTGAAAGCTGCTGAAAGTTGCACGGATAAATACTCTCCAATTTATGACTGGAATGAGTCGATTGAAGCTAAAGTGGAGAAGGTAGCCAAGAAAATATATGGAGCTGGTTCTGTGGTATTTCAACCAAAGGCCAAAGCCGGTCTGGAAACCATTAAGCGCCTTGGTTTGAATAAACTTCCCATCTGTGTGGCGAAAACCCAAAACTCACTTTCCGACAACACCAAACTTTTAGGTCGCCCTGAAGGATTCAAATTGACTGTTCGCGAGTTTGAAATTGCTGCCGGGGCCGGATTTGTTATACCAATAACCGGAACCATGCTTCGCATGCCTGGTTTGCCTGCTGTTCCTGCTGCAGAAGGAATTGATATTGATAAAGATGGCAACATAACTGGCTTATCGTAAACCGATATGGCTTCGAGCGTTTCACCGGCTAAGATTATTCGCATTGGCCCCAATGGCCAGGAGAATGCTCCTGACCTGGT
>JAGQYI010000073.1 GCA_020436165.1 Cyclobacteriaceae bacterium | reverse complement strand
CTAATAAAAGTAGCAAGTGCAAGAAGCCCTAAAAACACTTTATATAAAAAATGCATACCTTAAAATTCAATCGTTAAGGTATGCATTTAAAGAGGGAAACAAAAACCAAAATTCTTATTGTCCCATTAAAACTCGTTTGGCTTCTGCTTCGAGGTTTACATAAGGTGTGCCTTCAACTGTAACTCCTACAAATTGAATGGTTCCACCTGTAAATTCACCGGGAGATTTATATAATTCGCTTACAGCATCTCCGCTATCATACCCAACACAAAGGCCGTCACCTGATAAGGTAAATTTGGCTGGCTGCGTTTTCATCGATCCTTCAGCCACTACATCTTCATTTATATAAAGTTTGGTCGTGCCAATAGATTCTCCATGTTCACCGGCTGAGTCTCTAATAAACTCCATTCCCAACGTATATTTTCCTGGTTTTAAAGACACATCGGAAACAAAAACCTGCTCCGGTTTAATGCCCAGAAAATTATACACATAATAGAGCTTATGGTTCTTTATAAACAACGAGTGACCGCCAAATCTGGAACCGTGAGCAAATAGAACTCCTTCCGCATTATTACCCAGCTCTACGTTTGCCAATATCTTATACGAGCGACCACGAACGTTAACAGCTACTCCTTCCGGAACCGGAGCTGTACCAGGATAATAAATATAGCGTTCACGGGCAGGCTCTTGTGCAGGCCTTTCCAATCCCAATACCTCCGCAGCGCTACGGTCATCCAAAGGCAGCACCTTGTTCTTATCCGCCTCTGCAAACCAGGCATCAACAAGTTCCTGTAATTTTTCAGGATCTTCTTTTGCAAGATCGTGCGACTCTGAACGATCCTCAGCAACATTATACAACTCCCACTTGTCTTCATCAAAATGACCTTTGCCAGATAATGGAGCATGCACTGCAGCTGCTTTCCATCCGTCTTTCCAGATACCTCTTGATCCCAACATGGCAAAATACTGCACATGCTTTTGAGTTGGATCATTAGGCTGGGCATCAAATGTGTATTTCATGGATACACCAGACATTGGATATTGTTCTACACCATGATTATATTCAGGCATTTGAAGGCCACACACCTCCAAAATTGTTGGAACAATATCTACAGAATGGTGGTACTGATTACGAATTTCGCCACGCGCCTTTATTCCTTTGGGCCAGGAAATCACCAACGGGTCGTTTGTGCCTCCTGCATACTCCGAATAACGCTTGAACATTTTGAAAGGCGCTGAAAAAGCGGCTGCCCATCCTGTTGGGTAATGATTGTACGTATCTGGCCCACCCAGCACATTTATGTATTTCATATTCTCTGCCAGGTCATCCGGATAGTTATTGAAAAACTTGTTCTCATTAACAGATCCGTTAGGAGTACCTTCACCAGAAGCCCCGTTGTCAGCAGCATAAAGAATCATCGTGTTTTCCAATTGACCCGACTCTTCCAGGTAATCAATAACCCGTCCCACTTGCGCATCGGTATATTCAGAAAAACCGGCATACACTTCTGCCATATGGGAGAAAAGGCGTTTTTCATCTTCATTCAATGAATCCCATGGACGAACATGGTCTATAGGATTGGCCACATCTTCCGGTAATGGGTTGAAAGGAGTGATTTTGGTGCCTTCAGGTAAAATTCCTTTATCTATCATTCGGGCTACCACCCAGGTTCTGTAGGCATCATAACCGTCATCAAACTTGCCTTTGTATTTATCGATATAATCCTGAGGTGCGTGGTGAGGCGCATGATTCGCTCCCGGGTTGAACCACATATACCAGGGTTTGGAAGGATTGGTGGCATTTTGGTTCCTCAACATTTCAATGGCTTTATCGGCCAAATCCTTCGAAAGGTGGTAGCCTTCTTCAGGCGTATAAGGAGGTTCTATAAAATGGTTGTCTTCTACCAGATCAGGATACCACTGGTTGGTTTCACCCCCAAGAAAACCATAATATTTATCGAACCCTATTTGCGTTGGCCACGAAGCACGGCTTGCTCCCGGAGCTACGTCCTGCTCAGGTACATTGTGGTTTTTACCAACCCAAAATGTACTCCAGCCATTATCTCTCAAAACCTCAGCAATTGTTGTCACTTGTTTGGGTAGCCTTCCGTTAGCTCCTGGGAAACCATCGGCTGCTTCCGTGATAGCGGCCATCCCATTTAAGTGGTGATTCCTGCCTGTAAGCAAGGTAGAACGTGTTGGTGAACACAAAGCTGTGGTGTGCCATTGGGTGTACGTTAATCCGTTAGCTGCAAGCTTATCGAGTGTAGGCATATTAATTCTACCTCCGTAGGGAGACCATGCAGCCAGGCCGGTATCATCGTATAAAACGAATAAAATATTAGGAGCCCCTTCAGGAGCCTGTTTGGGTAAATAGGGAGTCCAGTCGGCTTTAGAATCGCGAACGTCAAGTTTTATGACTCCATTAAATTTTTTTTCATCGGAATTAGCAGTTTGCTTATCACTTTCAGTCGTACAGCTTATAAACGTAATAAAAAATAAAACTGTTAAAAGTAAGTTGCCAACCATGCTGGTTTTGGTCTTTCTCATTTTTTAAATGTTTAAATTTCAAAGCAATATATAAACTTTTGAATTCTAAATAAAAGAGACCTGATTAATAATCAGTTAAAATAACTCTTTGGCAATACGATATACCGGTTCTGCCTTACCCATCGAATAAAAATGAAGCGTAGGAACTCCGTTGGACATCAGCTCTTTAGACTGCTGAATAGCCCATTCCACTCCTACTTCCAGCACCTGTTTATTGTCTTTGCAATCTTCCAGGGCATCAGCCAGGTCTTCAGGCAAATCAATATGGAAGGTATTGGGAAGTATCTGTATTTGGGAAAGTGTGGTAATAGGTTTTAATCCAGGGATAATAGGAACATTAATTCCTGCAGCACGGCATTGATCAACAAAGTCGAAATACTTCTTGTTGTCAAAAAACATTTGTGTAACGATGTACTCAGCTCCTGCATCTACTTTTTGCTTCAAATATTTAAGGTCAATTTTCATATTGGGAGCCTCTGCATGTTTCTCCGGATAGCCAGCCACTCCAATACAAAAATCTGTGGAAGATGCATTTTCCAGGGTATCATCCAGATACCTGCCATTGTTCATGTCCATCACCTGGTTTACCAGATCAATGGCGTAATTATTACCTTCTGGCTCCGGAATAAAACGAGCTTCGGATTTGATTGCGTCTCCTCTTAGTAGCAATACATTATCTATTCCCAGGAAATTTAGATCGATAAGTGCATTTTCTGTTTCTTCACGTGTAAATCCTCCACAAATAATATGAGGCACCGTATCCACATCGTATTTGTTTTTTATGGCCGCACATATTCCAACAGTTCCGGGGCGTTTGCGTGTTGTTTTGCGCTGCAAAAGACCATTTGGCATTTTCTTGAACACATATTCTTCGCGATGATAGGTTACATCTATAAAGGGAGGCTTAAACTCCATTAGTGGATCAATATGATCGAAAAGATGTTGGATATTATCTCCTTTCTTGGGTGGTAATACCTCCAAACTAAATTGTGTTTTATCTGTCTTCTTTAAATGATCTACAACTTTCATAGGTATTGTTATTTGTTATAGGTTAATGGTTAACGGTTTTTGATTGTTGTTTAATTATGACTTGTAATTTGCTCATTTATTCTATTAACTGATAACTAATAGCCTAGTAACCTAAGTTTGGTTTCAGCCATTTTTCTGCTTCCTCAAATGCAATTCCTTTTCGTTTTGCATAAGCCTCCACCTGGTCTTTCCCAATCTTACCAACACCAAAATATTTGGCATCCGGGTGAGCAAAATAAAATCCACTGACTGATGCCGCAGGATACATGGCAAAACTCTCAGTTAATTCTATTCCTGTATTCTTTTCAATCTCAAGCAAGTCAAATAATGTTCGTTTCTCGGTATGGTCCGGGCAAGCGGGATACCCTGGTGCCGGACGAATGCCCTGATACGATTCTTTAATCAGTGCCTCATTATTAAGTGCTTCATCAGAAGCATAACCCCAAAGCTCCTTGCGCACTTTTTCATGCATTAATTCTGCAAATGCCTCTGCTAAACGGTCAGCAACAGCTTTAACCATAATAACATGGTAATCGTCATGGTCCTTTTCAAACTCAGCAATCAATTTTTCGATTCCAATACCAGTTGTTACAGCAAAGCCACCCATATAACCGCCATTTTTCTCATTGGCCGGAGCAACAAAATCGGCTAAACTATGGTTGAACCTGCCTGCTCCTTTTTTGCCCTGTTGCCTTAAAAAATGGAAAGTAGCAAGAGAATCATTATCACCCTCACGTTCAAATACAGTTATTGATTCATCAGCACTTGATGCAGGAAAAACACCCACTACCGCTTTAGCGATAAGGCTCTTTTCATTAATTATTTTATCAAGCAATTTATTAGCATCATCAAAAAGCTTATGTGCTTCCTGTCCAACTGTTTTATCTTCCAAAATGGCAGGGTATTTCCCTTTTAACATCCATGTATTGAAGAAAGGTGTCCAATCAATATACTTCCGAATTTCCTCTAATGGGTAATTTTCAAACACCTTCTTACCAACAAACTCTGGTTTAAGGTTTTCTTGGTTTGTCCAGTCAAGCACCTGCTTGTTTGCTATCGCTCCTTCGATGGGCTGAAGTTCTTTCTTTTCTCGTTTGCTCAGGTAATCTTCCCGCAAAGCAGCATACTCTTCCTTGATTGTCTTAAAATAAGATTGATCACTCATTAACTGTCCTGCCACGGGCACACTTCGGGAAGCATCGTGCACGTGAAGCACAGGTCCACTATATTCAGGGTCAATCTTGACAGCCGTATGAATACGGCTTGTGGTGGCGCCACCTATCAACAATGGAATAGTGAATCCTTCATGTTCCATCTCCTTAGCCACATGCACCATTTCATCCAATGAAGGAGTGATTAAACCGCTTAATCCAATAATATCAACATCCTGTTCTTTTGCAGTTTGCAATATTTTTTCAGCAGGGACCATCACACCTAAGTCGATGATCTCATAATTGTTGCAGGCCAGTACTACACCAACAATGTTTTTGCCAATATCGTGTACATCGCCTTTTACTGTGGCTAACAATATTTTAGCTTGTGACTTAACACCGTCTTGCTTGGCTGCCTCTAAATAAGGCAGCAAATAGGCAACTGCCTTTTTCATCACACGGGCACTCTTAACTACCTGTGGTAAGAACATTTTGCCAGAGCCAAACAAATCACCAACCACGTTCATACCATCCATTAACGGTCCTTCAATTACTTTTAAGGGTTCGTCAAAATTCTTTCTGGCTTCTTCTGTATCTTCATCTATGTAGTCAACAATACCCTTCACTAATGCATGGCTCAATCGCTCCTCAACTTTTTCTTCACGCCAGGAGTCATCCACTATTTTTTGTTTGGTTTCTCCTTTGAAGGTTT
>JAGQYI010000072.1 GCA_020436165.1 Cyclobacteriaceae bacterium | reverse complement strand
GACTAGCGATTTAGCATGCTCTTCCGTTTCAATGGTATGGTAATGATGCTCCACGCTATCAATCGTGTTTTTAGGCAGCGACACGGGAGCTTCTTCACTTGACTCAGCAGGAGTAGCACTAGCAGTATCGAACATGGATAGCTGTGGTGCAGCAGCCGCTGGCTTGGTTGTAGTGGAAGCTGCGGGTTCAGACTCTCCAAACAGTCGTTTGGTTAGTGTGCGAAACTCCAACTCTTCGAAAAGGGCTTTCACCTTCTCTTCATCCGGCCCGGTATATTCCATTGCATCAAAAGAGAAATCAACGGGTACATCTATTTTAATCGTAGCTAATTCTTTAGAAAGTAAACCCTGTTCGCCAAAATTTTCTACGTTCTCCTTGGCCTTGCCTTTCAGGTCATCCACATGCTCTAAGAGACCCTCAATGCTTCCATATTCCTTTAAATATTTTACAGCTGTTTTGGCACCTACGCCTGGTATGCCCGGTATGTTATCCGATGCATCGCCATGCAAGCCTAGAATATCCCGCACTTGATCCACGTTTTCAATGTCCCATTTAGCCAGCACTTCAGGCACGCCCATTATGTCCACCGCATTACCCATATAAGCAGGCTTGTAAAGGAAGATTTTTTCTTCCACCAGCTGTGCATAATCTTTATCCGGGGTCATCATATATACCTCAAAACCTTCTCTAGAAGCCTGCTTAGCTATGGTACCCACCACATCATCGGCTTCAAAGCCATCCTTTTGCACAATGGGAATATTAAAGGCTTCTATGATTTGACGAACATAGGGAACGCCAATTTTAATATCTTCTGGCGTAGCCTCCCGATGCGCTTTATATTCAGGGTAGCGTTCGTGGCGGAAGGTAGGTTTTGAGGTATCAAAAGCAACGGCTATGTGGGTTGGCTTTTGCTTGTTCAGCACCTCAAGCAAGGTGTTGGTAAAGCCCATCATCACTCCTGTGTTTAGACCTTTGGAATTTATTCTCGGGTTTTTGCTGAATGCAAAATGCGCACGGAAAATAAGTGCGTATGCATCCAGCAGGAATAGTTTTTTGGTTGGTTCACTCATAAGCATTAAAGGTAAGGAGATTTGAGATTATGAGCTAAGCTTACCAGAGCAGGAAATTAAAAAGGTTCTATTTATGTCTTTAGATAGGTTTTTATAAATAATAAGTAGACGCTATTCTTAAGTTATCTTTAAGAAAGACTAGAGTTTTTCAGTCCATTTTTGAATGAGAGACCAATCTCTATAATCGCCTTCTTTTACACCCAACACCGCAAATATCGCCTTGGCAAAAAGGCGTTGCACAAGCGACATCTTGCTATAATCCAACACCCCGGCAAAGGTCCCAAAGCTTTGCACTTTTACTTTGGGTACTATATCAAGTATTGCCTTGGCATAACCATTGGCTTTTTGCCTGGCTTCCTCTGTATTTCGCGATAACACCAAACAGACCAGGAAAAATGAAACATTTTTAGTGGATAACACCTCTTCATTCTCTTTAATAAATGCACGTGCTTCTGGCATCCATTTATCGTACTGAATAGCACTCCCAACAATTATCTCCTTATACGATGACAGTTCATCTACCTCTTCGATTTTCTTAATATCAACAAGGCCCTTTTTTGATGAGAGGTTTTCTCCAATAAAATGGGCAATTGCTGCTGTTGAACCGAACTGACTTTCGTAAACTATCAAAACCTTTCCATATGGTTTCGAACTTACTGAGACCGGCTCTTCTGTCAAGTGTTTCTTTTCCCCACTTTGAGCAGAGGAAAAGGGGACACCCAGAGCAAAAGTTCCTGCGGTTGCCACCATGCCTCCTGAAAGAATCCCCATAAATCTTCTTCTGGATTGTATTCGTTTCATATTTAAAAATTATCGTACATTCAATTTCCAGTAGAAGTAGGTAATACCAACAAATTCAATAGCTGTTATCAGAAGAAAGATGTTCAGATAAAAAGATGCATAACTGCCTCCATGAGGAATAATGACATACGGAACTGTAATAACAGCATCTAAAACCAAACCTACCGCTGCCATAACCAACCCTAAAATAAAACCATTGGTACCATAACCCTTTTTGTAATAGAAAGAAGCTCCCAACATTACTATGGGTACCAGAAAAACATAGAGTACCAGGTTTTGTTGAAACTCGGAATCTTTAAGTACAGGTACAAAACTCATTAAAGTAAACAGCAGGAAAACCAATATCCATATAAGTGCTCCTGAAATAATTGCTCTTGAAATTTTCATAACATAAGTATTAAACACGCATACAAAGGTTATTGCCCTAAAGTGTTTTAGCTTGTTTGAAAAGAACTACGATTTGTTCGAAAAGAATTAATAAGGAAGAAACTATTTGGCTACTTCGCTAGGTCGGTAGCCAAACATTTTGGTAAAAGCGTTGGAAAACGAGCTGATGCTTTCGTAGCCTACATGCCAGGCGGTTTCCTGAATGTTCATTTCGCCACTTTTGAGAAGCTCGTGAGCTTTTAAAAGCCGCTCGCTCTGCAAGTATTTAAAAACAGGAATGCCAAACAATTCCTTAAAGTTTTTCTTTAGCTTATTGCTGTTCAAGCCAATCATTTTTGACAACTCATTCAGGGAAGGCGGCTTGGCCATATTACTAATAATTATCTCCCTGGCATCATAAAGTTTCTCTTTTTCCAACTCCTTTATTTCTGTTTTTTTGCCCGAAGTAACAAAGGCAAAAAAGTGGGCGAGTAGCTCCGTTACCTGGCTTTGTAAAAACATTTTACGCAAGGGGCCTGTGTAATTGGTTTCAAAAACCTTGGAAATAGCCCTTTGCATTTCGGGTGTCATATAAAACTGAGGGCCTTGCACAAAGTCTTCCTCTGCTTTCAATAGAGGGGCCAGGTGCTCCGTAAATATTTCCCTTTCCTGCTGAGAAAGCTTGTTGATGTTATCGAGTGTTGAAAAAATGCTTACGCTGTATAGTGGTTTGGTGTGGGAGATGTTATGAATAAACTCCACCTTTTTGTTACCATAAAATGAGGTTACTACCCCAGTGGAGTTATTAAGCGTAGTGGTTTTATTATTGTATGAAATATCTAGCACAACATTCCCGGAGCCATAAAACAAAATGCCTATTACCTGGTCGTCCAGATCGCAGCGAGCCATCACCGGTTTGGCTTCGTTTGATTGCTCTATAAGCACCACAAAGTTGTTGATTTCAATGATGTCTGTTGTCATTTTATTCGAGCTGAAGAGTAACTGCGCTTAGTTCTAAAGGTAAGGAGATTTGGGATTATGAATATAGTAAGTCACCCTGAACTTGATTCAGGGTCTCATAGATTCCGAAACAAGTTCGGAATGAGGGGTTTTATACAACAAAAAAGGCTGCCCCCTTTTCAGGTAAGCAGCCTGACAAATAGAAGCGTTCTATATTCTATTTCACAAACGGATATTCATTCTTTTCAATTACGTAATTAGCCACTCTTCTACGAGCTTCTTTTACGTTAAATGGCTCTTCTTTGGTAAAGCGTTTCAATCCCATCAACATCATGCGCATTTCATCGCCTTCTGCAAATGCATAGATGGCTTCACGACCAGAAGTAGCAATAGACTCCATAGCATTGTGCAAGAAGATACGCGCCATATCGATCTCGTGCTGACAAGCAGCTTCTCCTTTAATACCTACTAGCTTTTCAACACGTAGCACAACCGATTCAGCCACATACCCTTCAATCATCATGTCGGCCAGGTTCATTAAAACCTCTTGTTCATCAGCCAGCTTGGTCATGAATTTTTGCACAGCTGCACCAGCAACCATTAGTCCTGCTTTCTTCAAATTTGCCAATGCTTTCTTCTCTTTACCGAAAAGTGATTCATCCGTAGCCGCACTGAAGTCAGGAATAGACATTAGCTCACCGGCTACTTTTTGCGCTGGGCCTAAAAGATCCAATGTGCCTTTCATCGCACGTTTCAACATCATGTCCACCGTAAGCATACGGTTGATCTCATTGGTGCCTTCGAAAATACGGTTGATACGTGCATCGCGATAGGCTCTTTCAAATGGGCCATCGGCTGAGAAGCCCATACCTCCACCAATTTGTACTGCCTCATCTACTACATAATCCAACACCTCAGAACCATGCACTTTCAAAATAGCACATTCAATGGCAAATTCTTCCAGTGACTTTAATCGTGCTTTAGCAGGCTCCATACCTCCAGCAACAAAGGCATCGTAAGCATCGTCAATATTTTGCCCTGCCCTGTAGTGTGCCGACTCTGAAGCATATATTCGACTGGTCATTTCAGCCAATTTGTATTTGATAGCTCCAAATTCGGTCAACGATTTGCCAAATTGCTTACGCTCATTGCCATAATTAACTGCGGCAGTAACACCTGCTTTGCAACCACCCAAGGCAGCTGCTCCAAGCTTGATACGACCTACGTTCAATATATTAACGGCTATTTTGAAACCATTTTCACGCTCTGAAAGCATGTTTTCAACAGGAACCTTGGTGTCGTTAAAGAAGATCTGACGGGTAGAAGAACCTTTAATACCCATTTTCTTTTCTTCCTCATTCATGGTCACCCCACCAAATTCTTTCTCAACGATAAATGCTGTCAGGTTTTTGTCGTCATCAATCTTGGCAAATACGATAAATATATCTGCAAACCCACCATTGGTTATCCACATCTTCTGACCATTGAGTAAGTAATGCTTACCATCCTCAGTTAAAGTAGCCTTTGTTTTACCTGAGTTGGCATCCGAGCCTGAATCGGGCTCTGTTAAGCAGTAAGCTGCTTTCCACTCACCGGTAGCCAGCTTAGGAATGTACTTCTGTTTTTGCTCTTCGTTACCATAATACAGAATTGGGAGTGTGCCGATTCCCGTGTGCGCTGAAAGCGCCACTGCAAATGAGTGTCCCTTACCAATCACTTCCGATACCAGCATGGTAGTATTGAAATTCATGCCGAATCCACCCAATGCTTCAGGAACTGACGTACCTAAAAGGCCAAGCTCGCCTGCTTTTTCAAGCAATTCAGGCATTAGTTCCGGATAATCGTGTGAATCCAGTTTATCCAGATTAGGCATTACCTCTGTATCGATAAAATCGTGGCAAGTTTGGGCAATCATCTTTTGCTCTTCACTCCACTCTTCCGGAATGAATACATCCTGAGCATCCGTATCACGGATCAGGAACTCACCTCCTTTGATAGCTGTTTTTTCTTTGGTTTCCATTTGTTTCTTTTAGTATCTAGTATGGGAGTATTGAGTAGTAAGTATTAGTTTCTTCGTGACGCGCGTCTCACTACTGAATACTAACTACTTGCCTACTCATTAATTTAATAATTCATAAATACCAGCTACTCCCTGGCCTCCACCTACACAGGCTGTTACCATTCCGTATTTCTGGTTTCTTCTTCTCATTTCGTTAAATAGCTGAACGGAAAGCTTGGCTCCCGAGCACCCTAATGGG
>JAGQYI010000071.1 GCA_020436165.1 Cyclobacteriaceae bacterium | reverse complement strand
TAAATGGGAAGAACTATTCAGGCGATGCAATCAATAACCTCGATGAAATTGTAAAAACTAAGCCAAGCGGGATTGAAAGGTATAGTGTTGCTTCCAATGTAGATAATCCGGTATTGACCGGAGTGCCTTTGAATGCAGAAGAGTTTAAAAACTTGTTTCTTAAAGCTGTAGGAATGGGTTTTGATAAAGTGTTGGATGAGGTGAAGAAAGCCAATATTCGTGGACGTGGAGGAGCAGGTTTTCCAATGGGAGTAAAGTGGGAATCGTGCAAGAGCACAGAAGCTGATCAAAAGTTTATCGTGTGCAATGCCGATGAGGGAGACCCAGGGGCTTATTCGGACCGATACCTTTTAGAGGTGCAGCCTTACTCCGTGCTATTTGGCATTATGATGGGCGGTTTGGCCATTGGAGCTGATCGGGGAGTAGTGTACTTACGTGCCGAATATCCGGAAGCTATTAAGATCACTCAAAATGCTATTGATGAGTTGACCAAAATTGGCATGAATGGCCAAAAAATCGGTGGAACCAATTATGATTTTACGTTTAAAATAATTGAAGGTGCCGGAGCTTATATCTGCGGAGAGGAAACCGCCTTGCTTTCTTCTATTGAAGGCCAACGACCTGAGGTGCGCGTTCGGCCACCGTATCCAACTCAGGAAGGGTTATTCGGTAAACCTACCGTTGTAAATAATGTAGAGACACTGGCAGCGGTTCCGTGGATTCTACAAAACGGGGGCGAAGCGTATGCCAGCCTCGGCACCGAGCGTTCATCCGGCACCAAGCTGGTCTGCCTCGATTCGTATTTCAATACGCCTGGCATGTACGAAGTAGAAATGGGAACACCTCTGAGAGAAGTTGTTGATACATTTGGTGGAGGTTTTAAATCTGATGTAAAAGCCCTGCACATAGGAGGACCACTTGGTGGTATTGTACCTATTAGTAAAATAGATGAATTAGCCATTGATTTCGAGAGCTTCCACAATGGAGGGTTCTTATTGGGGCACGCCAGCATTGTTTCCATTCCTCAGGATTTTTCTATGTTGAAATATGTTGAGCACCTCTTTGAATTTACGGCTGCCGAATCGTGTGGTAAGTGCTTCCCATGCAGTATTGGGTCAGTAAGAGGGAAAGAGATGTTTGCACGTGCCAGAAATGGTGAGCCATTGAATGAAGAACTTCTAAATGATTTATTGGAAACAATGGAGCTGGGTTCGCTTTGTGCTTTGGGCGGAGGCTTGCCATTGGGCGTGAAAAACGCCCTTCAGTATTTTAGAGAAGAGTTAATTGCTTAATCTGAGAAGACAATTATGGAAAATGAACAACCGACATTAGCCTATATAAACAACGAACCTTTTGAGCTTGAAAAAGGGGAGACCATCCTTAATTTCCTTAGAAGGAATATGGGGGAAGAGCCCGTTCCTACTTTATGCGATGCTCCCAATTTAAAGCCTTTTGGCTCCTGCAGGGTGTGTAGTGTAGAGGTTGCTTTGCAGCAAGATGGACCAACCAAGGTGCTGGCATCATGCCATACACCTGTAATGAAGGATAGTTATATCTACACCCATACAGATAAACTTAAAAAGCTTCGTAAAAATATTGTAGAGCTAGTGCTTACCGATTATCCTGCTGAGAAATTTGCTGCGGACAACCCCAATCAAAATGAACTGAAGAAGGTAGCTCTTGATTTGGATATTAGCCCGGAGGATGTTCGTTATGCCGAAGGCAAGAACCATTTGGATAGGGATAAGGATGCAGCTCATCCTTATATGCGTGCAGAATTGTCGGCTTGCATCAATTGTTACCGTTGCATCCGTGCATGTGATGAAGTGCAGGGCGAAATGGTGTTAACCATGACGGGTCGTGGTTTCGACAATACAGTAACTATGGGCATGAATGAGGGTTTTGCAGAGTCGGATTGTGTGTCGTGTGGTGCGTGCAGCCAGGCATGCCCAACAGGTGCAATTACCGATGTGTTCAATTCCAAATTCAATGATGCTCCCGAAACGGTTCGTACTGTTTGCACCTATTGTGGAGTGGGTTGCAATCTGGATGTAGCAGTGAAAGATAACGAAGTGGTTAGCATTACTGCCCCGTACGATGCAGAGGTAAATCAAGGGCACACCTGCCTGAAAGGTAGATATGCGTTTAAGTTTTATAATCATGCAGATCGCGTACGTACTCCATTGATCAAACGCAATGGTGCATTTGAAGAAGCCACCTGGGATGAAGCCTATGATTATATCGTTAACAAATTCAACCAAATCAAAGCTGAGGATGGACCGGATGCCATTGCAGGTATTTCATCCGCTCGTTGTACCAACGAGGAGAATTACCTGATGCAGAAATTTATCCGAGCAGTTGTAGGAACCAACAATATTGATGGTTGCGCGCGCGTATGCCATTCGCCAACAGCATTGGGTATGCAACGTGCTTTTGGTACAGGTGCCGCCACCAACTCAATCATTGATTTGAAATACACTAACTGTATGTTGGTAATAGGTGCCAATCCTACTTCAGCTCACCCTGTTACAGGAGCTAAATTGAAGCAAGCGGCCATGAAGGGTACCACCCTGATAGTGGTAGACCCACGAGAAACCACTTTGGCGCGTTACGCCAATTACCATTTGCAGTTGCGTCCGGGTACCAATGTGGCGCTCCTCAATATGATGTTGTATTACATTATTGAAGAAGGGTTGGAAGCAAAGGCATTTATCGAAGAGCGCACCGAGGGGTACGAAGATTTTAAAAATCAGCTGCTCAAGTTAGATGTTAATGAAATGGAGCGTGTGACCGGTGTTAAGAAAGAATTGGTGCGCGAAGCAGCTATTGCTTATGCAAAAGCGGGCAATGCCATGTCGTTTCATGGGTTAGGGGTTACGGAGCATTCGCAAGGTACGTTTACCGTTCAATTGATTGCTGATTTGGCTTTGATTACCGGTAATGTAGGCAGAAGAGGCGTTGGCGTGAATCCACTACGTGGACAAAATAATGTGCAAGGCGCTGCTGATATGGGTGTTCAACCGCATCAAGGGGCAGGTTATTTGGATGTTACCAATCCGGAAATGCAAAACCGATACACCGATTTTTATAGAGTAGAGGTACCTAAAAAAGTTGGCTATAAAATACCGGAGATGTTTGATGCAGCTATTGCTGGTCAGCTAAAAGCAATCTGGATTATTGGAGAGGATGTTGTTCAAACTGACCCTAATACGGCCAAAGTGAAGAAGGCGTTGCAGTCGGTTGATCTGTTTATTGCGCAGGAGCTTTTCATTACAGAAACTGCTAAGCTGGCAGATGTAATATTGCCAGGTGCTTCTTTCCTTGAAAAATCGGGAACGTTTACCAATGGTGAACGTAGGGTGCAACGTGTAAATGCTGTGGTTCCACCTTTGGAAGGTACGAAAGTGGATGGTCAGATTATTGTGGATGTGATGAACCGAATGGGATATGCACAGCCCGACTATGATGCTAAAATCATGCTCGAGGAAATTTCGCAAATAGTTCCTTTCTTTAAAGGAATTAAATGGGACGAGCTAGGTATAAATGGTAAACAATGGCCAGTACTGGAAGATGGTAAAAGCACCGAAATTATTCACGAAGGAGGTTTTAAACGAGGTAAAGGCAAGTTTGCCTATTTCGACTGGAAGGAAACAGAGGAGATTAAAATCAATGGGAAAGAGTACCCTTATATTATAACTACAAACCGTGAGCTGGAGCATTACAATTGTGGCACCATGACACGCAGAACGGGCAATGTAGATATTCTTACAGAGGATGTGCTGTTGATTAACCCGGAAGATGCGGCTGATAATAATATAAAGGATGGGGATATGGTGTGCGTAAGCTCTGCTCGTGGCAAAGTGGATATAAAAGCGAAAATATCCGTTGAAGTTAAGCCAGGTGTGATGAGCACTACATTCCATTTTCCGGAAATTATGGTAAACCTGATTACCAGCGATGTGTACGATTCGGAAGCTAAATGCCCGGAGTACAAGGTAGTGGCGGTTAATATCCGTAAGTCGAAAGGAAAGTACGCAGTAGTTAACTAGCCTAAAAAGCTTATTTTTTACATTGTCAGAAAAAACACCATACAAGATTAAGAAGCGTTACAAGCTGCTGGTAAAGATTGTCATCGGTTTTATTAAATGGAGGTATAACTTAAGTGCCAACGTTGCTCCAGAGGTAAAACAATTGAAGGGACCTTATCTTTTGCTACCTAACCACTATGGTCGGTACGACCCTTTTATTTTGGCATATTTCCTTTTTCCGTATTGCAAGTCGCCCAACTTCGTTTCGTCTGATGCCATTTTGCGAGATCCCATTTATGGCAAGCTTTTCAGTGGGTTAGGTGCCATACCCAAGAAAAAGGGAGTGCGTGATACACAGGTGATCAGGGAAATGGTAAAAGTGGTGGAAAGAGGCAATCCTGTAGCACTATTTGCAGAAGGTTCTCGTTCCTGGTCTGGTGTTTCTAATTACATCGATCCTTCCATTGCTAAGCTTGTAAAGCTTTTAAAAGTGCCCGTGGTTACAGCTAAAATGAAGGGTGCTTCTGTTTTTGATCCCCGGTGGGCAGAACGTTTACGCAGGGCTCATATGGTCATTGATTATAAATTGACAATTACTGAGGATGAGCTGGCCGATTTGAGTGAGGATGAGATTATGATGAGGTTGTTGTCGGATATACATCATGATGACGTTGAATACGTGAAAACACACCCAATGCGAGTTCGTTCTAACCGTAGAGCAGAATACATTGAACGTATATTCTTTCAATGCCCGGAGTGCAATAAATATGCAGGGTTTGATTCGTACCGGAATCAATTTGCCTGCAATGCCTGTGGCTACCAGGCCATGGTAAATACAAAGGGTATGATTACCTCAAAGTTTAAGCGCGTATACTTCACCAATGCCAGGGACTGGCTTCAATGGCAAAATCAGAATTTTATTAGCCATATAAAAAGTAAGCTGGAACAGCAGGAGAACGAACCCGTGTTTAGTGCAAAAGGTATGCTTTATTCTACGGCTGTAGGAAATGACAAAATGCAAGATAAAGGGGTAGGAATTGCACGTTTCTATACAAGTAAAATTGTATTCGAACTCCAAGAACAAACACTAGAATTTACCCTTGAAGAAATTGACTCCCTTAGCGCTCAATATTTAGAGCGTGTGGAATTTTATGTAGGGGAAGTTGCGCACCGCCTTACAAGTACAAAACACAAAGAATCTGGCTTAAAATGGGAGATAGCCGTAAATACCATTTGGTATTACACGAATCAGCAACACAAGCTTTCACCTTACCTTAAAAACCTGTTTGAGGCCAAACCAGCCATCGACCTAGGTCATATAAAAAGAAGTAATTGGTCAACCCGTATGGAATTTTAGTCGTTTATTTCTCTATAAAAGAAAACGCCATGAACTTACGGACCCTATTTTTTCTAATTTTTAGCTTTAGTGTGTTTACTTCATTTTCACAGACCACTAAAGAAGTCGAACTTAAATCCTCGGTAACAGATGTAACAGTATTTTTACAGAATGCACAGATTACCCGAAAGGGAAAGGTTTCTATTGCACCAGGGAAATCAACACTGGTTGTTAAATCACTTTCTCCCTATGTAGATGATAAAAGTGTACAGGTAAAGGCAACAGGAGACTTTACCATTCTTTCGGTGAATCATCGGTTGAATTATCTGAATCAGCTAAATAGAGATAGTAAAATTGATAGCCTTACGAATTTGATAACCAAGTTGGGGAGGAAGATTGACGAGAAGTCTTCAAGAAAAGAAGTATTGGCTGAAAAAAAGAGCTTGCTAAATGCGAACAAAAGTCTGGGAGGCCAAAACTCGGGTGTTTCTTTAACCGAGCTTAAGCAGGCAATCGATCTCTATGATAGAGAGCTTACCTCAATTAAGAAAGAAGAACTTGACATAAATGAGGCTATTGATAATTTGAAGGAACAACAATCTAAATTGCAAAAGCAGATCAATGAGGTACGGGGTGCAAAGGAACTGCCTTCAGGTGAGGTTGTAATACGTGTTGAGTCCAAAGCTAAAGTGGAGGGTAATTTTACCATTACGTATTTGGTGGGGAATGCAGGCTGGTTTCCCAAATACGATGTTCGGGTGAAAGATGTGGAGAGCCCTATTAAACTAAGCTATAAAGCAGATGTCTTTCAAAACACAGGGGTAGACTGGAAAAATGTGAAGCTAAAATTTTCCAATGGCAACCCTAACCAAAGCGGAGTGGCTCCTGAACTAAATACCTGGTATTTGAACTATGCCCGGAATACAATTTACCAAAGTAATAAAAGTTATGGTGTGCCCTCTTTGAATATTAGCTATGTAAATGGAAGAGTAACATCTGCAGACGATGGAGAACCTTTGCCAGGAGTAAATGTAGTTGTAAAGGGTACAACTATTGGTACGGTAACGGATATAGATGGTAATTATAGTCTAACCTTACCTAATAACTCCTCTTATTTAGTTTACTCATTTATTGGAATGGTTACGCAAGAAAGACCGATTACCGGTAATAGAATGGATATAGGTATGCAATCGGACGTTACAGAATTAAGTGAAGTGGTGGTTTCTGGCTATGCTAAGCGTGCTGAAGGGCTTAGAATCAGAGGAGTTTCTAGTGCTAATATGCCCAAGAAAAGCAGTGTGGTAACCACAACAACTATTGAAAATCAAACCACTGTAGAATTTGAAGTGAAAACTCCTTACAGCATCAAATCCAATGGGGAAAAACTTACGGTTGATTTAAGCCAATACGATATTGATGCCTTGTACCAATACTATGCAGCACCTAAACTGGACAAGGATGCATTTCTCATTGCCCGAATCATCAATTGGGATCAATACAATTTATTGGAAGGGGAGGCCAACCTTTATTTTGAAGATGCTTATGTGGGGAGATCAATTTTGGATGCGAAGAGTTTAGTTGATACCCTCGATATTTCGTTAGGTCGGGATAAAAGCATAGTGATTGGCCGTGAGAAGGTAGATGAATTTAGTAAACGTAAGACAGTAGGCACCAACAAAGTTGAAACCCGAGGTTTCAAGCTTGTGGTTCGCAACAAAAAATCTCAACCAATCAAGCTAATTCTCCACGACCAGATTCCTGTAGCTTCTATTAGCGATATCACCGTAACTCCTGAGGAGTTGTCAGGCGGTAAATTGGATGCACAAACCGGAGAGATAACCTGGGATTTGGAATTAAAACCTCAAGAACAGAAAGAGTTGATTTTACGCTACGAGGTAAAATATCCTAAAAGGGAGAAAGTTATTTTGGAATAGGTTTCAATTAGTCATAGGGTGCGTTACCCTATGACTGAATTTTGTTTAAAATCTTTTAAAGATCCCAACAGAATAGTTTAGTCCTCTTGAAGTACCCCCGTTATTGAATCCATTTACCCATATATATCCTCCATTAACATCAAGCGACCATCCATTTGAGCCAATGTTAATTCTTGTACCTAGGCCCAGTGAAAAGTTGGAATATGTAAAACTTGAGTTAGGGGGTGAATTTGTGCCTTCGTAGCTATATTTCGAATGACCAATACCACCAAAACCATAAAGATATGGACTGAATATTTTGCTATTTATTAAGGTGTATCTTGTGTTTAGATTAAAACCTAAGGAAAAGATTTTTTCATTGTAAAAATCTTTATTCTTATTCAACCAGGTGAAAGGTATTACACCTACTTCCCAATGATCGGATAAGTGACGATTTGCATACAAACCTAGGGTTGTTCCACCTTGAAAGGAAGGTGTAGCACCAACACCTAGTGACCATTTGCCTTGTGTTTGCGCAGAAGCTGCAAAAGAAAAGGCTAATAAAATAATTACAAGTACTCTTTTCATACGACAATTTAAAGCTAATACGCTAAAAAGTCAATAAAATTGTACTATATTTTAATTATGTATGATAATAGCTTAAAACACGAAACCTGCAAACTATTTTAGTAAATAGTGTTGCAGATTTTTTATCATATAGCAATAAGGTTTAACTCTTATTCATGATGATCTTCATTCCTGCACAGACCTACAATCTTATGAAAAACATCATGAAGCGCATAGATCGATTTTTTTAGCTCTTCATCCGAAGCTTTACTTTCCACTTGATTGTAAAGCGCTTTGCTGTCAGTTTTTAGTTGAGCAACTGCTTTCTTAATATCCTTTGAATCAAACTCCATCGGAATTTTGGATTTCGCCAGATTATCGGCTTTCATTTTCAGATCATTTGCCATTGTTTTTAATGGTTCAAGGTTGTCATTTTCAGCCGGATGAAAAGTTTTAGACATTACTTCATGGTATTCGTTAAGTTCTGTCCACTTATCAAAAATACTTTGTGCCTTTAACTGAGTTGCCGCAAGAATAACGGTGAATAGAATGATAGATTTTTTCATAGTGTTTTGATTAATTCAGGCGCTAAAATACAATCTGTGTTGTAAATAGAAAATAAAAAAGGATGTGAATTTCACACCCTTTTAACCTACTTAAACCTAATTTATTATACTATTCATATGAGGAGGTATCTACTCCTAATTCTTTTAAATTTCTAATTGAGTTTGCCTTAACTCCCTGAATTGGATTTAAAGAGAGTGATGTTTTAAATTCCTTAATTGCGGCTTTTGTATCTCCCATATTCCTGTAGCATTCTCCAAGGCTGTCGTGTACATTAGCATCTTTGGGATTTCTTTTTACATTTAGTTTGAAATACTCCAGTGCCTTTTCATTTCTATTCTTGCCCATCATTTGGTATCCCATAAAATTCAATTGAGGCTTATTTGCCAATTCAACTGATTTATCATAATTGGCATCTGCATCAGATTGCTTACCCATTTGATCGTATATTCTGGCCTTAGCAAAATACCCGGCAAAATTCGGGTTAGCGGCTATGGCCTGATCGGCCCACTGCATTGCTTCTTCGTGATTTATATTGTTTTGGATGCAATAGTTAGCAGCTGAAAGTGGGCCCTGGAAGCTAAAACCTGTGGCATTTCTTAGTTCATTGCGTGCATTGTTTAGAACAATGGCATCCACATCAAATTCAACTTTAAACGGGAATCTTTTCTTTTCCCAATCAAGGGCGACTGTAGCCGAGTTCTTTGTTAGGTCGGTGAACTCGTAGGTTAGTAGTTCGGTCATTGCATGATCCTGAGTTTGAACCTGTACTCGCAGTTGATCTTCTTTTTTATCATAAAAGAAGCTTCCCCATGAAGTAGAATTTTTGGAGAAGATTATATCGGCTTTCCCGTCTTCATGAACACCCACAAATAATGCATAGGTACCAGCTGGAATTGGTTGCCCTTCTACTTTAGCGTTATCTGAAAAGGTGATGGTAGTGTTCTCATTCGCACCAGCACGCCAGGGCGCCTCAGTGGCAGTTCCAAATCCAAGGTTGTTATAACCATAGGGAACCAACACCCCCCAAACCTCACGACCTCTTACTGCCGGTCTGGAGTAGTTAATGGTTATGGTAGAGATACCGATGGTTTGTTGTACTTGAGCAGCCGGGCTTGGAGTTCTGGGTGTGGTAATTTGTGCAAAGCTGGTTGTGGCAATTAATAACCCTGCCACCAGAGCAATGGGTTGTAATACTTTTCTCATATCAGTTTAGTTTATTTGCTAATGTTGAACGAAACAAAATGCATTGTGGCTGGTTCAATTGCTGAACGGGAGAATATTTTTACGATTGGAGAATAAAGGAAGTAAATGGCGCTGGGTTTTACCTTATCCGGAAGTCAGCAACCATTTAATACGGTCCATAGAAAGTAAATAATGCAGCAAGGTTACAGAAGCAAAAATGTAGGAGTAGGTTACCATGTTAACCTGATAAAAGGCGTAAGCTCCAAAACCAAAGAATGCTAATTCTATTATTAATCTTATAATGCCAGGAGTGTTTACAACAGTTTTGCCCGATCTGCTTGGATCGTTAGGAACAGCAAAAACTCCCCAAATTATCCCTAGTAAAAGGGGAGATCCAATACCGATCAAATACTTCAGGAATCCGCTGTATAGATGAAAACCCCAATAGCCGGTAACTATAAGAGTTGTGATTTCCAGCAAAAAACGAAGTGCCAGGTTTAAAGGGTGTTTACCCACAGTTAAGGCAATTTAAAATAAGGATTGTAAATGAGACCAATTACGTTTTCCCATGGATCAAGTACCGATGCTGTCATTAGTTCACCGCCAACATTCATTGGCGCCTGGTGTTCCTTAGCTCCTTTTGCCAGGCAATGATTATAGGCTTCATCAATATTCTCAACACCCCAATAGGTTATGGTAGCATTGCCGGCATAAGGTTCGCCATCCGGATCCAGCCCTAACTCATAACCTCCAATGTTGAAGCCCACATAAAAAGGTTCATCAAAATAGGGCTCGGTTTGAAACAGGTCAGTATACCATGCTTTGGCTTTTTCAATGTCAGGTACACTGTATTTAACGGTTCGTAGTCCAAGTGCTTTCATTGTAAGAAACAGGTTAGAATAATTGAAATATCTGAGGTTATGTAAATATAAACAAGCTATCTGAATTTTCCGGTTTTACCGTTCTTGCTTATCCTCAGGTTTGAGTTAGCCACTTGAAAATTATTAATATTTTGTTAACGTGATTTTAACGCAATCTATTGGTGAGCCATTTACCTTTAGTACGAAATTGCTATAATAGGTGTATCTGATTTTTATTGTACTGCTGTTTACGCTAGCGGTTACTGATTTAGTAGTTGGAGTTAGTAACGATGCAGTAAATTTTTTAAACTCTGCGGTTGGTTCCAGAGCAGGTTCCCGAAAAATTATTTTACTGGTTGCTGCGCTGGGCGTTCTAGCCGGGGCTATGTTCTCATCCGGAATTATGGAGGTGGCAAGAAAGGGTATTTTTAACCCACAGATGTTTACCTTCTCTGAGGTAATGGTGATTTTTGTTGCAGTTATGCTGGCAGATATACTCTTGCTTGATGTGTTCAATACATTTGGCATGCCAACCTCAACTACTGTTTCAATTGTTTTTGATTTGCTTGGGGCCGCAGTAATCGTGAGTATTCTCAAACTTATGAATATGGGACACTCATTAACTGAAATTGGGCAATACATCAATTCATCTAAAGCCATTGCTATTATTTCAGGTATTTTTTTGTCGGTAATTGTGGCTTTTATTTTTGGTATAGTTGGACAGTTTTTTAGTAGATTATTATTCAGCTTTCATTACAAGAAACGTCTGAAAAAATACGGTGGAGTTTGGGGAGGTGTTTCTCTAACCATTTTAAGTTATTTTTTACTTATTAAGGGTGTGAAAGGGGCTTCGTTTATGCCAGAGTCTGCCGTTCTATGGATTGACCAGCATAACTTAATCCTTTTGCTGGCAAGTTTTGTTTTATGGACAACCGTATTTCAATTATTGGTCACGTTTACTCGTATTCATATACTTAGAGTAATAGTTCTCATGGGTACATTCTCATTGGCTATGGCCTTTGCCAGCAACGATCTTGTAAATTTTATTGGGGTGCCATTGGCAGGCCTTGAGTCGTACCGTTTATGGGGGCTTTCAGGTGAGAACTCAGATTTAATAATGACAGGATTAAGTGGGGAAGTTTATACTCCTTCTTATCTTCTTTTAATTGCAGGCTCTATTATGGTAGTTACGCTTTGGCGCTCGCGAAAAGCAAGAAAAGTAACAGCAACAGAAGTAAATCTTGCCCGCCAGGGGGAAGGATCCGAAAAATTCAAATCCAATCGGTTTGTTTCATGGTTGGTTAGATTTTCTACTTACGTTGTAGACATAGTTGCTGATTGGATTCCTAAACGATTTAAGGCAGAGATTAATAAAAAATATATTCCTAAAACCTATGAAGGGAAAAAGAAACCGCCTGCATTTGATCTTGTTCGTGCTTCGGTAAATCTTACACTTGCAAGTATGTTAATCTCTATTGCTACATTACATAAATTGCCACTTTCCACCACGTTTGTTTCATTTATGGTTGCCATGGGCACCTCATTATCCGACAAGGCATGGGGTAGGTCTGCTGAATATCGTATAGCCGGAGTTTTTAGTGTTGTTGGCGGATGGTTTTTAACTGCATTAATTGCCTTTGTGGTGGCAGGCACATTTGCTTTTGTGATTTTTGAAGCAGGAATGGCAGGGGTAATTGGTTTAGTTGTACTATTAATTGTGGTGATTGCCTGGTCAACGCGAAAACACTTGCGTGAATACGTGGATGAAGACGAACAATCTTCGGTTCGTATGAACCAAACTGAGGTGCCAGAGCTTAACAAACTGTAAGCTAAACTGGCTTAAACTGCTCAAACGATTGTTTACAACTATGGCAATAGTGAATGGCTCTGCAAAGTGTAGGCCCAAACGGAGTTTTCAATTCTGTGTTGTTACTTGAACAAAATGGGCAGGGCGTTTGTTCTAAAATTTCGATATCTACAATAGTGTCGTAATGAGGGGGTGGAGCTAAACCAAATTCCTTAAGTGCTTTTCTTCCTTTTTCCGAAATGTTATTGGAACTCCACTGCCTGTTAAAACTAACAATCACTTCAACATCTTCAACGCCTTTACTTTTAAGGGTGGCTTTAACATCGTTTACCATATAATCCATAGCTGGGCACCCAGTAAAGGTTGGTGTCATGTTTACTATTACTTTTTGGCTACTTAGCTTCACATCTGTTATTACACCCAGGTCTACCAAAGAAACAACAGGTATCTCAGGGTCTTTTACCTCCTTGAGCCATTCCACTAGTTTGGGTAGCGTTATTCGATTTTCCATAGTTATTTCCATTTATTACCAATCAGCTGTGGGATCAGTCGCAATTACCTCGCTCATTTCATTTAGTAATGGTTGCAAATGCTCGGTGTGAATGCCATATCTGCCACCGAAATGTGGCGATTCCAAAGCAAGGTCGGGAAGAACAAGTTGTGTTTGACTAATAACCTTATCAATGTGTTCTATCCAGCGTTCACGTAGTAGAATTTCACCACCGAAGATATTTTCTTCTATGAGTGTATCTTCCATTTTCGATTCTTCAAAAATGCCTAAAGCATAAGGTATGGCATAACTTAACGCACTTTGTAATCTGTTGATGCTTTCATCGGTACCATTGCCAAGTTTTTTAATCCACCCGTCAGCATGCATACTATGGTATCTGCATTCACCCTTCAATTTTCGGGCAAGCAAGCTAATTGGCTCAATAGATGAATTTATCAGCATATCGAAACGATAGTAATCTGCAGTATCGAATAAGAAATGACGTATTAAGCTGAAATCATATTCGCCAATGGGTAATTCTACAAATTGAGAATTGTGAAACTGTTCTGCCATTCGAAGAAAAGCAACTTTGTCCGGTTCATCCTCGCCCAATTCGTTGAGCATTTGATAGAGCGTATAACTCTGGCCTACCTTATCCTGTGCCATAGAGGCAAACGCGATGTCTTCTTCCAGAAGGGGCCCCTGACCGATCCATTCCGAATTTCTGTGGCCAAGAATCAACTGATCATCGGCCATTTTATACAAAAGATTTTTTATTGCTTCAATGTTCATTGCTTATGAAGTTTTGTTGTTTTCAGCCAAAAAGGCATCAATCTTGGCTTGTCCTTTATAATCAATTGCTTCCCGAAATGTTTTTTCCGGCAATGTGTTCCAGATTTCCTTGTCTTCTTCAGAAGTCTCAAAAAAATCAGATTCTCTCGCCACCCAGGCATTTAACACAGGCTTGCTGACATCCAGCGCAGCTTTTGCAACCTGTAATGCATGCTCTGGAGAATTAGCGTGCACCTTTCCTGCATATTTATGTTGTTTCCCCCTTTTAAGCATATGAAAAATTTTGTAGGGTTCATTGCCGGTTTCAGCAGAAGCTTGCACGGCATCATAAATGCTTACCTTGTTTTCGCTGTACGGAGAAACAAAGATATTGGGTGTCTCAATGGTCCAGATGCCGGCACAGGTCTGCCTTCGGCTAAATTGCTCTTTGGCAAAAAGAAAGGCCATTTCCCTATCAGGGGCATGTACAATTCCTTCATGCTGGTATATGCCTGCTTCTCTGAGCAAAACAAACACCTCGAACGTGGGAAGCTGGTCCAGCTTTTCCGTTGGGCCATTAATTTGCGCCTTGAATATATCAAGTCTTTGAAAACGCGGATCAAGTACTTTTTCCATATGCATTATGCCAGGGGCGTTACATAGTGAGCATCTTTGGCTAAAATGGCTTTGCGAACCCATCTTCCCCGTTCTTCAGCAGTTTTACGTACAGCTAGCCTTTCTTTGTTACATGGCCCATCGCCATTAATTACGCGCTTAAACTCTTCCCAGTCAGGTTCTGTATATTCCCACTTGCCTGTTTCTTCATTCTTTCTGAGTTTGTTATCCGGAATCGTAAGCCCGAGTTCCCATACCTTTGGTACGTACATATCCAGCCATTGCTGGCGGGTTTCATCGTTGGTAAGTATTTTCACTTTCCATTTCATCAAAGTATCGGTATGCACCGACATCTTATCTGGTGGGCCAAAGAAGTGCATCATTGGATGCCACCAACGGTTAATCGCTTCCTGCATCATTTTACGCTGTGCGGGCGTGCCTGTTGCCAGGTGAATAACACAATGGTGTCCGAATTTAAGATGGAAGGACTCTTCAATGCAGATGCGCTCCAATGCACGGCTGTAAGGGCCATAACTACCGCGTGAGTTGGCTACCTGGTTTACAATGGCGCCTGCATCTACCAGCCATGAGATGAAAGCTGAGTCGGCCCAGGTAAATGCGGGATAATTGAAAATGTTGGAGTATTTGGATTTACCACTTATCAGATCGTCAATCATAGCTTCGCGTGGCTTACCGAGGGTTTCAGCTGCGCTGTAAAGCAGCTGCGCATGGCCCACTTCGTCCTGTACTTTGGCCATTAAAGCCAGTTTACGTTTGAAACCAGGAGCCCGGGTTATCCAGGTGCCCTCGGGCAACGCACCAATAATTTCGCTGTGGGCGTGCTGTTCAATCATGCGAATAAGCTGAGCACGGTATAAGTCCGGCATCCAGTCGGTCGGCTCAATTTTTTCGCCCCTCTCAATGCGTGCCTCAAACTCAGCTAACAAGATAGGATCCTCTTCATTTGGATCTTTGGCTTTAATTTTTTCGAAAGTATTTCCTCCTCCGTACATATGTTATTTTTTAAGTCCTTTTAAGAAAATATTGGCAAACGCCTCGTTGAGCTCTTCGGGTGGTAAGGTATAGCTATGCCATTTTTGAATACCATTAAGTGAAGAAAGCATGGCCATAACCACAAATGAGATATTGGAGACCTCAAAAACACCTTCTTCAACTCCTTGTTCAATTAGAGAGCGAAAACTAAGCTCGTACTTGCGTTGTAATGTTACAAACTCAGAATGCATTGGTTCCGACAGGTGCCTCCATTCATTCCAGAAAACGGCTGAAGCTGCAATATCGCTTGTAATAACATCTACGTGCCGCATTACTGCCATCTTAAACTTTTCATCAATTGAAGTATTGGTTTGCATAACCTCTTCAATACCAGTCATAAAAGCACGAGCCATACGAAAACAAATACCTGTTAAAATCTGCTCTTTCGAATTGATGTGAGAGTAAATACTTGCAGCTTCAATGCCCACCGCTGCTGCTATATCGCGCATGGAAGTAGCCGCGTAGCCTTTGCTTTTAAAGAGATCAGTAGCAACATGTTCGATTTGCTCTTTCCTTGGTTTGGTTGCAACGGTCATTTAGCAAAATTAAGCAACCTAACGTTTGTTAGCAAATAAAATTTGGAGTGGATTGTGCCGTCTGTGTAGTTTTGCATCTATGATAAATTTTAGTACGCCAAGCGCATTTTTAGAAAAGATCAACCAGTGGTTTAACGGCTTAATTGCCTTGCCAATTCTGGCAGTGTCTTATGGTTATCTCGAGATACATTCGGGCAGATTCAATGGAATTGTTATGATTAATCTGTACCAGGAATTTGTACTCATTATTCCAATACTTTTTGCTGCCGTTGTTTATACAAGGCGTTACAGGAAACAGGTTGGCCGAATTTTTTTGGATAAACCATTAAATGAGCGTGTTAAAGAGTATTTCAGGTTTTCTAAAAGCTATTACTTAATCATGTTTCTGCTTGGTATGCTAACTACTATATGTATTTTTGTATTTGGAAGTACCTCTTTTGCAGGCTTATATGCCTTTCAGTTGTTTATTTTATCTATTCATAGGCCAACACTTTTGTCTGTGGCAAATAAGCTAAATCTGAAAGGAGATATAAGAAGCGACTTTTTAAAGAAGAATATTTTTACAAACTGAATAACTATGGAATTTAAAGAAGAAGAACTCATACTACGGGATTATTTGGCAATAGACCGTACGAGGCTGGCTAATGAAAGAACTTTCTTAGCTTATTTTAGGACCAGTATCTTTTTTCTGGGTACAGGGATATCGGTAATACACATTGAATTTTTTGAGGAGGTAACATTCCTTGGCTGGGGATTGGTATGTCTTTCACCAATTATTTTAACTATTGGTATTCTTAGACTTTTCAGAGTAAAGAAAATGATTGGTAAGAGAGTTTATAAAACTCCTAAATAATTAACTCTTTTTGAGAGCGGCTGTTTTAATACTACTTTTTAGACCGTACTCATCACAAAGCTCCTGCATTTTTTTATAGAATGCTCGTTGGTAATAACCGGGCATATTTGAGCTTGCACTAAAAAACCTGACATATTTTTCAACAAGGTGAGGATAGTATTTTTGCAGTGCGTTAATCATTAGTGTTTTGCTGTCTGCACGTTCATTTCCAAACAAAGTAATGGTAGCCGGTAAAACATAGTCAACTCTACACTTTTTGAGAGTCGAAAAAGTTTGATGAAGCTGTTCGGTTGTGTCCGAAATATAGGGAAGGAGGGGCATGAGGCTAATGCCGGTTAGAAATCCATAGCTTACTGTTTTCTTAACTACTTCCAACCGTTTTGAGGGAGATGTGGCTCCGGGTTCAAATATGCCGGCTATATGATCGGAAACGGTTGAAAAAGAAAAGCTAATAATGGTTCCTCTTTTCATATCCTTTAATTCCGGAGGCAGAATAGCCGCCTTATCTATTTGGGCCAGCAAATCAAAGTCCCGCTCGATTAAATCCGATTTAGTAATGATATGAACCGGGAATTTGTGTTTTAGAATTACTTCCAGGGCTTTTCTGGTTAATTCGTATTTCTTTTCAATTTGAAGGTAGGGGTCGGTAGCAGAAGAAACTACGATGAAACCATATTGATTCTTTTTTGCCCTGTTGGCCAGTTGCATGTCCAGTAATTCTATTGCATTGATTTTAACCGAAAGACTTGTTTCCAGGTTGGTGCCGTATTTACTGCCCCTTATGTAGCAATATAAGCAGTTGAAAGAACAACTGCTATAGGGGTTAAATGTGTAACTATCCAGAAACCAACTATCAATCTTTTTGGCTTTGTTTAAAACCGATTTAACCTTGATTTCTTGTGGCATACCTGAAAACTTGATAAGGCTAAAGTTACTTACTTTAACCCACTCAAAATGTAATCGTAAATAGGATTCACTTTTTCAGTTTGCGCTTCTTCAAAGCTTTTAGTTACATACTTGGGAGCAGCCACCATTTCGCGGCCGATCATCTCATCAATTACGTTGTAGAACTCAATAGATGTTTTGCCCACAAGCAAAGGTTTTAAATCGTTCTGATTTTCCCAGAACTTAAGCACTTTTACAAATCCTGTCAGGTAGAGGTAGTCCTTGGTAAAGCCACCCCCTCGGTAAATGCGTGTAGTGATATTGAATGCCAGATTGGGCTCAACATCATACCTGTTTTTCAAATGATTAAAACATTCAACGAAATCGGCTCCGTTGCACATCATGTCAACAGCAATTACCCTTAAGGCCAGTTTCCTAAGCCTGCCAAGTGTTAAGTTACCGCTTAGATATTCAGCCAGAATGGCGAGTCCTTCCTGGGTAAGGGTATTAATAGGCAGGCCAAGGTTAAACACCTTCAGGTTCTGCTGATTGGAGTTCATGGTAGTGACCATATGTACTCCAATTTCATGCTCTATTAATGCCTGTAACTCTTTTTGTTTAAAAGTAGCCCCTGGTTTTACCAAAACGCTTTGTTTGGAGTTAAGCACCATTACCTGCGATATCACTTTGTTGCTTTCAGATACTTTGGCTTTTATGCCGTAACCGTTTAATCCTTCTTTAAAGGCCAGGATAGCATCTTTTGAATGTAGCAACGGCTCTTTCTTTGCCTCTCCGGGAATGTCAGGTAAGTGAAGAATATAGTTTGCATTGTGCAGGTCTTTGGCCGAAGGCCTGCCGAAATAACGTAATGAATTGTACAGGAACTTCGATCTGCCCAGTGTACTGATCATATCTATTTTATCGAAGTAGCTGTTGATCACGGACTCATACAGGTTACGAATAGAAATATCCTGAATTTTTTGTACCGGCAGATCCGTTAATTTCTGCTTTAACTCAAATACATTCAGTTTAATAGGGTCGTATTTAAATTGGGGTAATTCACTATAGTTCTTCTTGAAGAATGCCTTTTTTGCTGCTACCGTATTGGTTGGGTTTACAATGGCAAGCAACTCAAAATCTTTGAGAAGCTTGTAGAGCTTACTATCCACCTTAAGCAGCGCTTTGTCCAACTTCTTGTCCAGCAGCTTGGAGGTAGAAAGGTATTTCCAGCCATCCAGTTTCTGGCTATAGAAATTGGCATTATTCAAAATTGCTTTTTTTAACTTTTGCTGAAGCTGGCGAATAATGCCCGGATAGGCTGCTCCGGTTAATTCATCGCAATACACTTTTTCAATTTCCGTAGCCAGAACAAGCGTGTTTTTAAAATGAGTGGTAATGTATTCCAGATTATACCCCCTACCATAAAATACATTATTTATATCTGTGCGATTGGTTATTTGTGGGAGCTTGATAGCGGCCAGTTCTTTTTGCCAGTGCTCAATAGTGTTTGCGTATCGTTTGGTGTCCACATTCTCAGTACCAATATTAAACAGAGGCACTTCACGGTTCCAACGTTTGGAGTTGTACGAATGGATGTCGTACACAATGCATCCGCCAAACATTGTTTCCAATTTGGCCACCAGGGCATGAACTACCTTGTAATAACTGGCGTGTTTTTCTTTACTAAGTTTTATTTCCTTTGGTGTGAGCTGCTTTTTCCATACCTTTTTTCCCCACGCTTCGGTATAAATGCAATTTTCCGGGCTTCGGTTCAGGTCGTACTCAAAGCGGGAGTCGAGCCCCACAATGGTAATTGGCATAGAGGCGATGAAGTCGCCAGTGAAAGGGTCTTCTTCATACCATCGCTCGTAGTCGTTGAGGGCAATCTTTTTTTGAAGTTCCTGTCGTAGTTCCGAGCCATCGTGTATGGCAGTACAACAATACGGAACGTATTTATTTACCTTTATTTTGAATGCACCATTGCTTGCTACTGCTTCAAAGTGGTGCCCCTGCTCAATATGCGCAAGTATTTCCTTTAACTCCAGCTTATTGTTCTTCATACAAATTTTCAGGTCTGAAGTTTTCTTTCTCGATGTTTCGTTCGGTTACAACCTTTTCGAGGTAGTCAACGATCTTGCGCTGAAGCTTAACTCCATAGAGTTTGTTTATGTCTTTTATGGTGCCTGGACTAAGCACATTTATTTCAATAAGCTTGCTTCCAATAATGTCGAGGCCGGCAAAGTAGATACCATCGTTTACCAGCTTTTTGCCAATTTTATCGCAAAGAAGCTTATCTGCTTTGGTAAGCTTGTATTTCTCCACTGAACCACCGGCCGATATATTGGAACGGATATCAGAAGCTGAAGGACGCCTGCGCAAAGTGCCAATGGGTTTGCCATTTAGCATGAGTACGCGCACATCTCCCTGGTCGGCACCTTCAACGTAATCCTGAAGGATTACATAATTGCTTTCGCCTCGAGATGGATTAATGTAAAATTCGAGCAACGATTTAACGCTGTGCATGGCCGATTTCTCGATAATAATTACTCCGCTACCACCGTAACCATCCAGCGGTTTTAATATCATTTTTTGCTGTTCCGATTCCTGGATGATGCGCATAAGGTACTCAATGTTTTTCGATACGTGCGTTGCAGGAATGATCTCACGGTTCGGGTCGTGGTAGGCAGCCGTGTAGATCTTGTTATTGGCCTCACGTAGGCCATCTACTGCGTTAATGATAAACACTTCGTCCTTTACCGAATCGAGGAAATTAAGCACTAAGGGGTCAAGCGGTGGATTATCGCGCATGAAGATAACATCAAACTCCTGAAGGGGCCGCATAGCTTTTTCAAACTCTACCGAGTTATAGAACTTGGTCATGCTGGATGAGACCTTTTCAGGCCCCGTAATCGTTTTGCAATAGCTATAGGTTACGCTATCCCTTATAGCCAAGTTGAGAGGGTGCGTAATGGCAACTTCGTGGCCACGAAGTACGCATTCATGGATAATTCGAATGGTGGAATCCTGTTTAGGATGTACCCTTTCCCATGGGTACATGATAAAACAAACTTTCATTTGTGTGTATAAATGGGTAAAACGAATTTGAACGATTGAACTACGCCAGTGCCTGGTAAGGTAAGTATGGTGTCTTTTAAATGGAAGGTGTTTGTAACCCCCGGCTAGTGTATTCTCAGGCACGCTAATGGGCTGCAAATATATAAGAAAAGGGAAGTAAAAGAACAGGCTTTATTTTATCTTTTCTTTAGCTTATCAGCATTGCTAAAGAGGTAAATGAGCCAGCCAAAGCAGCTAATAAATAGCAGTCTTTGCCAGATGCCCATTAGTTCAGGTATGTTGAACATTAGCATTGAAAATGCCATAGCCAGAATGCCTGCACTTATAGCCAATAACCCGTCAATCTTCTTTTCTACAATAAAGGTTACAGATAAAGCAAAAACTGTAAATGAAAACCCGGTGGCAGAGGCAAAAACGGAATGGAGCCAGTCTTGTTGCAAATCGTATTCCAGGTTGGTATTTACAGGTGCATGGTGAAATATGGCAGCTAAAACCAGGCTTAATCCGAACAGTACCAGTACAACTCGGTGGAAGGTATAACCTTTAAGAATTTTCCAACCGCTGAGGATACTACCTAGCCCAAGAAGAACAAAGGTCAGGTTCATAATCCATGCATTTGGGGTTTGCTGAGCTCCCAGCTGGCTGGTGGTATTAAGAATTATAGAATAGGATTCGCTGCTGTAAAAGGGAAGGATAAGTACAACCATCAACATAATTATGTAAGCGATAATTAGGTAATTCGTTGTTCTTACCATTTTATGTTTTTTAGTATTCTTTATTTATGTGTAAATTCTGTAAAAAATTTATTTTTTCTTTTTCTGACCATTTATTAGTGGATAAAATCGAAAAATTGCTCACAAAACAGTTTTTTTCACCAAATAGAAAGTAGTTCTCAATTTTTTCATCATTTAACTTTCCCCATAGTTTCCAAATGATATAATTGTTGGTGCTATCCATTTCAAGAACCTTACTTTCTAAACCATGTTGGCTAACAAAAAAATGAGAGTCCCAATCATAGTAAGCTTTAATAAACTCAAAATCTGTTTTTGACTTATCGATATTGAATTCAAATTTGTCGCATGGGACAAAAGCGATTGCGATAGTAACACTATCACTATTTTTGAAAAACTGTTGCCTGCTAATAGAGTTATAATTGGTTTTGTTCCATTTGCCTGGTATTGTTACTGAGCCGAATGGGAAAACAAAGTAATCAGTTGTATTGTCTTTTTCATTATAATCAAATCCAACAATTGTGCTTGTTTTATTTGATGCACAACTTATTAAGATTACTAAAAGAGAACATAATACAAATCGGGGGAAAATATTCATGCCAAAAATGATTAATAAATCTGTTTATTTAGGCTCAAGGGTCATTACGTAATCATATCCTTCATTCAGGTAGTTAGCCAGTTGATCCAGATCGTTCCACAAATGATCAGGCATAAGTACATAGCCTTGCATTACTGCGCCATAGGATTTAAAGTAAGTAGTCTTTAGTTCTTTAATGTACTTTTCTTGTACTTCCTTTGAAAACCGGATACCCAGTTCTCCGTCCTTGTTTACTTGCGAAAACATATGTCCATTGGCAGAGGTGTAAGGCATGGTTTTACCTTTGCGCTCAAAACGAGGGCATTTGGCTATCAACTGGTCGTAGAGCTGAATTATTTCTGCCCTTTGCTTCATTTCCCTAATGTATTGATTAAAACTTCAAATCTTTCTTTGATCCTACCTTTAAAATTCTGGTCACTCAAACGGGTATTCATTATTGCTTCACCATCTTCTACCTTGTCTTCAGGAAGCGCCAGTGCAATAGGAAACGCTTCACAGTGAACAGGTTTTCCATAGGCGGCCTCAATTTTGGGAAAAACGGTAGCATAGCCAAATTTATCATTTTTGGTCTCGTCACGGCTGCCACAGCAGGTTACAAAATAAAGTTTTGCAAGCTTTGTTTTGTATTTTCTGATAAAACCGCGCAAAGGAGCAATGAAGCGTCCCATCCAAATGGGACCAACCAGTATGATACGATTGTATAGCTCAGGTTTATGAATAAGTGATTTAATACCTACTCCAAGGTTCATACTACTTGCAATTAACAGTAGCATAAAGGGTTTTATTTTTGGTTGAATTACCTCTATTTCACAACCTAGTGTATGGGCAATTTTTTCGGCCAGGTATTTATTGCTGCCTGTGTTGGAATAATAAGCTACAAGAGTTTTCATGGTTTTAGGGCGTTTTACCTAATACCAATATACATAGCGGAAGTGCCTGCAAGTTAGTGAATTACAGTGAGCAATGGAAGGGATTTAATTGTAAGAAATAACCCACTGGCTTTGTTTTTTAGGCCAATGGGTTAATATGCTATTCTGTAGGTTTATTCAGTTGATACCAATTAATATTTCTCGTGAAATACATGGTAGCCGCAAGAATCAGGGTTAGCCCAATACTTCCCATAAGCAAAGCATAATCGGCCAACTGTAGTGTTACAAACAGGAAGCCATAAATACCAAGTAGAGCCACAACTAAAAGCATGGTAAGCCTGGAGGCTTTGAAAATGCTAAGTGAATACAAGGTGATCATGCCCACGATGGATAGAGTAGAAATGGCGTAAGCCAGGTTAAAGTTGGAATGTTCAGAAATAGATATAAGCAATATGTAGAACAGGCTCAATGCCAACCCTACCAAAATGTACTGAAACGGGTGTATTTTCTTCCCATTCAGTATTTCAACCAGGAAGAAGATGAGGAAAGTGAGTGCAATGGTCATGGCGGCATATTTGGCCGAACGCATGGATTTTTGGTAGTCGTCTAGCGGCAATATTAAGTTGACACCGAAAGAAGCGCTTTCTAAATTCTTATCCTGAACAGACCCGGTCCAGCTCTGGGGAAAGTTGCGGTTGAGTTGCAGCACTTTCCAGTCAGCTGTAAAGCCGGTAGCAGTTATTTCTCTTGAATTGGGCAGAAAGTTGCCATTAAAGCTGGGCGATGGCCAGTCGGAGTTCAGAGTTACTTTGGTAGTACTTCCGATTGGAACGAACGAAAGGTTTTGGCTTCCATGCAGGTTCAAATCAAATGAAAAAGGAATTGAATGGCTGTCAGGTTCTTCTAAAAAGGGCAGAGCTATGGTTACTCCTGAATATATGAGGTTAGGTACCCGTGAACCGGGTTCTACTTTTAAGGGTTTGTTGTTCCAATTCAAAACTATCTGGTCCTTTATTCCTTTCAGGTCAGAGATGCCAATAGTGAGGAAGGCTTTGTTGTATTGTATGGCTTTCAGGTTTTCTTTATCCGGTGTTTTATCAAAAAGAAAGTTTCCGGCAACAGTAAGTTTCGATTCATACACCACAATTTCATAGATATTACGCCTTAGTTTTTCAGGTTCTACCTTTCCTTTAATGTTCAGGGTTTCGGGCAAAATATACCAATAGCGGGTGGTTTGTTCCAGCTTGCCGTCTTCCATGTATTCATAAATCAACGGGATAGTTAGAATTGGGCCATTGATCTGCTGACTTCTTGCCCATTTGGCACTTACTTCTTCAATAGCTGCATTGCTCAAACCTTCTCGTTCAGTAATAATCGATTGGATCATTGCTGAAGGGATCAAAAGCAGCAGCATGAGAATGGTAATAATAAATAGTTTAAGCATAAATGAATTCTTAATCCAGCTGTTAACTCGTTCGAAAATGGTCATTTCTTCTTTCATGATTGCGTTAGTTAAAGTACTTTGTATTACAAAGTGAATAAGTAAATTTTTTTAATTTAATAATTGTTCAATTGCCTTTATATGTTTTACAAATGCTTCTTTTCCTTCATCGGTAACCGAATATTGTGTATTAGGTTTTCTATCCAGAAATTCTTTTTTAAAGGTGACATAACCGCTGTTTTCTAATGAGCGCAGATGGCTTGCCAGGTTGCCATCCGTTACATCAAGCAACCCTTTAAGCGTATTGAAATCAAGGTAATCGTTTACCATAAGTGCCGACATAATGCCCAAACGCACCTTGTTTTCAAATGCCTTGTTCAAATCTTTTAATATCTCTTTCACGATCCGTACCTCATCTGCATGATAATACCGTAAGCGATGTTCAATACACCAAAACCAATGGCCCAGAACAGCAGTCCCTGGCCAATGAATTGCGTAGCCAGCAGACCCAGAAATATTTCGGCAATGCCCAGGCTTCTTATCTCAGTTAAAGTGTATTTGCTCGCATTTACCAAGGCCAAGCCAAAAAAGATGAGCGTTAGTGGAGCCACCAGGCCAATAAACCCTTTAAATAAAAGTATCAGGCAAAGAAGGCCGCCAGCGACCAATGGAATTAATAAGTTGATGAGCAAACGTTGGGTTTGGGTGTCCCAGAGTTTTTGCTTGTTCTTTTTGGCTTTTCGAGTAGTGAAAAATATACCGAGAGTTAACGCTACCACCAGAGTAACAAGAGCAATACCTATCAACTCATACACCATTTCGTGAGTGAGCAAAATGTTGCGGTAACCATCTACAATTTGCTTGCTGTACACCACTTTATTGGCTGCATACGCACCAATAAGAGCTACAATACCAGCCGAAACCCCCGATAGTCCACTAAGCGATATAAACCTTGACGACCGGCTCATCATGTCTTTGATGTCCTTCAGGTCGTCTTTGTATTTTTCTTGATTCATTGAAAGTACTTTGAATTACAAAGTAAAAGTAATTAGCTTAATTTAATTTTGCAAATAAAAATGTAAGGTCATCCTGAATTTCCGCCCGTCCGGTCAGACGGGTATATCTGGGTCTAGCGAGATGCTGTCCATAGGACTCCTACGGAGAATAAAGTTCAGCATGACAATGGGTTACATACCTAAATGCTTAAGTGCCTCAAACACCAAAAAACCCGGCCAGAAAATAGCTTTTATAAAGCCCAGAACACCCATGCCAAAGCTGGTGGCGGTGGTAATATAATATATTGCAGCACCTAAAAAGCCCATGCCATATACCGCACCGGACGAGGCATTTTTTTGAACGGTTTCATTCATGATTATAAAGTTAGTTTTTAGTAGAACCAAATTATGAAGAGAATAGGAGAAGGGGAATGATGGAAGTCAGGTTAAGGGTTGTTATTTCAACCCTTACAGGAAAGATTAGTTTTACTTGCATTCACCATGCGTATATTTCATAATGCCTGCCCTTCTTGCTTCACAGGTATTTCCATAAGTTATTCCGTTGCAACCGCAAACAGGTGCAATATTCCTCTCACATGCCCCACTTCGATATTCTCCCTTTACAATGGGGTCAAAGCAAAGGAGATGTCCCATGCGTTCTTCAAGGTAATCAAGAAGCTTTTTGTCAACTTTACTCAATTCTTTTGAGTTGGAACAATCTGGTATATAATAGTTTCCGTTTCCGCCATCCTTCCTTGCAAATATCAAATACTGCTTTCCTACTTCCATGTACATATCCCATGGATCTAGCTTTATGTCAGTATAGCCTCCGCCTTTGAAGAACTCTTCTACATTAACGACAACCGTATATCTATCATACACTCCAACCATTTCTACTATGCCAATAAGCGTACTTTGTTGAATTTCTTCGTTCAAAGAAAGTGTATCGCATGCAGGTTGTATTAAAGATGATAAAAGAAAAAGTATAGGTATCATTCTGGTTTAGATTTTATGTTTTGGCTGCAAATATTATTCCATACCTCCACAATCCTTCTTTCAGTGCCTTCCACTGGTAATAACCACTGCGGTAATGCGTCTTGGCAAACCGCGTAACATTGGGGTGGGTAAGGTTATAGAGCTCGGAAGGAAGCGCCCCTAATATGGTAGCGTTGTAAAGTCGCCTGGCACTTTTTCTGACTTTATCCGTATAATCTAGATTTTCTTTAACGGTAAATCCTGCGTTTTGCAACTCATGCACAAAATATTCATTGGTAACCAAGTCGTTCATACCCCAGGTTTTTTGCCATTTCTTTACCCAGTTGTTTTTGTCTTGTTGGCTTTCATTAGTAAGAAAGTAATCGCTCATTATTAGTCGACCTTCTTTTTTGAGTAAACGCCAGGCTTCACGAATAAATTCGGATTTGTCTTTAGCATGGCATACGCTTTCGCAAGCCCAAATAATATCGAACGATTCGTTTTCAAAAGAGGTTTTTGTATAGTCCATTATCTGAAAGCTCACCTGATTATGGAGCTCTCGCTTTTGTGCAGTAGCGGTTGCATAATCTACCTGCTTTTGGCTGAGCGTAATGCCCGTAACACGGGCATGTTGGGTGCTTGCCAGGTATATGGCCGATCCACCTACTCCGCAGCCGGCATCCAGCACATGGTCATTTTCAGAGATGGCGCTCAATTCTGCAAGTACACGGTTCGTGTTTACCAACGATTCCGCAAAACTGTTGATACCGTTTTCCCAAATACCATAGTGCACCGAAAGCGATTTTCTAAGGTTCCACCACCACTCGTAGTGGTTGAGGGTGGTATTGTAATAGTAGGCTATATCATTTGGGGTAAACATAGAAGCAAGTAACGCGAGATTTGGTTTAAATCAAAATAATATGATACGTCATTCCCACCGAGGCGGGAATCTCTTCCTATTGATCAAAAGATCCCTGCCTACACAGGGATGACAAAATAAAAAAAGCCCGGCTATTAAACCGGGCTTTTCGTGGAGATATAGTTGTTATTTATAGGGTAATACCAAACTGTATACGTTGCAGATCAGGTCCGCCACTTCCATCCTGAAACATTTTGTTTAGATCGTACTCAACAAACAAGTCAATTCCTTTGAACCCAAACTGGCCTCGAATACCGTAACGAACATCATTCAATAGGAAGTTCGAAGAGTTTTTATCTTTTTTCTTGTCCCCGTTTTCTTCATAGATGTATTTGGTTCTGCTGGATATTCGGTAGCCGAAATAACCTCCAACACCCACTCGAACTCCTCCGTTTACATTGTTCCACATTCTCCAGCGGTTGTGTTTATTATCGTTAAAAGCAAGCAACGGAACTACTTTTGCACCAATATACCAATCAGATAATTTACTTTTCAGGTTAGATACCTGGCGTGTTTCTTCCGTAAAAGAAATGCCGTTTTGGTCTTTCACGAGTCGTATGGCGGCATCATCAAACCGGTACACATTGCAGGAAGCACCTAATCCAAGGTCAACAAATAAAGGGCCGGCAAGGTGATTCCGGTAAGTTGGACTAAACTGCCAGTACCAAGAACCTATTGGGTTTAACGCGTAAGGTGAATTACCACTTGGAAATTTTCCGTCTTCAATAAAGTTGTTAAGCCCGACATCTATATTGAAATTGAATTTTGATCTGGGACGATAATAGTTCTTTTCACGTCTTTCCTTTGTTTCATTGCTCCAATCGTAGTCTTCTTCAGGTTCAATTTTTTTGATTACGATGGTAGTGTCTTTCAGGTACTTTTTACCGGATTCATCTTCAATGGTCAGCACTTTTGTGGTGTCGTCCATTTCGGTAACACTCATGTTCAGGTCTTCCAGCATTTTGTTAATATCGTATTGCGATATCTTATCCAGGTCGCGCTGGTTGTCTACGTAAAGCACAATGCGGCTGTTTTTACCAAACTTGATGATCACGGTATCGCCATCCGGGTCGGTGTTAAATGCATTGTAAGCAAATGTTGATGTACTAACGAGAGCGAATATCAGTCCCCCAATTAGTGATTTAAAAAGTGTTGTCATTTCTTAATTTTTATTTGAGTTATTGTTTGTTTCTCTTCTTGCCATTAGGTTATTCGATATTTTTTCAAAATCCACCAATGGTCTTTCTCCTTCGCCAACCTGCTTCATAAAATTGAGCGCTTTGGCCAATTTAGGATATTTAGGATCACCTTTTTTGTAAATGATTGTTACGGCCTCATCATCAGCACTTGCCATAGCCAAAGAAGAATTTTGCATAGATTCCGGTAAAGCCATGTTTGAACTAAGTGCATAGCTGGCTCCAAAAGGCTGAAGCTCTAATGCGGGCCGGGCTTCTGTAGTTTCTGCATTGGCTACAGCCACAGCAGGTTGTTCCATTGAATTGTTCGGCTGATTTACCTGTACAGGTCTGTCAACATAAACAATTGTTTTGGTTTGCAGGATAACGGGTACGGCTATAAACTCCTTTTCGGGATAGCTTGCCTGAGCAGTTAATTGTTGTGAGTCGTAAATATTTGTTTCCGACTTTTTAACAATGCTGTTCCATCCAATAGCTGCAGTAACCAAAACTCCGACAAAGGAGGCAGCTACCCAGTAGAATGTCCTGGTTCTTTTTGAGGGAAGTTGGTTTTCAATCTGAGACCATGCATTAGCACTTGGGGTCTCTTCGAAATTATTTAGTCCTTTGCTAAATAACTTATCTATTTCTTCGTTTTGCCGTTTCATTTCCAGCCATGTTTTGTTCAACCAATTGTTCTCTTCTAAGCACTTCGTTCTTCAATAGAGCACGAGCTCTGCTTAGTTGTGATTTGGAGGTGTTTTCATTGATGCCCAGCTGATCGCTTATTTCCTTGTGCGAAAAACCTTCAATTGCATAAAGGTTGAACACGGTGCGGTAGCCTATGGGCAAATTGTCGATCATTTCCATAAGCTCCCTTTCTTCGAACAGGTAGGCAGCTTCTCCATAGTCGGGCTCGGTACGAGCTTCTTCTATGTCCACTTCCAAATACATGCTTTTGTTCTTGCGCAGGTACAATAACGATTCGTTTACCATTATTCTTCGTACCCAGCCTTCAAAGTTTCCGGTTCCCGAAAACTGATCGATTTTGTTAAACACCTTCAAAAAACCATTTACCAGTACTCCTTCAGCTTCCAGGGCATCTCCGATATACCTGCGGCATACCCCCAGCATTTTAGAAGACAGTCGTTCGTAGAGCATTCTCTGTGCCCGGCTATCCTGCCTGCGGCACTGTTCCACTAACGATTCAAGGGTTATAGATTTTTTGATGGTTAAATTCATTTAACTAATCGTTCACTGGGTAGATACACCTGTTGAACTATTGGTTGCATGGCTATGTAAAAATAAATTAAAAAATGGCCGAAACATACTTTTTGGTACGTAGCGGCCATTTTTTGTAGGAAAATCTATTGCTAATCTTCTTCTACCGTTCCCAGGGTAGAAGTATTTTGACGGGTTACGGTAGCTGAACCACGATAACGTACATCGCTAAGTGTAGAGGCTTTTATACTTAAAGTTTCAGTTGCATACACTTTAGCTTTAGCTCCACTGCTTGCATTCACTGACACGTTTTGAGCTTCGTATTTGTACGAATTAAGAACAGCGGCTGAAGAAAGTCTTGTTTCCATTACATCTCCCTTACCCACAAGGTTTAATTCAGATGCACTACTCAATCGTACCTCAAGAGATCGAACATCAGCATCCACTTTTAACTCTGTTGAAGCAGCAAGCTTTATGTACATTTTGTCTTCTTCAAAACCTGCTACATTGCCTACAGCAGCTCCCTTAATGTCAAGAGAGGTTAAATGAGGAGTTATTATTTTCAATTTAAGCTTTCTGTAACCCCTGTACAAATCTATGTCTTCGTCATCGTAGGCAACCACCAACTTATTGTTGTCTTCCTCTACTGATATTTCATCTATCTTGTCTTCATCTCCACTTACGATCACCCGGTATTCATCACCTTGGGCAATACTTATATCGAAGGGACCAACCACTTTAACAGCATCAAAGTTTTCAAATTGATAGGCCTTGAAATTCCCATGAACAGATGTGCTTTCATCATACACTTCTTCATAATTGCCTCTTCTGCTGTCAGCAACCTTCTCGCTATCGGCACAGGTAGCACAATCCAGCCCGGTTTCATTAAAATAGAATATATTGTTTTTAATATCAGACTGATAAAATCCGTATGAGCTTAAACCATAACGTAGTAGCCTTCCAAAATCGCCATCCATTTGGAATTTAACATTGTAAGGCATATAAATGGTAAGACTAAGTTCCTGGTCTCTGAAAACAGCATCATCGGTAAACTCAACATTAGAGTCAAACGTAATCACTGAATCTTTTTGAACCACTCCATAAGTTACCATTTTGGCATTCTCAGCAGCTTCCCTTTTTGTGGGACCCTGGGCCGAGAATTCCTCTACCAGTTTTATTTCATCTCCATCGTATCCCTTAAGTTTTACGCGCAGACCATCATATTCTTCCATGCCTGAATAATTCACATCAAAATACATGGACTTATAGTTGGCAGGGAGCATTCTTGTTTCGGTCACGGTGGCATTTTCCCTGTATTGGAAGATCACCTTAGGAAGCGATGCGGCTGTCATGGCGATACCGATAAGCCACATGCCAAATAAGGCCCAACCAAATGTTGGTGACATTACAGACCTTTTTGAAAGGAACGACACACCAACAAGAAGCAGTAGCAATGCTGGTATGGAAGTAACCAGGTACACTCCAACGGTGCCTACCCAGGGCATCGTTTCACTGAGCAATTGCACAGGAATAAAGTCCATATGAATAAAGGTGGTTCCTGTAATTAAGCCGAGTAAGGCTATGGCAACAACTGTTATGGAGAAAAACAGACTTATACCAATGATAACCAAAACTACCCCGGCAAATATTCTTACCACTTCCACAAAGAATTTAAGAATAGGCGTTATGGCGTGTGCCAGGCCACGGAAAATATCGGCTATTATGCGAAAAGGAAATAGCAATATTCTTGAGAGAGTGGATTCTTCTTCCGGATTTTCGTCCTTGGCTTTTGCCTTTTTTATGCTAGAGTCTATATTTTCAAGTGTAACCTTTTCGCCCTCCATTTGTACCTTGTCCGTAATGGTTTTAGCTTCCGGAAGGATAATCCAGAGAACTATATAGATGAGCAAACCACTGCCACCAAGGAAAATGGAAAGTACAAAGAGTACTCTAAAAACGGTAACGTCTATATCAAGGTAGGTAGCAAGCCCATTGGCAACACCACCAATTACCTTCTCATCTGGATTTCGATAAAGCTTTTTAAGCGATTTGTCTTCTTCCAGATGATCAGACCCCGGAACAGCAATCCAAAGTACTATATAGACGATTACCGAAATAGGGCCAACAGAAAGAGTTATAAAGGCATCGAAAATTAATACGATAAACAGTAAACGGATCCATACGGGATCAATTGAAAAATAATGGGCAATACCTGAAGCTACACCTCCTACAAGTTTACGCTTGGTATCGCGGTACAACCGTTTTTTCTTACGTTCAGTTTTGGGCTTTTCGGTTTTTTCTTCTTTTGCCTTTTCTTCTTTTTCTTCAAATACGCCTCCATCTTCTTCAATTGCCTGAAAATCCTGAATACTACCCATGGTAGCTATTAAAGCAGAAACGTCATCGTTGGTAATTACCTGCTTGTCTTCTTTCAGTTTTTCAAGGAAGATTTCGGCAATCCTGCTTTCAATGTCAGCAATAATCTCGCTGCTATCTTCAAATGTTGAAAAGTATTTATTTATGGAGTCCAAGTATTCTTTGAGACGGTCAAATCCATCTTCCTCTATATGGAAAATGATGCCGCTTATATTGATACTGATATTCTTTTTCATTTTGATTTCAAGTTTTTGTCAGGCGAAACTAAAATACTATTAATTCTTGCCCGCATAGGTGGTTATTTAGTCGATTTTTTGGTTCGATTCGTAATTAGTTTGGTTGACTTCACCAGGTCGGCCCAGGTCTTGTCAAGGTTATCAAGAAAATCAATTCCTTCATCTGTAAGTGTGTAGTACTTACGGGGAGGGCCTGATGACGACTCTACCCATTTATATTCTACCAACCCTGCCTTTCGCAGTCGGGTAAGCAATGGGTAAAGGGTGCCTTCTACCACCATAATTTTAGCATCTGTAAGTTCACGCAGCAGATCTGACGCGTAAACTTCTCCACGGGAGATAATCTGCAGAATGCAGTACTCGAGGATGCCCTTGCGCATTTGAGTTTGTGTGTTTTCCAACTTCATAGTTCGTTAAGTAATGGAACCGATGGATACCATAGGTATCGCAACAAGGACCCGAATGATTAATAAAAGAGTACGATTGATTTATGCAAATGGTAAAACGTTGAAATGGATGTGTGTTGTTGTTTCATTTTTTTGAGTTTTTTGACCTTTATATTGCTTATACGTGAAAGTACCTTGCATAGCCAAGTACTTGGTAAAAAAAATTGCAAATTCTTCAAAATACTTTATTGGTGTAAATTAATTATTTGAATAAGTCAATTAAATTGAAGTTTATGACCTGTATTTTTTAACAAGTGTAAATCGCTGAGTAAGTTTTGCTTTTGGTTAATTACTACCTGTGCTTCTAAAAAACAAACCTCTGAGAAGTCTTGTTGGTTAATCGTAAGACTGTGCTTATCAACCAGTTTCAATACCTCGTTGGTGCTTTCGTAGGGATAAGTAATTTCTATGGTAGAGGTGATAAATTGTTTAACAACTTTAGAGTTCCTTAATGCTTCTTCCGCTGCCGTTTTGTAGGCATGAATGAGCCTACTTACACCAAGCTTGGTTCCGCCAAAATAACGCACCACGACTATCAGTGTGTTGGTTAAACCTGCTGAACGTATTTGGCCAAGAATCGGATCGCCAGCCGAGTGATTAGGTTCGCCATCATCGTTGGCGCGAATGTGTTCGCCTTCCTGGCCTAGTATGTACGCATAGCAATGGTGGCGGGCATCATGGTATTGCTTTCGCAGATTATCAAAATGGGCATGAACAGACTCCAACGAATCGGCTGGATAGGCAAAAGCAAGGAATTTGCTCCCTTTTTCTTTGTACAAGCCGGTACTTTCGTTTGCTATGGTAAAAAAATGGTCTTTCAAATATTGAAATGATGGATTGGTATTCGATTCGGTTCAAAAATACTAATTTGGTGGATGATGGGTTATTTTAAGCGAACCACTAAACAAATTTTTTGATCAGATGGAGTATCCACTGGTTTCAATTATCTGCATTTGCTATAACCAAAAGGCCTTTATTAAAGAGGCACTGGACTCTGTTTGGGCATTGGACTACCCTAATGTGGAGTTGATTGTAGCCGATGATGCCAGTACAGACGGGAGCCAGGAGTTGATTAAGCAGCTATGTGAAGGAAAAGAAGCAAAGCTTCTGCTGAATAAGGAGAATGTTGGGCATTGCAAAACCTTTAACTTGGCATTAAAGCAAGCAAGTGGGGAATTTGTAATTGACCTGTCAGGAGACGATGTGTTATTGCCTAATAGTGTATCGGTTGGTGCAAAACGGTTACTGGAAAAAGGAGAGGGATACGGAGTATTTTTTGCAGATGCACTTTTAATTGATGATAGCGGCAAGCAAATTGGGGAGCACAAAACAGCTTCTTTTTTCAAATCGGGAGTGGTACCGCAAGGAGATGTGTATGCCACTATTTTGGGCAAGTATTTTATAAACCCGCCCACCATGATGTACCGAAAAAGCCTGGTGGAGGAATTAGGTGGTTATAATGAAGCTTTGGCCTATGAAGACTTTGATTTTTGGGTACGATCGTCTCGCATGACAAACTATTGCTACGCATCTGTAGCCACAGTTAAAAAGCGAATGCATGGAGAGTCCGTTTCTGCCAAACAATATGTTAGAAATAGCAAAATGCTGGCCTCTACCTTTGAGGTTTGTAAAACGGCTTTTAAGCTTAACCAAAACAAAAAGGAAGACAAGGCTTTACTTAAACGGTTGGCCTACGAGGCTAAAATGACCATCGGCTCTTCAAATTTTTCTATTGGATTTAAAATGATGGTTTTGTCTGTAAGGGTTTTATTTAGGTTTGTTTTTCACAATTGAACGATTTGGAATATTTATGATGAAAAAGAACGAAGAAGTATTTGGTGTTATCGATTCTGTTAAAACGACTACATTTTCAACAATAGCAGCTATTGTTCTATTATGTGTTATTTTCTTTTTCTTTACTAAACAGACTACATATATTATTTATGTTGGTCTGATCTCAATATCAATTTTGCTATTTAAGAATGCACTTACCTTCAAAAGAATGATTTTATATGATGATAGACTTGAAATTTCATACCCATTATTTCCATTTGTAAAGAAAGGTGTCTTTCAATTAGATAATATAGATTACATCTTAATATCGACTGCGAAAGCTGCTCCTAGTGCCAATTTTATTAAAGTTTTTTTGAACAATGAGAAAGTTAAGAGCTATGAATTTGTAGGATCAAAAACACACCAATTGTTAATTAATAATATGAGGGAAATGGATATTAAAATTGAAATAAATTCTCCCTTCTGGCAATAAATACAATAAACATTATAGGCCACTTTGAACTAATATTGTTTGCTTTAGATATAGATAAGATTAAAACATAATTCACATCTTTGCGCATGCAAAAAATTGCACCTATTGGATTGAAAATGATGGTGTTACTTGCAAAAGTGATGGTGAAAATCCTGGCTTAAGCGTAATTAACTTTAACAGGAAGGCAAATACTAAAATTTAAGCTTTCCATTATCTTTGGTGTATGAAAAAGCAAACCCAGCATATAGCGAATCTCATTAAAAAGCAAGTTGGTGCTATTGACCCAAAGGCTGAGGTTATTCTATATGGATCAAGGGCAAGAGGAGATGAAAAGGTTGATTCAGACTGGGATATCCTGATTTTAACGGATTATCATGTTGATTTAATAACAGAGAGAAAATTCAGGGATAAATTATACGATCTTGAGTTGGAAACGGGGGAAGTTTTCTCTGTTTTTGTCTATTCAAAAAACGATTGGTCAACCAGACAGCATATCACTCCTTTTTTCCATAACGTGACCCATGATGGGGTAAGAATATGAACAAGGAGGAAAGGCTCGAGTACGTAAACTACAGAGTTAGATCAGCTCGTGAGACTCTGGAGGCAGCAAAATTGCTTGCAGAAAAAGAATTCTGGAACTCTACCGTAAACCGATTGTATTACGCCCTGTTTTATGCAGTCAATGCCCTTCTGGTGCTAAACAAGGTGCAAACCAAGTCGCATTCCTCAACCAAAAGCCAGTTTTCAAACCTGTTTGTTAAAACAGGAAAATTCGACAAAAAATATGGAAGGCTGCTGTCTGAGCTATTTGATTGGAGACAAAAAAGCGATTATGATACCGTGTTTGATTTCAATAGCGACTCTGTAAGGCCACTATTTGAGCCGGTTCAAGAAATGATTGATTTGATTGAAAAAGAAATAAAAAGCTCAATTCATTAGAATTAGTGTATGCTTGACCTACGAGGCCAAGATGGCATTGGGCTCTTCAAATTATTCTATTGGGTTTAAAATGGTGGTTTTATTTCTTAAGGTTTTACTCAAGATTTGCTCATAACCCATATTTCAAGGTACTTTAACTCCGGAATATTATTTAGTTGTTTTGAGCTATAAAACTTATTAAAATTGTTTGTTGGAAAGAAGGCCAACACAGGGTAATAGATGATGAATAAAATTGAGATAGGTAAGTTACTTTCGAACATAAATTTCTATTCTCTTTGTTTATTATTTTATCTGATGGTGAGAGTAGGCGAAAGAGGTAATGAAGTTTTAAATAGAAATGGAGAGATTGCTTTTAATGCACTTTTAGTATTTGTTGGATCGTCAATCTTTATCACATTACTTATCTACTTTATTGTAGGAAGAATAAAGTTCAAAATATATTATGGATTCGTGATTTTGCTCGTAATTATATCTGTAGCAACTTTTGAATATTTATTCGTGTTATAGAATCATACATAATTCACATCTTTGCGCATGCAAAAATCCGCACCTATTGGAATTTTTGATAGTGGTATCGGTGGCCTCACCGTAGCACATGCCATCAAAAATGCCTTGCCTAATGAGAACCTGATCTATTTTGGGGATACGGCCCACCTTCCGTATGGAGATAAATCAACAGCTACCATTCAGGCGTATGCCGTTAAAATAGCTGACTTTTTATTGCAGCAAGGCTGCAAGGTAATTGTAATTGCCTGCAATTCTGCTTCAGCAGCAGCCAACGAGCTGCTCAAGGAATATGTGGCCAGCCGTGCTACCATTATCAATGTAATTGAGCCAATGGTGAAGCACGTAGCCGAAAAATGCGAAGGTCAATCGGTAGGTGTAATTGGCACCAAGCAAACAGTTAATTCCGGTATTTATCCGGCTTCTATTACGTCTTTAAACGCATCCATGCATGTAAAGGCCCTGGCTACGCCATTGCTGGTGCCCATGATTGAAGAAGGCTTTCTGCATAACCGAATTGCCCACGACATTATTGATAAATACCTTGGCGATGCAACTCTGGATGGAATAGAATCGCTTGTACTTGGTTGCACCCATTATCCGTTGATAAAAAAGGAAATAAGTGCTTATTACAAGGACGGTGTTAAAATCCTGGATTCATCTACCATTACGGCCGAGTTTTTAAAAGATTTTTTAGTGAATAATGAGTTGCTGAATGACTCTGAGGAACAAGGACATGACAGATTTTTTGTGTCCGATCTTACCGATTCGTTTGCGCATTCGGCTAAGCTGTTTTTTGGAGAACCTGTGGTACTTGAGAAGTACCAATTGTGGGAATAAGGTTTTGCTTGGTTACCTTAACGTAAAAAGTTTTATATTGAGGTAACAACCTCCTAACTTTGCATATGCAACCGGACGCCCTATGAGTGATATTATTAAACATGAGTGTGGCATTGCACTGATCCGCCTCAGAAAACCTCTCCAATATTACATTGATACATATGGAACGCCTGCCTATGCAGCCCGCAAAATGTATTTGCTTATGGAAAAGCAAAAAAACCGCGGTCAGGATGGTGCCGGAATTGCAAGTTTTAAAATAGAGCAGGAGCCAGGACTTAAGTACATAAGCAGGTATCGTTCGGTAGATAAAGATCCAATTTCTGATATTTTTGGTAAGATCGATAAAAAATACACCAAAACAGCAAAGGCCGGTGGCAATCATTTCTATGAAGAGGATTGGTTGCGAGAAAACAGTGCCTTTATTGGTGAAATCTGGTTGGGTCATTTGCGCTATGGCACACATGGCAAAAACAGTATCGAGAACTGCCACCCTGTATTGCGTCAAAACAACTGGAGAAGCCGCAGCCTTGCCATGGCAGGTAACTTCAATATGACCAATGTAGATGACCTGATCAAAATTTTGGTGGATCTTGGTCAGCACCCTAAAGACAAGTCGGACACCGTGACAGTGATGGAGAAGATCGGACACTTTCTGGACGAGGAAAATCAGCGCTTGTTCGATAAATATAAATTTCAGTTTTCCAATAAGGAGATTGCTCAAATAATAGCTAATGAGCTTGACCTAACTCATGTTTTGAAACGAGCATGCCGTGATTTTGATGGCGGCTACGCAATGGCAGGGGTAACTGGTAGTGGATCTGCCTTTGTTGCCCGCGATCCGGCAGGTATTCGCCCGGCTTATTTTTATTCCGATGACGAGGTAATAGTAGTTGCTTCTGAAAAACCAGCCATTAAAACCGCTTTCAATGTTGACTATGCCGATATCAGGGAAATTGAACCCGGTTTTGCACTGGTGATTGACAGAGATGGTAACTTCAAGCAAAACCAGTTTATAGAGCAATTACCAAAGAAAGCATGCAGCTTTGAGCGTATTTACTTTTCGCGTGGCACCGACCCTGATATTTACCAGGAGCGCAAGCAGCTTGGGAGATTATTAGTTCCTGATGTGTTGAAAGCGATTGATTACGACCTGGAGAATACGGTTTTCTCTTACATACCTAACACAGCTGAAACCGCATTTTTAGGAATGATGGAAGGGATGGAGGATTATATTGCCAAACAAAGAGCGGAAGCGTTAAAAGGCAAAGCAAAGCTTAATGGCAATGTAGAAGAAATAATGCATTTGCGTCCTCGGGTTGAAAAATTGGTGATCAAGGATGTAAAAATGCGTACGTTTATTACAGATGACGATAGTCGTGACGATTTAGTCTCTCATGTGTACGATAGTACCTATGAGGTAGTTCGTAAAAATGTGGACACGCTTGTGATCATTGATGATTCTATTGTACGTGGTACAACCCTTGAAAAAAGCATTTTGACGCTTATCGGAAGGTTGAAGCCCAAAAAAGTGGTGGTAGCCTCTTCGGCTCCTCAAATACGTTACCCTGACTGCTACGGTATTGACATGTCAAAAACGAACGAGTTTGTGGCATTTCGTGCCTTACTTGCTTTGCTGGATGAAACAGGGCAGCGTGAAAAGCTGGATGAAGTGTATCTGCAATGCAAGGAGGGAGCTACTCAACCGGCACCACCCAATTATGTTCAATCGTTATACGACCTGTTTACCGATGAACAGATTTCGGCAAAAATTGCCGAAATAGTAAAGCCTGAAAGCATGACTTCTGAGCTGGAAGTTGTGTATCAAACAGTTGAAAATCTGCATAGGGCCATACCTAACCATACGGGCGACTGGTATTTTACAGGAGATTATCCGACTAAAGGAGGAAATAAAGTGGTGAACAAGGCGTTCAGCAACTTTATGGAAGGAAAAAAGGTTAGGGCTTATTAAATTAAAGTTAGGCTGAATTCACTTTGCTAATTTTCAATAACTTCAATTCCCCGTTCTAATATTCTATCAATTCCATCAATCGAGTCCTGGCGGGTTGTTATTTCTGTAATATCCGGGGCTATTCCAATGTTTTCAAGAATCTCGTACTCTTTTGTCGTAAAAAGCTTGGTAGATAATCGAAATACCCACCCGTTCGGGAGTTCTCTGTAAACCGGAGATCCCATTCCTCCTCCTGTGGTATCGCCTACAATAGTTGTATTTGGAAGTTCTCGCATTGCTAGTACGAAACCTTCAGCGGAGCTGAATGTTTTTCTGCTGGTTAGTACCACAACCGGCTTGCTATACTGTACATCACCGGCCGGGGTAATAAATACATCGTACCAGTCTGAAAAGTCATTTTCACCTGCTCCAACTTTAACGATATACCTGGAGTAGAGTCGTTTTTTATCTGCAAATCTGCTTGCAACTATTTCTGCGTTGTTTGAATTTCCACCTCCGTTGCCCCGAACATCTATTATAATGCCATTGGTGTTCCTGAATTCATCAATAATCGTATCTATAATACCAAAACTGCTTTCATCACCACTAAACTGTTTTAATAGTATATATCCAATATTATGACCGCTGACCATTCTATATTCCATAATCTCAATATTGGGCTGTCTGGGGCCGGGAACAAGGTAGTTGAATGGATTTATTAATCCCGAGCTTGGATAATCGTCATGTATACAATCCTGGCAAGATGCTGTTGCAAAAGGGGTATATAAATTTACATGCCCATCATTCATTGAGGCGATTATTTCTTCCAGTACATTATACAATTCTTCAGAACTTGTTTGAGCATTTACTCTGGGTCTGTTTACCAAATACACCGAATCCCAGTTAATGCCGTTCACTTTAAAATGAGCATAATACTTATTAAAATCGGACCAGAAAATCTCAAAATTTGTTTCACTTGTATTTGCAGGATCATCAAAGAATAGCTCCTTGCAGCTTATTACCAGCATAAGGGGAATAAAAAGAAAATATATATACAGGCGTTTCACGGCTATAGTTTTATAATGAGTTCTGCAAGCAGCTGGTTATTAACGTATTTTATAGGGGCCAAATCATCGTGAACTTTGAAATTGTAAAAGTGAAAAAAGTAGGTAGCGCCCAATGATAGCCTGTTGTTTAATGATTTATTTACCGAAAGTTCGCTTTGAAGCTCAAATAATCTATTAATAAAAACAACATCGCCATTACAAAAATACTGTCCTACACCGTTTTTATCCGGGTCGTACGTTATTTGCTTGTCTCTGGCATTGGCATTAAACGTGCCTAAACTAGTTGCATAAGTAATAATTGGAGTACTTAATTTAAAAGAAACTAAACTTTCGCTATCCTTGAAAAACCTGTTGGCAATTAATGAAACACCCAGGCTTGTGTTAAAGTCAACGTTTTCTCCACTAATATTTGTCAGGTAATAGAGTTTTCTGTAGCTTCCAAAACTTTGAAGTTTTCCACCAATAAAAAAATCTAATTTATTCTCATTCTGACTTAGCACTTTTCTGCTTAAACTATAAGCCAAGAATCCGTTTATATTTTTTGTGTTATGCGGGAATCCACTTCCATCCTGAGGTATACCCGAATGAAGATTTGGTGTATCAAAATAGCTCTGCACAAGATGTAAATAGTTTTTACTCCTGGCTTCATAGGTTAGCCAAAAAGCAATAGTGCTACCGGAATACACGAGTGGTGACAATACGTTATCCTGAATAATGTGGTTGGCATATCCGGAGCCAACTTTTATTTGATGCTCCCAGGTTTTTTCCTTGATTGTATCTTGTGCATTAAGGTCTGGACTAAAGAGAAAAGTAAAGCACAGCAATAAAACTGCGGTTGATATTTTGCGCAGTTTATTTTTCCTTTCCAATTTACAAAGCTATATGGTGGGTAATTAACAGAAAACCGGCCTAATATTTCGAGGCTATAAAAGACAAGGGTAAATTAATTAAACCGAGAAGCTCTCTCCACACCCACAGGTACGCGCAGCGTTTGGGTTAATAAACTGGAAGCCTTTACCGTTCAGTCCATCGCTAAAATCAAGCGTTGTTCCAACCAGGTACAGCAAGCTTTTACGATCTACCAGAATCTTCACGCCTTTATCTTCAAATACCTCATCTTTTTCGTTCACTTCACCATCAAAATCAAGATCGTACATAAGGCCTGAGCAGCCTCCCCCTTTTACGGAAACGCGTACATTGTAATTGTCAGGGTACCCTTCTTTTTCTCTTAGGGCTATAATCTGGTCTTTTGCTTTATCGGATATGGTTATCATGGCTGCTATCTTATGTTATTGGGTTGAGTACTACACTAAATACGGTAATGGTTTGCATATCGCGCCCGTAATACAATTTGTCCAGTGCTTCATACACGTTACTGGCCCTAAAATAAGAGGTGTGCAATTCTTTTCCTCCTTTTGTGGTCCATTGAATGGTATACGGGCTCTCCTTTTCCCGATAGCTTTTTACATACTCAAGCATTTCCCTTAATGCATCTATTTTTTCATAGGCAGTAACGGAATGGAATAGGAAAGATTGATTATGCCTTGGGTTAATGGTAATCAGATCAAGCTTGATCTTGCCATCAATTTGACTGAAATTAAAAACCAGCGAATTGCTATCCAGTCCTAAATACGACTGGATGTCTTTTTGCACTTTGGCTAATTCAACATGTATGTCAGCGGATTGCTCTATCATAGTGTTATTGGTAGTACATTTGCACTATAGTAAACAAAACTTCAACAGAAGTAGTTTACAAAAGTAAAGAATTGATTTATTAATCGAAAAATGCAAAAAATAGAACATCTCGGAATTGCAGTTGATGATCTTGAAGCAGCTAACGAGCTATTTAGTAAACTGCTTGGAAAAGAGCACTATAAGGTAGAAGAAGTAGATAGTGAAAAAGTGGCCACTTCGTTCTTTCAAATAGGCGAAACTAAAATTGAATTGCTTGAGGCAACCGGTGAAGAGTCGGCAATACACAAGTTTATTGAGAAGCGTGGGAAGGGAATTCACCATATTGCCTTTGGGGTTGATGACATTTATGCAGAGATGAAACGCCTGGAATCGGAAGGTTTCATTTTGCTAAATGAAACACCCAAAGAGGGTGCAGATAATAAATTGGTTTGCTTTCTACACCCCAAAACAACCGGAGGTGTTTTAGTAGAAATTTGTCAGGAAAAGAACTAATGAAAAATACAGAAAAAAGAACGGAGCTGGGGGAGTTAGGTGAATTTGGTTTGATCGATCGAATCAAAAAACGCACAAGGCAACAAAATAAATCAAGCGTTTTGGGAATTGGAGACGATGCCGCCATTATAGAAGCAGGCGATGAGTATAAAGTAGTATCTTCCGATCTGCTGGCAGAGGGCATTCACTTTGATCTATCGTATTTTCCCCTCAAGCATTTGGGCTATAAGTCGGTTTCGGTAAATGTGTCGGATATTGCCGCCATGAATGCCAAGCCTGAGCAAATTTTGGTGAATCTGGCCGTAAGCAACCGCTTTTCGGTAGAAGCCATTGATGAGTTTTATGAAGGGGTGAACATGGCCTGCGAAGACTACAAAGTGGATCTGGTCGGAGGCGATACTTCTTCTTCATCTGCCGGTTTATTTATTTCTGTAACAGCGATTGGTTCGGTAGCCATAGATAAGGTGGTCAAACGAAGAGGAGCTGCAGGAGGAGATATTATCTGTGCTACAGGTGATTTAGGCGGAGCCTATATTGGGTTACAAGTACTGGCTCGTGAAAAGCAAGTGTACATGGCCGATCCCAACATGCAGCCACAACTCGAAAAATATAAATATATGGTAGGGCGTCAGCTTAAGCCGGTGGCCAGAATGGATATCATCCACGAACTGGATGAACTGGGCGTTGTGCCTACTTCTATGATCGATATTAGCGATGGCCTTGCTTCTGAGCTTTTCCATCTGCATAAGCATTCCGGTTTAGGGGTGAAAATCTTTGAAGACAAACTACCTATTGACAACCAAACCTACGAAGCAGCTGTAGAGTTTAACCTGGATCCAATTACTTGTGTATTAAATGGAGGCGAGGACTATGAATTGCTGTTCACGATTAGCCAGGATGATCATGACAAACTGGAGAAACACCCGGATATTCATTTTATTGGGTTTATGGATGCCAAGGATAAGGATGTGGGATTGGTAACTAAAAACGAAAATTGGGTACCGCTAAAAGCGCAGGGCTGGCAACATTTTGAATCGTAATATTTTGTCACCCTGAACTTGTTTCAGGGTCTCTTTTTGAGATGCAGAAACAAATTCAGCATGACGGGATTTTTTTATTTGGTTATTTTAAACTGGTAGATATTCTCTACACCTGTAAACTTACCGTTTTCAAACAACCGTTCAATAAAAGTTACTTCACCGGATTTGTGAACAGTTATTAGTGTAGTGGCTCGGGTGCCGTAGCCATCAGTATCTATAAACATGGAAGAAATAGCGCGCTCCCTGTCTAAGGGTAAGCCGGTGCTGGGTAGTAAGGCATCGTTGTTTACCACTTCTTTGTCAGACATAACTGAAAAAAGCACGTCAGTGTCTAGTTCTCTGTCAAGTATAATAGAGGCAAGTCGCTCCTTTCCTTTTTCGATCTTCGGCCAATTGCTATCCAGCAAATTATTACTGAGCCCGTATAACCCGCTTCCCAACTGAACCACCTTTTTTTGCTGGTAATTGGAGTAATACCACGGGTCATCAAAGGTGCCCACAATAAGATTGTAGCCATTGTACTGGTTGGCCGTTTTGGTAAGCGCTAAAAGATAATTTTTAGGATCAAACTCTCCCATTAAATAATCAGAAACCAGCTTACCACGGGTAGGCGCACTTTGTTTGATATTCGGTATATCGCGGTAATTGGTCAACATGGCCATGTGGCCATTTTTGGTAATGCCCATCCAGGTGCCACCTGCTTCCAGGTCTTTTCCTGCCAGAATGTTGGGGCTTTCGTCCCAATAATTGGCTGGCAAGGTAGGACGTTTGTAGAACTCGTCCCGGTTGGCCAAAGCTATGAAAGGGTACTCCTCGTTTTGTTTATACGATAAGAAGATTAAGCACATGCTTATTCAATTTTCAATGGGTAATTTACAATTGTCAATTACTACACTACAGATTGAGAATCTTTCTTTCCGGACTTCAACTTTATAAATCCCAATTCTACCAGTATAGTTCCCAAAAGCAGCAAAAGAATAAGCCAACTGCTGGCAGCCATTACAGGGTTTGCCCACTGATAAATGGAAGGTTTGAATGTGAACTCTATCGTATGTGATCCTTCCGGGATTTCCAGCGCTCTCAACACATAATCAGCACGCAAGATAGGGGTATCCTTGCCATCAATGGTCGCTTTCCATCCATCTTTGTAATAAATCTCAGAGAAAACGGCCAGTGCATCGCTTCCATTTTCAGAGGTGTAGACCAAATGATTAGGTTCGTATTTGGTGAGCTTAATGGTTCCGTAATCATCGGTTTGCAAGTCTTTGGTGTCAAACTTGGAGGCGTCAATAACAGCGGTATATTTGGTATTTACCTTAACGGTTTCATTCAGCTCCTCATCCGGGTTGTTTACCGATTTAATATCAGACACAAACCACGCATTGCCATTGGCAAAGTTGTTTTTGATTACGGCATCTTTCGATGCTCCAGCTACCAGGTAACGTGCATTCAACATATTTATGACTCCCATTTCCGAGAAGTCTACACTTCCTTGCCTTAGCTTATCGATAATTTCCTGTTGTTCCACCGACAGGCCTTTGTCGATCAGATCCTGATAACGCCTGATTTTGGCACCGTGATAGCCACCCAAAGAATGATGGTAATAGCTGGTGCGTGCTTCGTTCCAGGGGTCGACTAAATTGAAGACCCGGAATTCAATATCCTTATCTTTCAGAATTTCCTGGTCAGCTTCAGTTTTTTGGAAGAACGAACGGGTTGGATCCTTAGCAAAGTTGTTATCATTAAGCAATTTTTTATCCGTAGTCCATAAGTCAATAAGCATGAGCATGGAGAGTGCGATGTAAAGTACTGCTGGTTTAATACGTTTGGTTTGGGTAAGCCAAATTCCAGCAAACGATAGTCCTGTTAAAACAACTGCTGCCATTGCACTTGCTTTAAAGAGCGCTTTTCTATCGGCACTCAGCGGAGCTTGCAGCCACTCAGGTAATCGTTCGTCAATAGCGCCATGAAATGAAAAGGCACCAGCAAATAACCAAAGTAAAAGAGCTAATCCTCCCGTTGAGCCAATGGCTATGAATAACTGCCTTTTGGTCCTGGCACTCCATTCTTGCTGCAAGACTTTTTCAATCCCCATAAAACCCAGCAGGTTCATTGCCAGAACAGGCATAACGATCGCAAATGTTACAGACCGGAATTTGTTGTAACCGGGAAAGTGATCGAACATAAAGTAGTTGAAACTGCTGAAATGATAGCCCCACGAGAGCACAATGCCCAAAGTAGCCATAACGATGAGCCACACACTTTTTCGCGCAGGTAAGGCCACCATTCCAAGCACAAAAAGAAAAACGATAATGGCCCCGGCATAGTAAGGTGCAGTCAAAGGTTGCTCCCCCCAATAGGTCGGCATAGCCTGCATTTGCTGCTCTACCTGGGGTCGGGGTACTCCATTTTTAAGCATGAATTGAGCCGTTTCTGAGTCCATAGAAAGCTTTTGTTGAGAGGACCCACCCAGTACATTGGGCATAAAGAGAGTCATTGGTTCGAAAATACCGTTGCTATAGCGAAATGCATATTCTTTGGTCAATCCATCCGTTTTTTCTTCTGGGGTTCCCATGGTGATTTCCGATTTACCCCGCATAGAATACTTGGTGTACTCCATGGTACTGAGAAATGAGCCAATAAAAGTGGCCAAACCAAGAACTCCGGCTCCAACCAATAAACTACTTCTTTTGATAAAAGGGGTTAGCTGTTTTTCTTTAAAAGCGATAACCAATTCAGAAATGCCATAAGCTGCAGCCATTAGCAATAGGTAGTAGGTGATTTGGAGGTGGTTTACCCGTAACTCAAGGGCTACGGCAAATGCTGTTATAGAAAACCCAAGCAAATTTTTGCCTTTGAACCCCAAACGAATTCCAGCCAAAAGAAGAGGCATAAAGGCAACAGCTCCTATTCGCGAGTTGTGCCCTGCGGTAAGACCAACAATATTATAGGAGGATAATCCGAATGCAAGCGCACCTGCTATGGCCAGGTAAGGCCGAACACCAAAAGCAAGAAGTAGTATATAAAAGCAAACAAACGAAAGGAATACCAAACGAACCGGATGAGGCAAACCCAGAGAAAAAACCTTTTGGGCGGTTCCGATTATTTCATTTCCCCATTTGACACTTACCAGGTAAGCAGGCATTCCGCTAAACATAGAATTTGTCCAAAGAGGTTCATTGCCAGTAGTATCTCTGTAATCGGTTATTTCTTTGGATGCCCCTATCGATTGGAGTATATCATGCTGGTTCAGTGATTTATGATCAAAAAAAACAGGTTTGAAATAAATAATGGTTACCAGTAGAAACAGTACTATGGCAACCAAATGAGGAAGTAGTTGCTCTTTGAAGTTAAATGAACGCATAAGTTGGATTAATAAGTTGCTAATATCTCTAAACGCGAACGTTTTGGAAAGTTATTTTTAAAATTTAGAATTTGCCAACTTATTAAAACGAGTTTGTATCGGTACTGAAGAATAAATTAACTTTGCAGTTCGAAAAAAAGTAAAAAGCATGTTTGATAATTTAAGTGTAAAACTGGATAAAGCCTTTAAGACATTAAAAGGGCAGGGGAGAATTACAGAAATTAACGTTGCGACAACCGTTAAGGAAATTCGCAGGGCACTTATTGATGCAGACGTAAACTATAAAGTTGCCAAGGATGTAACAGATACAATTAAAGAAAATGCCCTTGGTCAGGATGTGCTAACAGCTGTTTCCCCGGGTCAGTTGCTTACCAAAATAACAAGCGATGAGCTTACCCGTTTGATGGGTAGCGCCCACGAGCCCATGAATGTTAAGGGTGATCCGGCAATTGTGTTGATATCCGGTTTGCAGGGTTCCGGTAAAACTACTTTTTCTGGCAAACTGGCAAGCATGCTCAAAAGCCAGGGAAGGCAAGTAATGCTGACTGCCTGTGATATTTACCGCCCTGCTGCGATTGACCAGCTGAAGGTACTAGGTGAGCAGATTGGTGTGGAGGTGTATGCAGAACCTGAAAATAAAAATGCAGTTCAGATAGCCGAACATGCCATTAAACACGCAAAATCGACTGGCAAAAAGATAGTAATTGTGGATACGGCTGGTCGTTTGGCGGTGGATGAGCAGATGATGCAGGAGATAGAGCAGTTAAAAGCAGCGCTTAACCCTTCCGAAACTTTGTTTGTGGTTGATTCCATGACGGGCCAGGATGCGGTGAATACGGCAAAGACCTTTAACGAACGCCTCGATTTTGATGGGGTTGTGCTTACGAAGTTGGATGGTGATACCCGAGGTGGTGCAGCTCTTTCTATTCGTACCGTAGTTGAAAAGCCAATCAAATTTATAAGCACCGGTGAGAAAATGGATGCCATTGACCTGTTTCATCCAGACAGGATGGCCAGCCGAATATTGGGTATGGGGGATGTGGTTTCATTGGTTGAAAAAGCACAGCAAACGTTTGATGAAGAAGAAGCCCGCAGGCTTAACAAGAAAATTCGCAAAAATGAATTTGATCTGAATGACTTTCTGGGCCAGCTTGAGCAGATCAAGAAAATGGGTAATATGAAGGATTTGGTGGGAATGATACCCGGTATGGGCAAGGCTATGAAAGATGTGGATCTGGATGATGATTCGTTTAAGCCTGTGGAGGCTATTATCCGATCTATGACTCCCGTTGAACGGGAAAACCCTAACATTATAAACGGAAGCCGCAGAAAACGTATTGCCAACGGAAGCGGTACCAGCGTTCAGGAAGTGAACAATCTTCTCAAGCAATTTGGCGACATGCGCAAAATGATGAAGACCATGAATAAAATGGGCGGAATGAAGCGGGGACTTGCCAGTTTAATGGGCGGTATGCGTTAAAAGTTGATAATTATTGCTTAATTGGTAATCGAATTACTGAATTATGCTTAAGTTTATGCATTAGCGTTATTCAAACATTTTATAAAGAAATATGAAAGTTACTGGTGTATTTGTTTCTATAGGCTTGGCAGCACTTCTAAGCCTTTCAAGCTGTAATCAATCTAAATCGGACTGGTCTCAGGAGGACAAGGATAAATGGTTAAAAACATGCAATGATACTTTTGCTAACAATGCGGTTAGACAAGATGATAAAGAACAATTGGAAGACTTGTGTAAATGTATGTTGGACGAGACCTCAAGAAAATACACAGTGGAAGAAGCGGCTAACTTAACCATTGACGACCAACGCAAACTACTCGAAAACTGTAATTACAGTTGGTAGATAGTCGCTTAATAGAAATATTATTAAAACTTAGTTATCAGAAGATTATTTGATTTAATCTTCGAAATAGGCATTTATTGCAGCAATGCATGCATCAGGCTGTTCACTAAACATCATGTGGCCGGCATCTGGAATAACTACTAATTCTGTTTGATTGAAAAGTTTTCTTTGTTCTTGCTGGAAAGCCGGGCCAATAAGGATATTGCAATCACCGGCAAGAAAAAGGATTTTGTCTTTAAACTGTGATACACCATCAACAAAATTCATAGTTTCTTTATCTCCTTCCATTCCTTTCATCATTAGTTGGTAGGAGGTAACACCGCTAAACCTCCAATGGTCGAAATTGGCATTCCTGATATCATTATCACAGAAATAGCCTTTTAGCGGATGGTCTTTCACGGTGGTATCGGTGGCAAATGCCATGAAGAAATAGTCTGCCTGGGCTTGGTCATCGATTTCTTCCACATGAAGCGACTGAAAGTAGCATTTAGCTAAATGCCTTACCAGCTCCCAACTTACTTCGACCTTTGGCTCGTATTTTTTTGCAAACTCTGGTGTTAAGGGGCCTGGTTCAGCCAGCACAATTTTATCAACGGTTTCAGGATATCTCCCCAAATAAGCCGATGCAAGCATTCCTCCCCAGGAGTGGCCAATAAGATGAACCTTCTTGCCTTTTCCATAGTAGGTAACAATAGAATGTAAGTCTTCGATCATATTTTCTTTGGTGAGCTCCTCTGCAGGAACACGCGGAGAAAGGCCAGTTCCTCTTTGATCGTAGAAAACCACAAAGTAGTTTTCAGAAAGTTGTTTCAAATCCAAAAGATACCTGTAATCATTACCGGTCCACCGTGCAGCACAATCACAACCGGGTTGGTATCACTACCAAATGTTTCGGCATGAAAAGTAGCATTGTTAACAGTAATATGAGGAATGGATGGGTTTTGAGCTACCGTTTTCTGAACCGTATAGGTGCCGCTATATGCAAAATATAGGATCACGTACAAACTGGCCAGCAGAACCAGTAAACCTATAAGAATTTTTAGGAACCAAATTGCAAACCTTTTCATACCAGATATTTATATCTAATATACTACGAAGCTATCTAAAAGGAGACATGCAACAACTTTTTAGCGCAACGCTTGCATATACGAAAAATATATACCTAATTTGCTTATACATAAGAACATTAGGTATATGTATTCAAATGAATTAGTCCGTGGAACGCTTAAAACGATAATACTTCAATTGTTAGGAGAGAAAGACAAAATGTATGGGTACGAATTAAGTAAACTGGTAAGAGAACGTACCAAGGATAAGATAGTGCTCACTGAAGGAGCCTTGTATCCTATTTTGCATAAACTGGAAAAAGAGAAATTGGTAACAACAATTCAGGAGGTTGTTGGTAACAGGCCACGTAAGTACTACATGCTTACTTCAAACGGCAAAGAGAGTGCAAAGGAGAAACGCAATGAGCTGCTTGAATTTGTTGAGACACTTCGTTCGTTGATGGACCCAAAACCTTCTTTATCATGCTCGTTCTAGAACCCGGACAAGTAAAGCATATTGAAAATAAAATAGCTTCTGTGGGCTTAAAGAATAACTCTTTGGGTATAGATCTTATGGATCATGTATGTTGCATGATTGAAGAACGCCTTGCATTAGGTGCCGAATTTCAGCAGGCTGAAAAAGAGGTATTTAGGGAAATGGGAGTACTGCAGATGCAGGCGATTGAACAGGAAACTGAACTTTTAACTCAAAATAAAACAACAATGAAAAAACGAACAAAAATCATTGGTCTTGTATCTGTGGCTCTGCTCGCTACAGGTTTTGCATTTAAAATGCTTCACATAATGGGAGCTGGAATAATTTGGGGAGCAGGAGTACTGACTTTAGTATTTGGGTTTGTGCTTTTCCTTACCCTTGACCGATTCTCCTACGAAAAGTCTCCCTCTCGAAGGGTAAATGGATTGATAGGATTTCTTGGTTCCGGATCTGTTTTGCTTGGCTTTGGCTTAAAGCTATTACACTGGCCTATTGCAAATCATGCTATTGCTGTTGGTGCAGCAATTCTATTTGTTTATTTCGTTATCAATAATTCTCAGGCACGCAATGGCGAAATATCTAAATAATGCATTTTATATCCTATTTGGATTATTCAGTGCAGGTTTTTTAATCAAATTTTTCCGCTTGCCATTTCATACGGTAGTTATGTTGATAGGCATTGGAGGGATGTTTGTTATTAGCATGCTTTATTTTGTTTCCAAACAACGAGAGTTGGGCATACTATCTATTGCAACAGTAGTTTGGGCCACTATGCTTCTAACATTTGTTAAGTTTCTTCCAGCTCATTACATGTTTGTTATTGCTATAATATCGTTTGTGGTAGTGGTTGTTAACTTCCTTAATAAACAAGCGGTGTATGTAGAACATCAGCTAATATTGGGTTTGGTTATTACAATTGCAGCCATTGTTGGAACTACACCTAAAGATGAACGCTACTATTTGTTCAATATCCAGTTCAACCACCATGTGCACCATGATTACTGGGCATGGGATAAGTACAGTTGGTTCCTTTATTTGGATGGGAAAAAGGAAGAAGCTATAGAAGCCAATCAAAAGGCATTAGAGATTGTTTTGGCTACCAGCGATGAACCCATGAAAGATTTAATTTTACAACACAAAAACAAACTGGAGCAAGATAATTGGATCAGTTTCAGAGAGAAATAGAAAAGGCAGGTTTTACACCTGCCTTTTTTTATCTGTAAAGTACGGTGTCTACTGCCTCTAATGTTCGCTTCACATCGGGCAGTGTTGCCTCAATTAACGTAGGGGCATATCCCAAAGGAATATCCATACTGTTAATTTTCTGAATTGGGGCATCCAGATAGTCAAATGCATATTTCTGAACATGGTAGGCAATTTCTGAAGCTATTGAAGCTACCGGCCATGCTTCTTCCACAATAACCAATCGGTTGGTTTTCTTCACCGATTCAACAACTGACTTGTAATCAATAGGTCGAACAGTGCGGAGGTCAATCACCTCAGCGGAAACACCCTTTTGAGCCAGTTCATCAGCTGCCTCAAGTGCTACTTTCATTATTTTACCAAATGAAACAATGGTTACGTCAGTCCCCTCACGTTTTACATCGGCCTGTCCAATGGGTATCAGGTATTCGCCTTCAGGCACTTCACCTTTATCACCGTACATCAATTCCGATTCCATGAAAATAACCGGATCGTTATCTCGTATGGAGGATTTCAGCAACCCTTTGGCATCGTACGGATTAGAAGGAACTACTACCTTTAGTCCGGGAGTGTTGGCATACCAATTCTCAAAGTTTTGAGAGTGCTGCGCAGAAAGCATTCCTGCATTACCTGTTGGCCCGCGGAATACCATTGGAATAGGAAACTGTCCGCCAGACATGTACAGCATCTTGGCAGCCGAGTTTATCACCTGGTCAATAGCAACTAGCGAGAAGTTAAAAGTCATAAACTCAATGATTGGGCGCAGCCCGTTCATTGCTGCTCCAACACCAAGCCCGGCAAAGCCCAGTTCGGTAATTGGTGTATCTATTACACGTTTAGCACCAAACTCGTCTAACATGCCCTGGCTTACTTTGTAAGCTCCATTGTATTCTGCTACTTCCTCACCCATTAAGAAAACAGACTCGTCTCGTCTCATTTCCTCTTGCATGGCTTCGCGAAGTGCTTCTCTGAATTGTATTTCTCTCATAGTTGCAGTTTCTGTATATCGTGGTGCAAAAGTATAGATTGTCTTTATAATTGGAAAAACGATAGAAGGATAACTTGCCTTTTGATGGGTTAAAAGTTACAGTTTTTTAGTATGATTGCGTGTAAGGCCTGATCTAACCATGACATGTCAACATTAATTTGTGGTTTTCCATATTTCTCAAGTTTTAAATTCCCTCTAAAGTGAACCACAAAGATTCTTTTTACACCAAAGAAAATAGCTTGTTTGTTAACACAAAGGTAACATTCGATACCAGTGGTAAGGTAATCGGATGTGTAGCTTTGCGACTTTTAGTTGAAAATATATGAACTATTCATTCATTGATTTTATAGAACTTCTGGGTGCTCTTGGCTTCTTTATTTACGGAATGAAGGTGATGAGCGAGGGGATTCAGAAACTTGCCGGCTCCCGAATGAGGCAAATATTAGGAGCGATGACTTCCAACAGGTTCAAAGGAATTTTTACAGGATTTCTTATTACAGCTCTTGTACAGTCATCTTCTGCTACCACAGTTATGGTGGTTAGTTTTGTAAATGCCGGACTTTTGAACCTGATGGAATCAATAGGAGTAATAATGGGCGCCAACATTGGTACAACCGTTACTGCCTGGATAATTTCACTGATTGGATTTAAGGTACATATTTCTGCTTATGCATTGCCAATAATTGCAGTTGGAGCTCCCTTACTTTTTGCTTCTAAAAGCAGGCCAAAAGCAGCAGGAGAAACCCTGATCGGTTTTGCCTTATTGTTCATGGGGTTGGAGGCACTTAAAAATTCGGTTCCCGATCTTAGAAGCAACCCTGAAATACTCACCTTTTTGCAACATTATACGGATATGGGCTATTTGTCCATTTTCCTATTCGTAATAATTGGTACAACAGTAACGCTTGTAGTACAATCATCCAGTGCTGCCATGGCGGTTACGCTGGTAATGGCCAATCAGGGCTGGATCCCCTTTGAATTGGCAGCGGCTATGGTTTTGGGTGAGAACATCGGAACTACCATTACAGCGAACCTTGCGGCATTAATAGCAAACGTTCATGCCAAGAGGGCAGCACGAGCACACTTTCTTTTCAATATTGGCGGGGTCGTATGGATGATGCTCGTATACATACCGTTTCTCAAGGGTATTGCCTGGTACATGGTTAATACGGGAGAAGGTTCGCCTTTTTTACAGGCAACAGCCATACCTATAGGCCTTTCTATTTTTCACACTTTGTTTAATGTGATCAATACTTTTGTTATGGTATGGTTTGTACCCAAAATAGCCTACCTGGTAACATTGATGGTGCCGTCCAAAGGAGACGATGAAGAATTTCACCTGGAATTCATCGGTATGAACATTATGGCCACTCCTGAGATATCCATTCTGGAAGCAAGGAGAGAAATAGCCAAATTTGCCAAACTAACTACCAAAATGTCTGGTTTTACACATACGTTACTTACAAAGAAAGAGGAGAAATCACGCAAAAAGCTGATGGATAAGATGAAGACGTATGAGGAAATTACCGACCGAATGGACATTGAGATTTCCAACTTTCTTGCTAAAGTGTCAGAAGGCAACATAAGCGACACTTCCTCTCGCAAGATTCGCTCACTGCTAAGTATAAATAACGACCTGGAACGAATAGGAGATCTATTCTTCAGAACGTCATTGACCATACAACGCCAATTGGAGTCGGAGAAGTGGTTTACTAATGACCAGGTAGAAAATCTGGTGGAGATTTACAGCTTACTTGATAAATCACTTGTTGTGATGCGTAAAAACCTGAACAACGAGTATGCCACGGTTCAGCTTGAAGAAGCGATGGAAATAGAACGTTCTATTAATGCAAAACGAAGCGAACTAAGGCGGGAGTACCTTAAAAAGGTGGAAAAGGGAAAATACGATGTGATGCATTCCATGAATTATATGGAGCTGATTACAACCTGTGAAAAGTTGGGAGACCACGTAATTAGTGTTACGGAAGCCATTGTTGGCGAAGTATAGTCACTTGGCAGGTTCAAATTCAAGTGGGTTTATTTCGATTGTAAATTATAGTATGTTTGTTCATTGTACGAAAAGCTATGAGCAAACAAAAACCAAAGTTTAAACCAACCCTGGTTCCTCAAAAAAGGAAGTCAAATCATTGCCTTAATTGCGGGACCAAGTTTGACGAAAACTACAACTACTGCCCTAACTGCGGGCAGGAAAATGACCATAGCAGGGCCTCTTTTGGTATTTTGGTTCGCGATTTCTTTCAAAATTATTTTTCGCTCGATTCCAAATTCTCAAACAGTTTACTTCCTTTCTTTTTTCAACCTGGTTATTTGACCAAGAAATATATTCAGGGCAAACGTGTATCGTTTGTGCATCCGGTTAGACTATACCTCATTCTAAGCCTTATTTTCTTTTTTGTGTTTAGCATGGTAAGTAAAAACGTGGTGGAGAAAAGTCTGAACGATTTTGATCAAAGCCTTGAAGAAATACCGGATTCGAGTAAGGTTATTTTGAATGATGTGATGAATGGAAACTTTTCAGAACTGGAACAAGATTCGGTGTACAGAATAGTTAGTAAGGATACAGTTTCAGGAAGCACGATTGGCTATTCAATTGAAAAACCGGATTCCACCAATGAATTTCTTACAGAAGAAAATATAAAAACCTATATGGCGCTTCGGGGAAACGGACACCTGGATGCGCAGGATATTATGGATTCGCTGGATACATCCGGTTTAACGGATTTTGAGTTTAATTTTTTCAGGCAGGTCATACGGCTTGATAAGGCAGAAGGGGGGATCGTAATTAGCCAGCTACTTAAAAACCTGCCTTTAATGATGTTGTTTCTCATTCCATTTTTTGCGCTGCTGTTAAAACTGTTTTATGTGCGCAGAGACCATTATTACATTACTCATTTGATACATGCCCTGCACCTGCACTCCTTTGCCTATGTTATTTATGGTCTGGCGTTCCTGATTGTATTCTTGTGGCTTCCGGAGGGTAGTAGTGGTTCTTGGATTATCTTTCTGAGTTTTGTTCTGGTGAGCACCCATTCGTATTTTTCGTTTCTTAATCTCTACGGACAGAAGTGGTTCAAAACGTTTGTTAAGTTTAACCTGATTGGTTTTGTGTACAGCTGGCTATTGTTTTTTGCCCTATTTGCAGAACTATTTCTCTCTGTACTTACCTTCTAGGTTTACTCCACGATTTTTCTAAACGTAAGGTTGATGCGTGGAGCCATTACCTTTTTGGTAGGAGGCAGATGATGCAACCAATAGTTTTGCGTGGTGCCTCTCATAACCAGCAGGCTGCCATGTTCCAGTATTTTCCAAACAGTTTCCTTGGTTTCTCTGTGTTTGAAACCAAACTTACGCTCTGCTCCCAATGTGAGTGAGGCTATGATTACCTCTTTGCCAAAATAAGCTTCTTTATCCGCATGCCAGGCAATACCAACCTCTCCCGATTCGTAAAGGTTTAGCAAAACTGAATTAAATTCAACCCCCGTTTTTTGTTCTACCAGCGCTTTAAGTTCGCGAACTTTTTCGGGTATGGGCTTGGCTTTTTTTGTGGTACCCGAATAAGCATAATCAAAGTTACGTTCTCCAAACCATGCCACCTGTCGTTTGGCAACTATGATCTTGCCATATTTAATGGACTCATCGTGTTTCCAGGTAGTATTATGGTAGAGCTCTTTGAAATACTCCGTTGCCTTTTCATAAGGTAGCACCTTGCCATAATAGTTGACAATGCCGTTGTACGGCAGTAGGTTTTCGGCAGGATCGGCTGGCAGGTCGAAAAGTTCCATACCCAAATGTAGCTCTTCCTTATTGAGATTGGTTAAATGATAAAAATATCTGTACGTAGTTTCAAACTACGCACAGATATCCTTTATTTAATAAAGCAATACAACCGGATCAATAACGATTCCCCTCAACTCCCTGATTAATAAGTGCCTCGAGACGACCCATATATTCCTTGCTCAAGGTAATGTCCTGCGCGGCCCAGTTCTCTTCCAGGCGCTCGATTTTTCGTGTGCCCGGTATGGTGGCAACACCTTGTGTCAGCAGCCATGCTAAAGCGACTTGCGCTGGTGTAGCATGTATCTCTTTGGCTATTTTAGCTACTTCATCAGCTAGCTGCACGTTCTTGGCAATAGCCTCTTCTGTAAACCTAGGGTTTTCCAGTCTCCAGTCGGTAGGGTCCAGATCGCCTCTTGAGCGGATGGCACCGGTTAAGAAACCTCTTCCAAGCGGGCTATAGGCCACAAACCCGATATTTAGTTTTTGCACTGTAGGCAATATTTCTTCCTCAACTTCACGAGTCCACAATGAGTATTCGGTTTGTAGGGCACTAATGGGGTGCACCTTGTGTGCACGTTTTATTGTTTCAGTATCCGCTTCGGAAAGCCCGATGTAGCGCACTTTTCCTTCCTTTACCAACTCAGCCAATGCACCAACGGTTTCCTCAATGGGCGTGTTGGGATCAAGGCGGTGCTGGTAATAAAGATCAATGTAGTCTGTTCCAAGGCGTTTTAGTGAGGCTTCACAACTTGCTTTCACATAGTCAGCGCCTCCTTTAATTCCATTCCAGCTGCCATCTTCGCTGCGGCTCACCCCAAATTTGGTTGCCAGAATAATCTTATCTCGTTTTCCTTTTAGTGCTTTTGCAAGCAGTAATTCATTTGTAAACGGACCATACATGTCTGACGTATCCCAGAACGTGCTTCCAATTTCCGCAGCCTTGTCCAACACCTTAAGATTTTGTGCTTCATCAGAAGCACCATAAAAATCAGACATGCCCATACACCCTAAACCAATGGCAGGCACACTGAGCCCTTGCGATCCTAGATTTACCTTTTTCATTGTATTATTTGTTTTAGTTACAATTTACCTTTTTGAATTAACAATATAAAGGTCTGTTGTAAAAACCGATCTTGAATGACCGTTATAAAAGGATAAATAACCTATTTCAAAGAACGGGCATTTCTTCTATAGGCCATCGGGGTTGTGCTCTCATGTTTCTTAAAGAAACGGGTAAAATGCGTTGGCTCGCTAAAACCTAACAGGTAGGCAATTTCTTTGGCGCTTAATGTAGGGTCTTTTAGCAACGACTTGGCAGTTGAAAGCGTTCGGCTGGTAATCCATTCGTACATGGTTTTGCCCGTTTTGGATTTGATAACAGAGTTCAGATAATTGGGATGCAGGTTTAGTCTTTCAGCAAAATACTGAGCCTGCAATTTCCCGTTACTTTGCTGCCCTTTCATTACTTTCTTAAACTCTGATTCCAGCAATTGTTTAAATGATTTCACAATTTGAGAATTTCTGGTCCCTTCAATTCTGGGATTATAGTCCAGCCAAAACTCCTTTAGCTTGAGTAAAAGCACAAAAAAGAGGTTTCCCAATATTTTGTCTTTATACAATGAAGATTTTCCGTATTCGTCCAAAATTTGAGTGTACAACGTCTCAAACTCTTTGAACTTCTCTGTAGTTAGTGTCTTAGGAGGTACTATTTCAGCCAATAGAAAGGGAAACTCATTGTAGATATCCGCATGCACATTTTCCGTCAGGAAGTTCTCTGTTAAGGTGATGATATAGGCTTCTTTCGACTCTTCTAGTTCGTACCATTTTATATGCCCCGGATTTGTAAAATAAATGGAGCTGGAGTGAAAGGGAAATTTGTTGTCGTCCAGATAATACACGCCTGCACCTTCCTTGGTTAGAATAAATGAGAAGTAGTCGGCACGAAGCACGGGCGATGTAAACGGAATTTGAGGATGAATATCGGGTACAGAAAGAATAGTAAAATCAGTGTCCTGCTCAAGGGGCATTTGTAGGGTTTTATATAAATCGGCAATGCTATGATGAACAATGATTTCCATATGTTGTGCTAAGGTATTTTCAGTTTGCTGGCTAGCTGCTATTTGTATAAAACTAATGTAAATAAAGTTTTTTGAATTTATGTAAACCGTAATAGAGATACCCCGGTATCCTCCTCTGGATCCATGGTATGACGAGATAATAATTATGTCATTGCTCGGCCCTTGGCCTTAAGTTAGTTTTAGTGTCTCACTAAGACTAACTTGAACATATGGTCGCAGCGAGACGCTACGACCAGTTTGGGACACTACAACCAGTTTGGGCTATTCTACAACTCCTTAGCGTTTACTTCAAAATTCTCTTAATCCAGTCTTCTAATTCATCTTTTTGTTTATATCCAAATCGATATTCATCTTGCTTTAACCATTCTATTGCATCTTTTGTTAGCCGATTTGTAGTGACAATTATAGCTTTTGAAGCTCTAGAATTCTCTCTTACAGAGTATAATTCTCTAACTTGATTTAGTCTAACTGGATTGGAATCACCATATTTCTTTGCTTGCCATACAGATTTAATAACTCCAATATTTTCATCATATTTTGTTGCAATGACGTCTATTCCTCCATCTTTTGACGCTTTTGTAACTGTTACGTTCCATCCATCTTTTTCTAATAAATGACCGATTAGGTTTTCGAAATCTCTCCAGTTTAATTTTGAAAGAGAACCTCCTTTTTCAATTAGTTCTTTTGCTAATAATAAATATGATGGTGATACTTCAGCCCAATTGGGAGTTACTGTATCCTTGGAGGGAGTCCAAATATTTGTATTAAACGGATTAATGCTTAAAATGCTTGGCCAAATGACTTCATCACCCCCAAGCCAAGAGTTTGTTTCAGACCATTCTTTTGTTACTTTGATAAATTCATCCACCCATTCATTTGATACTTCGGCATATTTATCAAGAAGGCCTAAAAGTAGTGGTTGACATAATTCATTAACCAATTCAAGACTATATAATTGGTTTGATAATATAAAATCAGTTATTTCTTTTTCACTAGGTGAATCATCATATATGCTTGGTCCATCAAAATCATTTGAGATAGATGATCTTCTTACTTTTATTGATGGATATATTATATCCTTAATAATTTCTCTTAAGAAAGATGCACTTACTTTTGAAGGCGCCATTACCAATGATTGTTATTTAAATGCATTAAAAATAAGTTTTGTTTCTTAATTAATCACCTCAAACTTCTGCCTTAACTCATTGCCTTGGTTATCCACCAATGTAAGCACATGAGGGCCATTGGCTGCCTGTATGCCCATTTGGTGGGTGCCCTGTGTTAAACCCAGGTAGGTATCGTCCAGGTGCCAGTAGAGAATGGCTTCCTTGTTTTGGTGGGCGGCTTCAAAAATGGCTTTGCCCCGCTGGCCGTCCTGCTCCAATGGTATATACACCCGTGTAAACTGGCGGGGGTAAATAAGCTCAAAGAGCTGCTTTACATTGGAAGTGGTACAATCCGGATCGAAGGGTGGTAGCTTTCGGTATTCTGGGTGGTGCTTCTGGTAGTACCATGCCTCCACGGGAGGCAACACAAACCAGTTGACTGTTTGCATTTCTGCTACCGGGTAACACTTACTATTTACCTGTAAGGTTTGCTCTTTATTTACATGCAAGGGCTGGTGGTAGGTGCAGGTTTGTGTGTTTTCGAGGTATTCAGGTAAGGGTAGCATAATGGTTTCAGAGCAATAGGGTCCGGCACGCATACCGCTTTGCTTACAAACAGTCTGCGCCATTCCAAAGGGTTTTTCAAATTGAACTTCGTCCTGCACCAGGTCGAATAGTTGAAAGAGGAGTGGAGCAGCTGCCTGCACACCCGTAAGGCCGGGTCGGCCTTCTCCATCGGCATTGCCCATCCACACCCCAATTACATAATTATTGGAGATGCCAATGGCCCATCCGTCACGAAAGCCAAAGCTGGTGCCTGTTTTCCAGGCAATGGGAATAGATGAGTTGAAAAACTGCCATCCGGCTTCCTGGTCGGGGCGGTTGAGTTGCTGCATGGTGCGAAGCGCAAACCCAATGGAAGGTGCCTGCAAATAACCGTGTTCTTCTAAAACAGGCTCATCAGTGTTCTTTTGGGTGCTAAGGTATGAATTCGGGAAATAGTCGTTGGGCGAATAGCCTTTCTGGTAGGGTCTGCCACCAAAATTTTGATAGGCTCGCACCATGCCTGCGTACATTCCTGTGATCTCCCAAAGGGAAGTCTCTGCTCCACCCAGAATTAAAGAAAGTCCGTAATGGCTGGCAGGGTGGGTGAGCGAGCGCATTCCCATTTGCGAAAGTTTCTGATGAAACTTCTCATACCCATAATCAATGAGCAGGTGCACAAATGGTACGTTCAAACTACTGATGAGCGCATCGTTGGAAGGTACCGCTCCGCGGTATTTTTTGTCAAAGTTTTGTGGGGCAAAGCCTTTGTAAAATATGGGTATGTCGGGTAAAAGCTGGGTGGGCATGGTTAAACCTTCGTCCAAAGCAGCAGCATACAAAATAGGTTTCAACAAGCTTCCCGGGCTGCGCTGCGAGGTAATAATATCTACATGCTGCCCATGATCGCCCTTGCTTTCCGAATTGCCAACATAAGCCAGCGTATGGCCAGTCTGAATGTCAATGACCAATGCAGCCGCATTGTGCACCTGATTGCCTGCCCAGGTAGCGCTGTACTGGTTTACCTTTTCTGCCACTTTTTGTTGAAGCTGCGCATTCAAGGTAGAAACAATGTTGGTGCCTGACTTACCTTCCACCATTGCGCGGTGCAGTAAATGGTAGGCCTCATCTGGTATTTCCCGAATGGTGCGAGGTAGTGGTTCCTGTTTGGCAAGATAAAGTTCATCTGCATCCAGATACCCTCTGTCAGAAAGCTTTTCTAATAACTGGTTGCGTTTGCGAAGAAACGTTTCTTCATTCTTCCCCGGAAAGATGGCAGATGGATTATTGGGCAATACCGCCAAGGCAGCTGTTTCGGCCCACGAAAGCTGCCACGGAGACCTTCCGTAGTATCGCCATGATGCAGCACAAATACCTACAATGTTACCGCCAAAGGGCGCATGATTGGCGTAGGCTTTTAAAATGGACGATTTGCCATAGAAAAGCTCAAGTTTTAAG
>JAGQYI010000070.1 GCA_020436165.1 Cyclobacteriaceae bacterium | reverse complement strand
GGTTACCCATTCCTTCCACTCCCTTTACCGATTCGCTCTTGGTTGATTTCAACGGTGAGCTACTTGAATGCAGGTACTTCGGTGCAGGTCACACGGCAGATAATATAATAGTGTGGTTGCCCTCCAGGCAAATACTCTTTGGCGGTTGTCTTATAAGGTCAATGCAAGCTAAAAACCTAGGCAATATTACCGATGCAAAGATTTCAGATTGGGATACTACGGTTAGCAAAGTGATTAAAAAGTACCCGAATATTAAAACGGTAGTTCCGGGTCATGGAAAAGTTGGCGGTGCTGACCTCTTGTACCATTCGGTTGAGTTGGTCAAAGAGGCAAAACATAATGAACACTAAGTAGAGACCAAATATAAATGTCTTTGAAAAGCGTATCGAGAGCTGTTTTTTCTTTTACCAATCTCTCCCATCGCATACATTTGCTTATGTGAATCAATCAGCAATCAGTAATATTTTTAAGAAGGGTTATTACATCCTTCTCATTTTGCTGTTCATATCTTTTTCAAAGGTATTTTCTCAAAGCATTTCATCTGAAACCAGGTTATCAGTAAAGCCCACGCTTATGGTTTTCTCTGGCTCCGATTGGTGCTTGCCCTGCATTCGCTTTGAAAGGGAAGTGTTACATGATTCCGAATTCAAAACATTTGCTGAACAAAACCTGCAAGTGAAAATTCTGGATTTTCCACAACACAAAAAGTTGAGCAAAGAGGTAGTTGACTACAATGAAAGGATGGCAGCAACGTATAATCCTCAAGGCTATTTTCCACATGTGTTACTTTTAGACCACAGCGGCAAGGTGCTTACAAAAATAGAAACCGCTAAGGCAACCCCTCAAAGTATAATGGAGCAGATTAAGCCCTATCTTCAGCCAAAGGTTTTAAAGGAATTTTTTACCGAATTAATTCTTATGGGGAGTGCTTTTCGCATAACCCTGGTAGCTGACGAAAACGATGGAGATGCCTATTTAAAGGAATCTGTAGATAAGATCAAAGGGATTGAGGGATGGCTTTCAAGTTGGAAACCCAACAGTATAACCTCAAGGCTAAATGAAGAAGCAGGCCAGCAACCGGTTCAGGTTACAGACGAGTACTACCAATTGGTAAGAAGATGCATAGGAATATCTGAGTTGACCCAGGGGGCTTTCGATATAACCTTTAATGGGCTTGGCGATTTATATAAATTTGACAAAAAAGAGCATGAATTACCTGATAAATCGGTAATTGAGGAGTATTTGAAACATACTGGATATCAAAAGATTGATTTGTTAGACAAAGACAAGATGTTCTTTACCGACCCCCAATTGAAAATTGGTTTTGGTGCCATTGGAAAAGGCTATGCAGCCGAGGTTGTAAAACAACTGATGCTGAAGAAGGGAGTGCCGGGTGGAGTTATCAATGCCAGTGGCGACCTGACCACCTGGGGTACACGCGTCAATGGAGAACCCTGGAAAGTAGGTGTGCCCGATCCCGATGACAACACAAATATTTTGTTGTGGTTGCCAATGGAAAACAAAGCAATTGCTACTTCAGGCGATTATGAAAAATATTTCGTTCATAATGGCATGCGATATTCACATATTATTAATCCTAAAACCGGACTCCCGGTGGTAGGCTCCAGAAGCGTGAGCATTATAAGCAATAGTGCGGAGCTTTCCGATGCGTTGGCAACGGCTGTTTCTGTACTGGGGCTGGAAGTAGGTATGGATTTAGTAAATCAAATGGAGGGAGTTGAGTGTGTTTTCATTGATAGTAATCGTAACTTGCATTTTTCAAACGGCTTAAAAAAGTATGCGTACTAGATCAAAGCTTGTACTATTTTTTGGAGTGCTGGTAATGTTTTATTCATGCCAGGCTGTAAAGCCTTATCAACGCAGCTACCTTAACGATTCTTCCATGCAAATGGGTCTTTCCAAAAGTGGAGCCATAGAAAACTATGCACAAACTATTCGTGAGGGGGCTAGCGGAGCGCGGGGGAAAAGTAGCGGAGGCTGTGGATGTAATTAGTGTATGAAAAAGATATTTTTCATTTTGTTTATTACGCTTTCATGTTTTGTCAGGGCACAAAGCCCTGATACTACTTTCGTCAAAAAGAAAATAAGATCAACTAAGTTCGATGTGTTGTTATCCTATTATCAGCAGGATGGCAGCCATTCAGCGGTAACAGGCGGGCAAGGTACAGAAAAGCTGGACGTCTATATCAGCAAAATTGGCATCAATCATACGATCGACTCTACCAGTACGATAATGCTGGAAGGAGGTATTGACATTATTTCATCTGCCTCAACCGACCGCATTGACATGAACCTTTCGTCTGCTTCGGCCGTGGACGCCCGTACTTGGGTTTCGGCAGGTTACGAGTACATCTCAAAAAACAGGCGCCATGTTATTGGAGGAATACCCTCTTTTTCAATGGAGTCAGACTATTTTTCGTTGGGAATGGCGGCCTGGTGGTCTGCTCATAACATTAACCAGGATTGGCGATATAGTGTAAGCGGACAGTTTTATTCGGACGACCTTCGCTGGGGCAGGCTTAATGAGGATTACGGATATCCAGTTACTCTGGTGTATCCTGTTGAGTTGCGTGATTCAGCATGGTTTGATATTTACAAACGATATTCATACAACCTAACTTTTGATATTCAGCACGATATAAACAAACGAACGAGTATTGGTTTTTTCCCGGGATTCACCGTGCAGAATGGCTTGCTCTCTACGCCCTTTCACAGGTTTTATTTTGAAGGGAATACAAAAGCAGTTGTGGAGAATCTTCCAAGGCAACGACTCAAAATTCCGTTAGGTGTTCAGCTTAATGCATTTGTTGGTGCCAGGACCATTATTAGGCTGTATTACCGCTATTATTGGGATGATTTTGGTATAAATGCACATACGTTTTCAGTTGAAACACCTGTAAAAATTATACCACAGTTCGTATTCACTCTTTTTGTTCGGTTTTACACACAAAGCCAGGCCGATTATTTTTATGCCTACCAAACCGCGCCCGATACGGTTCCTTATTTTACATCCGACTATGATCTGTCAGGATTCTCTAGTTTTAAGTATGGTGCAGGGATGAAATTCATGACATTAAAAGGAGGTTCACTCAAGCAGTTGGAACTAAGGTATGCGCATTATTCTCGTAGTGATGGGCTTTATTTCAACCAGATCAGCAGTTATTTAAGTGTACCTACTAAGTAAGAAACCTAATATTCCTTTTTAGCCCTGTAAACTTTGTTCGCTTTACAGCAGATTTTTTAAATAATTTTCCGAACACTTCTTCGGTTAGCTCCTGCCAGTCGCCTTTGGTTACGTGCGCCAGGTCGGGGTGGGGTGTAAAGCGTGGTTCCGAATGGGCCACCGAAAAGCGGTTCCAGGGGCATACATCCTGGCAAATGTCGCAGCCAAACATCCAATCTTCGAATTGGCCCTTTACGGAGGCTGGCAATTCGTCTTTCAGCTCAATGGTAAAGTATGAAATACATTGGCTGGCATTGACCAACCCTTCATGGGAAATAGCTTCTGTAGGACAGGCATCTATACATTTGGTACAAGTGCCACAATGATTTGTTGCTGGGGTGTCATAATCTAGTTCCAGGTCAAGGATGATCTCAGCAAGAAAAAAGAAACTCCCTTTTTGTTTGCTGAGCAACAAGGTGTTTTTGCCTAACCAACCAAGGCCGCTGCGAGCGGCCCATTGGCGCTCCATTACAGGGGCAGAATCCACAAATACACGGCCTTCAACGGCTCCCACTTCATTTTCAATGGCCGAAAATAGTTCCTTTAGTTTGTCTTTGATGACAAAGTGGTAGTCTTCACCATAGGCGTATTTGGCGAGCTTGTAAGAACCGTTTGTGGACAGGTCTTTGGCAGGATAATAATTGTATGCAAGCGAAATAACTGATTTGGCACCCGGCACCAGCAGAGTGGGATCCAGCCGTTTATCAAAATGATTGTCCATGTAGTCCATTTGGCCATGCTGGTTGGTGGCGAGCCATTCTTCCAGCTTTGGGGCCACATCTTCCAGAAATTCGGCTTTAGCAATACCACACGATTGAAAACCTAGTTCGTGGGCTTTGGCTTTGATGAATTGGGTATGGCTGCTTTTAAAAGAGGGCATTTACGAACCAGCGTTTGTTTACACCTGTTTTAACCTTTTACGAAGCTCCTCAGGATCCTGTTTATTTGCCCAGACAAGAACGAGACTTATGTGGTTGGTTTTTAGTTCGTAGTAGAGCGTTACCAACGGATGAATAAGTAGTTGTCGAAATTTTGTTTGTTCATAGGTAGGACCAATGTGAGTGGCTCTTTTCAGTTGTTCTATACGTTTATCAAACTGGTCGAGAAAAGTGTTTGCTACAGCTTCGCCCCATTGTTCTTCAATAAAACTGGTTGCCGCCTCAAGAGATTTGAGGCCCAAAGGAGTCCAAACGGCTTTCATTTACGACCCAGAAGTTCACGGGCGCTTGTGTGTTCAGTACAATCTTCCAGTTTGGCGGAACTGGATTCAAGAACAAGTTCGAGTATTGTATCTGGAACCTTATAATTGGGGTTATTACGGAAATTCTCAATGCTTTTAATGACATCTTCACTTTGAATACCGGTTATCCAGGTAATTAGTTCCAATTTTCGTTGTTCAATTGTCATAAGGTAAAGATAATAAATTTGATATTGTTGGGTCGCTTATCTTTTTTCTATTTGTCATAGACTAAAGCTTCAAATTTTATACTTAGCTAGCGCACGTATGTTACATGTGCACGAAAAGCAATTTATGCCTTTTCTAAATATTTCTATTTGTTCTTTTTTTATTTTACTAACTTAAAAAACTTTGTTTTCATTTTTAAAGCACACAATTAACTTGTTTTTATCATAGAATGCTCTAACTGGGGGCTAGTATGGTAATGGGATATTTTGAATTATGTTTTTCTTATTATCAATCAGAGTAAACTTTATATTCTTATGTCTCCAGTAATTAAAAATTTTGTTCAGTTCTTCAATATCTGAATGAATGAGTCTGTACTGCAAATGAACCCTTTCATCTTTATAAACAAATGAAATAAAATTATCCATACCTCCTGAAAACGTAAATGTTATGGGTCTAAATTCTCCAAAATATGACCCATAAAACACTTTTATATTTTCAATGTTTTCAACTTGATATTCCAAAATATTCTTTTTAACAATATGAGTTATGGATTCATTGGAAATAATTAAAGTAGATTTTCTTAATCTAAATAAATAAATTATTAGAAATGCTATAAATAAAAAAATCAAGAAATAACCAATATATCTAAGCTCTTTGACTTCCGTATCAATAAAAAAGAAAAACCAGATTATACTTAATATAAGGAATATATAGGGAAGAAAGCTTAAATACGTTTTACTAGTATATACTTTTAAAGTTAGCATTGTTTTGTTTTAACATTCTTGAGGAATTGACTCATGAACAGCTTGAATGATCATATTTGAATTTTCCATAACATCTACGAATGTCTTCGTCCCAAACTAGGTGTAGTTTGCAACTACACCTTTATATGAAATCAACTTCAATCAACGGGTTCATTCCTTGCACTCGAATATAAATAATCTTCAGGTTTTTCTACCATCCTGCTTTTACAGGGTTTTCATGTATGTAATCTACTCTTGAATCAATCATTTCATTTGTAGATAATTCAACCGCATGATTTTCATGTGTCCATAATTGCTTTTTATCTACTCGTTTATTGTATTTAGCATGATACTCAAAAACCATCTCCAACCAGCCTCTTCTACTTTCTTTTGGGTTAGTTGCTACCTCTTTTAGCACTTGTTTTGACGTATACCTTTTAAAATCCCTAACAAGATCAGACAGCTGTTCTATTTTACTTCTCAAAATGCAGTGAACATGGTTGGTCATTATCACATAAGCAAACAGTTCCATTCCTTTTTCTTCTCTGCAATATGAAAAGCTATCTAAAATTATATCTCTGTAAACCTTTCGCGAAAAATATCACCCCAGCCTACTACCTGAAATGTAAAAAAATATAAACCACCCTGATCCTGAATTTGATATGCTGACCCCATGATTTATAAAGATAGTTAAGATATTTAGGTGTAGTTGCAAACTACACCTAGTTTCAGATTCCGCAACAAGTGCGGGCTTTTAGACTCACTTTTAAGAATCAAACAACCCCATATTCTTCGATGGGGGCACAATTTTTAAATGCTTATAGGCCAGCTCGGTGGCTTCTCTTCCACGCGAAGTGCGTTTAATAAACCCTTCCTGGATCAGGAATGGTTCATACACCTCTTCAATGGTTTCGGCTTCCTCGCCACAAGCAGTAGCAATGGTAGAAATGCCCACAGGGCCACCTTTAAACTTTTCTATAATGGTAGACAAAATGCGAATGTCCATTTCGTCCAGTCCATGCTGGTCGATGTCGAGGGCCTGGAGGGCCATTTCGGCTATTGGTAGCGTAATGGTACCATCTCCTTTTATGTCGGCAAAATCGCGGGTTCTGCGCAGCAGGTTGTTGGCTATACGCGGGGTGCCCCGGCTTCTGCGGGCAATTTCCAGGGCCGCATTTTCTTCAATGTCTGTTTTTAAAATATTGGCAGACCGCTTAACGATAGAAGTGAGCAAACCGGAATCGTAGTACTCTAACCGGGCATTGATGCCAAACCTGGCGCGTAGAGGAGCCGTGAGCAGGCCCGATCGGGTAGTGGCTCCAACCAGTGTAAATGGCGCCAACGACAACTGCACGGAACGTGCACTAGGGCCAGAATCCAGCATAATATCGATCTTAAAATCTTCCATGGCAGAGTACAAATACTCTTCCACAACTGGGTTGAGCCGATGGATTTCGTCAATAAAAAGCACATCGTGCTCTTCCAGGTTAGTAAGCAATCCGGCCAGGTCACCGGGCTTATCCAGTACAGGGCCGGAGGTGGTTTTAATGTTGGTGCTAAGCTCGTTGGCTATAATATGCGAAAGGGTGGTTTTGCCCAAACCGGGAGGTCCATGCAATAGCACATGGTCTAAAGCTTCGCCTCGTTTGCGTGCAGCCTGTACAAAAACACGAATGTTTTCTACCACTTTACTTTGGCCGGTAAAATCTTGAAACGATAGCGGACGCAGTGCTTTCTCAAACTCCTGTTCTTCGGGGTTAAGGTCCGAACGTTCACCACTTAAGTAATCTTCTCGCATAGGTCCACTTAGAATTTCTACTAAAATAGGCAGATGACTAATAATTTCACAGATTCAGAGTATTTTCGCGGCATGTCTGTGGCAAAAGAAATGTTCTCACGCAAAAGGCTGTTACCCCTGTTGCTCATCATTGTTCTTATCATTGTTTATTATGCAAGAAAGCCCAAACCATTGGTTGAGCTTCATGGTAAGACTTTCGGCACAATTGCCTACAATATCAAATACAAGGACAAAGCGCAGCGTGATTTTCAGCCTTCTATTGACTCCATTTTAAACGTGTTTAACGATGCGGTAAGCCACTACCGGCCTAACTCAGAAATTTCCAGGTTTAACAGAGATTCAACAGTAGAGTTTGAACTTCCATACCTCTATCCTGTGTTGAGCAAGAGTGCCGAGGTTTATAAAACCAGCCATGGAGCCTTTAACCCGGCTGTGATGCCATTGGTAAATGCCTGGGGCTTCGGGCCGGATAAGAGCATGAACCCGGACAGTACGTTGATAGACTCGTTGATGGAATTTACACGGTTTGACCTGGTACAATTTGATAGCACACATGCCTGGAAAACAGATAAGCGTGTAGAGCTTGATTTTAGTGCGGTGGCAAAAGGCCAGGGAGTGGATTTGGTAATGAATTTTCTGGAATCGAAGGGTATTAAAGATGTGTTTGTTGAAATTGGAGGAGAAGTAAATGCGCGTGGTACAAATGCATACGGCAAACCCTGGGTAGTGGGTATTTTAGATCCGGCCTCGGATGTGTTGAAACAGTCGTATATTGCAACGGTTAGTTTGGATGATGAAGCCGTGGCCACTTCGGCCAACAACTTTAATTATGTGATTCGCGATGGTGTAAAATACACCCACACCATTGATCCTGCAACCGGTTATCCGGCACACAACCCTATTTTAAGTGCTTCGGTGTTTTCGAAAGATTGCATGACAGCCGATGCATACGCAACAGCTTTTATGGTAATGGGCCATGAAAAAGCCAGGGCCATTGTGGAAAGTCATCCTGAGCTGGAAGCTTTTTTGATTTACAGCACCCCTGATGGAAACACTGCCACCTATGCGAGTAATGGGCTGAAAGATAAACTGGAGTTATTTCAGAATGGCAATTAACTTACTGATACTATTAGGCAGCGCACTTTTAGGTGGCGTTTTGGCATTCTTTTACTCGGAGAAGAAACGAGTAGATTATTCATTGGTTTTGGCTTTCTCTGGCGCTTATCTTTTTTCCATAACCATTACCCATATTTTACCGGAATTATTCTCTTCTTCTGAAAACATAAGTCATACGGGACTCTACGTTTTGGCAGGATTTTTTCTTCAGCAGATTCTGGAGCTTTTTACAGCAGGGGCCGAACATGGGCATTTGCACTCCAAAGATAACCACCATCACCATAGGGCAGGCCTGGCCATCTCCTTGTTGGTAGGGCTTTCCATACATTCTGTTCTGGAGGGCAGCTTGTTGACACATTCCCATATTAACCCGGCTCATGAGCATAACCTGGCGGTGGCGCTTGGTATTGGCTTGCACAAGTTGCCAGCGGCTTTTGCCATGATGACCATATTGCTATGCTACTACAAGAAAAAAATGTGGCCGATCATCTTTCTTATTCTCTTTGCACTCGCATCGCCCATAGGGCTTTTGCTAAGCCAATATGCTATCGATGCCGAGCTGTTTACGACCAAGACAATTACCATTCTTTTTGCTTTGGTAGGCGGTAGCTTTCTGTATATTTCAACAACTATTGTGTTTGAAAGTGCCCCGGGCCATCATGTAAAAATAGGCAAACTGGTGATGCTGCTTTTGGGAGCAGGTGTGGCCGTACTGGTAGGAATGGTGATGTAAGTGAGATTAGTTAAGGGATCTTAGTTATCGGTTAATAGTATTGGGCTAGAATCATATTGCAAAATGTTAATTGCACATTGCCAATTATACAAGGCCACCGCATACATAAACAAATAAGTAAGTAAACGTTTTTTCATTTAGGTTTTTGTTTTATGTATTTCTTTGCTTCATTTTTCTATTCGCTATGAGTTTTAAACTCTGTTTTCATTACTAAAGCACAAGTCATAAAGACTTGCGCTAGTTGAGAAGACATTTACATTTAAAGATTTCTTATTGAATCTGAATAATTATTGTTGTTAAATATTTTATCTAGAAACAAGCTTACATCTTTCACATCTGAACCTCTTGGATATTTATAATCTTCATTATTTTGGACAGCTTGTGTTGGGCTTACGAAGAACTCGATGTTTTTAGGGATAACATTATCTAATTCAATCAGGAACAAAATGACTTTAACCATCTCTCCTTCAATTTTCATTACATAACCATAATCATAAATGATGAACTCAAGCCCTTTTGTAGAAAGTTTCTTGAAAATAGTACTGTTTGTATCAATATCATTTTTGTTTTGAATTTCAATTTTATATCTCGACTTTTCTCGTATATCATTGCTGAAATTGCTCAAATCATCATTAGGTACAATTCCATTTTCATTATACACGTATAATGTTGTTTCTTTGCTTAAGGTGTCCATGGTACTAATTCTACTTTTATGGGAACATTATATTTTGTTGCTAAATGTTCAAACAATGCAACACTATTTTCCCCAACTGGCGCAAGTTTAGCCATGCCTGGGGCAGGCAGGCGTAGCGTAACTTGTGCCTTTTCACTAAACCATAAGTCTTTGACTTGTGTTTTCATTCTATAAATTCTATATCTAATAATCCATTAATTCCCGCATAATCTCTTGCACTGCTATATATATAGTGCTCAACTAGCGCGCGTATTTTACGCGTGCACCATAAGTAACTTGTGCCTTTACTTTCTATACTTTATTTAATCTTTTTATTCATTCTTTTTTTCATTTTGCCAAGTCAAAGACTTTCGTTTCATTTTTAAAGCACAAGTCACGAAGACTTGCGCTAGTTGAGGTTATAAGGCTTATTATTGTATTTCATAATAGGCACCTTTTTCCCAAAAACGTATTCCCACATATTCCAATAGGTGTTAATATTTGTTGTCTTGCTTTTAGTTTCTTTAAATGCGTAGATATGGAAAAACAAACCAATTGCCAGAATAATTAAAAAGATGGGGGCGAACCAATGGTAATCCATTATGGCAATTCCATTGCTAACCAATTGGTGTATTTCACGATTATTATCATACCATATTGTAATGTCATGCCCCATTAAATTATCAATATTGACTACTAGGTTTTTATAATCCCTTGGATACTGATTGATAAATGGCTTATTATCTCCTTTTAGCCACAATGCCAGATAGTTAAAGTCATACTTAGACCTATCTGAAAGAATTTCGCTTTTTATTAGAATTCCATTAATTCTTTCAAAGCTTACTAAAAATGGCTGCGATAGCTGTAAAGCCAAATAAATAACTATTCCACCAAAGCCACCTAAAAATGGTGTTACTGGAGTTGCTCCTATTGTCATGTTATTCTAATTTTTTCATCTCTTCTATTATATAGTTATACTCTTCTTCAAACTTGGAACTTGGTACTTCCAATGGCTGAAAGCGGCAGCGCCACCGCATACATAAACAAATAAGTAAGTAAACGTTTTTTCATTTAGGTTTTGTTTTATGTATTTCTTTGTTTCATTTTTCTATTCATTATGAGTTTTAAACTCTGTTTTTATTTTTAAAGTACAAGTCATAAAGACTTGCGCTAGTCGGAGGCTCGCTAATAACTCCTTCTTAAAATCTTTGTAGATAGAAAGGGCTTCCTGTAAGATGGTTTCGAGCTCTTCTGTAGAAGTAAACATTGGCTTTCCTGTTTCTAAATTTAGTAGCCCCAACTGGCGCAAGTTTAGCCATGCCTGAGGCAGGCGCAGCGTAACTTGTGCCTTTTTACTGTTATCAGTTAATCGTTATCTACGTTATCTACTACCAGTGGCATATTGACTTAGCAAAAACCTCTTCTTATTTTATCATTACACGTACGGCTTTTGTTTGGTCGCCCACTTGTATGGTTAGCGCATAGAGCCCTGCTTTCAGGTTGTGCTCATTTACTTCAAGATTGTATTCCGTTTGCCCGTTTAGTAGCTCATCAAGAACAATGTAATTGCCATAAAGATCTACCATTACAACTCTGGCATCTATCTCAGAAGCCAGCTCTATATGTATTGTAAAGTCACCAAATGTAGGGTTTGGGTACACATCAAATGCTTTTATTAACTCCTCATCTTCTTCTGCTAATCTACCATTTTCGCCACCCTTCTCTGAGCTATCCAAAATAGTAATACTCTGAGAATAGTAGGCGTTACATCCGGCAAGGTTAACACTCATTTCCACCAGATAGGTTCCAGGGTCATTGAACAAAAGCAACGCATAATCTGTGTTTTGTTCAACCACAGTGGCATTGTCGGGAAGACTCCAATTCAGGTTTTCAGGTATGGGCCAGCTTATGTCTATTACAATAATTGTATCGCCTGTATAGGCTTCGCTTATCATTAGGAAATCGGCATTGAGGAGATCGTCTGACAAAATGAGCTCAAACCCATCCTGGGCAGTGCAGCCGAGTGTATTTACGACTGTCAATTGATAATTGCCTGGTTCACTAACAAGTACCTCATTGCTTGAGCTTGTTAATCCTACATCAGAAGTCCAGGAATAAGTAGCTTCTGGTAGTTCAAAGCTTGCCAAATAGGAAGACCCTGAACAGATTTCAATTTGATCTTCAAAAGGATCTATTACAAATGGATCGGGATCTGCAACTTCAATACTTTGGGTAAAAGTACACCCTTTGTTATCAGTCACAGTAAGTTCATAAGTGCCTGCTCCAAGTCCGCTAATGGTTGTACCTGTTTCTCCATTTGACCAGCTATAAGAGTAATTTCCATTACCACCTTCTGCAACTACTTCGAGAGCTCCATCTGTAAAACCTGTACATGTTGGAGAAATGTTGGAAAGAACAGAAACAGAAAGGGGCTCTACTCCCGTGAGAATAACATCATTTACGGATACGCACCCGTTGGCATCGGTTATGGTAACCGTATAGATGCCTTGGGTAACCCCGTTTAACTGACCTCCGGTGGTTCCATCAGACCACAAATAAGTGTAGGATCCTGATCCGCCAATGGCGCCTACTGAAATAGCCCCATCATTACTATCGAAACAGGAAGGCGTTGTGGTTGAGATATTAGTTAAATCAATGGGATCAGGTGAGGTGATTGTAATGGTTTCAACAACCACACAACCGTTGGCATCGGTAATAGTAACCAGGTTATTGCCAGCTTGAAGATTTGAGGCAATGATTCCCGTTTCTCCATTTTCCCATGCGACATCAAATGGGCCGGACCCTGTTATGTTTAATGTTGCGGACCCATCAGAACCATCCGAACACAACGTAGGTTGTATATCAGACACAGTTATCTGAGGGCCATCTATGCTACTGACAGTAGCAAATACGATAGAGGTGCAGCCATTGGAATCCGTAACGGTTAATGAATAGATTCCAGCGCCTGCATTAGTCAGGTTTTGATTTGTGCTTACTATTGCATTGGAAGCATTTCTCCAAACAAAGGTGTACGGTGTTACTCCTCCGGAAACCTCAGAAGTGGCACCGCCCACTTCAGCTCCACAGTTTGAGTCTTGCTCTGAGGTAATGGTGGACGTAAGCAACAGTGGTTCGGAAAGTGCAACATCTATTTGGCTGCTACATCCATAGGTGTCTCGCACATATAATATATAATCACCATGGGAAAGCCCTGAAAAAGTGTCTGACGTTTGCCAATCTGTACCATTTATAGAATATTCGTAGTTGTCCCATCCGCCTGATGCAGATCCAATTATGGAACCATCGTTTCCTCCATTACACCTAACATCATTGATAGTTGAAGATAGTTGAAGAGTAGCTGTTGGTTCAGTTACAGTTAGACCAAAAGGTGCGGTTGTACAACCTTCATCATCTTTTGCTATTATAAAGAAGGTTCCCGGTAATAAATTGGTAAACAAGCCAGATGTTTGGAATGTGGCACCATTATCAATTGAATACTCATAATTGCCCCATCCACCACTGCCGCTAAGAGAAATAACTCCATTTGCATCGCCTTTACAAATAACGTCAGTGTGACTTTCACTCAGACTTAAAACTACCGAAGGCTCACTAATTACAACATCTTGTTTGCTTGGTATACACCCGTTAAGGTCTTTAATAAGGACTTCGTACAAACCTGGGTTTAGCCCGGTAAAACTACTGTTGATCTGAAATGTATTTCCATTATCTATAGAGTATTCGTACCCCCCCCCTCCACCATTCGCAGTAATTGTTATAGAACCATTAACATCGCCCACACAGGACACTTGGGTTTTGGTGGTACTAAAACTCAGGCTTGTTGCAGGCTCACTAATGGATACCGACTGAGCTGTAGTGGAACAGCCTTCACCGTCCTTAACCATAATTTGATATGTTCCTGAGATTAAGTTATCAAAAATATTTGATGTCTGGTAGGTAACACCATTATCTTTTGAGTATTGATAGTTTGCCCATCCTCCATTAGCTGATAGTGTAATCATACCACTGTTTGCCCCTTTGCAATCCACATCTGTTTTGAAGTAGGTAAAAGACACTGCCTGTGCTGGTTCTGAAATACTGACAGAAGTAGATTTTATACATCCGCCACTATCTTTCACACGTACAGTATAAGTGCCAGCAGCTAACCCGTTAAACACATTACTAGCCTGGTAAGTAGTTGTACTATTCAAACTATACATGTTTGTTCCCCATCCACCAGATGGATTAACCGTTATTGAACCAACACTTTCCCCAAAGCAAGTTTGAACAACAGTCGGGGAGCCGATATTAAGCTCAGCGGCCGGTTGATTGATAGTAACGCTTGCAGATTTCACGCATCCACCACTATCTTTTACACGTATGATGTAGGTTCCGGCTGCTAATCCCGTATACACATTGCTGGCTTGGTAGGTGGTGGTGCTGTTTTTACTGTAGGTATAACTACCCCATCCTCCACTAGCAGCAACTGTAATTGTTCCATCATCGGCACTCATACACGTTTCATTTGTTTTATTGGGAGTACCAATGCTAAGTTCAGCAGAAGGTTGACTTATTGTAACACTGGCAGATTTTACGCATCCGCCACTATCTTTTACACGTATGGTATAGGTTCCTGCAGCCAATCCTGTAAATATATTGCTGGCTTGATACGTAGTAGTGCTATTCTTACTATAGGTATAACTACCCCATCCTCCACTAGCAGCAACTGTAATTGTTCCATCATTAGCACTCATACACGTTTCATTTGTTTTATTGGGAGTACCAATGCTAAGTTCAGCAGAAGGTTGACTTATTGTAACACTGGCAGATTTTACACATCCGCCACTATCTTTTACACGTATGGTATAGGTTCCTGCAGCCAATCCCGTAAACACATTGCTTGCCTGATACGTAGTGGTGCTATTCTTACTGTAGGTATAACCACCCCATCCCCCACTGGCAGCAACTGTAATTGTTCCATCGTTTGAACTCATGCACGTTTCATTGGTTTTGGGAGGAGTGCCAATACTTAATGCTGTGGATGGTTCGGTAATACTAAAATTATAATACGAAGGAGTTCCACACCCAGTAGCACTCGCTCCAATATAGCTTATAACTAAAAGTTTGTAGTTACCTGCGGGAAGGCCCCCGCCATCTGTAATATCTGTCGCAGTTATGGTAGTACCTGTATCATCGTAAATAGAAGGACCAGTTGCTCTATAAAGTTGATATCTGAAAGTTTCATTGGGAAAAGGAGTACGACTGGTTGCAGTAATATTGATGATAGCATCATTGCCTCCAAGGCATGAAACAGGGGTAATAGATGTGGCAGTTACCTCGGGTGCATTTGGGTTAAACACATAAATTCCAGTAGCAGGAGCTACAGAATAGTCACAATTGCCAACGCTATACCGGAAAGCAATACTTTCGGTGAGTATGTCAGCTTTGTTCTCAGGTATGTCTGAGATGCCAAAAGTTCTGGAATTACCTGACCCGGGAGGAGTAAAGCCACTCCAACCACTAGTTCCAACCTGATACTGCCAATTATAGCCACTAAACCCCGGGGTAGCAACCAAAGTGATATTTTCATCTTCACAATATGGATTGCCTGTTCCACTGGTTGAAGTGCCTGCTTCGAACGAAAGAACAGGCTCCAATGTCCATGTAAACCTTATTTCATAATCATTAGATGTATATATGTATGAATTTGGGAAAACACCAGAGAATGTTTTACAGTCATCTGTAAAGGGACCGGAATCTGGAGTCATGTAAAACACTGTTTGATCGGTTGGAGTTATAATAACTAAAGCTATACCATCTATATTAATGTAGCCTGGGTGTGAGGATAGGTTATGGGTTTGTATAATCCCAAAGCCATCAGGATCTGGACCAGAATAACCTAAAGCGCCAATCCCAGTGCTTACAAAGTACTCACCAATGTGAATCTCGTTACCAGAATCTGGGAAGCCACTTACAGGTTCTACTTCAAAAGTTAGCGTATAACTTTGAGCACTGGCTTTTCCAAATAAAAGAATTCCGGCAAAGACCAAAAGATAAGGCCACATTTTAAGTTTTCTAAACATTTCATTTAAACCCATATTTTTATCCCAACCATATTGGCTATTGCTAGGATTTTTGTGCAAGTAAAAATTTCCCATGACTAGTAGTTAACATCTACTTTATCTGACCAATTACTAAAACTACCATCTTTAAAAATGGCTTTTACCTGATATGAATATATTGTGTTCAAATCAAGTTCGGTATCAACAAAACCTTCATTAACTGTTTCTACTTTTCGAAACAGGGAAAAGGGAGCACCATCTTTAGAACGATATACCAGAACGGCCTTTGGTATTTCGTCCCATTTTGCCTCCCAATACAACTCTATTTGTTTTTTACTCCTATCGATTGTATACGAAAGCTTGTCGAATTTAACAGCGCTTCTTTCGGTTTTGGTTGCTGTTAAAGGTATTGAAGGGCTGGATTCTAATCCGCTACTATCAGTTGCAGTAAGTGTATACAAGTATGGTTGCATGTATACTGCAGTTTTATCCAAATAGCGTGTACTATCCTCGTTTTCTATTCGGGCAATAAGTATCCATTTTGGCTCATTCTGGCCTTTTCTGTAAATAGATTGATAACGCACATCACCACTACTGCTACCTATCCATTGCAATTCTATACCTTTCTGTCCTGCATTTACCTTACTAAAAACTGGCGGAACCGGAGGAACAATATCCGGTTTTTTTACTTCAATGATTTCAGAAAAATCGGAAGTGTTGTTCCGCAGATCAACGGACGACACCCGATAATATATTTTTGAAGACAGTGTCTTTAAACTAATGGTATCTTCTATTGCAGATTGGTCAACAGGGGCACTTGTAATTTGCGAATACTCAGCACTTTTAAAGTTTGACCTGTACACCCGGTACCCTAGCAGGTCGGGTTCTAAATTTCTGTTCCAGGTTAAGCGGACCACACCAGTTGTATCAACTTTTGCCAGCAAACCTGATGGAATGGCAGGAGGGATGCTATCTTCCAGTTGAACCAAATAGGGGAATGAAAAATTACCTTCATGGCTATCTGTAATAAGTCCAACACGGTAATAATTTGTGGGTAAGGGTGAAGTATCCGTATAGTTTCTACCAGATGTTTGCTTAATGGTTGAAATGGTGGCAAAAGGGCCTTTAGGTGAATTTGACCTTTGAATGGCGAACCCCTCAATAAGGTTTTCTATGTTTTGATCAAAACGCCAGGTAAGTAGTACAGCATTGGCCTTGTCTGTTTCATGTGATACGATCTGAGCCTTACTGTGTATTTGCGGAGTGCCTTCCCCATCTACCGTTTGGGAAGGTGGCCCTGTTTCACCAAAAGGGGTTATTCCCTTTACCCGATACACATATTTTTTATAATTGGTAATGGAATCCAGTTTGACATAATAACGTGAACGAGACGTTTCATCGGGAGATGTGTTAACAATAGGCTGTTCGGTAATTTTTGTAAATGTTTTGCCATTATTTTCGGAACGCTCTACAATAAAACTGTTGTACACCCTTTCAAAAAACTCCCGGTTCCATTGCAGCATCACAATTCCATCTCCAAAATCAGCAGTAAAATCCAATGGTTCAGGCAAAGGGGCAAAATCAGAAATACCAATATAAACGGTTCCCGAGTCCACTTCGTCAATGGAAGGAGGGATATTGGCATACACTTTATACAGGTATTTTTCATTCTTTTTAGCAGAAGTGTCTGTAAATGCCAGTCCTTCCATTTGCGCTACTTCAAACGATTGGTCGGCAGCAAACAATGCAAACGAATATCGTTGTTCCAACTCTTTTGTTTTATTAATAACCTGCATGATATCAGAGGAGTAATTTTGGGTTAGCTCAAAGGTTTCCCCATAAATGGCTTGAGCAGCCACTGCAGCATAATCGTTTTCTTCCATTTTGTGTTCCCATTTCTCTTCAGGATAGGGTTTAAAGGCCCCTATAATCACCTTTTCAACCGGTTTTAGAAGAACCTCATCCCGCAATATGGTATATCGTTCCAATGTATATCCATACGTATTGGCATATTGCCAGGTGGAGGCTTTAGTAGGAGCCCATCTAAGCAAAATTTGATCTTGCTGCGGTCTTGCCAGCATTTTTACTTCAGAGTTAGTTTGAGCAAAAGAACTTATTGATGCAAGCAATAAAGTAAAAAGAGCAAATTTCTCTGTCAGCTTATAGATAACCACTTGCTTAAATGTTTGGTCAATATGTATTCTCACGAAATCCATTACTCGTAATTAAAAAATAATTGCTTACTTGAATTAATCGAATTATTTCCAGGTAAGGTGTACCTTATGTTTACTTTATAATTTTCCGGTTGATAAAGGGGGTAGCGTCCTTCAATGATTTTTTTAATCCTGTCAGTAAATGAACTACCATTAATATACCTGCTTACAACTTTGTTTTGTATTTCATAGAAATCGTTTGCCATATAATAAGCAAGGTTATAATAATATCCTTTAGATATATTGGAGGCTGGAGAGTGGCTACCTGATGTTATATCACTTTCGGTTAAATCAAGATTTTCTTTCGACTGATATATGCTTACAGCTTTTACTGGAATTAAACCGAGTTCGCTTGTATTTCGGTATGTTATCTTAATATCTCCGTCAATGGGATAACCTTCATAAATTAATGGGTCAATATAATTAGTGAAAAATGAATTATTAACTGTGACCGCTTCAAAGCTTACAAGTGGTTTACTGTATGTGAACTGATTGCCAACGATTTCAGCTTCATCAAAATTAGACCCATTGGTAATGTAAGTGATCAAGTAGTGGATATCCCATGGGATTAGAAGTCCACTTACTGTCTTAGATATTGTCTGTGCATTTACGCTGTTTAAAAAGGTTGTGTACTCACTTGTTCTAAAATATGTAGAAAAAATGGCTTTTTCCTGCAATTCAGCAATGGTGCCTTCGGCTTTTCTGGTCCGTAGTTCAGTATCTATTGCTGTGCCATCTCCTTGGGTAAGTGCAGATGACACATCCGATACGTTTCTATCCACTTTGCCTAGGCTTTGAACGGGCAGATTCACCAACTCAAAGGCATAAATGGTGCTGGTTTGCATTCCGGATGGAAGTGAGAAATTTACTTCTTTATTTCCGGCAGCATACGCAAAGTCGAATGTGGCAGCGGTACCTGAGGTGGAGGTAAACCTGCCTTTCTGTTTCCATAGACTTTGATCCACATCAAACAAATAGGCCTGGCCTTTTTTAAGTTTAATGTAGCCTTTGTTGTATTCGTCTTTGTAGAAATTTAACTGGTTAGCTACCGGATAACAATACTCCACATTGCTAAGGGGAATGTAATCAGGAGCTACTCCGGAAGTGAAAGTGGCTTCACGCTTTTCTACATATTTTTTCCCATCTACAATAACAGATGTCCACCTGCCCGACACCTTTTCTTCGAAACTTACCTGTACTACAACCTTTATTTCTTTTTCTGACGGAAAAACTTCGTAGGAGTCGAATGCGGCCACATCATGGTTATCATTCCAGTTTATATTACCTGCTATTTGGTTAGTTCCATCAACAAGCTCAAATTTTTCCAACCTAATTCTGAAAGATTTTTTCCTCTCATCAGTGTCTACCATCTCAAACACCTTTTCAATAGGCATATTGAACACGGCCTGAGGTGTGGTAAACACATCCACATCTTTTACACCTTCCTGAGGTGTCAAATCGGCAATTACATTGATGCCCTCCAGCACGCTGCCTCCAACAATCTCACATTCTTCACCAATGGTTACCTCAAACTTGCAGCTTCCTTTTACCAAGCCACCCAAAACACTGAAGTGTCCTCCTACTATGCCCCTCATCCAGAAAGGATTGGGAAGTTTGGCTTGCAGCAATGCAGCAGCACCAATATCAAGAATGTTAACTTTTTTGCTTTTGCCAAATAACTTGACTTTGATTCCTATCTTACCCTCAAAGTAAGCATAGGCCTGGCCATTCGCATACCAACCATTCACACCTATTGGGCCTGACCTGCCCGAGCATTGAGCGCTTCCATAATCTTTTAGCATGATATCGAACCCAGCACCGGCAGCAAAGCGGGCATAGAACATCAGGAAGGTAAGGTCTCCTGTATCAATACCAAAATTGGCTCCAAAAGCAAAACCCGCACCTTTGCCCAATGCGTTCAAATCACGCATGTAATCGAGGTCGCTGGCATCCATGCCAAGTATGCGGGCTATATTTTCAGGGGGTGGCGGACTACCCAAAATAGATGTACCCACCATTAGGTAGCTGGTGGTTTGCGCACTAATAGGGCCAACCCCCATTTTCAGGCCAATCCTGTCGTCTGGGGTACCCACATAAACATACCATTCTTCAGGAGCAAAATGTAGCACTGCCCAGCCGGCACGGCCGCCATCTCCCACTCCTTTAATAATGCCACCGGCCACATTTACATAGGCTTCGAAATTTCCATGCAAAGTATTGTTTTCAAAATCGTAGCTTATAAATACATGAGCTGATATCTGGCCGCGTTCTCCGGCTGCATTACCAATTTGCCCGTAAATTTGGGTTGTCGATTGATCTGCCTCTGCGTTTTGGCACAGGAGGGCTCCTGCTGCTCCTGTAGATTTCTCCATTTGGCTTACCACGCTGGCCATCTTCTGTGTTTTTTCTTTGATTTTGGAGAGCGCTCCAATAGCAGGTGGTGTGGCCAGGTAGCCGTTTCCCTTAAAGGAAATATAACGTATTCCACCTCCATCAAAAAAGGCAACCTCAAAGGTGGCATCGCCATTAAAGGCTTCTTTCTTAGGGTGTGAACCTATCTCAATAGTGGCTTTAAGCCCTAGCCCGGCATTCTCTCGTGGCACATACACAATACCTGATGAAGTTTGGCCCAACGTGCTGCCGGAGCCATCGGTATCCATGGCCATGTGGTAATAGGCGCCACCACCAAAACCATAAACAGCTACTCCTGTGAATATGGGAACACCCGAAGGCATGGAAGCAAGGGCATCGGCATACCAGTAGCGGTAGCCATCCACAGTGCCAAATACGGCACTGGCTTCTACACGAATCCCGGGTTTAAATTCTGCCTGAATAGTTCCATTGAATCCATCACCGTACACAGGATCGCCCGTATAAAACTGGAGCATTCCGTTGAGTTTGAAAGCACCGCCATCAATATCCACAGAAATGTCCCTGACTTCAATTTTTTTGTAACGCCAATGCTGGATGGCTTCTTGTTGAGGCAATTCGCCTACAATGGAAAGACCCGCATCTGCCCCATACGAGCCGCCACCAGAACCCGTTAAATTCACTTGCAGGTTGAAGTCAAGTGCAACTTCGGTTTCCGACACATTGCGCAGGCCAATATTGTTAATACTGATTGGGAACCCGGACATGCGTTGCTGAATGCCTTCGGTGCCAAACGAAAAAGCGCCCACTTGTATATATGGTGCCTGCGATTGTATTTGCAGGTTTTCAAAGGAGATATCTGCCAGCTCAGCTGTTTTGGAGCTTTGATCGCTCATGGGCGCATTGATGCTCATTTTTCCATGAAGATTTGCCTTAGGTACAAATTTGTTGTCTACCACAGCTATTTCCAGGTACGAGGCGGGGAACAGCTCCACCTTGCTGGCTTTGAACATGGAAAACTCCAGGCTGTCGGAGGCAGAAACATTAAAGATGTAAGCACCTCCCGGGTTGATGATGGCATTGTAGGCAAAAGCTTTGTCTTCTTTGTTGATAGGGATGACAATATCCCCAATAAAACCACCGGAGGTTAGCTGGTTGGCTTGCAGGCTAATGCCAATGGAATCCAGCGAATAGGCCCAGCCACTCATGCTACCTTCATCCATGCGAATCAGGTTTTTGCCTTCGAAGTCGCCTGTAAGGCCCATATTATCGATGAGCACATCGAAAGCAGCAAACGAGGTGCGCTCCTCATTCCCTTGCTTTTCGAATTGCCTGGGCAGGGTTACAGAAAGTTCACGGATGTAGAAACCGCGCCATAGCTGTGGCAAGCCGGCCGCTATGTCGGGGTTTTGATAGTTTTCAGGGAAGCGTACGCCTGAAGCGTTTAGGGTATCACTGAAATCGAATACCGCTTGCCGAACGGTAAAGCTTACGCCTTCTAACGAAGGTAGTTGAAACGCTGGCAAATCTACTTCAGCTACCAGGTCGTTCCAGTCGTTTATTTCACTTCGGAAGCTGGTGATTACATTGCCTTCGGCCTTCACGTTGCCATTGACATCTTCGGGCAGCAGCATGGAACGGGCAAATTTAACATCGGCATTCAATATCATTTTCTCGAAGCCGTTGCAGCTAAAGGTAGCCTGCGTGCCCGATTTAAGGATGATCTGCGCCTTGTCGCCATCCAGGTTAATGGCGTAATCCGCCACCAGTTCCAGGGTAGCATCGCCCACAATGCCTCCTTCTTTGGTAAACTTAATACCCTTACCACGGAAGGTGAGCACCTTCCCGTTTTGAGGCACTTCAAATTGCATATAAACTTCCAGTTCGGCATATTGGGGCTTTAGCTTTATGCTGGCTATGCCTATGTCGTATGCGAGGCCGCCCACTTCTTTATGAATGCCGACAGGCAGTTTCAATAAAGATTCCCCGTTGAGGTAACCCACGAACTTTTTCGCATCCCTTATTTCTTTAATAATGGCGCTGGCTTTGTTGATGTAGTATTGTACCGAGTCTTCCGGCCCCGAGTTTGGAATAATGCCTTCTTCGTAGAGGGGGTATTCATCTTCTTTTGTAAGTGTGCTTCTGGTGAAGTTATTGTCCAGCTCGGGGAATGATCTTTTTTGGAGTTGGTCATTGGACACTGGGAAAGGGTCACTGGTTGCTGGTTGATTGGTTAATTGGTTGTTAGTTATAGGTTGATTAGTTAATTGGTCAGTAGGATTGAGGGAATGATTATCGGTTAACTGGTTGTTGGTCACTAATAATGAGTCAATAGTTGATCGGTTGTTTTCTATTCCTAATTCTTTCTTTCCTTTTACTGGCTCCTCTGTGTTACTTCCTAACTCTTTATTCCCAATAACCGATAACTCATAACTGATAACCCGGAACTTGGCACTACTAAGGGCCGAAAGCGGCAGCACCACCGCATACATAAACAAATAAGTAAGTAAACGTTTTTTCATTTAGGTTTTTGTTTTATGTATTTCTTTGTTTCATTTTTCTATTCATAATGAGTTTTAAACTCTGTTTTTATTTTTAAAGCACAAGTCATAAAGACTTGCGCTAGTTAGGGATTTGATCGGTAATAGTCCACTAAATCTTTGGGGTAGTATTCATTATCTCTGTAGCTACTATCATCTAGTCCCATGATGCAAGTAACCGCTGCTGATTCAAAACTCCAGTACCCATAGTAATACTTAGCATGATCAATGGAAGCACTGTAATTATGCCAAGTCAACAGTTTTGTGTTATTGTACCATCCTGAGAGATATTTCTTAACATCGTTCTTACTAATATCAATACGTTCGCCACCCTTGACTAAATTCTTAAATGGCTTATATGTTGTCTTAGCTCTTTTCTCTTTGAGTTGTTCTTTCGTAAGAGCTTCTAATAAGAAAAGAATGAGTTCATCTTTAATACCGCCTTTGGTAATTAAGGATTTTAATATAATTCTTTCATTGTTTGCCACATTTAGCAAAATACCTAAAGACAACATCCAAACCATGTAACAATATTGATTCAACATATATTGATCAAATATTTTATTACCAGACTTGAATTTTACAACACTATCTTCCCATCCATCTGATATTAACAGAATCGTATTATTATAATCTTCAATCAACTCATCTGGCGATGATCCAGCACTATACTTTGCTATCAAAACCTCAAGGGAAAACAAAAAAATCTGATACTTAGCAAACGGAACTTGATCCTCTGTCAAAATCCCACTATTAATCCTTTCATTTGAATCACTTATTAAATTCAGCTTCTCTTCAACGAATAATTCAAAGTAACTTTTGCTATTTACTAAACTATCTCTCATTTGACATCTATGGTATAAATTCCCCAACTGGCGCAAGTTTAGCCATGCCTGCGGCAGGCAGGCGTAGCGTAACTTGTGCCTTTTCACGTTTTTCTTCATTTTACCAAGTCAAAGACTTTCGTTTCATTTTTAAAGCACAAGTCACGAAGACTTGCGCTAGTTAGGGTTTTAAACTCTGTTTTCATTTTTAAAGCACAAGTCATAAAGACTTGCGCTAGTTAGGGGGTATAGGTAAAGCATCTAAAAAACTGTACCCATATCCCAAATCATCTTTGTTAGTTTATATTTTCAAGTATATTTAATGTCCCTCCAGTATCTAGTATATACATTTGGTTGTTATTAAATTTTATTGATTCGATTTTATACCCAGATTCTAAATGTTGAACCCAAACAACATCGCCTGTTGATGGTTCAATAGCACACACAAAAGATACGCCCCCAGAATATAGAGAAGACCAAATAAAACCCTGATTATAAACCGGCTCTCCATGTGCATCAAAAAAAACCTCTTTACCTTGATACTGAAAAGTGTCAATTTTTTTTTCAATTATAAAAATCCCGTTTACAATATCAATTACAGTATAGTTTTGGTTTTGCAGTAAGTAAGCTTTGTTTTTATTTATAACCATAGAATAAAACCTTGCTTCAATATTGGATCGAAGGCTCCACAATAATTCTCCGTTGTTTAATGAAAAGCAAAATATAAACGGCCCGGAATTAACCAGAATAGTGTCCCTATAATAGTAGAGGTTATGAATTTCTCCTTTATGTTTTCCTCTCCAGTCTTCATAACTGCCTAATTCACCTAAATTTGCTTGCCATCTTAGTTTGTTTGAGAGATCAAATAAAGCAAAGATTCCTAGGTGTCTTTTGGTCGATATAAACATGTTACCCACAATGTGGTTTACATTACCAAAACCAATAGCAATGTTGAATATTTTATTTATTTCCAACGAGTCGAGCGAAATAAGCAAATAACATTCCTTTCCCTCATATTGAGAATAACATAAGTATTGCTCATCAATTTTTTCTCCCTTAATATGTAATATATAAGGTAATTTTAATATCCGTTCATCTGATTTCTGGTAGGCGTAAGAAAAGTCCGCATTATTCGAAGTGAAAATTATGTATTTATCAACATTAATAAAATCATATGCAGAGTACTTCTGTAAATCTTTTTGAACTTTTAAAGATTTATCAAAGATTTTTAAGTGACTTTCTTTAGAATTTCCTACTACAGCAATTATGTAATCTAACGTAATTTCATAATTGTGAATAATATTGTTTATTTCTCCTATTTTAAGAAACATTTTACATGAATTAATTAATAACTTCAAAAATTGAATTAAATATATCATCGTCTTCCAACGCCTCTAGAAATTTAACCTTTCTATTTGCTTCAGAAATATTCCCAAATTTGTCTCCAATTAGTTTTCTCATTTTTTCTAATGAGATATCTCCTAATTCATCGATTGGGGTTATACCATCAGCTTTTTTTAGGGTTTGAAGCATATTCCTTTTTAACACTCCAAGATCCGGCAAATTATCTGAGCTATTAAAAACCCATTTTAATTCATCAAGATTGTTTATGTTGACTAGGTCTCGTATAAACTGGGTTTTAACAGTTGACGGGAACCAGTTGCTCCAATTTTTTAATTCATAATGAACACCATCAATTAAAATATCGTAAATCCTACCAACATTTTTCCCATCTATAAGTATATCTGAGGTTTTCTCGAAAACGATTTTAGTGAGAAGAGAGCTATTTTTTTGAACCAAATCGTATGTATAGTCCACAACAAATTTTGCGCCTTTAAATTGATTCCACCCTGTAGAAGTCAATTGATTTAATACTTTTTCAAACCCTGGTATATCTTTAAGCTTATGTAGTTTATTAAGAAATGCTTCAAACCCATCCTTTCCCAACCTACCCATCATGTTGTCAAGTTTACTTCGTAATACATCAGAAGGAAACTTGTCAAAAACATCATCAAACTGTTTTTGAATTTTTTTAAAGACATCGGGACTATAGCGCTCAGCCTCTTTAACTTTTTCTAAGAAGGCATATAATTTTTTATATTGTTTTAACTCAGAAACTTTCTCCAGCATTTCAAGAAGCAAACTGGTTCCTTTTCCAGATTTACTAATACCCCCCGTCATGAACATTGAAGCAACAGAGACAACCGTTTTCCCTCCGGCATGTTCTAGCTTTTCAGTGTCACTAATGGTAGCACTTAACTCTTCACTTAGTCCATCTATTAATGCGCTAACACCTTCAGATGTGAAAATTTGTTTAAATGCTTCCCTTTGTTCACTATCGGTCATAATATCGTATATAGACCGAATGGCCACGGGTATACCTGTAACTTCATCGATTAGCCCGTCAGCTGGCCCAGCTATAAGGGGGTGCATATGAGCATAACCTGGCCATTCATCATGATCTGGAGCTCCACTAAACCAATGACCTTGATCCATTTGCCCATCCCGCCATATGGTTTTGCTTGCTTTTTGAGTAGTCTGAACTACTTCTACAAATGCACCTATGCTTTCACTAAAAATAGATTTTACAGATTGGCAGAAATTGCTAAACAAATTATGGGTCACTGCAGACTCCAAGTCTTCTAAAACTTGTTTCCGTAAACCTTCTACATCAACTTGGATACCTCTTGCGTCAGCATCTTGCTGTCTAACTGATACATATTCCGAAAGAAATTCATCAGACGCATCAATAGATAAGTAGGCTTTATTATTTATTTCATCGACATATATGTCAATTAAAATCTCGGCATTGGCTTTAGCATCTAAACCTTTTGTAAGCAAAGTTTCTGTTCTTCCGCTACTGTTACTTAAATTAACTGCAACTTTTACATCAGAAAAGAAATCAACATTTAACTTATTGTTTATTTCAGTAATAATATTATCAAAACTGTCACCGTTTGCGTAACTAAAGCCAAATGAAGTAGGATATGATGAAACATCTTTTTCACCATTATTCAGACACTTGAATATTTGGGTATAAAGTTTATCAATATATGGTACTGTAATGCTTTCGTCTGTAGGTGAAGCGCAATCAAGATAATTGTCCAAGTCATCCAAGAAATCATCACAAATAAGAGAGGTTTTATCTGTAAATATTACCCTGAGAGTGCCTTCATGAATATAGTTTGAAGAATCATAATCTAGAGTACTTACAGTTGTTTTTAATGACTCTTGTTCATAAAAGATTGCCAAACACTTAAGCTTAGGTACATTAAATAAGAATGCTTTTCCTAAAGTTTCTCCAAATTCGGCATCTAGGTTAGTAATTGGCTCCGCTTGTTTGGTATTGTCATTTTCAGAGCATTCTTTACAATGGATTATTGCTAATACTTCCTCATTAGACAAGTTTAGCTCTTTAGCCTTTCCCTCTACGTATGCCATAATGATAGGATCAATAGTCCCTCCTTCACTCGCCCCCTCGCTTTCATCCTCCAGTAATCCGACTACCAACGGAGGGTTGTGTATCAAATCCCATTGGTATTTGCGCAGTACGGTGCCTTTGCTGTAGTCCATTAGGTTTTGAGAGGTGCCCTGTGCAATGCCGGGGTAGTCTTCCCAGGTATGTTGCAACCTAAAGGCGCCATGGCCCAGTTCGTGGGCAACGGTACGTTTAATATCGCCATCGCCCTGGTTGTTTACATAAATAAACCCATAACGGTGCTTACGTGGCATGTAACCGGCATTGCCGGTGGAGGAGTTGGGCACAAAAAACAGGTAAAAGGCATTGTCGTCAATTTCCCCTTTGTCTTTAAATGCACGTATAATCTCCTTCATGCCTTCGCTGTAAGTAGAAAGCGTGGCTTGTTCATCGTCTTGCAAAGTGCCATCAAACCCAGGCACTTCCAGGTTGTCAGCCAGTTGCACCTGCCACTTATTGGCTACTGCTTGTTTAAATACCTCGTTGTTCAGGTAATTGGCCAAAGTAGTGGCATCAGGTAATTCTGTACTACCATTTACAGGCACCAGGTATACGGTGCGTTCTTCCATAGGGGTGTAGCCAATGGCTTGCAGCTTGCCTACAGTTTCGTTGGTTTCACTATTTATGGCGTTAATGGTTAATACTTGGTTGCTGGTTATTGGGGGGAGGGTTATGGTCCACTCATCTCCATTTAGCTGGGCATCGAGAGCCTGGCTGCCCGGCTCGGCAGATTTAAACACCACATTGGCAGCAGCTACGCCTTTGTCGGGTAACAACTGGCCCTTCACAGTTGTGGTGCCGTCTGTGCTTACTGCTGCCCAGGGTATGGGAGTAGAGGTGCCATCGGGCGTAACCATAATATTGTAGTGGAGGCGATGCTGCGCATACGCACTTTTGTCAAACCCATAGGGTGTGGCACCTACAAACTCAACAGCAATTACCTTTAACGTATCGGCCGTGTCGTAAATTTCCTGCAGACGTTTGGCCCTGTTTTTTAGGGCTACAGCCTGGGCTGCTTTGTGGGCAACTTCTTCATAATTGTCAGTAGTTTTGGCTTCAGCCACGGCACTAATAGCATCTGCCAATGCTTCTTTTGCCTTTTCATTATATTCTTCTACTGTGAGGCCTTCTAATGTGGCTTCTTCTTCAGCGGAAAATGGGCCATCATCCAGTATCTCATTGGCCAGGGTTTCTACAGAACTGAGTATTTCATCAGCCAGGTCGAGGCCACTGCTTACCTCACCCAGTACGTTATCAATTGAGGCCAGTGCTTCGTCCAGCTGATCGATGAAGTCCATTACCTCATCGGAGAGCACGTCCACACCAATTCCGGTTACGTTCATATACCCCCGGAACAAGCGGTAATCGGTATTTACTTCAATGTTTACGAAATCAACCGATACGGCCAGGTTATCGAGATAAGGTACTACTACAGTACCGTTACCGGTGTAGGTATTGCCAGATGGGGTTAGCTTGGCAATTTTTACATCAAAATCGCCTGCTTTAATAATGTCACCCACTTTAAGCTCTTCAACCGGAGTGGTGTTTTGAATGTCGTATTCCAGAGGTGGCAGGCCGCAGGTGTATTCCACCTCGGGCATGGCCGCAGTAGTTACCTGTCCTTTGGTGCTGAAGTCGCTGGTAAACGTACCACAGCTGGCACTTACCTGGTACTCATAGGTGGTTTCGGGTTGCAGGTCAGTAATTTCTATTTCATCGAAGAAGGAGTCTTCCTCGTACCATTCGGCATCGGCAGTGTTGGCTAATCGGTAGCGCACACTAAACGAGGAATGGTTGTAATTGGCCTGCCAGGTTATTTTTATTTTTCCTGCATTAAGAGCTTCTGCTATAATGTTTTCGGGTAAGTTACATGCATCGCCATAGGTAAAGGTGTAGGTTTCGCTATAACCCTGGTTTTTAAACAAATCCAGTTCATCTACCCCCACAATGCTTTTGGCCCTTACGCGGAACGCATACTTTCTACCAGCAACAAGAGGTGTTTCAGCAGGCCCGTAAATAAGGGTAGTACTTTGGGTGGTGGCTTCATAAACCGGTGGTGAAGTGAGTATGGCATCGTTGGGGTTGCGTGTTTCGGGCCACAGTTCCACCATGCTAAACTCGTATTCGGTATTGAAAGCCGAGTTGGGCGAGCCTGTGTGGCGGGGTGTCCATTGGAAAGTTATGTACTGCGGGTCTTGCGGGCGTATTTTTTCGCCATTCTTAGGCAGGTTGATGAGTGGTGGGTCGTTGAGGATAAGCCACGCCATGGTACAGGCCGAATTGGAAATCTGCACGCCCCGGTTGTATTCCAGCACTTCAAAACAAAATTGGTAAAGCCCTTCGGGCAAAGCACCCGTACGCTCAAACTGTTGCCGTGTAATGCCCTGGAAGTTGAGGTTTTGCGGCTGAAAGTAATCGGCAAGGTCGGTAGAGATCAGTCGTTCGGGAACCCCCCCTTGCAGTATAAGTGGAGGAGGCAAATATTCCGGTTTGGTTTCCAAACGAATGCCTTGACCTTCTATACGCAGGCGTAGCTTTACCTGTAGTTCGGGGCGGTTTACATCTCCTAAAAATACATTCAGAGCTAGTCGGTCGGTGCCGGACGCAACATAATCAGCCAGGTAAATAGAGTACGGAGGAACGAGCTGAGTAGAGGCCGAAACAGGGTAGGTCTGGCTACGGGCTGCTGTGCCTATGAGTAGAAAAAGGGATGCTATGTATAAAAGTTTTTTCAAGTTGTTAGTTAATTGGTCATTGGGAAATGGTTTTTAGTCACAGGGAAAAGGTTCTTGGTCATTGGGAGTTAGTTATCAGTTTTGTAAGGTTCTTCCGGTTCATTTAATTTTTGGGTGCCAATTGACTTAATATACGCATTAAGCATTTTGCCTAGTGTATTTATGTTTTTTAGTATTTCTTCATATGTGGCTGTATTTATTAAATCCCTCTGTAATGCTTTTGATAGCCAGGTTTTGGTTTCGTATAAACTCCCTCTTGAGTAATAGTAAAATTTCTTTGAGTCTTTAAAATGAAATCTCCCATAACCTTCGCTGATATTGGCTGCAACGGAATCTGAAGACCTTACCATCTGTTTGCCAATAGTATCCTTATGAAAATATTCCCATTTTTCCACAATGCTCCAAACCTTATTTCCGAGTTCCATTGCCATCGTATATATTTTCAAATCTTCCAAATCCATATTTCTTAGCTCAATGGTCAATAGTCACTGGATAATTGGTTTTAGAAATCAACTATTTTCCAGTGACTAATGGCTATCTTCTACTACTAAAACTATAACTATACCCCAGTGTGCCTGTAAACTCCGTAAAGGCCTGTGCTCCGTTTTCAGCATTGGATTCCCTGTTGATTACCGCCAGGCTAAGGTTTAAATTATGTTTCTTTTTTATGCTATACCCTCCGTTTGCACGAAGATTTAGTATTCTGTTCACTTTTTGGCCATTGGTGTAGGACTCATTCCATGAAGAAGAAAAGCTGGTTCTCAATTGCTTGTTCAGAAATGATTTGCCTACTGCTATAGTTGGCCCCAGAGTTCGTGTGTTCAGGCTCAGTGATTTGTTTTCATTATAGTTAAAGGCTCCCGTAACTGTTAGCGTTTGGGGGGTAAAGCTTAAGCTATAAGCCACATTGGCCATGTAAAACTGCGAACCACTGTTTTGCTCCACCTCCCCTTGTTTATCGGAGGCATCCTGAAATGAAAGGTTCAGGTTTATGGTCTGAGGCCGGTCTTTATCAACGGATACCCTGTAATAGGTATTTAATGTAGCGTTTTGCGAAATCTGGGTGTAATTAAGGGTGTCCAGGTTGTCGTAGGGGGTTAGCTGGTTGATGTCCACAAATTGTGAACGAATGTTGGTAAAGCTGGTAAAGTTGGAATAGGAGGCAGACAGGTTCAGCCGTTCGCTGGCTGCATAACCTACCGAAACAGAACCCACTGTGCGCTTCATAGAGCTTACCTTGGTGTTATCCAGATTATCCTTTTGAACACCCACATTTGCAGCCAGGTTTACTTTACCCTGGAATAGGGCAGTGGCTCCGTTAACCGTATAATTCAACAGGTCGTTATTGAAATAATAGGCGCCAAGAGTACGGTAACCAGGATCCACTTTTTCAACGGCAACCCCTACAGAATAAGCTGTGGCCTGGTAGGTTATGCCTCCTTTATAGGCATTATAAAAAGAAGAAGAAGTGTTGGGTGTAAACAATCCACCAACATGATTGAAAAGGGTGTTTTTATCCAGGTTTATTTCAGGAGTTCGTGTGTCTCTGGAAATACCACTAATGGCGTATTCGGCATTTAGAACAATTCGTTCGAACAAGGCTTTGCTCCCCAAAACGCTAAAAACCAGGTTTTCCTGAGGCAGAATATCTTCCTCTTCCGGCACATAGGAAATAGAGTTTTGGTCATCTTTAGCACCAAACACAATAATATAGATCTGGTCGCTGCCATCGGCATAACCGGCCTTAAACCCATATCCCATTCGTTTAAAAGCAGGCAGTGGAGGGTTTTCAGCTAATGTATCCGGCTCAACAGCTTCCATTAATCTTCCGTACATTGTGCTTACCTTAAACTTGCCGGGGGATGCTTCTACACCAGCTCCCAGAAAGAGGTGGCCAGCCAGTGTGTAGGGTGAAAAATTCATGCTTGCATACCCGAAATGGCCAGTAACCCATTTGTATGTGGGGTGCAACCCGTATTGGTTAAAGGGTTGCTGAAAAGAGCTTTGTTGGTTAGAATAGGTGAAGGTGAACGGAACGTTCCATCCGTAAAGATCAAAATTGATATTGCCTGAAGCGAAAAAAGAATAAGGGTCCCTTCGCGACTCAATACCACTCACCGCATAGCCAATTTGATTAATGGAAATACCTCCTGAAATTGTTAGTGGGTTCTGCTTTCCAATTCGTTCCAGATTTTGTGCATGCACAGATGAGTTCAACCAAATAATTAACATCATTGGTGCCATAAGAATACCCAAGTGGCCGGAACGAAAACTCAATTATCAAAATTTATAATTTAGAAAATATTCTATATCAGTATAGTTAGACTTAAAAAAGAATAATTGTACTAATATTTGGTTGTTCTCAATAATATAGTTTTTTTTCAATGAAATCAAAAAAGAAAGCATAAAACACCGGCATAGCTTCAATTTTAGGGTTATTAAGGCCAAAACAAAACATTGGATGCGCGGCTGAGCAGTGGTTATTTAAGTTGAATAACTAAAGTTAAATTGTTTTAAACCCCTATCTTAGAAATACTAATTAGATTGAAAGCGTTGATGAGGTTTTTCAAAATACTACTCATTTTTTTATCTGTTTTTGTTTTATCAAAAGCACTGGCAACAGAGTACCAGTTTTTGCAGTACAGGGTTGAGGATGGCCTAAGCACAGACATTATAAAATGTGTTTCGGAAGACTCATGGGGGTATATCTGGATAGGTACCGACCAGGGGCTTCTTCAATACAATGGTTATAAGTTTATCAACTACCCCAAAGCTACCAATAGCCCTTTTATTAAGGACTTTATAAAGTTGAAGGATGGTCGGCTACTGGTGCTGGACGACCTGGGGCTAACAGAAATAATCAATAAAGTAGATACGGTAATTTTTAAGCGCGTAATCGAGGGAGCGCGCAATCCTACGGATTCAACGCTATGGTACCCTAAAACCTTGTTCCAGGATAGCCGGGGTAATCTCTGGATCAGCGAACCCCAGTCTGTGGTAGTGTACGATGGCCAAGGGCTTAGACGAATCACCTTTGGCACACAATATAATTCATCCAGCTTCATCCGTTCATTCAGCTTTGCCGAGCTTCCTGATGGTCGCGTTTTGATCTCCAGCAATAACGGAGGATTTTTCACGTATGACCTCAGAACCAACACATTAACCCCACTAAAAATGAGCGGGTTCACTGGTGATGTAAACCATATGAGGTTATGGAACAATCAGGTGTACATTGCAGGTACCTTAGGTTTTTATAAGGTGCTATCGCTGGAAGGAGATGTGCTAAAAATAGAACTGATTAAACAGCATAATACGGTTTCCTACATTCAGCCGCTTAGTAAAACCGAACTCCTTTTAACTACTTTTTTGGATAACTCATTTGTTTATACCCCAATGGGGAACATATCTGATTTACCATTTGATATGACAACAGTGAATCAGTCATTTTTATCGAACCAGGGAGATGTTTGGATGGCTACTGAAAAAGGGTTGGTATTATTAAAGCCTCAGATATTCAGGGAAATAAAAAGCGACCTGGATAATATATACATTGAGGCAGTTACCAAGCCGGAATATGAGGATAAAATCTATTTCCTCAGTAAGGAACATATACGAAGCTTTTCTCCTGATGAAGAGCAGTCAGAAATTTTTAAAGTGCTTTTGGGTGGGTACTATCTTAGTGCGCTTTTCAGGCAGGACAAACTCTGGGTGTCGAACACATGGCATATAATAGCCTATAATGGGGACGGAACGGAATATAAACGATTCGATTTCTCGGACTATGGACGATATATTTTCGATATATGCCTGGATAAAGACAATAATGTTTGGCTTACACAGGAAGCAGGTATCGGGTTAAAAGAAATAGACTCGAATTATGCCGTAAAGGTGTATGGGAAAGAACAGGGCTTAGATACGGAACTTACCGTTGTGAGAGCTAATGAAAAAGGTATTTATGCTGGAGCCAATAATGCCACCGGGTACCTGTATTTCAAGAAATATGGAGAATCAACTTTTACCAATAGTAGCAAACCATTTAGCCCTGCAATAGATGGCGAATTTAGAGTAGAAGACTTAGCATTTGATGGTGATACGGTGTGGCTGGCCACTTCCCTGGGTTTGTTCAAACAAACACCTAAGGCAATAGAAAGGGTTGACCTGGAAGCAAAGTTTGCTAATATATTTACCAAAATGGTGCGTCATCAGCCAAATACGCCCTATATCTGGTTTGCCAACTCGTTCGGGCTCATACAATATAATAAGCTTACAGGAGAATACAATTTGTACGATGAATCGCATGGGTTGCCTTCTAATTCTATAAATAACCACGGACTACTTTTTACCGATAATGGTGTTTATGTAGGAACGGCAAATGGTCTGGCCTATTCGGATTATAATTTCAATAACTTAAAGAAAACACCTGCTCCTCACATAGTCAGGTTTACGGCCGATGATAAAAGCTACAGCTACACAGAGCTTTCTGACAGAAAACTTCCATCAAACCCTCATTTGGAACTGGTTCTATCTTCACCTGTTTATCCGGGCAATAAGGTTCATTACCAGTACAAATTCAATGGCGATTCCGTGTGGTATCCTGTTCCGGAAAATGGCATATTAACTTTTTCAAAGCTGGGTAGTGGCCATTATTCATTTTCGTTTAGGGCCAAAAGGTATGGGAATTTTACCTGGAGCGATCCCTCCCGTATTGAATTTACCATCGAAAAAGCGTTTTACGAAACCTTCTTTTTTCGCCTGGCTGTAATAATAACGGCACTGGTGCTTATAATTATTACACGCTATGCAACTACACGCATTCTACGAAAAAGACAGACAGATTTGGAAAGGTTGGTGACTGAACGAACCAATCAGCTTGCCAAGACAAATCTGGACCTGATGGAACGTAATCGCGAACTTGACCAGTTCGTATATAGCACATCACACGATCTTTCGGCTCCTCTGAAAAGCATCCGCGGGCTCATAAATATAGCCAATTACGAAACAGATCCTGAAATGCAAAAGGTGCTTCTTAAGCGTATGGATGCAAGTGTGGTTAAGCTGGAGAAATTCATAAAGGATGTAATTAATTACTCACGTAATGTTAGGCTAGAGCTCGAAAAGAAACCGGTGAAGCTTAAACCGCTTGTAGAGGAAATACTCGATAACATATCACACGTTGATTATTTTCACGAAATCAACATATCGGTAAATATCGAAGAGAGCGTTGAGGTTGAAACAGACGAAACCAGGATGAGGATTATACTGAATAATCTGATATCGAATGCTGTAAAATTTCAGCGAATACATCAGGAATCATATCCGGAGGTCGTTATTTCTTACAAATGGGCAAACGATACCCACATAATTCGTGTTAAAGACAATGGCCACGGTATACCCCAAAAATTGCAAGGAAAAATATTTGATATGTTTTTCAGAGCCAATACTACCTCCGATGGGTCCGGCCTTGGGCTTTACATTCTAAAAGAAACAGTTCACAAACTGGGAGGTGAAATACGCGTAACCAGCGAGGAAGGTGCTGGCAGTGAGTTTACGGTTTTTCTTCCTGCTTGATTATAGTTTTATAAACCTGCCGCCAGCTACAATTTTATTGTCAAAGAGTACTTTATACACATAAACGCCAGGCTCAATACCGGTAAGATCAATAGGCTCAACTGTGTTTATCAGATCAAAGCTCTGAAGTATTTTACCACTTGATCCAATAAGTTGAACCGAACCACCCGGATATGCATTTAGAATATTGATAAAGTTGTTATTTGTAGGGTTAGGAAAAGCAGAAACAGTATTTTCATCGGTATAAAACAGACTGATTTCCTGAGATGAGATAACAGAACCATCTAAAAGCTTAAGTTCCGCCTTGTAGGTTTGTTGACCGGGCTCAAGATCGTAGTCAAGAATATTAAAATAGGTTGAGTTCCCAGGAGTGAATAGCTCCAAAGTGGTAGTTTTATTTTCAAAGGTTTTAAAAATGGTAATTTCATCAATTTCATAAGGAACATTAATGCTTAACTCTATTGTGACAAAATTGTTGACATTCAAAGTAGCAAGAAAATTAGTGAGATAGCATCCCTTGTTTTGATTGGCATAGTTAATAGCATAACTTCTTAAACCCTCGAAATGGGTTGATTGATTCGGTTGTATAGCAAAAAAGGTTTGCGGAAAGTCAGCCTTATTAAGTTTTATAAGTGTATCTGTAGTTGTGAATAAGGGCGTCATCAGGGTGTTTTGCAAGCCATAAAGGGTATAAGAATCTGTATTGTTAAGCTTATTCCACGAAAAGGTAAGATTGTCAGAACAATCATTTTCAACCTCTATTTCGACAAGTCTGGAAATACTAAAGGTGTCCGAGTAATAGGTTGCTGCTCCTATTTCCATTTTTAGCTGGGCATAGGTGGTAGTATCTTTTAATGCATACATAAATTGTTCATCTGTGACGTCAGTATTTCCTATACTTTGCCAACCGGAACCTCCATAACTAATATAAATACTTGAGGTTTGAGAGTCGTACGTATTTTCCCAACGGAAAAAGGGATTTGTTCCCGCAATTAAGTGATCACTTTTTGTTGGAAAGCTCCATTCAAATTTGTCTTTGGGCCTAATCAGGTAGGCAACACTTAAGCCCTGGCTTGCGGTAGCCAAGGTATTGGCTTTTATGCTAACTGTATAGTCACCAGCATCTGGATTTTCTATGCTTACCAGTTCAACGTTGTTTAAGTGGTCCTCATTTCTGGTGGGTAGGGAAGAAAGTGAATTTGAATCGGGCGATGCATCAAGCACCCAGGGCAGCCAGGTTGTATTTGAAGGAGATTTAACTTTTAGGTCAAGGTCATTTACCAATGCAGTAGCATCCTCTGGATTAGCGGACGGGTCTATCCAGGAAACTACTACCTTAATTTCTGAAGTTTGGGAAGGCACAGAAATAGTTTTTGTTAATATTTCGTCTGAATGAATGGTTGCTTCATAAAAGCTTGCAGAATCAATAATGCTTAATGACCGATTGAGGTTGAGGCTGCCATAACCGGTCCGGAAATCTATGCCTGGTGTATCAGCCTCATTAGCCCCTGCAATCAACAGGCTCTTCACCAGAGAGCTTGTTGGGTAGCTGTCATTCAGCTGATAAAAATAATCCTGAATCATTGCAACACTCCCAGAGGCTATTGCCGCTGATTCTGAAGAGCCTTCTCCTCCATAGACTGCCAATTCTGGTTTAATTCTTCCGTCATAGGTAGGGCCGCTCGAAGTTAAGCTTTCATGATTCATGGTTGAATCCAAGGCCGCAATAACCAGCACGTTCTTAGCTTGTTTAAAATCACCTGTTAAATTTGCATAACCATCAATTCCCTGATAAGTTCCAAATTCGGGAGCCGTACTACCTGCATTACCAGCAGAAAAAACAAAGGTTAACTCGGGCATATCTATTGCAGCCTGATCGTATGAAAGCGTTTCATTACCATAAAAATTTTCTATACCTGTTCCGTACGAGTGGTTTTGAGCAAGAATGGAATGCTTGGTATAATAGGATTGCTCTTCAGGGAAGAGAGAGCTGAAGTTTGTACAAATAATTTGAGCTCCGGTTGCAACGCCTTTTCCTGTCATAAACGAGTTGCCGTACCCTGCAATAAAGGTTGCCATTTCCTTGGCATGTTGCGTAAATTCTCCGGAACTGTTTTCATCTATCGTAACCTTGCTTAGCAGATCAATATCGGTTTCTTCAACAGAGTTTTCCTTTAAAGAAATTGTAATGTTTCCTTTAAGATCAGGATAATTGTTTTGAGCAGTAGTTACCCGATTAATAGAAGGATTGTATTGGCGCAATGGACTTTCTTCAACAGCCTTTCGTTCATAAAGGTCAATATGTTCAATTTCTGGCAGGTTACTAACAGACTTAATAGTTGACAAGCTAGTTTTTATTATAAGCATGTTAGCTTGCCCTATTTCTTTAATAACCTCTAATTGAGGGTACTCTTTTAATTTGGCAATGTCAAATGGTTTGCGATAATGAACAGAAAAAATATGGGGCATTTCATTATCCCCTATTTTTCGGTAAAAATTTTGAGAAAATTTCCATGAGCTGTTAAGTAGGTAAAAATTTTCATTTACATTTACCGGATTGATGAGTTCCCCCTTTATGACAATAAGCTCATCATTGACAACTTTACTTGCTGACACTTTCAGCTCTTCGTATCCGGAGATATTTACTAAATAATACTTGTCAGATTCAATAATTGAGGTTGTATCCTGTATTAAATTATCAATAGTTTCAATAGAAAATTTTCTATTTTGCGCTCTAACAGAATAAAAAATTGCTATTAACAAAAAAAATAGTATAAAATTTTTCATTATTAACGCTAAAGTACTACCTTGGGAAATTATATCTATCATTAACCTATAAAATTTATTTACTATGAGAAAACTAAAACTTTTAGGTGTGCTTCTTTCTGGAGCTATTTTGCTTAACTCGTGTACTGAAAATCAAGTGGTTACAACTGAAGAGGTTCCGGGAGAAGTATTAAGTGCGTTGGCTAATGCAGGCTATGATATAAATAGCCAGGCACCCATTCAATTTGAGCAGGGTTATTTGGTTGAAGGAGATATTTATTTCAGCAAAGCCGATATCAATAGCTTGAAAGAAGGAGTGCGCTTACCAGTTGAAGAGCAGTATTCTACTGATAATCTTGTTAATGCTACAGGAGGTAGGGTAATTACAATTTATGCCCCTGAGGGAGGAAGAAGAGGTTTCAGCACGGGCATGATAGCAGGCCTTGATGAGGCTATTGCTCGCTACAATGCTGAAGGTTTAGAAATATCGTTTCAGCGCGTCACTAATTCAAACAGTGCTGATATTGTAATGTCTCGTTTAAGCAGAAGATATGAAAGACAAGGAGTTCTAGGGTCTGCCGGTTTCCCAACTGCTTCAGGCGATCCTTACGATCAAATACTAATGAGTGGAATTCTTGAATCTACTTATGGCTTGAGCACGGCTGGTATTGCTACTATTATTGCACACGAAATGGGTCATTGTGTTGGTTTCCGTCACACTGACTATTTTGATAGAAGTATAAGCTGCGGTGGCTCTCCTTCAAACGAAGGCGATGGCGGTGTTGGTGCAAACCATATCCCCGGTACTCCTACCGGAGCTGACTTGGCTGGTAATGGCTCTTGGATGTTAGCATGTACTGATGGTTCCAGCCGTCCGTTTACTTCAGCAGATCAAACAGCTTTGGATTACCTTTATTAAAATATTTCAACCAGATAGATATAAAGGGCCTGTAATAGCAGGCCCTTTTTTATGCCCCTTAACCTCATTTTAATAGATTTATTGCCGAAATTTGATGTATGAGATCCTTGATCCAGTTCTATCGTTCATTTCTGCAAAACTTATTTCTCAATATCAAAAGAAGAGATGAGTTTCAACGGTCTTAATTGATTCCTTTTTGCCTCTTGGCAAATTCTCTTAAAACATTTGTTTACAATTAAATCTATTTAAAAAATGGAACTTCCATTTGCTGAATTATATAAAATGAAGATGGTGGAAACCATCCGAAGAAGTACGCGTGAAGAACGCGAACGGTGGTTAAAAGATGCAGATTACAACGTATTCAATTTGCGAAGTTCATACGTGTACATCGATCTGCTTACCGACTCAGGTACTGGTGCTATGAGCGATCGTCAGTGGGCCGAAATGATGCTGGGTGATGAAAGCTATGCAGGCGCTTCATCGTACCTGAAAATGAAAGCCACTATAAAGGACTTGTTTGGCTTCAATGATTTTTTGCCAACGCACCAGGGGCGTGCTGCTGAAAACGTTTTGTTCTCGGTCTTGGTAAAACAAGGAGATATCATTCCCGGAAATTCGCACTTCGATACCACAAAAGGCCACATTGAGTTCAGGCATGCGCATACGGTAGATTGCACAATCGATGAAGCATTTGATACTACCTTATACCATCCCTTTAAAGGGAATCTGGATCTTGAAAAGCTTGAAAATGTGTTTAAAGAACACCCCAACGAACGGATTCCTATGGTCATTGTGACCATAACCAACAATACGTCAGGCGGGCAGCCTGTTTCTATGCAAAACCTGCGGGAGGTGTCGGCTCTGGCACACCGCCATGGCGCACTTGTGGTTATAGATTCGGCTCGCTTTGCAGAAAATGCGTACTTCATAAAAATGCGGGAAGAAGGATATGCGAATAAATCGATAAAGGAAATTGTGCAGGAAATGTTTTCTTATGCCGATGCCATGACCATGAGTAGCAAAAAAGACGCAATTGTAAATATGGGTGGGTTTATTGGTTTCGCAGATAGGGCCCTTTATGAAAAAGCAAGTGTGTACAATATTATGTTCGAAGGCTTTGTGACCTATGGTGGTATGTCAGGTCGTGATATGAATGCGCTGTGCCAGGGACTGTATGAGTCAACTGAGTTTGATTACCTGCAAACACGCATAAAGCAGGTGGAATACCTGGCCGATAAGTTATTGACTCATGGAGTGCCTATTTTACAACCTACGGGTGGTCATGCTATTTTTATTGATGCTAAAAAATTCTTCCCTCAAATTCCGAAAGAGGAGTATGTGGCGCAAACCCTTGTTGTTGAACTTTACCTTGAAGCAGGAATCAGAGCAGTTGAAGTTGGCACATTACTGGCAGATAGAGACCCGGACACAAGGGAGAACAGGTATCCCAGATTGGAGTTGGTACGCCTTGCCATTCCTCGGAGAGTTTATACCAATAGCCACATGGATTACATAGCTGCTGCGGTATGCAATGTCTATGACAGAAGGAACGAAATTGTTAGTGGATTGGTGATCAGGAAAGAGGCGCCTATTATGCGGCACTTTACCGTAGAGTTGGAAAGGCTCTAGTTGGTATAAGCTATCAAATTTACGCCCCAGGGTTCTTCATGTGTAAGGCAATTTGTATCTTGGAGGAACGTACCAACCATTTCTAAGAATGAGCATTAAGATACAAACCCTTTCAGGGTATATGCACGAATATCAAAAGAGTGTTTTGCAACCGGAGGCTTTTTGGTCACGGGTAGCAGAATCGTTTCATTGGAAGAAGCATTGGGATGAGGTGGTCCAGTGGAATTTTGAGGAACCTAAAGTAGAATGGTTTGTTAACGGAAAGCTTAACATAACAGAGAATATACTCGACAGGCATTTGTACACACATGCCAATAGAACGGCTATTATCTGGGAGCCCAATGACCCTAACGAAAAAACACGAAAGCTTACGTACAAAGAACTGTATGAGCAGGTAAACCGGTTTTCAAATGCCTTGAGACAAAAAGGTTTGAAAAAAGGTGACCGAGTAGTCATTTATATGCCTATGGTTCCGGAAGCGGCAATAGCCATGCTGGCTTGTGCGCGCATCGGTGCAGTACATTCCATCGTTTTTGCAGGATTTTCCTCCACAGCGCTGGCCGATCGTATCAACGATTGCGAGGCCAAGGTTGTGCTCACCTCAGATGAAAATTACCGGGGGTCAAAAACAATTCCTATCAAAGCAGTTGTAGATGAATCGTTGGAAAAGAGCCCATCGGTGGAGTCGGTAATTGTATTGAAGCGCACCGGAGGAAAAGTAGATATGAAAGAGGGCCGGGATTACTGGTGGCACGATGTGGTGGAGGGGCAATCTACAGAATGCCCTGCCGAAGAAATGGATTCTGAAGATATGCTCTTCATTCTGTATACTTCCGGTTCAACCGGAAAGCCCAAAGGAGTAGTGCATACCACCGGAGGCTACATGGTATATACTCAATTCACCTTCGAGAATGTATTTCAATATTCGGCAGGTGATGTGTACTGGTGTACGGCTGATGTAGGCTGGATTACAGGCCATTCATACATAGTCTATGGACCGCTTTTGAGTGGAGCCACCACATTGATGTTTGAAGGGGTACCAACCTATCCGGATGCCGGCCGGTTTTGGGACATTGTAGATAAGCATAAGGTGAACCAGTTCTATACGGCACCTACGGCCATCAGGGCATTGGAGGCCTATGGCCTTAAGCCTTTTGAAGGCAAAGACCTTAGCTCTTTGAAAGTGCTGGGGTCGGTGGGTGAACCCATTAACGAAGAAGCCTGGCACTGGTACCATGACCATGTGGGAAAAGGTCGGTGCCCTATTGTAGATACCTGGTGGCAAACCGAAACGGGTGGCATCATGTTATCGCCTATAGCGGGTATCACTCCTACCAAGCCTTCGTATGCTACACTTCCTTTACCGGGTATTCAACCCATAATTGTGGACGAGAAAGGCAAAGAATTAAAGGGGAATAGTGTGGAAGGCAATCTATGCATCAAGTTTCCGTGGCCTTCGATGTTGCGCACCACCTATGGCGACCATGAGCGTTGCCGCCAAACGTATTTCTCTACCTACAAAGGCATGTATTTTACTGGCGATGGAGTAAAACGGGACGAAGACGGGTATTACCGTATCCTTGGCCGTGTGGATGATGTGATCAATGTGTCAGGACACAGAATGGGAACAGCCGAGGTGGAAAATGCCATCAACGAGCATCCACTTGTAGTGGAATCAGCTGTAGTGGGCTATCCGCATGACATTAAAGGGCAGGGCATTTATGCGTATGTTATTGCCGATATGACCAACCGAACCGCAGCGAACCTGGAAAACGAAATTCGGGAAACGGTGAATAAGATCATTGGCCCTATTGCCAAACCGGACAAGGTTCAGATCGTTTCAGGTTTACCTAAAACGCGATCGGGAAAAATTATGCGGAGAATCCTTCGAAAGGTGGCCGAAGGCCAAACCGACAATTTTGGAGATACCTCTACCTTGCTTGACCCATCGGTAGTGGAGGAGATCATTAAGAACAGAAAATAGTCATGTTTACCTATCGCATAACCTTCACCGGCTTTGGAGCCAACCGAACGGTATATCGCGATCAGCAGGTAAGCATACGGGTGGCCCACAACTGGGATTTAAATGAAGAAGAAGGAGCTAATGTGCTTTTCCTGGTTCGTAAAGAGATCAAAAAGCACTTTAGCCGGTTTTCAATAATTGCTATTGAGAAGGTTAGCTAACATTTAATTCACTGGTCTTAGCGTCTCGCTGAGACCAATAATTTAACCATGCAACCTTGCAGTTAGCTGCTCATTTACATATTCCTGTTCTTCATTATCAGCCCTTTCTGCCTTTTTGCGGGTAGCTTTATTGGCTTTGGCCGCAAAGTCGACTTCACTGGTCTTAGCGTCTCGCTGAGACCAGATATTATCAAACTTGACTTTTGAACTAGAAAGGCATAATTTGTTTCAACATAAAATAAATTATGGCTAGAAAATATGCTATTAGAACCCAGGAAGAGTTCTATTTTGTGACATTTACAGTTGTCCATTGGCTGGATGTTTTCACACAGGAGGAATACCGAAATATATTCTTGGATTCTGTTCGCTTTTGCCAGAAAGAAAAAGGATTGTTAGTTGGAGCGTATTGTATTATGACAAACCACGTGCATATGGCAATAGGTACAACAGGCCAAAATAAATTAGAAGACATTATCAGGGATTTGAAAAGTTATACGTCAAGGCATATCAGAAAGTATATGGAAAATAACCCACATGAAAGCAGAAAAGAGTGGATGCTAAAAATTATGAAGGAAGCGGGTGAGAATAAAACGAACAACAAAGACTTTCAGTTCTGGCAGCAGCACAATCATCCTATTGAATTAAATACCGTTGAAGTTATGCAACAACGGATTGATTATATTCACAATAATCCGGTTAAAGCTGGGTTTGTTGACAACCCTGCTGATTGGTTGTACAGTAGTGCCAGGGATTATGAAGATAGGAAGGGATTGATAGATATTTACTATTTATATTAGGGTTGGTGTATTTGGTCTCAGCGAGACGCTAAGACCAGTTGGGGCTTTTTATTTATTGAAACAATGCTGTTATGTATTTAATACTTCTAGTTCATATACTTTGTGGTTTTTCAATGCTCCAGAATACAAAATCGTATCATTATTCGATGTGTGATGATGGAACGAGTGGTTTGGGTTGGAAATCATATGAGATGAAATTTAATGATTCAACTTTGTTATTACGCTATGGAGGAGAGGGAATGCATTCTAAGTTTAAAAAAGCAGGAATTTGGTGGGAAGATAGTGTTAGTTTTTATTTAATAGAGAATAATAGTCCAGTGCGATCATACAAAAAGGATACGTTATTTAGGCTATCAATATTGGTTTATGAAGATGAGCTGGAATATTGGAATAGGAATAAAGTTACAATTCAAGACTCAATTCGTTCAAAAATCAAAAAAGAAGAATGGTGGATTAATACCTTAACAACATTAGAAAAGAAGGGGACTCTTGAAGAATTAGAATATGGTGTTAGTTTAAGGCTTCTTTGTGGTAAAGAAATTATGATTGGTGGTAATATTCAAAATAAAAAATAGAATTATATTCTTCTTCTGGTCTTAGCGTCTCGCTGAGACCAATAACTTAACCATGCAGCCTTGTAGATAGCTGCTCATTCACATACTCTTGTTCTTCGTTATCAGCTAGCTCTGCTTTTTTACGGGTAGCTTTATTGGCTTTGGCTACAAAGTCGAGCCAGCGGGTTTCAAAGTTGTGCTCTTCCTGTGCTAGTAGAAAATCATACGGTCCTTTTTCAGAGATGAGCTTCACAAAAACAGGGGCTGTTTCAATGGCAATAAAAAGAAGAATTAGAAACCAATTGGCCATCCATATCGCCCAGCTTTTGGAGCTTATCCTGCTAAGTGCTTCGAGCCGTGCAGCTAGTCCGGTGTAGTCAGGGTCATCTAAACGTGTGATTTGTGTTGAAAGATTGGTTCGTATGGAATCAATACTTGAGAAGTTGGCTTCAACCAATTGGTTATTTCGTGCTCTCAGATCACTTAATTCTGTATCTGCTTTGTCGGCATCCTCTTTTTTGATTTTGTAAATGGGGCCGGCATTTCTACGCATAGTTCCTCCGGTTCCATCTGCTTCCTGGCGGGCTATTTCCCGAAGTTCATCACGAACCTTTTCTTTTCGAACCACCATTGAGTCGAGCTGACTGTTTTCACTTTGGTAATGAGCAATTTCCCTGGCAGCATTCGATTTAAGTTGGGCTATTCGGTCGTCTTTCAGTTCTGCATTCATTGCCGTAAGCTCAGTGGCAATTTCTTTTTCAAAGATTTTAAGTTCCAGCGGGCGGCTGATAACAATGGAAATCAAAATTGCTAGAACGATCCGCGGAGTGGCCATGACAAGCTCATGTTGCTTGTTACCGGTCTTTCGCATGCTCGACACAATGTAGCGGTCGAGGTTAAAGATCATAGCTCCCCAGAGGATCGCTACCGGCACGGCCGACCAGTAACTATCGGTAAAGGTATAAACCGCATAACCGGAGGCAAGTGTGGCAAACAGCCCGGTAAAGAAAATGGTAGCTCCAATGCCTGCGTATTTGCTGGCATCG